>JAGAHT010000055.1:0-44286 GCA_017626945.1 Fibrobacter sp.
AAGGAAAACATTGCCGATATCCTTGAGCGAATCCAGCACCACGTTCTCGAAAATCGCGTAACCGCCGTCCTTGATGGCGAACTCGTCGTCCTTCGTGAGACGCACGCGGATGCCGTTGTCAAAGCCGTTCACCGGAATCGTATCGCGGATAATGCGCAAGAAGTCGATGCGGTCCAGTTCCGCAAAATTACCGTTAGGCGAAGGTTCCAGTTCTATGAAGTTGCCGCCGCGCTTGAGTTTCGCAGGCACCATCACCACGGACTTTTCGGGGAAAGTGCCCCAGGAACCCGTCGGCGGAAGCGTCACCGTCTGCGACTTGCCATTCACTGTCACCTTGTGCGTCGCGACCGCATCGCCACCGTTCGCGTAGCGGTAACGCAGCAGGTAATCGCCCGCCTGCATAATGTTCATCGGCAGGCGAATCTTGGAGCCCTCGGTATTCACGTAAGCGAGGTATTCCCCGTTCGAGGCGGTACTGCTCGAAGAAATCACGAGATCGCCCGACACAGCGCGGGTCAGCACGCCATGCTCGACTTCGGCACTCAAATAACGCCCGAGGAAGGGCTGTCCCATCTCAGCCCAGTTATCCTCGGTAAAGACGACATCACGAATATGAATATGGTTGAACTTGTCGCCTGCGTTATCGTAATAATGATGTACAAAACGAACTCGGTTCAGGTCCTGGAAGGCTTCGCCGCCACCCGGCCCCACATAACGTCCATAGCGTTCCATAAGGATTGTGCCGCCACCATTAGCCATATCGTAACCCGCACGGTCCTTGTACGGTCCGGTTACTTTGTCTGCACGGCCGTAAGCCGTCTTGTACGTTGTCTGCTCGATGTTTGCGCCCTGCTGGCAGCACTTGTCCCATGCGGTAAACAAGAAATACTGTCCATTATGCTCAATCAGGCTCGGGCCTTCTTCGGCTCCACCGCTAGCCTTACTCGTACGGCGCGCAATGTTGTAGACCGTCTTGTCGTCGCTCGCCTGGTAGCCTGTCGTTGCATCTAACTTAATCAGCTGAATGCCGAGTCCGAACGAACCGAAAGCCATCCAGTAATTGCCCTCGGTGTCACGCACCACGTCGGCGTCAATCGCGTTGTACTTATCCGTTCCTTCTTTGGTGTGAAAAACGTGGCCGTGGTCCTTCCAGCCGTAGCCCGTTGAGCCCGGCATAATCGATGTCGTCGATTGATAGCCGATAGCCGAATTGCGCACGCCGAATTCCGACACGCAGTAGTAAACGCGGTACTCTCCGTTCATGTAGAAAATGTCCGGAGCCCAGATGCCCTCGGTCTTGGGCGCATAGGTGTAGGCCCACTGCGGAACCCCACTCACGGTCGCCCTGTGGTCGCGCCAAGTGTAGGCATCTTCCGATGTCCACAGTAGCAAATTGTTGTTCGTGCTCATAAGGGCGTAGCCGTCCTCGTAGCGCACCATGCTCGGGTCGTGACCGGGTTGCAAATTGTCCTTCGCGTACCAATCGGCCGCAAAGGTTGCGGTGACACCCAAAGCCATCGCAACGCCCAACGCACCACGAAATTCCAAGCACATAAAACACTCCCTGACGGTTTACGATTAATATACCTTTTATTTTAGCGAAAGTCAATGTATTTTTTATTAAAAGTCTACAATTAAACAAAATTTAAGATACATTTACATATTTTACATGCAATAAACAAATAAAAAGTCCACGTTCTGCCATAGATTCCGCACCATATAAAAAAAGCCCCAGGCGGGTAACCTGGAGCAAAAAAACTGATTAACCAGCCGAATTAGTTCTTGTAGCCGAACCAGTAAGCGATATCGATCTGGAAACGGAGCGGATTGAGCTTCATTTCGTTCTTGTCGTAATCGGAGAGCAGGCTGTAAGAGAAGCGGCCGCGGAATTCAAGACCGAACCACATCGTGTAACCCAGGCCTACGCTCGGACCGAGTGTGAACACAGACCAGTCCTTGATATCGCTCCATGCGTCTTCGTCATCAACCTTGTCAAGAGCTTCGTTGTAGTGCTTGGCGAGGAGGTTGAAACCCATATCCAAGCCAGCTTCCATGAAGAAGCCGCGAGTGAAGTTAATTCTAGCAAGGAGAGGGAGCTGGAGAGCGAGGAACAAGTTGCTCTGGTCATACTCCTTAGTAAGAACCTTTTCCGTATAGTTATAGACATTCACCTGGAAATCAAGGCCAGTGCGCAGAGAAAGCAACTGGCTGAACGGGACACGCACATTCAGACCAACAGCATAGCCAGAGGAAGCATTGTCGTCTGCGAACCAATCAGTATGGTCGCCCACCATCGCTTCGGACTGGTAAGAGATGTTGGCACCGAAATTCACGTTCTGAGCAAAGGCGCTAGAAGCGAACATCGCAAACATAGCCAAAGCCAAGAGAATCTTTTTCATTTCTACTCCTTGTTAAGATTTTCCGAACACAAATTTAAGCTTTTTTTAACATTTGTCAAGGCTTCAAGTAGACTTTTTTAGAACAGAGTTTTCAGACCGAAGCCAATAATGCCGTCCAGGTAATTTTCGCCATTCCGCAGCGCATAGTACAGATTCACGCTCCAATTGCCTCGATACTGCGTAAAGGCGACACCGTAATCATGCTCACGTTTCCAGCCATGACCAGGCGCAAGCGCACGATAAAGTCCCGGCTGATAGAAAGCCTCGATCGAGAGGTCATAACCATACTGCCACAGCAACGCCGCTTCGGAATACCCATAGGAACGGCTACGCACAAAGCGCACATCCATTCCCCTAAAGCTATCCATACCGCCAAGCGCAAAGTAATCCAGTCGGTCAAGAGTCGCATCGGTCGGGAAAATGCCGCCGGCGGCACCGCTGAAGCGCGTAATCCAATTTCCGTAGAAGGGAATATAGTGAACAAGCTTCGCGCCCGCCCGCAAGAAATTGTCCAGCGAATCCGGGCGGGCCATGTTCCAGACGACCGAGCCCTTAAAGCGCGTACCTGAACGGGGCAACACAAATCGGTCCAGAGAAACATAGGAGAGTTCTAGCGACGAAGTCTTGCGGTTATTGCCTACGCCCAGGAAAATGCCCACATTAAAATCAAAGCCGATGTCGCGCGAAACACCTAGTTCACCATAAGCCTCGCGCGCCGAAGAATCTTCGTCGAAGTAACCACGCGCGATTACATCCCAGGCGGTCCCCAGAATCCACGGTTCCTTATAGGAGCCTTCCAGGCGGCGTGCATCATCGGAGGTAAAACCCTGCAGGAAAAGGTCGCGGGCCGTTCCGCGGATGTTGTATAGCGACACGTTCACGTTGCCTTCCCACACGTCGGTCTCGCTGGAATAAGTCAAAAGCGCATACGCCTCCGAAACAGCCGCCGCCTGCATCCGATACACAGGAATAATGCGGTTACGGGTCGGGTCACGATACATCTGCACGGGCGCCACACGGTCGTAATAGCCGATTCGCGCCAACTTCATATCGGAGCGTTCGAGGTCCTGCATCGACACCAAATCACCGGCAATAATTCCCGTCTGCCTACGGAATACCTCGGGGGAGCTTCCCGACGAGTCAAGATTCTCTGGTTCCGCCCACACCCATGCCGAGCCGCGCTCCATCTGCAAATTCAGAACGCCAGCGCTATCGATACTTCCCGAAAGTTTCGCTGCCAGGAATCCGTGATTTTCGTAATAGCGCAAAAGCTGGTCCCGAGCAAGAGTCCAGTTTTCGCAAGGCTCGCCCACGACCGAGGCCATTTGCGACTCGTCATAAAGTTCATGGTCACCCGACCACTGCACCGCCGCGATTCGACAATCCGCCGCAACCCCATGCGTACAAAGCACGAGCAATGCTATAAAATGCAGCAGGAGAATCCGAGGGTTTCGGCGCAACTCAACAACATCTCCATTTATCCGATCCATTTTCATCAAAAAATCTTCTTTTTAGATTCCGTCAGTCGTTTCACTCCTTCCAGAATGACGCCCCCTGGTAAATTCCTCTTCCCTCATTTCACATCTCGCCATCCAGAATGACGCCCCTGGTAAATTCCTCTTCTCTCATTTCACATCTCGCCATCCAGAATGACACCGCCTGGTAAATTACTCTTCCCTCATTTCACATCTCGCCTTCCAGAATGACGCCGCTTGGCGAATTACTCATTTCACATTTCACATCACACATCAAAAGTACGCCCTCGCCTCGGTGCTCAATTTCTGGAAGATATTCTCTTCGGCATCGCCAAAACGCAAAATATAAAGACAACCCATTGATAAAAAGTCATTGATATCTACCGACAGCGAAAATTCAAAACGGTAAGTTCTTCCGTCGTTGTACCCAGCCATTACCTGGTAAGGAATGATGTCGCCATGGCTATCCACCTGCACCACCGAGAAATTCGCATAGGAATTCACCTTTTTCTGCTTATGGTAACCGACGCGCAAGGCACCTTCCCAAAGGTTCGCGTCAAACTCGCCTACTTCATAGCCGGAACCGTCGGTGCCTTCGCCCGTACGGTAGCGCCCCAGCGGCTGCACAAAGAAGCCCTGCAAGAAATCGAAACGGTATCGCAGCGAGCCATCGTAAATATCCCACTCCCATTCCTGCATCGCCGAAAGCTCGTTTTCCTGAACCAAGAGAGCACCACCGACAAAATGATCTAGGTTGATTCGGTACCCCGCATCGAACTGATGCGAATAAGACGTCTCGTAGTACGAAATCGAAGAAAGCTTCTTATCAAACGAAGCGCCCGGCTTATACGCAAGCGACACACCCGACGGATGTTGCCAATCGACAAGGCCCTCTACCGCCATGCGCCCCGAAGTCATGCGATGCAACTGCGAACGATTCACCGGCGGGAAATAAATCTTGCGCCCAGTCGTATCGCTCCCCTCGCCCTCATAAGAACCACCAAAAGTCACATCGCGCAAAAGACCTTCGCGAATTCCCAAGGCAAGCCCCGGATTAAAACGCAATTCCATATCGAATTCCGCATCGGACGAAAGCACCGCTCCCACGGAATCGTTTCGGCCCATTCCCTCGTAAACGAAGTCGCCGTTATCCACGCCCTCAATATAACTCGCGGTCAAACTATCGTAGCGCACGTCGCCCGTTCCAGGAGCCACTGCCTTATACACCGCCGTGTAAATCTGCTCTTCGGTCATACCCAACTTGTACGAGACATTTCCCTGCACACCCAGTTCCTCGGCACCAAAACGGGAATCCAAATTGGCAAGCCAACTGTTTTTTGACTCCGAAGAATCCGTCCGCATGCGTTCATACTGCAACAGGTGCGACAAAGTGAAATAGCGACTGTTGTAATTCGCCTCCTGCACCCAGGTCGACGCCCACAGGGAATCTGCCCATTCGTCACCGTAAGTATCGCCACGGCGTTTCGCCATGCGACCGCCCACACTTTCGCGGATTTCGCCACGGTCAAAGAACACGCCGAAGCCGCTCGTAGACTTTCCGTAAACCACTTCGTCTTCAGCATCATCAAGATTTATTTTCGTAAAGCGCAAGTCCCCTGTTCCAAAGGGGCGAACCATTCCCTGCAAGTATTCCGCATTGGCCGTTCCCTGGTAACGCTCCATTTCGCGCTCCTGCAGGCTCGATACGCGAATCAGCGAGAGCTCCCCTAAAGCATACCGGTTGCGATGCTGAACTCCGAGTTCACCCCTCGACGAATTCCAGTCCTCGTCGGCATTGCGGCGGTACCCCCACTGCGCCAAACCGAACCAGTCACGCGCAAAGCGCGTACGCATCGTAAACTCATCGTGCAGCAGGTCGTCATCCAAGAAAGACGAATCCGCATACGCCAAGTCCCAGCGGTCGCGAAGTCCGTAAAGGTTCCAGTCCAGATCCGTCCCCTGAAACTGCAAAATATCATAGCCTTTCTGCACGCGGTTTCCGTAAACGGACATCGCCAAGGGGAAATGCAGCAAGTCACGCGTCGAGTCCGTCGTCACAAACCAGCGGAAAGCACGCCCTTCGGGGCCTTCCACCTGCGAAGAGACGATATTGGAATCGCTCCGATTTACCGCCATTTCAAAGTCCGCATAGAACTGCTGGTTCTGCTGCACGCGCACGCGCGCATTCATGCGTTCCGTACGGTCGGGGCGATTCAGCGGCGGAAGCGTATCGTCGCGGACAAACTCATCGCCACGATCCGCCTTGAGCATCGCGTAATCCTCGTCGGTCCACACGCCGCGTTTCAGACGGTCCACATCGTTTTCCAACTTAAATCCGGAAACATCCAGGTACAGGTTCGGGTGGCGGTAACTTGCTGCCGCACCGTACAGGGTGTAGATATTGTCATTCTCGTAGGCATCGTATTCCACGCGGATTTCATCGTCGAAACTCGGAAGCACCGACCCCTTGAAATCGAGCATACCGCCCGCATAATTCACCAAGTAATCGCGACCGCGCGTCAGGCGCACCCCATTCAGCCACACCGTTTCGGATTGCGGCACTACCGCGATAAAATTCCCTGCACCATCGAGCGAATAGCCAAGCTGCTGGCCGCTCACGCCACTAAAGGTATACGTATAGTGCTGTACCTCGTCGGTACCGACTACGCCACGCACCTGCGCATAGCCACCGCCAAAATTTCCACGCACGCCCCCCATGGCCCCCAACGAAGCGCGTTCCACCCCCGTAAATCCCATCGAGGAATCCACCCAGGTCAGGTCACCCAAGTGCAAAAAATAATGCGGAGATTCTACACGAAAATATATCTGGTCCACTTCGCGGAGTGTCGCCGTCGTCTGGTCTCCCGCGCGGCGCCCCACATCCGAAAGAAGCGCATCCACATAGACACTGTCGGTCAGCTTTCCCGTAATCGAAAGCCGCAGTTCCTGATCCACCTGCGTTCCGCCATCGCCCACGGTCACCTGGACCGTCTTGTAACCGTGAGTCTCTATGGAATCATGCCGGGAAGCCGTATCCGAATTTTGAACAAACGAATTATTCCGAGTCAAAAGGGACGGATCCCACACCGGCAGCGAATCGACATCCATGCCGAATGCGCATACCGCAAACAAGAAAAGTCCCAACCAGAACTGCCGGGACATCGCTACTACCTGTCGCTAGGTTCGATAATAAACTGCCGCGTAGACAAGAGCTTTCGGCCCGCTACCAGATCGACGCTCCACTCGCCCGCCTTCAGCATGGCAGGGGCAATCGTCGTAAGGCACACATCCTGCGCAATGTCGCAGGCAAGTTTCTGCACGGTATCGGCACCATTAAACCAGATATGCATCAAGGTGTCATCCTTGAGCTGCAACGCCGAAGAAACCGTGGAATAATAATAGAGGCGCATCCCCTCTTCAAAGACGCTATCGACACCGAAAGGCGAACCGTTCACGATATGGCTACAGACGACACTCTGCGCAAGCGAAAGTTCCGCCTCGGCCGAATCGCGGATAGTCTCACGGCCCCAGTTGGCCACCAAGATCCAGTGAATCAAGAAACCCAAGAAAACGGCGATTACAAGAACCGTCGTCTTCCGCAAATTGCGTAGCGGAGGGAGTTTCGACACTGGGGCCTCCAGGAGTCCTTAACGAACCAGGCGGCTAGTATTCTGCGTAAAGGCAGGCACCGCGTCGACCAGCTTTTCCACCAACAGGCGGTTGAAGTCCTCGATACGGTTCGGCAGCTTGGAGCCCGGGAAAATCTGCACCAGCAAGAGAGCCTGGTCCACCGGGGAAATATAGATGGAGCGGTTTTCTCCAGAATAGGAAACCGACTGGAAATTTTCACCGCCGAGCATCATACCCACCTGGCGTGCCGAGTCGAACGAAGCCGTACTCAACACTGCGAGCGGAGTCGCGTCAATTCCCAAGGAACCTACTTCTGCAATAATCGATCCATCACGATGGCAAAGGACAATATATTCAGCCTTCACGCTCGCCTGATAGGCAACCATCAAGCGCTGAACCTTTTCGGCTTCATCAGAAAAAATGGTAAAATCGCTCATAATGCACCTTCGTTAGATTACTTCTTCTTAGGTACGTACGGACGCAATTCAATTTCGTCATCGGCATCGGCTTGAGGCTTGGCGACATCGCGACCGAAGGTCGGCATACGCGGAACCGTCGCTGCGGCACGGGGACGACCGAAGGGCGAAGACGTAGCTCCTTTCTGGAACAGACCGGCGCCGGCAGTCGAAGGCTGGGCAGGTGCACCAGGGGCAGCCGGCTGAGGCGGCTTGGCCGCAAACGAGGGCATGCGGAACGGTGAGGCGGCTGCAGGGGCTGCAGTGGGATGGCTCGGTGCCGGAGCGGCAGGCTGAGTCGCCTTGACCGAGACCCCTTCCTTGGTGAGGGAGACATCGTGAACACCGGTATTGCCGACATTCGCTGCTGCCTGACGGAGGAAGCCCTGCTTCACATTAAACTTTTCAATCACCAGCATGGCAATCGTCTTCAAAGTCGTTACGACTCCCTTACCGTTATGGGCGGTCGCCGGGAAGAACGGAACGTTGCGCGGGTTGAGTTCCGCGTTCAGTTCGTCGAGCGTAAACACATTGTCCATGTCGCGCTTGTTGTACTGGAGCACGAAGGGCATATCGTCTAGATCCATGCCGTAATCCTGCAAGTTCTGGCGCAGGTTCTGGAGGCTTTCCAGGTTTTCTGCCTGACGGGACCTCTGGGAATCCGCCACAAAGACGATACCGTCTACACCGCGGAGCACCAACTTACGGGTACTGTTATAATAAACCTGACCGGGAACCGTATAGAGCTGGAAACGGGTCTTGAACCCCTTGATATCGCCCAAATTCAGGGGCAAAAAGTCGAAAAAGAGCGTACGGTCACCTTCAGTTGCCAGGGACACCATATCGGTACGCTTATCCTGAGGCATCTTCTGGTGGATCACCTGCAAATTGGTGGTCTTGCCACTAAGGCCCGGGCCATAGTAAACGACTTTACAACTAATTTCTCGTGTAGCAAAATTTATCGAAGACATTACACATCCTTGATATATCTAATTCAAATTTAACAAAAAAGTAATTTTTGGGACAACTTCAGTCCCTATTTTACCATTCCAAATCGGAATATACAATTCTTTAGAGGCCCTTTTAGGCCTTATCTACCACGTGAACCGTGCGTTGCGGGAACGGAATCGTGATATTTTCCTCGGCAAAGCGCTTCTTGATCTCGGCGGTATACTTCCAGCGCAAGTTAAAATAGTCCTGCGTGCGTGCCCAGGCACGGAAGGTGACATTCACCGAACTGTCTTCCAGCGAAGATACAAAGAACTGCGGTTCAGGTTTCAGCAAGAAAAGCGGCTCCCCCGCCACGACATCGCGCATGACGTCGAGCGCCTTTTCCGGGGAATCGCCGTAGTCGATGCCCACCGTAATTTCAAGCCTGCGAAGCGGATTCTTGCTGAAGTTGACAATCGGTTGCCCCCATAGGGCCGAATTCGGCGCCGAGACGAACAGGCCGTCCACCGTCTTGAAGGTAGTATTGAAAAGCCCGATTCCTACAATATTCCCCTTGATGCTGCCACACTCGATGTAGTCCCCCGCCTTGAACGGCCGCAGGAACAGCAGCAAAAGTCCAGACGCAATATTCGAGAGCGTATCCTTAAGCGCTAGGCCAATCGCCAAGCTCGCCGCACCTACCATGGCAACGAGGCCCGCCGTGTTGACGCCCAGTACGTGCAGAATTAGCAACAAAGTAACAATGTAGATGCAGTAGGCAAACAGCGAGTAAATCAGCGGTTTTGCCGCCTTGTCAAAGCCCCTGTTTTCGGCATGGTCGATAGCCCGCCTTAAAACCACCAACAGAACCCTCGCAACCACCAAGATGACAAGCGCCATCAAGAGACGCTGCAACATAGAGTGATCCATCAAGTGGTTCACCCAGCTACCAAAATAAACTTTCAACTTATCCATCAAGAGGAAAAATAGAAAAATTCGACCATTTAAACGAAAAACTCATCCTGGAACGACTGTAAGGAGAGATGGTATCCAGGTTGATAAATGAAAGGGCTGCTACTACGAGAATTTGATGCGCGGGTCTACGAGGGTGTAGAGGATATCGCTGAAAAGGCGACCGATCATCGCCATCAGACTGCTGAGGAAAATGACGCCCATGACCACGTTGTAGTCGCGGTTCACCATGGAGTTGTAGTAGAGCAGCCCCATGCCGTCGATATCGAAGACCTTCTCGATGAGGAGCGCCCCCGCAAACATCAGTGTGCAAATTTCGGAAAGGCGCGTTGCAATGGGAATCAAGGCGTTACGGAGCGCGTGGCGAACGAGCGCCTGGTTAAAGCTCATGCCCTTGGCAAGCGCCGTGCGCATGTAGTCCTTGCCGAGTTCTTCGAGCGCGGAGTTCTTCATCAGGAACGTGAGGAACGCAAATTCGCTGATCATGTAGCAGAAAATCGGCAGAATCAAATGGTGCGCGAGGTCCACAATCTTTTCGAAGAAGGTAAAGTCCTCGAAGTCGTCGCTCGTGAGGCCGCCCAGCGGGAAAATGTCGAGGTACGAACCGCCCGCGAGGAAGATGATAAGCAAGATACCGAGAGCATAGCCCGGCATCACATACCCCGAGAAAATCACGCCCGAAGAAAGCGAATCAAGCTTGCTCCCGTGATGCACCGCCTTCCAGAGGCCCAGCGGAATACAGACAAGGTAACTCAAGAAGAACGAAGTAATACCAAAGAACAGCGAAATCGGGAAACGGCTCGTAATCACATCCCACACGGGGAGCCCGTAGGTGTAGCTGGAGCCCAAGTCCAGGTGCAGAACGTTCCAGAGCCACGTCAGGTAACGCTTCCAGGCGGGTTGGTCAAAACCGAAGTACGCCTGGATTTGCGCAATCTGGTCGGGAGAGAGAGCCTTGGACGCATCTACCCCGCCCTTCATGGCAGCGGCCTGCTGCGCACGCGAAATCATCTCCTCCACAGGTCCTCCCGGCAGCAGCTGGATAAGGATAAAGCATACCAATGAAATCCCGATGAGGGTCGGGATCATCAAAAGTAAGCGGCGGAGGATATAAGAACGCATAGTTAGACGAGAGACGAGAGACGGGAGACGAGAGATATAGACATAAAATATTGAATTTTATCGTAAAAATGAATTTTAAGAGAGAGAACTTTATTTACAAACAAAAAATTTTTTCTCTATAATTTGCGCGAAGCGCCATTATAAATCTTTCGTCTTTCGTCTGTAGGCACGAAGTGCCGTTCTCTCGTCTAAATTTACCTCATCTTGCCGGAGCGGAGGACGTCCATCATGTTGAAGGGTCTAGCGGTTCCGTTTGCAATGTGGCATGCGAGGAAGTTCACGGCGTCTACGGTGCCTTCGGCGTAAATCTTGCGGCCGCACACGTTATGCTGGAATTCGAAGTGAACCGTACCATCGGCGCTGTCGAGGCTGTAGGTGTGGAAGGCGTGACCGCCGAGGTATTCTTCGGGCACGTGCATGCGTTCCATCTGTTCCTTCTCGTCGCGGACCTTTTCGATATCGTCCACGGAGAAGTCGAATCCCATCTTCTGGAAGTCGCCCACCACGGCCTTCGCGGTACCGCTCGTATCGGCCTTGGTCTTCTGGTGGCTTTCTACCACGGAGAGTTTGTAGCCGCTGAATGCCGTCGGGAATTCCTTGGCCAAAAATTCAATCATCATCTGGAAAGCAACAATCTGCTTTGCCATGTTCGGGGCAATCACACTCGGGTGATTGGCATCGGCAACGAGCTTGGCGAGCGCTTCGCGGTCGCCGCCGGTGGTGCCCATCACAAACGGAATCTTGTGCTTTACGTAGAAAGCGGCGTTGTCGTTTACGGCCGTCGGGTGCGTGTAATCGATGCAAATGACATTCGGGTATTTTTCGAGAACTTCTGCAATGCGAGCTTCGCGATTGCTCGGCTTCAAAAGCTGGATGGTCGTGCCGGCGACTTCGGCTTCGTTTTCCACGATAATTTCACCCGTCAGGGAATACGGAACGAGTTCGAGGCCACGGGCCACGCAGGTTTCGGCCACAATGCGGCCCATGTTGCCCGGAATACCATTTACCATCACTTGTACAGACATAATAACTCCTAGTTTTTTGATAATAAGATAGAAAAAGTCTCACCGACTATCATCCGCACCTCAATTTCAATCGGGCGAGTTCGCGACTATACGGCGTAACTTCTAATTATTTTAATATGCCATATCAATAGTTTCAGCTTACAAATCATTCATTTCACATACAATATAGTCGGATTGTCCTTATGAATATCGAAGCGAGGAAGGTCGATGGAATTTTCCTCACAGAAACCCGACCAGAGTCCGTCCATTTTCTCGGTATGAAACGGCTTCACAATCAAATGGAATCCGTTTTTCGTCTGGATTTCCAGAATGCCGTTTGCAGGCTGGAAAGGTTCGCATTTTTCAATCAGTTCGCAAATATTCTGCTTGTACGGAACATATTCCGCATCCACATCGACAACCCAGGTCTTATCTTTACCTGCACAGTTCGCACGCCCGGCAGCACTCGCCACCAAGTGATGCGGAGATGCATAAGTCTCGCCGGAACAGATTTCATCGGTGATGTGCTTGAAAATCGCCATCGAAACATCCTTGAAGTTACGCTTGTTCAGGCGGATATAGGCCCGCACATTGAATACATCGCAAATCGTCTTGATTTCTTTTTCCACTTCGTCAAAATGCTCTAACGACGAAATAAAGTAGTCTTTAATAGAGCGACTATGCATATTTCCGTGATACGCCGGATCAGGAACGCCTCCAATTTTTGGGTCGTCACTTTGCCTGCGGAGCAGTTGTACGTAATAACAGTCGCCAGGATTCTCGAATTTGAGCATCGAACGGATAATCTTGAAGTTATCAACCATTTTTACCTCCTATTGATTTGATGGCGGCACGAATTAAACTTTCTTTGGAGAGGACTCCCCCATTGATTTGCATTTTATGGCAAAAAGCGAGAGCATTTTCCACGCGAATATCATCCCACTTTTGCGAAACAAAATCATCCGCTTCGACAATGGCGACAGGGATTTCATTTTCAAGACACTCCGCAACAATAGGGCGATTCAGGTAGCGGAAGAAAAACAGCCACCTACCCAAAGCGCTGGAAGTCTTCTCGATGAAAAAGGGCACCTTCGAAAGCCTTCTTGAATGCCAAATCAACAAGCAAACCGCCTACAAGCTAAAAAGGCGAGGCTTTAAAGGTTAAATCACTAAATTTTATTTTCACTTACGCTTCAACTTAGCCAAGCTTTCAAAGGGAAGCAGTTCCCCCTCGTTTGTGTCGTTGCGGAGGTCGTTGTATATGTTTCTGCAGTTGGCACAAATGCAGTGGAAGTTCTGACGAACATTTTTTATCGGGCGCTTGCTCGGGAAAAAATAATAGATGTTCTGGACACCACCGTAATTTAGGAAGGCCAAATCAAAAACCTTTTCATAATCATAGCCGCAGATTTCACACGCAGCCCCCCTTTTCTTCACAAGATCCAGTTGAAGAGGCACTACCATGCTGTAATGATATGTTTTAGGGACACTTTCTGTATTTGTTTCACACAAATTAGAAGTAAAATTCTTTTTCGCAGAGACACTAAATGTGTTATAGAGAAAATCGACCCACAGCCATTCCAATTTCGTCCCAAGAGAGTCGTTCAGCACCATCCCCGAATGGCCTTCTTTCCATACATATCGAGGAAGCGCCTTTTCGAGGTCACGGATGCTGAGATGCGTGCCCCGCTCCGTATCCACCAAGAAATCAGGCTGTATATTCACATAATAAGTCATACGCCCTTTGCCGGACCAGTCTTCGTCATGATAGGGTTCGGACACAATCCTTCCGCTCATGACCACACCAGTTTTCCCCTTACCGACACGAAGCATAAAGAAACGGTCCCCGCAGTGAACCTTTTCGTGTTCCCACACGCTCCAGTTCAGCATGTAGTTTTGCGTATTTCGGGCTTCTTCTATGGCATTTTTGAAACGATCCATGCCGTAGCTGGAAATTTCTGGATTCCATCTCAAGATGACGACGCTCATAGGGACCTCCTGTGATTTTTGGACCTACATGAATAAATATACATTAATTCAAATGTCAGAAAATGACATTTTTACAGTAATTCCATTAAATCGTAAAAGTAATAGACATTGCCACGTTTCTTGTCATCTGCAAACACCATATTATTTTCGATGAGTTTGTCAAGCATCCGGTTGACGGTAGTGTTGGATAGACCTGTCTCACGTTCAATGGAGCGACTATTTTGAATCGGACTTTTGAAAAAGCAAGAAAACACTTGTTTCAACAACCGCGAAGATGATATGTCGGAGAGTTTTTTCAAGCTAGTCACATATAATTCTTCAATTTTCCGGACATTCCCTTCGTACTTAACACATTGCCTATCCACAATACCCAAGAAAAATTTAATCCATTCGTTCCAAGCATTGTTCGTCCGCACATCGTTCAACATCTTGTAATAACGGAACTTTTCTTTTTCAATCGCCTCGCTCAAAAACAGCCAAGGCATTTCTATTTCACGTTCCTTGAAAAGGAATAGCGGGATAAGCATACGCCCCAACCGGCCATTTCCATCGGCAAAAGGGTGTATCGTTTCGAACTGTTCATGTATGACGGCCGCATTCACCAGATTCCGCTCGCCCGATTCCGGCTTATTCATAAACGAAATCAAGTTGTCCATGAGGGGTTTCACATATTTGGCTTCAGGCGGAACAAAGGTGATTTCCTTGGATTTCTCGTTCTGGATAAAGTTCTGCTCAGTTCGATAACAGCCTATCTGTTCAGTAGTCCTGTGAATGTTGCCTTCCAAAAGAATCCTGTACATTTCCAAAAGCATTTCTTCTGTAAACGTCCCAGATCGCATCAAGTAGTCACGACCGTATCGCGTGGCTGCAGAATAGTTCCGAACTTCGTTGGTTTCCTTGTCGGAATCATCTTCCAGGGCGACCTTTTCAAGGGAACTTTCCAACGACGTGCGAGTACCCTCCATGCGACTCGAATGCATACTTTCTTTTATATACATCGATGTCATGCACGACTCTCGCGCAATAGATCTTTGGAGTACCGCTGAATACACCTTTAAGCGAGAAACGGAATCCACCAGTTCGTCTATAAACGCCGTTTTATCAATACATTCAAAAGCGGCTTCAATATTTTCTGCCTTAAATGGTTCTTGCATCTTAGAAACAAATTTAGTCAAAAATGTTTACTAAGAACAAGTGAACAAAATTTCACTTTTCACCGAGATCATACAGTCACTTAGTAGTCGTTATCCTGTTTGGCGACTTCCAAAAGACTGGTATCTGTTCTTGCAACATTGATGTATAATGCAGTTCCAACGAATCCACGCAAGCCGGCTTTAGGTGCATCTGTTTGAATACATCGTATAGGGCGTGGACTCGGATCGTGTCACGAAAAAATTCCATGGCAGCTTGGTTTGATTCATTCTCTGAGGCGCTGAGTTCATAATGAGTTCTTTTGCTAAGAACAAATATGCTGCACGATGTTTCATATCGATTGTCAAGGTACATTTCTAGAATTTTGTCATCAGAAGCACTACTATCAGCAAAAGATAAATCACTTTTAACTTTGAGATTTATCCCCATGACATAACGATTATTTGCATTTTTGGGAACCGCATATAGATCCAGGCGGTCTTCATCAAAATGATACTGACTTATTCTATATACAGAGATAAATTTCAAATTGTTATCGGTACGGAATACTCGAATGTTAGGAACAGTCTTATTTTCCCCGGAACAACCGTCCGAACCAAATCCACCTCTACCAAAATATCCTACTACTAACTTGTAGTACTGCAAATCTTCTTGGTGTTTTACCCAAACGTCATAGAAGCAATCAGGAGGTCTTAAAAATTGGAAATACGGATTTACATTGACAAAGAGGATTGCGTCCAGGCCGTTTTCACTAAATTTTTCCGCATACTCGGAATGGATGTATTCCGGGAAGGCGTTTTTCCAAACGACAATCCCGGAAAGGAAGTACAACAAGACGATAGCGTCAAGGAATGTAACAATCCATCTCATTCAAGGTTCCTTCGCGAATTTTGCGTATAAACGCACTCTTCGCCATTTCTATAAAAATAGGATTTACCGTGGGGGTCATTGGGAAAAAATAGAAACCATTCACATGATTCACAAAGTTTTTCCATCCACCATAGGAATTTACAAAATGACCGAAACGGCCGTAGCAGTTTTGGTTGTAATATTTGTCCATTGCGTCATGATACGACAATCCATTATTAACAAGAGTCGATATGTTCCTAGCGTCTATATCAGCATAGAAGTCTTCTTGCCCAAAGGTATTTTTGAACAATGGTTTTGGATTTTTTGAGCTGCTGTTGAGTTCTCAAACTCTTCACCAAAGGACTTCTGGCCGCTAACCCAGAGGTCCTTCTTTATTTCGGTCAGGATTACTCCTATCCCGCATTAAATATACATTATTTTTGTGTTAAAATCAAAAATTTTTCAAAATTACAAACATTTTTCACTAATTTTGTTTATTAAAGACCAACTAAAAGTTAATAAAAAATGATTTTTGAAATTTTGCCGATTTCTGACTACGGAATAAGAGCTAACTCAACGTTAATCTCTACGCCCTATACCCGAAGGTAAAGGGCTATGTCAAAACGAAATGTAGTATAAAAGGAGGAAAGGAGATCCCCACCTTGGTGGCCATGCGCACTAAGCACTAAAGTGCTAAGTGCTGTCCGCCCGCCTTCGCGGAGATGACAAGGAAAAAAGGAGACGCCGCATCAAATGCGGCATTACAATTTGAAGCGAAATATCAAAAGAGGCGGGGTAAATGGGGGTCTTAGGGGGCGTCCCCCTAGGCGAGGGGGTGCGTGGAAGACCCGGCTGGGGCGGGACAAAGGAGAAGCCCGCTCAAAGACAGTCAAGGCGAACGCCGCGACAAAGAACTTGTTCTTTGACATGGCTGAGCCGAAGAGTATTGCGTAAGCAACGCGGGCTTGACAATAAGGGTGCAGCCGGGGCTGAAACCAGGGGGATTCCTCCCCCCCCCCCTTTTTTTAGACGAAAGAGCGGATCTTCAAGCTTACAGGCGAAAGACTAAAGAAAAAAGCCTTCAAAACATGCCTTTTTTTAGAAGTTTCTCTCGTCCTTCGTCTCTCGTCTCTCGTCTAATTTCTATATTTAGCCCCGAAAAATTTTTCAAGGACTCACTATGAAACGTACACATAACTGCGGCCAGCTTCGCAAGGAAGATGTTGGCCAGACCGTAACACTCGCTGGTTGGGTGGATCGCCGCCGTGACCATGGTGGTGTGATTTTCGTTGACCTCCGCGACAAGTACGGCAAGACCCAGATCGTTTTCAACCCGGACTACAACGCCGACGTGTTGAAGACTGCCGAACAGCTCCGTAACGAATACGTTATTTACGTGACTGGTAAGGTCTACGCCCGCGAAGAAGGCAACACCAACGAAAAGCTCGCTACGGGTGAAATCGAAGTCAAGGCTGACAAGCTCGAAATCCTGAACGCCGCCCTCACTTCTCCGCTCGCCATTAACGACCCGAACGAAGAATGCAAGGAAAACGACGACCTCCGCTTGCAGTACCGCTATTTGGACCTCCGCCGTCCGTGGATCCAGAAGAAGCTCCTCCTCAAGAGCCGCTTCCTCAAGGCCGTGTACGATTTCTTCTACGCTAACGGTTTTGAAAACATCGAAACTCCGTGCCTTTGCAAGTCCACTCCGGAAGGCGCACGTGACTACCTCGTGCCGTCCCGCGTGAACCCGGGCAAGTTCTACGCCCTCCCGCAGTCTCCGCAGCAGTACAAGCAGCTCTTGATGATTGCCGGTATGGACCGCTACTTCCAGATTGCCAAGTGCTTCCGCGACGAAGACCTCCGCGCCGACCGTCAGCCGGAATTCACGCAGATCGACGTGGAAATGTCCTTTGTGAACCAGGACGAAGTCATGGAAATGTTCGACAAGTTCGTGACCGAAGTCTTGGGCAAGGTTTGGAACTTCGAACCGCCGCGCCACATCCGCCGTATGAAGTGGGCAGAAGCCATGCTCAAGTACGGTTCCGACAAGCCGGACCTCCGCTTCGACCTCGAAATCCACGACGTGTCTGAAATCGGTGCAAAGTCCAACTTTGGCGTGTTCAAGAACTGCGTTGCCGCCGGTGGCAAGATCCGCGGTATCGCCGCCAAGGGTTGCGTGGACTTCACCCGTAAGCAGATTGACGAACTCACCGCTTACGTGGGCAAGTACGGCTCCAAGGGCCTCGTGTGGATGCGCGTCAAGGAAAACGACGAAGTGGAAACCCAGGTCGGCAAGTTCTTTACTACCGAACAACTTAACGAACTCCGCGACGCTGTCGGCGCCAAGTGCGGCGACATGATGTTCTTCATTGCAGGTCCGGAAAAGGTTGCAGCAACCGCTATGGGTCAGCTCCGCCTGGAAGTCGCCCGTATCAAGGGTCTCCGCGATCCGAAGAAGCGTGAATTTGTGTGGATTACCGAATTCCCGATGTTCGAATATAGCGACACCGAAGGCCGCTACATGGCCATGCACCACCCGTTCACGAACCCGCTTCCGGAACATTTGGACATGATGCTCAGCGGCAACCTCAAGGATTGCAACGCTGAAGCTTATGACCTTGTTCTTAATGGTGTGGAAATCGGCGGTGGTTCTATCCGTATTCACAACCCGGAAGTCCAGGAAAAGGTGTTCCGCCTGCTCGGCCTCTCCGAAGAACAGGTGAAGACCAAGTTCGGATTCTTTGTCGATGCATTCAAGTACGGCGCTCCTCCGCACGGTGGTCTCGCCTTCGGTCTCGACCGCGTTGTCGCTACCATGGAAGGTGAAGAATCTATCCGTGACTACATCGCGTTCCCGAAGAACACGAGCGCTTCTAGCCCGATGGACCAGTGCCCGAGCGAAGTGGACCTCCAGCAGCTGCAGGACATCCATATTTCCGTGCAGATGCCTAAAACCAAGTAATCGCAAGCCGAGAGTCGCGGCAAAATTCATTTTGCCATGACCGAGGCGAAGATTACAGCACTCATCAGAGTGCCACTAAGGCGAGTGCCGCGCCAGGCTGCTTGCAGACTGGCATGGTTGAGCCGCTTGGGTTGCGCTCATAGAGCGCCACGGTGCCGACAAGAAGTAAGGCTGTTGTCATGCCCGCGTAGGCGGGCATCGCCATTTCTACTTAAGAAAATGAAAGAATCCTGCAAATCATCATGCAGGATTTTTTTGATGTGAGTATACTCACGAAAACATTTTTTCACATTCATTTCGGGCATTCGCCCGCTTCGCTTTGCTAAATTAAGGCACGACTCTTAACCCTCAATATGGAGAAAATTCAAATGAAACTTTCTACTCGCGCTATTGCCGAAGCAATCGGCACCTTCTGGCTCGTATTCGGCGGCTGCGGCGCAGCCGTGCTCGCTTGCGGCGTTCCCACCACCGGTATCGGTTACGTGGGCGTATCGCTCGCCTTCGGCCTTACGGTGCTCACCATGGCATACGCCATCGGTCACATCTCGGGTTGCCACCTGAACCCGGCTGTCACGCTCGGTCAGGTTGCCGGCGGCCGCTTTCCCGCTAAGGAAGCCCCGGCATACATCGTAGCACAGGTTATCGGCGGTATCATCGCCGCGGCACTCCTTTACGTGATTGCATGCCCCGACCTCACCAACGCAGGCATTGGCGCATTCGCTACCAACGGCTGGTCCGACTCCCTCACCAACGGCCTGAACGCCTTTGGCGGCAAGACCTCCGGCATGCTCTCCGCATTCCTCATCGAAACCGTGCTCACGGCCATCTTCCTGTTCGTGATCATGGGTGCTACCGACGGCCGCGCTCCGGCAGGCTTCGCCCCGATCGCCATCGGTCTCTGCCTCACGCTCATCCACCTCATCTCTATCCCGGTGACCAACACCTCCGTGAACCCGGCTCGCTCTACCGCTATGGCCGTGTTCGTTGGCGGCGCTGCCATCAAGCAGCTCTGGCTCTTCTGGGTAGCCCCGATTCTCGGCGGCGTGATCGGTGGCCTGTGCTACAAGTGCATCGCCGAATGCAAGTGCTGCAAGAAGTAATCGTAAGCCGAGAGTCGCAGCCATGCTTGCATGGATATGACCGAGGCTAGATTACTGCACTCGAAGAGTGCAACTAATCTAGCGCATTTTTCAAACTAATTTTCGAATGTCCGGGCACCTCGTCCGGACATTTATTTTTACACAGAACTTTTATTTTTGATACAATTTCAAAAAATCGGAACATTTCACCCCATAAAAACTTAAACACTTGTGATACACGTCAAAACGGCCCCAAAAAGGCTCTTTTTTTTGTAAAGAATATCTTAAAAACGATCTATTCCACTAAAATCATATTAGTTTACAGAGTGGTGTATTGAAGATGACGTTTTTTGTTGTCTGGGATGTTTGTTATGCAAAGAAAAGTCATTTTTCTACCCGTCTTTATCGGGGCGATACTCTGCGGATGCTCGAGCGATTCTTCCGATAAGAACCCTGTTGATACAGCGACCCTTCCAACCATTGGAGAAGGTGACGACCAGGGAAACCCGCTCACAGGATTCGACCCTAACACGCCCTACATCGATCCCGTATCGGGCGACACCCTCCCCGTCATTGAATATACCGACCCCACTACAGGCGAAACCGTTCCTGCAGTCCAGTACGTCGATTCCGAAACCGGCGACACGATCACTGTCCCCATAACACTCCCCGCGTCGAGCGGTTCCACCGCCATTGCTCCCGCAAGTTCTGCCACGGCACAAGCCCCCACCCATCAGGACTCCGTCACCACACCGGAAGTTTCCATGACAACGTCCTCCTCGGCCGCCCAGCCGGAATCTTCTTCGAGCGGACTCAAGGAATACGAAGACAACCACAAAGCCAAGGCGACATTCCTCCCGAAAGCAGGTTTCTATTCTAACCTGACGATTGAACCGCCCACCCCGCAAAAAGGTGGCGAAATCCGTTGCTCATTCGACGGTTCGTTCCCCACCCAGGGTTCCGAACAAATTACGCAGGCCAAGCAGATTACCGAGAACACGGTGATTCGCTGTTCCGAATTCGTGAACGGACTGCCAGCCGACACCACCACGCAGACATACTTTATCGGCGAAAACGTCTCGATGCCGGTCGTAGCACTGACCGTAAATCACCACGACATGTTCGACTCCACCGACGGTCTGTACGCCACAGGACCGCTTACCAACAGCGGAAGCAACTGGAATTTCGGCGGAAACGCGAACGTCACCGACAACAACAACCCCAAATGCACCGAACCCTGCAAGTCAGCCAACTTCTGGCGCGAAGACGAGCTCCCCGTGCACGTAGAATTCTTCGAAAACGGAAGCTCCTCCGCCGAAAAGACCTGGGAAATCGACGCAGGCATCTCGATTATCGGCAACTATAGCCGCTACAAGCCCAAGAAGAGTGTCGCGATCAAGATGGACAACGACGACTACGGCGACAAGGTCCTGAAATACTCGATGTTCACGACACGCCCCGAAGCCAAGAAGATCAAGAGTTTTAACCTGCGCAACAACGGCAACCGTTTCTGGACGGACTACATTGGCGACGCCATGATGACAAGTCTGATGGAAGGCACCGACGTTGACTACCAGCGCAGCCGCCAGGTGGTGGTGTTCTATAACGGCGAATACTTCGGTATCCACGACTTGCGCGAACGCCTGAACAGAAGCTTTGTCGAGACGAACTACGGAATCGATTCCAAGTCCATCAATATGATCAAGATTGCGGGCACAAACCTTGAAGCGAGCGGCACCAACGGCGCCTCGACCGGCGATTACCAGCAGCTGGTCAATGAAATTTCAAGCGCCAACTACGCCGGCGAAAACAACCAGCAGTACGAGCAACTTAAGACCAAGCTGAACGTCAACAGCTTCGCCCAATATATGTTCGCCGAAATGTACTTCCACAACGGAGACTGGCCGAACAACAACGTACGCGCCTGGGGCGGCAACGGAAACCCGTTCAAGTTCGTTGCCTTCGATACCGACCACGGATTCGGATTCACTCCCGGCATTTCTGGATTTGACGCACAGAACCAGAACATGTTCGACTGGGTGCTCGGCGCCAAGCAGAGCGGCACACAGAACCCAGGACAGGGCGGCATGTGGGGCGGATTCGGCGGAGGAAGCTGGGGCACAACAGACAGCCGCACACCGGGCGGAATGCTCAAGAAGCTCCTCGAGAACCCCGACTTCAAGCATATGTTCATCAACAACGCCTGCATCTTACTAAACGACTTCCTGACCTACGAAAGGGTCCAGAAGACCGTACAGGCCATGATGGCGACGATTCCCTCTCAGGAACAGTCGCGCGACCAGGAACGCTGGCCCCGCAACCAGAGCAACTTCACCTGGGACCCGACCGGCAGCAACCTGATTTCCTACGCGAGAACCCGCAGCGAAACCATCCGCCAAGAAATGGCCGACCGATTCGACTTGCAGAACGAAGTCAACGTCACCATCACCGCAAGCGGGAGCGGAATTATCAAGGTCGACGGCATGAAACTGCCGAGCACCAATTACCAGGGCAAGTTCTTTGCAGGAGTGCAGATGCAGCTTGAAGCGCTTCCTGCCACCGGAAGAATCTTCTCGGGATGGTCGGACGGGTCAACCGAAAATCCGCGCCTCGTCGAAATTGGCGACAACGCGAACTATACCGCGGTGTTTAAGTAGAAAAACAAATCACGATGCTGACGCCACCTAATTATAAGGCTCAGCGCTTTGTTTTAAATCGGCAATACGCGGCGATGCGTCGGGGAACGAATACGAGGAACATTCCCCAATAACGCAGCAGATACCAGGACATTTCGCCAAAATCAAACCGAAGCAGTCGAAACGCTCGCAGACGATTACGTAACCACCAAAGGAACACTCCGCCCTTCCTGCGACGGGAACGTTTTCCGAAGTTGCCGTCTGCCAGAATCTCCTGCAGCAGAACCTGTCCACGCTGAGCATCTGGTTCGCAAAGCAAGTAACGCGATTCAAGGCCGAGCTTTTCGGAAAGGAGCCACATTAGCGCCCCCGCAAAACGTCGTAAACCAAACGAATCCAGCAACGACGCGACCTCCGCCCGTTCCGCATCGGACGCGGACTTCAGCAAAATGAAGTAATCCGCCAGTTGGCGAAATCCAACACCAAGCCCAATCACATGCTTGCGGATATGCGCCAGCTGCATCACAAGCGCAAATTTATTCGAAGGAACATCAAACCCTTCGGGGACTCGCACAGCATCATCCATCTGTTGCGACAGATAATTCCTCAAATGCTTACCAGCAAAAGGATTGCGGACATCCTGCATATAGTCAAAATGCACTTCGACATCCACCCCGAAAGCATCCTTGGATAAAGTAACATCGTGACTCGAAAGCCGAGACGCCTTCATCAAGTCCATCTGCGAAAGCAACTTTATAACAGACTCTCGCCCACCCTCAATCCAAAGGTCAATATCCCCCGTCTGGCGGATGAACTTGTCAGGATAGAGACGGGAATTCGCCTGTCCCTTAAGAATCAGGGTCCGGCGTCCCTGCGCTGTAAACAGCTCCGTCATTTGTTTTGACAAATCGTAATGTTGCTGGTTAAGGGCCATGAACCCCTCGGCTTGGTAATACCACCGCAGATACAGCTCCTTCGGGATTTGCCCCGATTTCTGGAGTCCAAGCCGTTCCACTGCATAAAAAACAATACCGAGGAGCGCCTGTTTGGTTGCCAGTTTATGCAATCCAAACCACTCTTCGGTATTCAGTTCGACCTTTTCGCTGGGAGTCGTCCCCAAGGCCACCTGCAACAAGATGCACAGAGCATCGAGCAGACGGTTATCGCCTAAATCTGGACGATTCCTAAACGTGGCGATTCATCCCATCGTGATGGTTGAAGCCGAATTCGTCGTCGTATTCACCCTGTTCGACATCGCAATCACCACCGGAACAACTCAAGAATGCAGCCTTGCTCCCCATATCGAGGATCGTCATGAACGGAGCAACATATTCTTTCTTTTCAAGTTTGATATTCACCGTCGCCCCCTACTTGAGAATAACCTTGTTTCCGTTGTTGTAATAGATACCCTTCACGGTCGGCTTATGGTGCAAACGGCGGCCCTTCATGTCGAACCAGCGGTCTTCCTGCGTAATTTCGCCCGTGCGCGTATCCATGTAACCCAGGTGCGTCGTGCCACCATTGTCGTCAATCACATAAACTTCAATCGATTCAGGCAAGCTAGCAATGACATCAGCATCACTTTCTGGAGCAGCCTTGAACAGAGCCGCCCTGGGAGCTTCCTTCGACGAAGTTTCAACCATGGAGCACTTGAGGTAAGCCCTGAACGGCCTGATATAGGCGCAACCCGTCTCACTGCAGGCAGCCTTCTTGAAGTCACCCATTTTCACATCATTTTTGTTCTTCGCAGCAAAGCCATAGATACCATGGGGGTCAGTAAACGAAATGTAATCGTAGGTGCCTTGGAAGGTCCAGTTGATATCGTCGATCGTGTAAGAGTATTTTCTGTCATTCACCGTTGTGTTGAGTACGTAACCATCAGTCTGATAGCGTTTGTTGAAGGATATGGAAACATCACTTCCCTCTGCAATTGCAACATACGGAGTATTAGCCTTTATCTTTTCAGGGTAAATAGTACGAACATTGACACGATAAGCACATTGCGGAGTGCAGTCTTTCTTTACCTCAACAAATTCAAAAGCACTGACACCCAATTGCCAAGTATTCACTTCAAAAGGAAGCATCAACGTGGAGGGAACACCTCCCTTAAACACGCGGGTATACACCACAGAATCAACCCTAACATCTTCGGTTATGACAGGTGTTTCATCGGAACTATCATCAATAACAGCAACCAAGTCAACTTCTTTTTGTCCATTTACATCAACTTCAACCTTTTTGATGGTAATGGGACCATAAGTGCCGACGATTTCTTCGGCAGCAAACGCACCGGCCACCAGACCGAACGACAGAATAAACTTGACGATATTCTTTATGTTTTTCATACCAAACCCGTATATTTTAATCTAATATAGATAAAAATGGGGGTATTGTAAAGTAATTTTTATCACTTTTGCTTGCTAGAATACCCGTTTCCGTAGTATCCATAGCTATAACGGCCCGGTTCATGCTCGCAATGGTTCATCACGATGGCCGAGGGCTTGTCGGAATAGCGCTTGACCCTCTCGATAGTCTCCTTGATTTCATCCATAGAATGACGGCCGTAATGAAGCACAAACAAGGAATAATCGACCAGCGGGCAAATCAATTCGGCATCCGTCACCAAATTCAGCGGCGGAGTATCCACAATGACCATATCGAACTTCGCACGGGCTTCTTTCAGAAGCTTATCCATTGCATCGCCGCGCAAAAGTTCACAAGCAGCCAATTTTGTCTTGCCTGAGTTCATTACAAACAAATTTTCGCCATATTTCGGAGAAATTGACGTATCTAAAGTCGCAAGACCGACCAGAACATCCGCCAGACCGAACTTGGCTCCGCTATGAATAACACCACGACGCATATCAGCATCTATCAGCAAAACCTTTTTGCCGCTCGCAGCAAGAACCGCCGCAAGGTTAAGCGAAACAAAGCTCTTGCCCACCCCAGGAATAAGCCCCATCACAAGCAGGACACAATGTTCTGGATTCGGCATCAAGAATGTAAGCGCAGTCTGCAACGATCTAAACGCCTCGCCCACATTGTCTTCACCTGCACGCAACACAAACGGTTCTCCATGATGCAAATGCCTGTGACCACGCAGAAGCTTATTTCTCGATTGCGGAATTTTTGCAAATACACTGAGTCCCGTTTCGCGTTCGATTTCAGAAGCGCTGCGAACGCCGTTTTTGAAAATTCGCACTAAAAGAACAACTAGAATTCCTAGTACAAATCCGACAGCACAAGACGTCATTACAATCCTCGTCTTGTTCGGCTTACTCTGGCTCTGTTCAATCTGGGCAAAATCCACTATACGCACATTACCCACCTCGCCCGCACGCACCACACGCAACTGCTGGATGTTGTTGAGCATATTGGTGTAAACCTCGTTATTGACAGCAACTTCCTCTTGCAGCCGTTTCACCTCTTGCTGGGTAAGCGGCATCTTTTCAGCATTTTTCTTGAGTTGAGCAAGTTCGGCCTTTACCTTGTTCTGCTGCTTGACGATGGTCACGACATTCGGGTGTTCCGCTTTGAACAAACGAAGGGCGGCCTGACGTTCTTGTTCTAGTTGCATAATCTGGCGTTGCAACTGGCCTTCTTTGTCGAGATGGGCCTTAGTTTCGCCACCAATATCCACAGAACCAATGCTATAGCGATAATCGGCCAAAACCTTCTCGGCGCTATCTAACTTGGCTTTGACACCCGGTAACTGTCCTTCGAGAAATTCCAAAGTCTTTTCAGCCTCAGCACTGCGCATTTCCACATTCTGACGCAAGTAGGTTTTCGCAATAGTATTCAAGATGGAGGCAGCTCGATCAGGATAACGATGGCTATAGCGGACTGAGATAATGCCCGTTTGTTTGCCCTTTTCCATCACCTTCAAAGAGGACATCAACAGTCGTTCCGCCTTCAAGGGCGAACCCTGGACTAGCTGAAATTTTTGTTCCTTACGCGCATGCATATAATTTACACGAATTGTCAAGGTATCGCCCGCAATTGCAGTCGAATACACTTCGCCAACAACACCTTCCAAGGCGACCTTACCATCCGGTGCGATTACCTTATAGGAATTTTCGTCTTTCGCGACGGCAATCCACCTTTTCACCCGAAGTTTCTCTGGGATAATCAATGAATCGACATCCATACGACCTTCCTTATGGGTAAACCTGTCAGACGCCCCGATAGGGATAGTCCATATATGGAGGTGCTCGACTGCCACCACCTCACTGAGGACCATGCGGCTCTTGATAAGTTCTATTTCGGCATCAGCCGGACTCGCCAAATCAAGGACCGCGCCCATCTCGCCAAGAGCCTTGGTTGACTTACTGCTAGATCCCTTGACATTGACTTGAAGGAGGACATCGCTTGTGAATTGCGGACGAACCCACATGGCATATGCAAATCCAAAAATCGCCGTCAAAAGAGTAAACAGAAGTATAACCCAACGCCTGTTCCAAAGGATTTGGGCCACATCCAGCAACGTTATCGAACCTTCTAACGGTTGTATTTTCTTTATGTTTTCGTCAATCATTTTGATTCCATCACGGCGTTAAAAGAAATATATATAAAAAAAGCATCCATAAGCAGTCTTTATCTATCTATATCGTATTTTCATCATTTTCGCTACCTATTGAACATCACTATGGCAAAAACGAACAGTCCAATAAAGGCAAGTTCCACCACAAATGACGCATAACGACGGCGATTGATAATTCTCATAACAACAATTTCCGAAATAACGGAGCGAGCAACGACGACAACCACAAGGCAAGCAAAGAGGATAAAGAGTGAATCCAATATGAATGCAGAAGCCAAGAACAACACAAACGCAATAGCTACCGATACTAAGTTTATAACAAGCATCAGCTGTTCCTTGCGATACGTCTTAAGATAATTGTTCGTAAGGAGAGTCACGCGAGATTCATAAACAATCATCGGCATCAAAACACCCAAATACACAAGACTATCTGCATAATTGGGAAGCCAAAATTTCAGCACATAATAACCAGGAAAATACAACGTCAACGAAACAAATAGAAGCGGGGTCATGGAACGGCGGATACGGGCATAAAAATCCGGGAGCTGATCCGTGTTGATACGCTTGAGCGACGGGAAAATCGCAATGCTCGCCGCCGTGATAAAAGTGAGGAAAAGGTTTACCAGGTTAAACGAGAACGCGACCCGCCCGAACAAAAGCGGGTCACAATGCCACTGCACCACCATTTTGGCTCCGCCCACAAAAAACAATGACGACAGGTTCGCAATCAGGAGCATTACACCGGAAGAGACATTGCTTTTGAGTTCCGCAACGGTACCGTCAGCAAGTTTCCCCGTTCCCCAAAACAGTTCCTTGTTTTGAGATACGCCCCAAAGAATGGTGAGAATGCTGGCTGCAAAATAGACAATGCACAAATCATAAAAACTATTTACCCCAAAAAAGAGAGCCGCAACAACGCCTCCACCAAGAATCAACCGCATCATCATAACAAAAATGGCGTATTTGCCAATACGGTTCGTCATTTGGAACAAATGAGATGCATAGGCATAAACATTCATCGTTATTATTCCAAAAGAAATAAAGCGGACAATCTGGCGATAAACTTCGTTCTCCACACCAAAAGACAACGTAAAACCAATTAAGCCAAAGAACACCTCCGCGCCAAGAAACAACCGAAATTGAGACTGGACGAGCGGCTTGTTCAGGTTTTTATAGTCATATTGGGAATAACGGAGCATTAGCCCATCTAAAAAACCAAAATGAAAAATCGGCACATAGCCCAAGTACAAAAGGAATGTTTGCCAATTAGAATAATCTATTTCCGATACATATTTGGGAAGGATCAGATTCAGAACAGCACTTACAAAAAAAGAAACCAGTTGAGCAGACACAGTCAGAACAACATTCTTTTTCATTCCCGTAGTGGACGTATTATTTTGCATATCCAACATCCGTTCTCATATAATTAGCCGTTGACAATTCAAAGAACGTCCATTATTCGCTTTTTGGTTCATTTTCTGTGATTACGAAGGTCTTTCTATCAATAAATTTACAAATAAAGAAGCCAAATAACACAGCAATCCACATGCTGGCCGATCGAAATTTCCAATCATAAAAAGATAAAGCGAGAACCATTGCAAAAACAGACCATATTATTTTCATTGTTATAGTTTTACGCTTCAAAGCCCTACTATACACACAGGATGACACTCCCCCGAAAAAAGGGACAAAAAATACAGCTCCCACCAATGTAAAATCTTCTATTATTTCACGCACCCAAGTTCCAACATTACATTCTATAGGCGTGAAAAAGAATTCTTGGTAGTGATTTATTGGTTCCATTAGCCCCAATCTCGCTAGAACATTATAAATCGTTAAAAATGAATTTCTCCCAAAATGAAATTCACATTCCCGCAGGTATTCGTTCAAAGTACCTATTGGCCCCGCAATATAGACAAGGCCCTTATAAAGTGCGACGTCGTAACCGAACAAGTCCTTATATAAATCCGTTGCATATCCCATTTTCAAGCCATCTGCTCGTTCTTGAGAAACAAAGAAAATCATTGAAACAAAAGTAACCAAGCATACCAAAAGGAACAAGATACGTCCCCTTGAGGACAATTCATATCCTTTATCCATACACATATAACCTGCCAAAAAAAGCAAAAGTGCAAAAACAATTCCCCCGCGTCCACCAGAAATAAGAGCATCTGCACAAGCAAGGAAAACGCACGGAATAACAATTACATGAAATCCAAATCTTTTTAGATAGCATCCTAACAAAGGAAGTGTTATGAATATAAACGACCCTAAATATGGAATAGTCTCAATCTTTTCAGTTTCATTTATTCTATCCCCATAAATCAACACAATTTGTTCCATTAAGTTGAAACCATATATAGAGATCATGGCTTTCAAGTTTGCAACAATGGCAATAGCCGCAATAGACATGGTTACCGTAATTCCGACAAGCATCCATTTTTTTAATTGCGTATCACCAATACATTCAACCACAATTGGTTTCTCATCTATATTTAGATTCCAACCAATAATGCAACCCAAAACAAAAAGAAGATGACTTGCAAAGATTACCATCCAACAAAAAGGCGTCAAGTTGTAAAAAACTATCAAGCCGCTCTGATGAACAAAAACAGCCCCCCCCCAAACAATACTATACAAACATATCGGATTAAAAAAATTTCTATAAATAATTTTTCCGGCATAAGCCGCAAAAAAACAAAAGACGCAATAAAGAACAATCATAAAGACCTACTATTTCACTGTAATGGTTTTGCGTTCAAAACTCTTTTGTTTTCTGCAATAAAAGCCCGCAGTGATTCTCTGTATTTCTTATTGTACAGTGACAACACCAGCCAATTTCCAATATTCTGTAAAGAGAGCAGCACGCACACAAATCGATTTAACTTTGCATAATTCAATAGAACATATATAACGGACGTCCAGCGATAAAAACGAGTAAACAACATTTTCCCATCACCTTTCTTTTGAGTTGAAACGCCCTCGTTATGAATGACTCGGGATTTATTTACAATCATGGCATTTTTTTTTGCTTTTTGCAAAACATACGCCAAAATGTCTTCTTCGTAATACATAAACAAATTTTCATCCAAGCAATTATTTTGCTTAATGAAAAGAGACGACATCCCGAAACAGCATCCAGAAACCATTCCGTTAAAAACAAAATCCTTATCCGTGGGATAATCTATAAAACGAGATTTATTTTTTTGACCCGAGAAAAATGTTTTAAAAAATTTCTTGTTTGTTAAATAAGACTCTGCTGTAATACCGTGCCTTGCAAACTGGACATAATTTCCTTTAGGGTTATAAATTGAAGGACCTACAACAGCTACATCTTTATTCGAGGCAAAAGCTTCTTGCATAAAGACAAAGGCATCATTTTGCAGAATAATATCGCTATTCAAAAGGTAAACATATTCAAAGCCTTCATCCAAAGCCTTGCGAATTCCAATATTATTACCACCAGAAAAGCCTAAGTTTTTTTCACTTGCAAGGACCTGCACCTTATCATCTTGGGCGTATTTTGAAGCCAGCAACTGGCCAGACTTATCAGGCGAAGCATTATCAACCACAAATATTTTATAAGAAGAACAAGTCGTATATTTTTTAATAGAATCAACACAAACAACGGTATCTTCGAATGTGTTATAATTCAATATGACGACGGCAAAGTTTTCCATATTTATTTACTCAAAAAAGCGGCTCGTAGGAATATTATAGAAATTCAGCACATTTTTCAGACAGACATCATTGTGCGAGCAATCTACATTTTGTTTTGAAAGGGCTCCTTTTTCGTTTGAGCCAACACCCAATTGATCGACTTCCCAATTTTTGGCCCAAACCACAGGAATCCCGCTAACAATTTCCATACATTTTAGCCAAATATCATCAGCGTCAAAGCACAGTTCCTTGAATCTCGTCTCATCAAAAACGCACTCTTTAAGGCAATGTGGGGGATACAGTTTTCCGCTTCCACCCGTCGCTAAAAGAGAAAAACTAGGTTCTAACACACTCCGGCACTGATCTTTCCACATGTTATATGGAAGAAGTGTTCCGTCTTTTTGCCTCATTAAATGTACGCGACGTGCACTAATGGCATTGGGGTATTTCTTATAAGTTTTTAATAAAGAGGACAACCAATTTGATGGGTAATACAAGTCATCGTCCGCAGTTACTATTATATCGTTGGGGAATTCTTGCATCGCATAAAAATACTTCTTATGTGCTTTCAGATTCCTTTCGCTATCAATGCGGTACTCAACACCATATCGTTCCAAGTCCAGCATTTCTTTCGTAAATTGATCTCGCGAAGAATCTGATCCTAGATAGACAATGATTCTATCGGGCTTGACTTTCTGCAGCAATAAACTTTTCAGGCAAATATGGATTTTATTGAATCTTAGTGGAAAAGAAGTCAACGACACAATGATTTTCGCTTCTCTTTTTTCTGTCGTATTCAAGCCATATTCAAGTTTCGCCCTGTCAACTAAAAATTTCGTCTTGTAGTTGTTGATTCTATAAACCATATGACAGAACGACTTGCGAACGATTTCCCTCAAGCCTCCGCCATCATATGCATTTTTTAGTCTGCCAAGAATATTCATATTCAAGCTTTTCCCTGTTCCATGATTTTACAAGGTACGCCAACAGCAGTTGCTCCTGCCGGAATATTTTTATTAACCAAAGTACAAGCACCAATTACAGCATTTTCTCCAATAGTCAAGCCATTACCTTCAGGAGTTTTACTAATAATATTCGCGCGCATACCAATATACACGCCATCGCTAATCGTTATTGGCAAATGTTCCTGATTTCGTCCATGACATGCGAAAAAGACTCCATAGCTAATTATGCAATTATTGCCGATTTTCAACATATCATAGCACATATCATCTAAATAGCAGCGCATTCCAATAAAGCAATGTTTCCCTATTTTAAATCCGCAAATTCGATACAACAGAATTCGCACCCAATTAAAAGGGCAATACGGGGACAAAACTTGAGCAACAAACTTCCGAACAGGTTTTACCATAATTGTTAGTATAGAATAATTGTAATAATAGGGGGCAGGTTTCCCTTTTGCCTTTTCATATAACCATTTAGCAAGTAACATTATCCCCTCCCCACATACATAATTTTCTTCCATACGCCAAAGAAGAGGTTGCGACCTGTATTAAACAGGGATTCGACCGGGTTCATTCCTTCGGCTTCGCGGTAGAGCTTGTAATGCCACTTGATCAAAGAAAGGTGGCGAGATAGATCCTTTTCCCCACAAGGGGGATCATGGATCACTAAGGGCTGAAGCCCAAGTGACCAAAGAAACTTCGCTTCGCTCCGCTCAGGATGACAGGCGTGTGTTATCGAGCCGGTGCGCTTGCGGTAGCGAGCCAAGTTTTCGTCCAAAAGGAAGCAGTCCACCTTGCGGCAAATCTTGAGCCACATGGCATAATCGTTGTTCTTCTGGATTTCGGCAATCTGGATGTCACCCACCACATCGCGATCATACATCACAGTAAGGCATCCGGGCCAACAGTAGTTGAACATTCCTGTCTTGGAGATGTGTTTAGGGCCACCGACAATCGTTCCTGTCGGTTTGCCGTTCTCGTCCATTTCTTCGTAGCGCGTGTAACTGAAGGCATAACCGTTCTTGGTCATGAAGGCAATCTGCTTTTCGAGTTTATCGGGAGCCCAAATATCATCGCTGTCAAGGAAGGCTATCCACTTGCCTTTTGCCTCGCGGAGGGCGCGATTGCGGCTGAAGGCGGCACCGCGGTTGCGGTCATTTTTTAGGTAATGGATTCGTTCTTCTAAACTAGATCCTTCGACTCCCCCTATCGCCTGCGGCTCCAGGGTCCGCTCAGGATGACAACCGTTCGAGTTCACTTCGGCAAGCTCAGTGAACTTGCTCACGACTTCATCGGTGTTGTCGGTGCTGGCGTCATCAACGACAATCAGTTCCCAGTCGGTGTATGTCTGCGCTGCCACAGAAGCGATAGATTCTGCGATAAATTTGCCGGTATTATAACTCGGCATAATGATGGAGACTAGGCCAGACATTACGCAGCCTCCCTATAGTTCATACAGGGCGATCCTGCAAAAAACTTTTTACGATTCTTTGCTAACAACTGTTTGCAAAGTTCCGGATTTTCGTTTGTAGATTGCAGCGAAAACTTGACAAGGACTTCGCTAAAGATGTATCTTTGAAGGGGTATACCGACGAAACGCTTTTGAACGAGGTTGACGGAATGACGGACATGCTTTACGAGAAACAAGGGTCTTACTTGCAAGGGAAGGAAGACGACGCCAAGGCAATGCTTATCCGCAACTATCCAATCGAAGACATTATTGCTATAACAAGTCTTTCCAAAGACAAAATCATCAAACTGCAAGCGGAACTTGTCAAAAGCGCTAAATAAGCAACCAGATAGACTCATCACCCCGCCTCCTGTATCAGCCGCTTGGCTTCGGCCTGGCCCCGGTCATACTCTTCGCGGGTAATGCGCCCGCTTGCCAGCAGGTAGTCGCCGAGGTCGGTGGCGGTATCGCAGTTTTCTTCGGTGATGTCGGAACGCTTGACAAACGCCTTGTTGAGCGTCGTCAGGATAATTTTCACATCGCCCCAGAAAGTGATTTTCTTGATGTATTCCAGGTCGTAGGCAATCTTGGTTTCCCAGGTGACAGCGTTGCGGCCGTTAATCTGGGCAAGTCCGCTCAAGCCCTGCCGTACGGAGTGGCGTTTACGCTGTTCCGGGGTCATAAAGACCACGTCACGCACGAGTTGCGGACGCGGGCCAATCACCGCCATGTCGCCCATTAAGATGTTGAAGAGTTCCGGGAGTTCATCAAGGCTAGTACTGCGCAAAAACTTGCCGTATGCCGTCAAGCGAACATCGTCAGGGAGCAGCTTGCCGTTTGCGTCCTTCTCGTTGGTCATGGTGCGGAACTTGACAAGCCTGAAGATTTTTTCATCTTTACCGGGGCGCGGCTGCGTAAAGAACGGATTGCCCTTCATTTTGTAGGCGCCCACCACCGTTAAGAACACGAGCAAAGGGCTCAGGCAGCAAATGGCCGCCAGGGCACAGCAAAAATCTAAAAAACGCTTAAAGAACTTCTGGTACATTAAGCCTCTTTGGATCCTTCGCTTCGCTCAGGATGACTTTTAGGATGTTTTAAGCAACGGGCGTACATTAGGAATTAATATAAAAAAAACTTTTTCTTAAAGGTTCTCCATCCTGGATTCCGTCGCCCTATCGGGCTCCAGAATGACAGCAACGTTTGTCATGCCAGGCTCCATCCTGGATTCCGTCGCCCTATCGGGCTCCAGAATGACGGCGGCGTTTGTCATGCCAGGTTCCATCCTGGATTCCGTCGCCCTATCGGGCTCCAGAATGACAGCAGCCACAAAACTCAGATTTTTGATGCGGCGAAGCATTCGCGGATTGCAGCGATGATGGCGTCCTGCTGTTCGGGGGTCATCTTGTTGTCGCTCGGGAGGCAAAGGCCACGGGCAAAGATATCGGCGCCCACGTCAGTGCCTGCTGCGGTCACGAAGTCGTGATTCTTGTACACGGGCTGCATGTGCATCGGTTTCCAGATGGGGCGGCCTTCGGCATTCATTTCGGTAAGGACCGCGAGAATCTTTTCGGGCGAAACATTTTTCACGGCAGATTCATCGATCAGCATACAGCTGAGCCAGTAATTCGGCACGGAATTCGCGGCATCGTAGGGATTCATCTGCACCGGGAGTCCTGCAAATCCCGCCTTGTAGCGCTCATAAATTGCCTTTTTCTGGGCAATATGTTCTTCAAGGTAAGGAATCTGTCCGCGCACCACGCCCGCAATCACGTTGCTCATACGGTAGTTGTAGCCGATTTCTTCGTGTTCGTACCACGGTCTGGGTTCACGGCTCTGGGTACTCCACTTGCGCACCTGCGCTGCATCCTTTTCGGAGTCGGTCAGGAACATTCCGCCGCTGGAGCCAGTAATAATCTTGTTTCCGTTAAAACTGATGGCAGAATAGTCGCCAAAGGTTCCCGTCTGTTTACCCTTGTAAGTCGCCCCGAGACTTTCGGCTGCGTCTTCAATCAAAAGAGCCTTGTGACGGTCGCATATCGCTCGGATTTCGTCAACCTTCGCCGGGGTTCCATACAAATGAACCAACACGACCAAGCGAACATCCAGATACTTTTCAAAGGCACGTTCCAAGGCGACAGGATCCATATTCCAGGTATCGCGTTCGGAATCGATAAACACGGCCTCGCCATTTTCGTATGCAACCGGATTCAAAGTTGCCGCAAAAGTCATGTCACTGCAAAAGACCTTGCGTCCCGAAAGAGAACCCTTCCCCGCCGGAGCGCGACCGTAAAGGGCCTCGCCCGCCAGGCGTGTACACAAGTGGAGAGCCGCCGTACCTGCGCCCAAGGCAACCGCATACTTGCAACCGACCTTTTCAGTCACCAACCTTTCGACCTCGTCGATATTTTTTTCCGACGGTACTCATCCAGTTGGTTGAATAAGCCTCCTGCATGTACTTGAGTTCATCGCCATGCATCGTGGGGCTCGCAAGCCATACCTTTTTCTCAAAGCGCATAGGCACTCCTTTACGGTTCGTCCTTATAGAACGGCACCAATTCTACGCGACGGTTCTTGGCACGACCCTTCTTGGTCTTGTTGTCGGCAATAGGCTTGTGCGGGCCGTAACCCACGGCACGGAGTCTGTCAACCGTAATACCCTTGCGGATCATGTAATCGACCACAGACTGGGCACGACCCTGCGAGAGGTTCTCGTTGTATTCGTCGGCACCCACATTGTCGGTATGGCCCTGAATTTCGAGGCTCACATCGGCAAACTTCTGCATCAGGTAGACAATATCGTCAAGCGTCTTGTAGCTGGGCTTCGTCAGAATCGTGGAGCCGCTCTTGAAGTTGATTCCCGTCTTGAGTTTGTCAAGGTCTTCTTTCTTGTTTACCGGGCAACCGCTCTTGTCCACCTTTACGCCACGGAGCGAATTGGGACACTTGTCCAGATAGTCGGGCACGGAATCCTTGTCAGTATCCATGGGGCAACCGGTCGTGTCCACAGGGGCGTTTTTCGGCGTGAGCGGGCATTGGTCACGGTCATCGGCCACACCATCAAGGTCTTCGTCCTTGTCGCAACCCACGGAATCGACTCCTGTATTGGGGCGCGTGTTCGGGCACATATCCTTATAGTCGGGAACTCCATCCTGGTCAAAGTCCAGCGGGCAGCCGTCACGACCAACAGCGACACCCTGTTCCGTATCCGGGCACTGGTCACGCAAGTCTTCGACGCCATCCTTGTCAAAATCCTTCGCACATCCCACAGAATCCACTTCGACTCCAGCCTCGGTATTCGGGCACATGTCAAGCGAATCAATAACGCCGTCTCCGTCGGCATCCTTGATGGAATCCGTCACCACGACCGTATCGACCTTAAACAGCGTATCGACCTTCACCAGGGTGTCTACACGCGGCAAGCCCTGCGGGCATTCCCTTTCGTACACGGCATCGGCAAGGCCGAATTTCCAGGTCAGCAAACCGGTCAAAGCATAAGTAACCGTGGGCGTATAGCCGTAGGTCTTACGATACCCTCTCTGATCGGTATAGCCAATCGTATAGGCATCGGTATTCTTCATTTCCTTTTCTGTATTGTAGCGGTTTCGGAGCATACGGACCGACAGGTCGATACCGCCCGCAAGTTCGATGTTCCACGGCAAATGGAGCCTTAAGCCAGGCGTCACGAGCATCGGGTCTTCCATGATGTCGATCGGCATTCCGTTATCTTCGACACGGAATTCTCCGCTAAATTCAACAAACGGGGTCGCCCACGAGAATACATCCCAGTCAAGGCCAGTCCCGTAAACCACGGTGTTTGCGCCTTCGTCGGCATAAACAAAACCGATATTGGCGTTCCAACGCACCGGAATATTCACCTTCGAAAAGTCAAGCGTCGTAATGGCATTCACCCCGACAACCACTTCGTTTGCCGTATACGGATGCGTTTCGCCGTTCCCGCGGACATACCACGCATGACGAGGGCGAATACCCATGGAACGCACGCCTATCGGCAAATACAGTTCAAATTGTCCTGCAAGGCTAAACACGCTCGAATCGCCAAAGGGCGCACGAGCCTTCGCCCACAGAGCCAAGTCACCCTGGCGAATGTTACTGGCGGCATCCCAATAATCTTCTGCATAAGATCTATCATAATTGATATTGAGCGCGGCACCGATATCCACATACTCCGTAAGGCCTATTCCGCCAAAGAAGTTACCCGTGGCCGAAAGCTTGTAATGATGATACCGTTTTTGAACTCCGTCATCATAAAAAACACCCCCACGCGAAAGCGCCCAAGGGTCAAGTGTGATATTACCACCGGTACCAGCAATGATTTGTCCCGTTCCCAGAGTTCTTGTACTAATCTGGTGAATACCGTCGAAGCCGCCCATCAAACCTGTCTGGGCAAAACAGGCCACCGCAACCACCAAAACGAAGGAGCTTAGAAAACGAATTTTCATAAAATTTTAACCTATAAAACCAACCTCTATGTAGGAGAACCAAAATTAGAAATTGCCTTGGAATTGTACTGTTCCGGCGTGGTAAATGTCGGCACAATTTCGTGAAGTGCACGAATTGCCTCGGCATCTTCGTTCTTTTCGGCCGAATTCTTGAGATTCCAAAGTTGCTTGATAAAGTGATCGCCATCGATTTCAAGCTGTTTGCCAATAAAGATAAGCTTGTTGCGCGTCTTTTCGAGGCCTTCCTCGTTCATCAGCAGCTCTTCGCGAATTTTCTCGCCGGGCCGAAGTCCGGTAAACTTAATTTCGACATCGGTGTACGGCACCTTTCCGTACATGCGGATCAGGTTTTCGGCCAGCGTCACAATTTTTACGGGTTGACCCATATCGAGGACAAATATCTCTCCACCCTTCGCGATACTCGCCGCTTCCATCACCAGGCTCACGGCTTCAGGAATCGTCATAAAGTAGCGGATAATATCGGGGTGCGTCACAGTCACGGGCTTGCCCTGTTCAATCTGTTTTTTGAACAAAGGAATCACGGAGCCGTTGCTACCAAGCACGTTCCCGAAACGGGTACATACAAATTCTGTCGTACTCGCCTTTTGCTGCGCCAGGTACTGCACAATCATTTCGCAGCAACGCTTGGAGGCGCCCATCACATTCGTGGGGTTCACCGCCTTGTCGGTAGAGATCATCACGAACTTTTTCACCTTGTTGAACAGCGAAAGGAACGCGACATTGAAGGTGCCCGCCACATTGTTCTTGATAGCCTCCATGGGACTGCCTTCCATCAGGGGCACATGCTTGTGGGCCGCCGCATGGAACACGACATCCGGTTTGTAGGTCTTGAAAATATGATTCATGCGCTGGTAGTCACGCACACTAGCAATCAGCGTCACCAGGTTCAGCGAATTGCCGTATTCCATCACCATTTCTTGCTGGATTTCGTAGGCATTATTCTCGTAAATATCGACAACGATCAGCTGCCTAGGAGCATACTTTGCAATCTGGCGCACGAGTTCGCTACCGATAGAGCCACCGCCACCCGTAACCATGCAGACCTTGCCCTCGATAAAGTCGCGGACATCCTTGTTGTCGAACTTGACCGGTTCGCGCCCTAAAAGGTCTTCCACATTGATGTCGCGGATCTGGCTTGCAAAGCTTCGTCCCGACTCATTGTACATGGAATCGCCAAGGGCAGAACCGATGAACGGAAGCACCTTTACCGGGAGGCCCGTCTTGTTGCAGATTTTAAGGATGGCAGCACGATCCTTGGGCGGGCAACTGGGAATTGCAAAAATAATCTGTTCAACGTTTTCAATCCTTGCAATTTTCCCGATATCGGACGTAGCTCCAGCCACCAGGATCCCACAAAAACGGCGACCGATTTTACTTCGGTCGTCATCAATAACGCACACAGGCAAAATCTTGGAACGCTCACCACGTTTTCCGCCGTCACCCGGTTCGCCAAGGCCTCGGTTCGCGATTTCAGTCAGGAGCAGCTTGCTTGCACGGCCCGCACCGATAATCATCGTGCGCTTGTAGGCGGCATCCTTGCGACCGGTTTCAACAAGAGTCGCGAAAGCATCCTTGATCAAGTAGCGGAATGCACATACTCCCGCCACCGAAAGGGCGCAAGTCAACAGAGAAAAGCGGCAGTAAACCGTATGGGTGAATACGAAATACAGACCGACGGCAACTGCATAGCCGGAGACAACGCCCTTGACGCAGTTCAGGTAATCGTTACGGTCGAAATAGCGCCAGAGCCTGTTATAGGCCCCGAAAAGCAGAAGGGTTGCAAAGCAACAAATAACGCATGTCGAGAGGAACGCAAACAGGTCAGGGCGGCCGATACGCGATGCATAAACAGGAATCGGGAAGTTGGCGAGCAACCCCGCCACCACGATAATGAATGCATCAGAAAGCGCAAGCAGGCGCTTGCGGAGTCTGAAATTTGTAAACAGGCCCCTAAATTTTTTCATATTTCCAAACCAACGTTGTTAAAAATAGGTTTTTAAGCTATTTCGAAAACTTTTTTTTTCCTTATTTTGGATACGCGTGAATACATTTAGCTATATTTAGTGCGTATTTTTTAACCCGGCCCGTGCATATTTTGTTGACGGGCAAACTCAAAAGGAAAAAACAATGGCTGACAATCTGTCCGTCCTCGGCAAGGCCCGCAAGGCCTACCAGCCGAAACTCCCCGCCGCTCTCCGCGACGGCGCTCTCAAGGTCACCCTCAACAAGGGTAAGGCTACCGAATCCGTGCGCGACCAGGCCAAGATCAAGGCTCTGTTCCCGAACACCTACGGTGCACCGTACATCTCCATGAAGAAGGCTACCAAGGCTGCTGCCGGTAAGGCTCTCAACGTGGGCGTCGTTCTGTCCGGTGGCCAGGCTCCTGGTGGACACAACGTGATTGCGGGTATCTTCGACGGTATCAAGAGCATCAGCAAGAATTCCAAGCTCCTCGGCTTCCTCGGCGGTCCGTCTGGCCTCGAAAACGGCAAGTTCATCGTGATCAACGAAAAGATCATGGACTCCTACCGCAACACTGGTGGATTCGACATCATCCAGTCCGGCCGTACCAAGCTCGAAACTGAAGAACAGTTCAAGAAGTGCATGGCTGTTGCCAAGGCCCAGAAGCTCGACGCTATCGTGATCATCGGTGGTGACGACTCCAACACCAACGCTGCTGTTCTCGGTGAATACTTCCAGGCCAACGGCGCAAGCTGCGTGGTTTGCGGCTGCCCGAAGACCATCGACGGCGACCTCAAGAACGAATACATCGAAACCTCCTTCGGTTTCGACACCGCTGTCAAGACCTATTCCGAACTCATCGGCAACATCATGCGCGATGCCAACTCCGCCCAGAAGTACTGGCACTTCATCAAGCTCATGGGCCGTAGCGCTTCTCACATTGCTCTCGAAGCCGCTCTCCAGACCCACCCGAACATCTGCTTGATCTCTGAAGAAGTCAAGGCCAAGAAGATGAAGCTGAAGCAGGTCATCAAGTACGTCGCAGACATCGTCGCTGCCCGTGCTGCTGACGGCAAGAACTTCGGCGTCTGCCTGATTCCGGAAGGCCTCCTCGAATTCATCCCGGATGTTGGCGTGCTCATCTCCGAACTTTCTGAAGCCCTCGCCCACCACGAAAAGGAAGTCGAAGGCCTCGACACCGCCGCCAAGGTGGAACTGCTCTGCAAGTGGATTTCCAAGGCTTCTGCCGAAGTCCTCAAGAGCCTCCCCGCCACCACTCAGGGCCAGCTGATGCTCGACCGCGACAGCCACGGCAACGTGCAGGTTTCCCTCATCGAAACCGAAAAGCTCGTCATCGAAATGGTCAAGAAGGAACTCAAGAGCCGCAAGAACTTCAAGGGCAAGTTCTCTGCCCTCAACCACTTCTTCGGTTACGAAGGCCGCTGCGCCGCTCCGTCGAACTTCGACGCTGACTACTGCTACAGCCTCGGTTACACCGCTTCTGTGCTCGCCTTCAACAAGATGAACGGCTACATGAGCTCTGTGCGTGACCTGACCAAGGGTATCGAAAAGTGGACTGCCGGTGGCATTCCTATCACCATGATGATGAACATCGAACGTCGTCACGGTGCCGACAAGCCGGTTATCCAGAAGGCTCTCGTTGAACTCGACGGCGCTCCGTTCAAGTTCTTCGCCAAGAACCGCGAAGTCTGGGCCAAGACTGAATCCTACACCTATCCGGGTCCGATCCAGTACTGGGGTCCGAGCGAAGTTTGCGACGTCACGAACTTCACGATCAAGCTTGAACGCGGCGCTTTGAAAGTAAAGTAAGACTTCGTCTTTTAATTCTTAGAATTAAAAAGTCCTCGCTTTGCGAGGACTTTTTTTGCAATGTCGCAAGTTTTAGGCTTTCGTAAAACGCGAGAGGAACGACGACAGGCGTTCGTTACCCGACTGGTTGAATACGTAGTCAGGGGTACCCTGTTCCACGATGACACCGCCGTCCATAAAGATGACCTTGTCCGCCACATCGCGGGCAAACGCCATCTCGTGCGTCACAATGACCATCGTCATCTTATCTTCGGCGAGCTTCTTGATAATCTTGAGCACTTCGCCGGTGAGTTCCGGGTCCAGCGCAGAAGTCGGTTCGTCAAAGAACAGAATCTTCGGATGCATCGCCAGGGCGCGAGCGATCGACACCCGCTGCTGCTGGCCGCCACTGAGTTCGCAGGGATAAGCCTTTTCCTTGCCATCGAGGCCCATACGCTTGAGCAACGCAGCACCCGTTTTACGGGCTTCTTCGCGAGAAACACCCAACACACGCACCGGAGCTATGCAAAGGTTCTGGAGCACCGTCAGGTGCGGGAACAGGTTGAAGTTCTGGAACACGAGTCCCGTCGAAAGGCGAATATCACGCAGCACCTTCGCCGGCGCATACACCGGAGCACCCTTGTCCCCAGGCTGCACCATGTTCTTGCCGTTCACCTGAACCAGGCCATTGTCCACCGTTTCAAGCTGGGTAATGCAGCGCAACAAGGTACTCTTGCCAGAGCCACTCGGGCCGATAATCGAGAGCACCTCGCCCGCCTTCAGTTCAAACGAAATATCCTTGAGCACATCCAAATTGCCAAAGGACTTCTTGACATGTTCCACCTTCAGAATCGGCGCAGTTTCATTCAAATTTTCCATTCCACGCCTCACTTATAGTAGTCGAGCTTACGTTCCAGATAAGCGAAAACGACGCTCAACAAAAGGTTCGCCACATAGTAGAACACGCCCGCCACAAACAGCGGATAAATACTGGCGTATGCCGCCTGCTGTTTCTTGGCGAGAGCAAAAAGTTCCGTCACCGCAATCACCTGCGCAAGCGAAGTATCCTTCACCAAGGTAATCACCTCGTTTGCGCTCGCGGGTACCACGCGCTTTACCACCTGCGGCAAGATGATGCGAAAGAAAGTCTGCGTACGCGTCATCCCAAGCATATAGGCGGCTTCGTACTGTCCCTTCGGAATCGCCTGGATCCCGCCGCGAAAAATTTCGGCAAAGTACGCCGCATAGTTTATCGAGAATGCGACAATGACCGCCGGGAAACGGTCAAACGAAATGCCGAGTCCCGAATATTCGCTCAAGTAATAAGAGCCAAAATAAATTGCCACGATCTGCAGCAGGAGCGGCGTTCCGCGCATCACCGAAATATAGAACGACACCGGGTAACGCACCACGCGCCACTTGCTCATCTTGAGTACCGCTATCAGGAGCCCAAGCGGAATCGAGAAAAGAAGCGTCAGCCCGAATATAGCGAGCGTCGTGCAGAAACCGCCCCAAAGGATCGGAAGTAAATTACTCAAGTCGGACATGAGATTGTGCGCCAGCCGTTACTTGCCGAACCACTTGGCAGAAATTTCGTCGAACTTGCCGTCAGCCTTCATCGCAGACAAGGTAGAGTTCACGGCATCGCGGAGCGCCTGGTCCTTCTTGCGGAAACCGATGGCGTAGACTTCGTCCGAAAGGCCTTCTTCAAGAACAACATAATCCTTGGCGTTCGTCACGATCCAGTACTTGGCGACAATTTCGTCGAGGAACACGGCATCGACACCGCCCTTGTCCAAGTCCATCAGGGCCGTCTGGTTGTCGTCGAACGGAACAAGTTCCTTGGCAGCCTTACCCACGTCAGAAGCATCGAGCTGCTTCTGGGCGGTGGAACCGTTCTGCACGGCAATCTTCTTGCCCTTAAGTGATTCGAGGTTCGAAAGAGACTTGTCCTTCACGGTGAAAATCATACGGTTCTTGAGGTACGGGTCGCTCAAGTTCATCGCGGCGGCGCGGGCGCTATCGACACTCAAACCGTTCCAGATGCAGTCGATCTTGCCGGTATTCAGTTCCTGTTCCTTGGCGTCCCAGGAAATCGGCTGCGTCTTGAGCTTAAGACCCAGGCGAGCGCAGACTTCGGTCGCAAGGTCAATGTCAAAACCAACGATGTTGTTATCCTTGTCGCGGAAACCCATCGGCGGGAAGGAGTCGTCGAGGCCGAGCACGAACTCGCCCGCAGCCTTCACCTTGTTCAGGGATTCATCGGTAGTCGAAGTGTTTTCGGACTTCTTCTCGTTGCAGGCCGAAAGAACGGCGGCGCAGGCAAAAGCCGCAAGCAGTGCAGTAAACTTTTTCATTGAAAGCTCCTTTTTGTTTTTCGGCACCAAATATAGAAACTCAAGGGATAATTTTCATTAACATTCTGCTGTCAAAACAGAACCAAATCTCCGCTCTCCCAGAGTTATGTTTTGCTTCATATTTATTTCACAAAATCGTAAACTTTGCAAACAAAGGGTCCGTTATGCGCACAAAGGTTCCGTTTTTAAAACAAATTTTTCCTATCTTGTGCTGTCAAGAAAACAATGTCGTTTTCTAAAAAAAATCCCCATTAGGAGGACTACATCATGAAAAAATTTGCAGCGCTTCTCCTCTGCGCAGCTTCCCTCTCCCTCATTGGTTGCGGTGGCAAGGCCGGCCTCAAGAATATCGACCCGACTTGGACTGAACCCGCAACTGCAGTGACCGTCTTCTACACCGAACCT
>JAGAHT010000056.1:0-2809 GCA_017626945.1 Fibrobacter sp.
AGGAGAGCATTTTGATGCCGGCACCATCCTTTTTGCCGTGGGCTTCACGCTCATGATGGTGCTCGACAGCGCGCTATAAAATTTCACTTAGAAAATCAGCAATCCGATGTGGTAGCCGATAAAGGCGAGCCCGAGCGAAAGCGCCAAGTAGTAGCCCATGATGGTGGCTAGCCACTTGAACGAGCCTGCCTCGCGGTAGGTCGTGCCCATCGCCAGCACGCAGGGAACGTTGAACATTGACGCAAACAGGAATGCGAGCGCTTCAGGCTTGGTGATGGTACTTGCAAGCACTTCGCCCAAGTTTTCGCTTGCCGCCACGCGGGTCACCAGCGAGAAAGCCTCGCCGGTGTGGTTAAATAGCGTACTCATGATGCCAAGCGACGCCTCCTTGCTGAACATGCCGCCCAGATAAGAGACGAACAGTTCCCAACGCATTCCGAAGAACATCGTGACCGGCTCAATCGCATTGCCGATTCTGTACAGGAGCGTATTTTCGACATTCCCGTCGCCTGCATAAGAGAGCGCCCAGAAAAGGGCCGCCACCATCAGGATCATCTTTAGGGCCTTCTTGAAAATGCCCCAGGTGCTGCGCCCCACCATCGCGGCAATCATCTTCCAATGCGGTTTGTGATACGGCGGAAGTTCCATAATCATGCCCACGCGTTCATTCTGCGGGACAAGCTTTTTGCCGAACAGGCGCGAAGACAGGTAGAAGCTTGCAAAAATCAGCGCCACGTAGCCGATACCGAACAGCGGTGCGGCCGACCCGAAGGAAGTCGACGCCAGGAACAGCACCACCGCCACCTTGCTCCCGCACGGAATGGCCCACAACAAAACGAGCGCTAGCAGGCGTTGTCCGCGAGTATCGAGCACGCGCGTGCCGCAAACCGCACCCGCCGTGCATCCAATTCCAGAGAACAGCGGCATAATCGCCTTGCCCTGTAAGCCCAGGCGCGAAAGCCAGTTGTCGAACGCATACGAGAAACGCGCCATGTAGCCGATTTCTTCGAGAATGCGGAATACGAAAATGATGGAGAAAATGAAACTCGTCATACAAATCGTGATGCAAGTTCCTCCGACGAGCACCAGATTGATGAATGAAATCACCACAGGCCAGACGCCAAGTGCGCCGCCAACACGTTCTACAAGCGACTGCAACACAGGCTGCATTCCAAAACCGATTCCCATGCCCGGGAAAGCGAGAATCATGCACGCAATCAGCGAGACGACCATGATTCCGAACGCAAAGAACTTGCCCTTGATATGGTGCGTGGCGATGCGGTCCCACTTGCTAAAGACCTTCTCGATGGACTTGGGCGTCGCCGATTCGCGTACGATTTTTGAGACCCAGCGGTACTTGGCCTCACCGGTGAGAATACCGCCGTCACGCACTTCTTCGCTATCGAGAATCGCATCAATCGCATTCTTCCTAGCGAACGGAAGCGATTCATTCACGATACCGCAAATGAGCTTGTCTTTTTCGAGAAGCTTTTCCGCAATCCAAATTCTTTCGCAAACGCCATATTCAAAATCACCGAGCGCGGCTTCAATGCGGCTAATGATATCATCCGTTTTTTCGCCAAGCTCTCCCCCGCTAACGAGTTCCTCGCGAAGGCTCCCGCTATCCAAGCAAACAGGCGTCTTGATAGCCGAAACCATCTTCTTGAAAAATTCAGGATAACGTTCCGTTTCGGCCGCACTGAAGCCAAGCACCGGAACGCCGAGGCGCTTTTCAATCGCAGCCACGTCAATCTTCTTGCCCGCCGCTTCGGCCACATCCATCATGTTGAGCACCAGCATCACAGGCATGCGAATGCCGACAAAATCTGCCAGCATGTAAAGGCTGCGTTCCAGCTGCGACGCATCTACCAGAATGCACACGAGGTCCGCCTTGCCGCTCTGAATGTAGTCGCGGGTCACGACTTCTTCTTCGGAGTTCGCCGAAAGTCCGTAACTGCCCGGAAGGTCAATTACTTTATATGTCGTGCCGTCAAAAACAAATTCACCTTCGGCCTGCTCCACCGTTTTACCGGGCCAGTTGCCCACACGCTGGTGAAGCCCCGTAAGGTTGTTAAAAAGCGTTGATTTACCGGAATTGGGTTGCCCGAGCAAAGCAATAGTCTTAATTTCGCTCATTTTTACGGTTCCACCTTGACAAAAATCTGTGAACTTTCCTTATGGTTGACAGCGATAACCGTATCGCGACAAAAAACGAGCACCGGCGAGCGCCCGTCGTTCTTGAGGAGCGTAAAGGCAGAACCCGGCGTAAGCCCGATAGAAACGATTCTTGAAATAAAGCGGGAATCGCCCTCGATCTGGGCGACCGTCCCGCAACGATTCTCGCCCATTTCGGCGAGACTCAAACGGTCAACAAATTCAGCATTTTTCATGCGCCAAAAGTAGCCGAAACCCGCACAAAAAACCGCTCCAAATGGACTTGCGACAATCCGGAAAGATTTGTAACCCATTCGGTTTTGAGCAAAACCATTTGGAGTAGAAATTTCAGGCCCATCTCTCTACTTTTTGCTCCGCAAAAAAAGAGGATACAATGAGCCTTCCAAAAATTAACATTGAAAGAATCAACGAGCGGTTCGGCCGTTTTGGCGAATTCTTGCTCAATCACCGCGCCATTTTGCTGGTGGCGTTTGTCGTTTTGCTTGCGGTTTCGATCGTGGGCATGAAAAAAATCTACGTCGAGGCGTCGTGGGACAGCTACTTTATCGAGGGCGACCCGATGCTTGTCGAAACGGACAAGTTCAAGGAAACTTTCGGTAACGACTATTTCGTGGGCGTGCTGGTCGAGAGCGAC
>JAGAHT010000057.1:0-20479 GCA_017626945.1 Fibrobacter sp.
GCCGATGGATTCCACAATCTTGAAGGCCTTTTCCTTCAGTTCTTCTTCGAGCTTCTTGTCGATGGTGAGGAACGGGGCTGCGCAGAAGGAGTCGCCGGTATGCACGCCCACCGGGTCGATGTTTTCGATGAAGCAGATGGCGATCATCTGGTTCTTGGAGTCACGCACGACTTCGACTTCCAGTTCTTCCCAGCCGAGGATGGATTCTTCGATGAGGCACTGGTGCGTCATGGAGAGTTCAAGACCGTTACTGCAAATGGTGCGGAGTTCTTCCACGTTGTAGCAGAAACCGCCGCCTGCACCGCCCATGGTGTATGCCGGGCGAACCACCACCGGGTAGCCGATTTCAGCCACGATCTTTTCGGCTTCTTCCACAGAGTGGCAAATGCCGGAGCGCGGGGTGTCGATGCCGAGTTTCTGCATGGTTTCCTTGAAGATTTCACGGTCTTCGCCGCGTTCGATAGCGTCGAGGTTCACACCGATGACCTTCACGCCGTACTTGTCCAGCACGCCAGCCTTGCTGAGTGCTGAGGCAAGGTTCAGGCCAGTCTGACCGCCCAAGTTCGGGAGGAGGGCCTGCGGACGTTCCTTTTCGATAATCTGGGTGAGGCGGGCGACGTTCAGCGGTTCGATGTAGGTGGCATCGGCCATGACCGGGTCGGTCATGATGGTAGCCGGGTTGGAGTTCACGAGCACAATCTTGTAACCCTGTTCGCGCAGGGCCTTGCAAGCCTGGGTGCCGGAATAGTCGAATTCGCAGGCCTGACCGATCACGATCGGGCCAGAACCGATGATAAGGACTTTGTCGATGCCTTCAATCTTCATTTTGTTTTCTCCGTTTGTATTACTAATTAAACTCTAGGATAAATGCACCCCTGGATCCCCTCCGCTTCGCTCCGAGGATGACATGAGGGGTGAAACCGTCCTGGATCCTTCGACTCCGCCCTTCGGGCTTCGCTCAGGATGACACTCGGGTAAAAAATTGATCATGAGGCGAGCGTCGCGACCAAACTTGTTTGGGCATGACCGAGCCGATAGATCAACTTTTTTCGTAGAAAAAAGAAATGCTGAACTAAAAAGTCCAGCAAAAATAAAATCAGAAAAATTATCAACCTTGGAAAAACCCGTTGCAGTTGCGCAGTGGATTGCGCAGGTCTCGCAGCTCTGGGGCTTCGACATTGCAAGATTTTTGTTCATCTTCCTGTCTAATTCGCTCAAGGTTTAAACTTGCGCAAATATAGACAAATATTGTAAATCTTTCAATGTCTTATACTAAAATATGTAAAAAAACAGTCGTTACGGTTCCACTCCGTCCGTCAGGACGTCATCCGTTTTTTCGACCTTGCAATTCACGGATTCCGGATCCTTGGTGCATTCGTCGTCATCGGAGCCGCTGCTAGAGCTTCCGCAACCGATTACCGCCATTACAAAAGCGGAAAGGCAAAGCATTCCCAAAAACTTACGAATCATATCATCCCTCTCTAATTAGTTGATGTTCAACACTTTACAAGAGTAATATAGTAAAAGGCGAGAGCTGCGGCAAAACATTTATGTTTTGTCATAGCCGAGCCGAACAATATGCGCTCTGCAAGAGCGCCATATAGTAAAAAGGCGAGAGCTGCGGCAAAAAAAACACCCGGGAGTATTCCCAGGTGCAAGCAAATCGCTTAAAAACCAATTACTTCTTGATCTTGGTCTTCTTAGCGGTTTCCTTGAGGCCAGCGCCGACCTTGAAGGAAACAGTCTTGGAAGCCTTGATCTTGATCTTTTCACCGGTGAGCGGGTTGCGGCCTTCGCGAGCAGCACGTTCCTTAACAGAGAAAGTACCGAAACCGATCAACTGAACGAGGCCGTCCTTCTTGATACCGGCGGTGATGCCGTCGAGCACAGCGTCAACTGCGCGAGCAGCAGCGGCCTTGGATTCAATGCCAGCTTCCTTGTTGGCGAGGATGGCTTCGATGAGATCTTGCTTATTCATTTTTTACTCCTTGAGTAGGTTAAGAATTTTATGATGATATTATACTTTTTTTTTTGCGTCGTGGCACATTTTTTTTGAAAATTTTTTGAAAAACCCTATAAAATCAGGCCTCAGGCGGTGGTTCGACATCCGACTCTACGATAGCATCCGCTTTCTTCTGGATTTTTTCAATATAAACGAGGCACAGGCAAGTAAAGGGAATCGCGACAATCAGGCCCAAAAATCCGAGGAGTTTGCCCCAAATAGAAAGGGACAGGAGTATGCCCACCGGAGGCAAATTCATGGACGATCCCACAATTTTGGGCACCAGGATCATATCCTGAATCAGTTGCACCACCAGATAAATCACCAGAACAATGATGGCCACTTCCCAAAACGGCATCCCCTTTTCCAAAGCGTAGACCACCGCCAACAGCAACGCCAACGGAATCGTCGTGAGCTGCAAGTAAGGGATCATATTCAGGGCGCCCGAGAAAAGGCCAAAGGCAACCCCCATAGGCAGTCCGATGACGCCGAAGCCGATTGCATACAAAATACCTACCGAAAGAGCCACAAACGACTGCGCACGGAAATAACTGCCCATGAAACGGTCCATTTCCATTGCGAACTCCGAAGCTCCCCGCTTATACCTTGTCGGGAACAGATTCTTGACCCCCTTACGAAGTTTCGGCATATCAAGCATAATGAACACGAGATACATAAAGATGAGGCCCACGCCCGACAGCCACATTACCAAGCTGGAAGTCTTCGTCACCACGCCCCAGGCACTCGGCAGGACCTTCCCCGCCACGGACTGCGCCGCATTCCAGAAATCAAGGCTCTGCATCGCCACCGCAACCTTGTCCCAAGAAATCAGGGACTTGAATTCCCGCCACAAGTCCTGCGGAACAAAGGCTGAAAGACGTTCTATCCATGTCGAATCACTGAACAGTTTCTGGATAAGCACCCCTAAATGTCGAATTTCTCCGACCACCATCGGGATAAAAATCCACATTGCCCCGCCGATTACCAGCACCATCATCGAAATAACAATTGCCACGGCGACGACACGGTACTTTACTTTATTTTGAATTTTACATACAAGCGGATCAAAGATATAGGCCACCAAAAAGGCCGCAAAAAACGGCGCGAGTACCGCGCTCAGGTAATTCAGTATCCAAAGCAGGATCCCCAATCCTGTTGCCATAAAGAGAAACCGCATCACACGGTCTATGGTCCAAGCACGTTTAATCATTTTCCCTTCTTATAGTCTAAAGGCTTTACACCGTAGATACGGGCAAAGTCTCTTTCAAACGACGACGGACTTTCCGCTCCGACCGCAATCGCGATTTCGGCCACCGAGCGATCTGATTCCCTCAAAAGTTTTGCCGCCGAACCCATACGGGACTTCAGGTTCTCCTCTTTTTTCATCCGTTTTTTCACGGACCGTTCCGAGCCGCGAACGGCTAGAGCGACTACACCCGCATACATAGCGGCAATTACCGCCAAAGCGACATACATCAGCGCCTTGAACGTCCGGTTTTCGCCCCACAGTTTTATGGAACGCACCGTAATTTCGTCAGGGATGCCAAGCATCGTACCTTCGCCATTCGTAATTTCAAACAACATTCCGCGGTTCATGTAACGCAGGCCATCATCTTTTTCGAGCCCCTGCATGGCAAGCCACCATTCGGGAACCTTGAAGTCCAGCATCGACACGGCAACCCCGTTCTTGCGCACCTGCGCCTGGGAGACCATCGGGCGGTAACTCCGGTAGTCGTTCTTCTGGCTATAGACGGGGTCGTCATTCAAAATTTTGACGCCGATTTTACGCATGCGGTTCGTTTCCGCATCGATGACCAGAGAATCGTAATCCGAGAAATCAAAAAATCCCGACGCAGGACGGTTGTTGACCGAAAGCAGGTTTACGCCCATGCCTGCATAAGGATACGCCATACCGGAGCGAATGTTGACACGGGCCGAAATCACGGAATCCGACTGGGATAGTTCGACTGTCGAAAAGCCGCCCACCGTAGAATCTGTCACTGGATAGACCTGGTAGCTTCCGCCAGGAAACAGAACCTGTTCCGTAGACCTGAACGTTACGAACAGGGCTATCCACACCGCAACCAAAACGACAAGCGCTACAGAGGCAAGGACTATTTTTTTCATGCGTCAGATTCCGACTTCTGGTTTTCGTTTTCCTTGTTGTAGGAATGCGTCCGGCCGATGGCCACAATCATTAGGCCAAGCATAATGAACAGCACGACTCCAAAAGAAAAATTACTGAGTCCCTTAACTGCGATTTCATGGACTTTCAGCGAGAACCGCTTTCCGCGAGGATGATTCCACCCAGGAGCGATTTCTACGCGGGCCACCGTTTCTTGATGACGGTCAACCAAAGTGGGATCCACATGTTCGTCATTGAACCAGAATTCCGGAGTGTAGAACTGTTCCATCGGAATCGAAATTCTCTGGCGACCGGCCACAAGCGGGATTTCCTTCATCAACAGACGGAAGGTTCGAGCCTTCAAGGTATCCGTGACATCCGGGTCATACGTCCAAATTTTCATAAGGACCTCATCGGTTCCTTCGGCGTACAGGTCTAGGATGACGGAATCGACAAATGTCCAGTCGCGATACCGTTCTTCGCCATTTTCGCGCAGGTCTATCACAAAGCCACACCAGGCAGACTGACCTTCTTCGCCCCCCAGGGTACAGCTGAACGAAAGCGAGGAGTCCGCCTGCGTAAAAGCCACCTGGGAAGAACCACCGTCGTAGGTGTCGTCGTACGCAACGACAGACGCATCCCCATGCAACGGGAACACCGAATCAATAAAGTAACGACTCGGCATCGCAAAATAGCCAATAATTACCGCGACTGCGATTGCGATGATTGTAATATAGGTTTTAGTCATTTGAAGTTTCGGGTTCCAAAATAGGCTTGAGATGAAGACTGTACTGCACCAAGTCCAACGGATCTTCGTCAGGCATCTTCTCGCCAAAGAGTCGGTCTATCAGGGCATCGAGCAAGCGGATAAAGAAGAAATGATGCTTACCCTCTTTCGCCGGTTGCTGGAACGGGTGTTCCAGGGTACGCTTCAGAAGTTGAATCGTCATGGAAGGCGGCATGTGGAACATCTTGCAGCAGTTCGTCACCTTGCCGTCGTAACCGTAGTCCGGGAGTTTTCCTCGCACCAGAGGTTCGCCGTGGTCAATGCAGCAAGGGTCTTCGCAAACGGGGTCCTGCACATTCTTGGCAAGGAGCGCCTTGAGCCAGAGCTCGCGAGACTTGTCGGTCAAATCGCTGCGGAAGGCCATAGTCTGGTCGCAAGGGAAAAACGTAGAAAAGCACTTGGGGCAAATACGCAAGTCCAGATGCTGGAACTTGATCTGCGCCACCTCCGATTTGCAATAAGGGCAAGTAGTCATGCTTGGGAATATAGTTAATTCGGAATTCGGAGTTCGGATTTCGGAGTTATGATTAACTAAATTTAGCATATGGCTAAAGTAGTACAGATTACCGCTGAAAATTTTGAAACCGAGGTCGCTCAGGCCTCTGAATCCCGCGCCGTAGCGGTGCTTTTCTCTTCTGCAGAATACCCCGACTGCGCTCCGTATTCCCAGTTGCTGGGTGCTCTTTCCACGAGTATGGACTTTACGCTCGGCGTTGTCAGCTGTGACGAACGCGAAAACATGCAGCTGATCCAGGCGTTCCGCGTGCGCTCGGTGCCCGAAGTTCACATTGTCGACAAGGGCCAGATTGCAGACGTCATCCAGGGAGTTCTCCCCGAAGCAGACCTCAAGAAGCGTCTCGAAAAGTTCTTCGTAAGTGACGAAGCGCGCTTCCAGATGGCACTCGAAGATGCCATCGCCCAAAAGAATTTTGACCAGGCGCTCCCGATGCTCGACGAAGCGCTCGCCAAGACTCCCGACGACAAGAAGCTGCAGCTCCTGTGGGCAAAGGCAAGTCTCGGCATGGGCGACACCGAAAAGGCGAAGGAAGTTCTTGCCAAATTCACCGAAGCCGACGACCAGTACCGCGAAGCGAAATCGCTGCTGGAACTTTTGGATTTCCATGCCGAAGCGGCCAAGAAGGATGTCCAGGGCAAGGAAGCCATCGTGTACCACGAGGCATGCAAGCTCGCCTGTGCAGAAGACTTCGAAAGCGCCTTGCAGGCGTTCCTGAACCTGTACGTAGAAGCCCCTGAATGGAACGACGGTGCCGCGAAGAAGGCGATGCTTACTTTGTTCGGAGTCTTGGGTCCGAAGCACGAACTCACGTGGAAGTACCGTGCCAAGCTGAATACTTTAATGTTTGTTTAGCGTCATTGTCATGCCCGCGCATGCGGGCATCTCCATTTCTACTCAAGCTTTTTTCTTTTTTCGGCAAACAAGGGAGATTCCCGGTCAAGCCGGGAATGACATTCACCTAGAAGCAGACACCTATTTTATGAATCTTGACTTTAACCGCAGATTATCTATTGCCCCGATGCTTGACTGCACCGACCGTCACGAACGGTATTTTTTGCGGTTATTGTCGAAGCACATCCTGCTTTACAGCGAAATGGTCACGACCAATGCGCTGCTGCATACCGACCCGGACCAGTTCCTGCGCCATCAGGAGTTCGAATACCCCGCGGTGCTGCAGCTGGGCGGCTGCAATCCCGCCGATTTGGCCAAGTGCAGCAAGATGGTCGAGCAGTCCGGTTTTCAGGAAGTCAACCTGAATTGCGGCTGTCCTTCGGACCGCGTGCAGAATGGCAACTTCGGCGCGTGCCTCATGAAAGACAAGAACCTGGTCGCCGACTGCTTCAAGGCCATGCAAGACGCCGTAAGCATTCCCGTGTCTATCAAGTGCCGCATTGGTGTCGACGAATTCGACTCCTGGGAATTTTTCCGCGACTTTATCGGCACCATCGCCGATGCGGGCTGCCGCGTATTCATTGTCCACGCCCGCAAGGCATGGCTTAAGGGCTTGAGCCCTAAAGAAAACCGCGAAGTTCCGCCGTTGCATTATGACTTTGTGCACAAACTGAAAGCCGAAATGCCGCAGCTGAACATTTCGATTAATGGCGGCATCAAGACGCTTGACCAGGTGCAGGAACAGTTGCAGGATTTAGACGGCGTCATGGTGGGGCGCGAAGCTTACGAAAACCCGTGGTTCCTGCGCGACGCCGACGAAAGAATTTTCGGTGACACCAACAGCAACGAAATCCATCATGATTCTTCATGGATTCCCTCCCCTCTTCGAGGGTCGAGAATGACTAGTCGCAAGGCCTTGCTCGAAGCCTACCTTCCCTATGTAGAGATGGAATCGGCCCGTGGCACCCCCGCCACGATTCTGGTGCGCCACATTTACGGCCTGTTTAACGGCAAGCCCGGCGCACGCAAGTTCCGTCAGTATCTCGGTGAAAACGCCCCCAAAACAAACAACCCCGCGGAAATGATCCGCAGGGCAATGGACTTGGTTACTGAACCTTAATTAGAACAAGGCGATGCTATACGGAGCCTGAGCACCCTTGGGCTGTTCAAGAGCCTTAAGCTTACCATCCTTATAGACATATACCTTTTCTTCGCCATAAGTATGGTCGCCCACATAGAGAACGCCATTCTTAACAGCCATCGTCTTCTGGGCATCAGCGATACCCTCAACCTTTTCAAAGGTCTTTTTCTCAAGGTCAATCTTTACTACCGGAGTACTTCCCCAGCCGTTATAAATGGCGGCATAGGCAGTTTCTTCTTCAGCAACAAAGCCATAGATACCGGCGCCAAGTTTTTCACCAGAGATAATCAGTTCGGACTTCTTGGCCTTAAGATCCACCTTTTCAACACCACGATTATCGTCAGCCTTACTATCATATTCACCCAAAGAGGCTACATAAAGGTTGCCTTTATACAAAGACATTGCAGTCGGATTATTCGTCACAAGCTGAACTGTATCCTGAAGTTTGCCGGTTTCAGCATCGTAGATTGCCACGAGGCCTCTCGGATAGGTGAAATTGTATTCAGCATCAGCACTATAACGTACGAATAATGCGTAGAGTACACCTTTAGCAAGCTCGATATCGGCAACATAGGGAGATTTTTCTTCTTTAGAAGCGAATTCACCAGTCTTGATCGATTTCAGAACCTTGCCGTCCTTGGTGGAAATCAGCACGAGAGAATCTGCATTTTGAAGAGCGACCCAAGCCTTTTCGCCATCAAAAGCCATATCAACCGGGTTCGCATTTGCAAATTTTTCCTGCCAAGCCACAGCCTTTTCTGCACCTTCTTCAATAAGTTCAGGTTTGACCTTGGAAATATTATCTGTTCCGAGACCTTCCAAAACGTACACATCGGCACCATTTGTAATCACCTTCGAATCCTGATAGAACGAAAGGCTCTTTTCAGAAATCTTTCCATCCTTATCAATCCAGCGAAGTTCACCTTCCTGAACCTGATAATCACCGCCATCGAAAACAACACCGGCATAAGCCGAAGTTTCTTCGTCCGGGGCCTTCGTAGAAGAACTGGAATCATCACCGCAAGCTACGAGACCAAAGGCAAGGCCAGCAGCAGCAAGGGCTGCGAGAGATTGTTTTTTGATTTTATTCATGTTTTTTCCTTTTCTGGCTTTACGCTTTTAAGCGCGGGGGCTAGAACCCCTGTATGATTGTGAACTTGTATTCTCTCCCAGGCATGGGAAAAGGCGTATAAAAATTTCGGTACTTTTCGTCAGTAATGTTATTCACCGCGAACATCAAACTAGTCTTTTCAAATGGATGATACGAAAGCGATGCACGATGGGTCGCAACGGCCGGTTGTTCCGTCCTGTTCGCACGATCGCTATACATAATGCTGCGCCAATCAGAAGCCCAGCTAAAGTCAAAGTGGAACGGCAGATGAAGCGTCGCCTCGGCAAAATAATTTCGATTAGGTTCTCCAGGAAGCATCTTTCCATTAAATGCATTCGAATGAGAGCGATCCTCCGTCTTCTGAATCGTGGCCCGCAGCACAACATCTAAAAACTTTGAAGGTCTGCTATTCAGTTCCATTTCTACACCACGAATAAGGGCTCGCGCAACATTGATGGGACGCAACAATTCCACCGAAAGAACCCAGCAGATACCATTTTCAATGTGAGATTCAAAATACGTTGTCTGAAACGAGGTGTGATTGCCAGGGAATTTATAATTTGCAGAAGCTTCAAAACGGGTCGCTTTTTCACGTTCCAAATCAGGGTTGGAAATGGCCCCGGGGAATGTTCCATAAAGTTCCATCAACGCAGGCTGCTGATAAAAACGGCCTATAGAAACTTCACCTGTCAACGGAGACGACTCTGCACCGAACCTAGAATAGAGACGTCCTGCAAACGTAGCATCTCGTTCCTTGGCCTCTTCCAAAGTGCGCCCGCCTGTCGGCAGCACAAAGGTTCCTTCATCTAAATGATCCTTCAGAACAGTCACCGAGCCTTCGCCGCCAAATCCAATGTATTTAAAAAACTGATAATACAAATCTCCGGAGCTAACGAAAGTCTTCCGATCAAGAGCCCAATCCTTCGAATTGCCACGAGCTTCGGCACGTTCCCATTCATACGCAAAGCGAACCATTCCTGTCGAACGATCCACCGGCGTAAACTCCGCCCATAATTCAGGAACAAACTTGTACGTAGCAGAGCCATATTCCATAAAGACATTGTTGCCAAAACCGATGTGATCTAAGGGGTAATACGAACTCGACATATTTTTATCGAACCGAGCCGAAAGTCCGCCATACAGGAACAACTTGTCGTCAAAGTAACCGACCGTTTCCAACCCGTAACGAATCAAGGCCGATTCACCGACAAACTCGGCCACCTTAGTCTGGCTCTGTTCTTTACCGGGATTCCCCCCCTCGTATCGAGAGGCCGTCACCGCAAGCGTCGAGAAATACCCGTTTCCATGTAACATTCGAATCTGCACATTCCCCGAGACATCGGTATATTGCGCATTTTCCCGTTTCGCCGTATAATCATCTTTGCGGTTGTACTGAGTGCCGTTACGGTTCAAATACTCGTAATCGTTATCGCTATGCCGAGTCGCAAAAGACGAGGCGAACATAAGACTATCGGTTACAGGCGCGCTCACTTGGAAAGAGCCTTCCCACATATTGTGGTTACCATAAGCGCCCAAGACTCGCCCACCTTTTTTCACCGCATTTTTCGTCACGAAGTTAATGGCACCGCCAAGCCCCGAAACACCAAATTTTGCAGGGACATTGTTCTTGTAAACCTCGATCTTTTCCATCTGATTCAAGTCAATGGAACCAAGGTTTACCGCACCACCACTAGCATCGTTCAGAGGAACACCATCGACACAAATCAATATACTTCTCGCCGCAACGCCCCGTACAGACACCGTCTGAAAGCTACCCAATCCACCTTGCCTATACGCTTGAATTCCAGGAAGTGTTGAAAGCAAATCTGCAGCCGAAAGGGCCTTGCCTTCCCATGCCGCAGCGGTAATTTCAGTATAACCGGCATTTTTTGTCAGGATGGTTTCGCCGTCGGTCACGACCTCGGTCATTCCCAAATTTTGCATCGGAGTCGCATCATCTACAGCTACAGATTTAGACGCGGAAATAACCATCGGATCGGAATCCGAAGGTTGCGCTACAGCAAGCCCAACACCAAGGGCTACATAGCACCAAAGAACCGCAGTTCGTGCGGCTTTGCAGAATGACGTCGTTCGCATCGTTCCTCAACATGACATTTCCCACAGTTCTTCTGGCTCGGGGATCAACCTACTTCCGGCTCCTTCACACATGTATTCCCTTTCGGTTTCCACGCATTGGCTTATGCCGGTTTCGTCCTCCCTTACAGCGGCGCGACCGCTCCCGGCTTTCACGGGATTCTCTCCTTGCCGCACCCAACTAGGCAACGGCAAGAGCTTTTCAGGGCACAGGAAATTTTGGCAACAAATATAGTAATAACGGGCAACAATTTTTATATTTGAGCTCATGAGAGCTTTTCTTTTTACCCTCATCGCATTTGCAGTACTTTTACACGCAGAAAACCAAGCGGTCCCCGACTCCGCCAAAACCGCCAAGAGTAGCGGTCTTCTAGAAGCACTATTTGCTGTCGAACCCGACGAATCCATCGCCAAGGGGCACATCCTCACTGGCGCCACGTTCTCGCTCATCCAGGGCAGTACCGACGACGACGCCCTAGATATCATCATCGGAGATATCTACAAGGCCGAAGGGTCCTTGTTCTCAATCGAAGCATTCGGCGGCTACTTCATCCGCGATGCGCTCGCCATCGGTATCAGGGGAGGCTACTCCCGCACCAAATTCGATATAGACTTCACCCTGCTCGAAGACCTCGGCGACCTCAAGCAGCACCGCCAATATGTCAGCAACGGATTTTTCCTGCAGCCATTCGTCAAGAACTACCTGAAGGTTCTAGATTCCAGGACTGTCTACCTATTCAACGAAACTTCGGTTGCCTTCGGCTATTCCTACGGAATTTCGCAGACGGATGACGGCGAAGACCTCAACAAGACCCGTAGCAACACCTGGTCAATTCGAATCGGACTTGATCCGGGACTCTGCATCATGATCTTAAACGGAGTTGCCATCGAAACATCCGTCGGACTGCTCGGCTTTACGACGAGTGTCATTGAAGTCGAAGAAAACAACGAGACCCACAGCGAAGTGGTCTACAACATCGCAAACTTTTCCATCAACTTGCTAGCGCTTGACCTGTCGCTGGTCTACTTCTTCTAGGAGCTATCATGGGGATCAAGAAAACTGTTTTACAATGGGCCGCCATGGCAGGCATCCTAGCCACCACCGTTTCGTGCACCGCCGATATCGACACCTTCGGAACATCCGACTACAGGGCCCTCAATGAAATTTCGTTCGAAGAACAGGACGGAAGGCCTTCCATCAGTGCTAACGAGCAGCGCATCACGGTCAAGCTCGCCTCCAACGAAAGCTGCACCTGGGACTCCGTCACTATTGACGACCTGAGCATCAGTTCCCTCGCCGCGTTCCACCTGGTCCAAGACTCCATCGGTGCCTTCCCCAAGGATTCAACCGTTCTGGATTCATTGGCACGCAAGGTCAGCTACGACAGCAAAAAAATCAAGACTGGTTCCAAGATAGAAATTCCAAAGAACGACACGCTCTATATCGTTGTCGTCTCGGAAAGCGGCATTCCCGCCCTCTGGCAAATCGCCTTCTCAAAGCCCACGGGAGCTTGCGACGAGAAATCCAGCAGTTCCGGCAAGGAGGGCGACAAGGAAAAATCTTCTTCTTCGGCAAAGGATGAATCGTCGGAGAAGTCTTCGTCTTCGACAGAGAGCGACACACCCAAGAGTTCCTCCTCGGCATCATCTTCAGAATCGAACAAGACTCCGGATTCCCCGGCATCCACAGCCTCGTCCTCAGAAAGTTCAGAAGAAACGCATATTCCTGCCGACGCCCCCAAGATTCTTTCGCTCAAGATAGCCTCCATGGAGGCCACCATCGACAGCGGCAAGATTCACATTCATCTGGACACGCTCCCCTTCCTCGCGGATCTTTCGAACCTGGAACTCACCGAACTGGAACTTTCTGAAGGCGCCACTTGCGAAAGCCACAAGACAGGCGAAACCTACGATTTCGGCGTCGGGCAGGAAATCGTCATCAAGAATTCCGACGGCGAATCCATCACCTACATCGTCAAGGCGGGCTATCAGATTCCGGGTTCAAGTTTCAACGACTGGGAAGGAGATGACGTTATTCCCGATTCCCTCTGGGGCAATGCAAACACTCTCATCACGACCACAAAAAAATACACCTCCGGGTCCATGACCGGAGCGAAAATCGCCACATCGGCATTACTCGGCAAGACCGCAAGTGGAAGCCTGTACACCGCCGATTTCAACCCGAATAACGTCGGTACGCTTTCGATGGCCAATTCTTCGACCTGGCCCGACGGCAACGAGCTCATCGATTTCGGCAAGCACTTCAACGCAAGACCTGAATACGCCGAAGTCAAGTTCTCCTACGACGGCAGCGGGGACAGCTGCGACATCTACATTCTCCTTGAAAGCCGCGATGGCGACAAGAACATCAACCGAGGTTCCGACGATATCAACAAGCTCGTCGCAAGCGCCTGGTACCGTTCCACCACCGACGATAACACTGGCCGCGAAAACCCGGACGTCGTCAGCATTTCGGACAAGGACGAAAACGGCATGCGAACCCTGCGACTCAAGTTCCGCTACGGCAACCCGCTTGAAAATTCCCCTATCGAAAACTCCTCCACTTTCGCCACCTCGCTACAGTCCTCGAATAAGTCTGCCATCGACAATTCGCTGATTCAAGGTGATGGGAATGAATCCGTCACCCATATCCGCGTCGTTTTCGCCTCGAGCGCCGACGGAAACCATTATAAGGGTGTGAAGAACGCGACTTTGATTATTGACGACCTGAAACTTATCTACTAGCACTTTCTATATTTATTCCCATGACCGCAGAAGAACTTTACAATCGTCTCAAGACCATTCAGCCGGGCGCTGTACTTTGCACCTATTCCATGGAAAAGTGCGAACAGATGCTCCCGCTCATCAACGAAATCAACGAACTGAAGAAGGAACGCGACGCCGTGATCCTCGCCCACAGCTATGTGGCCCCCGAAATCATTCTGGGCGTTGCCGATTACGACGGCGACAGTTTCAAGCTGAGCCAGGACGCCACCAAGGTGAGCGCAAAGACGATCGTGTTCTCTGCCGTGCGTTTTATGGGCGAAACCGCCAAGATCTTGAACCCGACCAAGGACGTGCTGATTCCGGGTCCGCTCACGGGTTGTAGCCTCGCCGACTCCATTACCGGCGCCGAAGTCAAGGCTCTCCGCGAAAAGTACCCCGACCACACCTTCGTATGCTACATTAACACCACCGCCGACGTGAAAGCGAACTGCGACGTATGCGTCACGAGCAGCAACGTGATGAAGATCGTCTCTAGCCTCGAAAACGACAAGATTGTGTTCGTTCCCGACGGACTCATGGGCCAGAACCTCATCGACGAGATGAAGAAGCGTGGCATCAAGAAGGAAATCGTGCTCCACAGCGGTTGCTGCTACGTACACGAGACCTACGATTCCGAACTCATCAATTTCTTCCGCAGCCAGAATCCGGGCCTCAAGGTCGTAAGCCACCCCGAATGCCATCCGGGCGTTGCCCTCCTCAGCGACTACGTGGGCAGCACCGGCCAGATGGTGAGCTACATCAAGGAACAGCCCGAAGGCACGCCGTTCCTGCTTCTCACCGAATGCGGTCTGAATGCTCGCATGCAGTACGAATTTCCGAACAAGACCTTCATTGGCAGCTGCAGCATGTGCAAGTACATGAAGTCGAACTCGCTCGAAAACATCCTGGAGACGCTCCGTCATCCGGAAAAGGCACAGCACGTGGAACTCGAAGAGAGTGTGCGCGTTGCCGCCAAGAAGTGCATCGACGCGATGTTCTACTACGCAGGAAAGTAGTCCTGTTTAGGAAATTGGGTTGGAGAAAATTGTCATGAAGAAGTTGAAAATAATTGCATTGTTGATTTGCCTCTGTGCAGGATTCACTTTTGCCGAGGAATACTATTGGCCCCGTTCTTATTATGTAAGCGCAGGTTTTGGAGCCCAGGTTTCCAAGGGTGATTTCAACGAGCGTGCCATCTCCGGAACGGATTCCGCAGGAGTCAAGGGATACATACACCCGCCTGCACTCGAATTCGTTGCGACCCCAGACCTGATGGTAGGCGTCAACCTGGGAGCATTCTCGCTCGGTCTCGGCTTTCAGTATTGGACATCAGAACAGGTCATGGCTGGGTTTCCCGACGAATCTTACAGACAGGACACACGAATCTGGCGAGCGAGCCTTGAGGTTACATACAACTTATTCTGGCCCGACTTTTTCCAGATTGGCCTCGGCCTCGGATATTCCTACTCTAGCGTAAAGGCAGAAAATGCGGCTATCTTCGGCACCGACGCTTACGACGCGGAATTCATGGGATCGGCTGTGGCATTCATCGCCAACATCCACTATTATATTACAGACCATCTTTCCATGGTTCCCGCCCTCAAGTTTTACGAGAACTGGTTCAAGAATGTCCACTGTTCTCGCATAGACAACAACGACCTGGATCCGTACCTGTGGCAAACCTTCGTTCTCGCCACCGTATCTATCCAATACCAGTTCTAGGATCTATAAAAAATTTCTAAATTTGCCCTAAAGGGCAAGATAGAGCAGCTCGGCAATGCAAGTTTTAGCGAGCTAAACTTGCGCTGCACTCGCTTTTTTCTATCTTTGGGCGCGGTATGAAAAAATCCGCGCTTTTAGCATCTATTATTTGGGGTCTCGGCTCCGCATTCGCCACCGACGAAAACGGCTGGGCCTCCACCTACGAATCTCTCTCGGCTTTTCAGAAAAGCCCCGTTTCCAAAGACGGGACCTTAAACCCCTACGCCAACCGTCCCGGTTACGTCAAGCCCATCATCGACAACCTGGGCAACGTGCTCAACAGCAACTGGTATGTAAGTGCCTCAGTGCCGCAGAGTTTCACATTCGAAGCGGGTCTCCCCATTTCGATTATTTCTATCGACAGCGACGACCGAAACTACACCGAAAACGCAGAAATCCTCGGTCAGTCCATCGCCTACGAGACACCGACCATTTTCGGCGAGCACCGCGACATGACCCAGGCTGACGACGGAAGGATTTACGGTAACAAGACCCTGAATGGTCTCGGCATGTTCACCTACCCCTACATTCAGCTGGGCGCAAGCTTCTACCATGCCCGCGTGGTCTTCCGCGGAATGTTCCTGCCCTCGATCAGCGAACTGACCAAGTTCAACCTGTTCGGTTTCGGCCTGCAGTACAGTTTCGGTCACTTTTTCCAGTACATGCTGCCCCATGCCGCCCAACCGCTCGACGTAAGCATCGTCTTTGGCTACAACACCAGCGGCATCGGCTACCGCCCCGAAGACTACAAAGGCGAACTCAATCTCGACGTTTCTACGACAAACTTCGCATTCGTCATCGGCTACAAACCCGTCAGCTTTATAGAAGTCATGATGTCCCTCGGATACCAGAGCGCCGAAATGAAGTCCTCGGGACACCTCAAGTGCGAGGCCAAGGAATTCGGCAATCCCGACTACTCTCGTGGCTACGGAGCCACCATCGATCCCGACATTACCGTCGAGGGCAACAACGGTTTCCGCTTCGGTCTAGAAATTGCATTCCAGTTAGGCAAGTCCTTCCACCCCGTTGTCGGATTCGATTATGCAGGCAAGTCCAGCTGGACGACCAACGTCCTCTACTTCAAGCAGCAATTCGGCGAAGACAAGACCCCCGACGAAATCGCCAAGGAAAAGGGATTTGTCCGTGGAGCAAAGAAGTCCGAGACCGCAGCAGAAAGCGCAGAACCGGCTAACGAGACACCCGTAGACAATACCTACGAGCAGCCGGAAGGCTCTGCCGAAGCAGAAGAGGCTTCCGCAGAAGAAGCTCCTGCAGACGACTTCTCCGAGGATTCCTCTGACGAATAGCAGACTTTAACCAAAAACAAAGAAGGCATCACATGATTACATTCCTAATCGGTATCGCGATTCTTGTCGGCGGATACTTCACTTACGGAAAATTCGTTGAACATGTCTTCGGCCCCGACGACCGCAAGACTCCCGCCGTAGAAAAACCGGATGGCGTTGACCGCATGGTACTTCCCCACTGGAAAAACATGCTCATTCAGCTTTTGAACATTGCAGGCATCGGTCCTGTGATTGGCGTGATTCTGGGCATCAAGTTCGGCGCCATCGTCTTCATTCTGTTGCCGATCGGTAACGTGCTTGGCGGTGCCGTGCACGATTACTTCAGCGGCATGATCAGCATGCGCAACAACGGCTACAATGTTCCGGCACTTTCCCGCAAGTTCCTGGGCAAGGGCCCGGCCAAAATCGTGATGACGTTGATCTCGGTCGCCCTGATTTTGGTGGGCGCTGTCTTCACCAACACGCCCGCAGCCCTCATCAACACCCCGATTCTTGCCGGTTCCGCGGTATCGCCCACCTTGTTCTGGATTGCCGTCGCCTGCATTTTCGCCTACTACTTTGCAAGCACCTTCTTCCCCATCGACAAGATTATCGGTCGCATCTACCCGATTTTCGGCGCGCTCTTGATTCTTGCCTCTCTCGCCATTTTCGTGGGAATCATCCCGAACTTGAACGTTCTCGACAACTTCTGCTTCAACGACATCATGAGCAACTTCCACAAGCATCCGGGCGGACAGCCGATTATCCCGATGCTCTTTGTGACAATTGCCTGCGGTATCATTAGTGGTTTCCACAGCACGCAAAGCCCGCTCGTTGCCCGCACCGAAGTTACCGAAAAGACTGGCCGCCAGACTTTCTACGGCATGATGATTATCGAAGGCCTGATCGGTATGATTTGGGCCGCCGGAGGCATGTTCATTTACCACCAGATGCCGGAACTCTTGACTGGCGCTTCGGGCGTGAAGGTCTTGAGCATTCTCGTTTCTACCGTGATTCCTTGGGCTCCGATTTCGATTCTCGTTGTCGTGGGCGTGATTGTTCTTGCTATCACTAGCGGCGACACCAGCCTTCGCAGCCTCCGCCTCACGATTGCAGAACTCACCGGAATGGAACAGACCTCTGTCAAGAACCGTTTGCTCCTTACCGTGCCGATGTTTGCCATCTGCGCTGCCATCATTTTCTGGAGCAATTTGAACCCCGAAGGCTTCAACATCCTGTGGAATTACTTCAGCTGGAGCAACCAGCTCATGGCCGTGTGCAGCCTTTGCGTAGCCACGGTTTACCTGCGCAGCAAAAAGAAGAACTTCTGGATTGCACTTATTCCGTGCATGTTCATGACCTTCATTACTTGCGACTACATTCTTTGGGTTAGCCCCGAAAATCTGAAGGGCGCTCCGCTCGGATTCGGTCTCGACTACAAGACCGCCCTCGTGATTGCCCTGCACGATGCAGCCATTCTCGGATTCCTGCTTTGCACTCGCGGCAAATACCTTACCAAGATGGAAGGTTTTGATCCTGACCGCTGGAACCCCGAACTGGACGAAGGTAAAGTTCCCAAGGCACGATAACCATTCATGTCATCCCCGCGAAGGCGGGGATCTCCATTTCTACTAAAATATGGTTATTGAGGGTTCCGTCAAGTCGATTACCTTTCACAGTCCGCAGAACGGATTCACCGTGCTGCGGCTTATTGATAGTAGCTCCAAGAAAGTAGTCGTCGTTACGGGAACCTTGCCCGAACTATCCGTAGGCGAAAATCTGCGTTTCGAAGGCGACTGGGGACGCCACCCTAAATTCGGCGAGCAGTTCAAGGCAATCCACTTCGAAATTGTAGAAACAGGAAACAAGAACTTCGCCGCCTATCTCGGCAGCGGACTCTTCCCCGGCATCGGCCCGAAGACTGCCCAGACGATGGTTGATACCTTCGGAGATGAGCTGCAGGACATTCTTGACTACGAGCCCGACCGTTTCCGTGCCAAGAAAATCAAGGGACTTTCGGCGGCGAAAGTGGAACAGTTCCTTGCGCGCTGGCAAGAAAACCGCCACAGCCGCGAGACCTTATTGTTCCTGTACAATCACGACATCACGGGCAGTGTCGCGAAAAAACTGTGGATGAAATTCGGGCAGGACACCATCGAAAAAATCCGCACGAACCCGTACATGCTCTGCGAAGAAATCTGGGGCATCGGATTCTTGAAGGCCGACGAAATTGCGATGAAGGTGGGCATCCCGAAAGACAGCCCCATGCGCCTGCAAGAGGCGATTCTCTATTCGCTGCAGGAAGCTTCGCTTTCGGACGGACACTGCTACTTACCCAGCAACGATTTAATCGGCCGTACCCTCAAGAATTTGCGCATCGATGTCACCGATGACGATGCCATCCAGAATCTGCTGGAGCAGTTCAAGCGCATTTGCGAAGCGGGTCGCATCAAGCGCCACGGCGATGATTGTTTCTTTCCGCCGCTGGACAACGCGGAGCAGAAAATCGCAGACATCATCAAAGCACGCCTCGGCGAAAATGAACTGCCCACCTACGGCTTCGAGCGTGAGCTTGTCGACTGGGAACGCGAACATAAATTCAGCTTTCACCCAGTGCAACGTGAGGCGATTCGCCTTGCCACCGCGCACAAGATTTGCATCATCACTGGCGGCCCAGGCACTGGCAAAACGACGATCCTCAAGGGAATCATCCACCTGTCGCGCAAGATGGGCGAAAACATCCTACTCGCCGCTCCTACGGGCCGCGCGGCCAAGCGCATGGGCGACTGCTGCGGCGAAAAGGCCTACACCATTCACCGCCTGCTCGATGTCGACCCCATCACCAAAAAATTCAACAAGAACGAATTCAACAAGCTCGACTGCAACTTGCTGATTGTCGACGAATTCAGTATGGTGGACACCTGGCTTGCGGCCTCGCTCCTCGACGCCGTTCCCGAAACCGCCCGCATCGTCTTTGTAGGCGACGCCGACCAGCTTCCAAGTGTCGGACCCGGCAACGTACTTAACGATCTGCTGCAATGCCCGCGCATCCCGAGCGTACGCCTGCAGCACATCTTTAGGCAAAGCGGCGGCAACGACATCGCCGACAAGGCCGCGAAAATCAATCAGGGAATCACGCCCGCCCCGCTCGAAGGCCCGAACTTCCACTTCGTTCCGTTCGAGACTCCTGAAGAAGCAAAGTTTCACTTGCAGCAACTGATTGCGACGGGTGTGCGCAGCAAAATCGATATCGACCTCAAGACCGACTTGCAGATTCTTGTCCCGATGCGCAAAGGCCCGCTCGGCATCATCGAACTGAACCCGTTCCTGCAAGACCTGCTGAATCCAGGCGTTCCGCGCCACAAGATGGTCGGCATCGGCTGGAGCGTGGGCGACCGCGTCATGCAAATCAAGAACAACTACGACAAGAACGTGTTCAACGGCGACGTCGGAATCGTCTACAGCATCTACAAAGAAAAGCGAAAAATCGCCGTTTTCTTCGACGACAAGCTCATCACCTACCAAGACGACGAACTTGACGAACTGCAACTCGCCTACGCCTGCACCATCCACAAGAGCCAGGGCAGCGAATACCCCGCCGTCATCGTGATTCTCGATTCCAGCCACTACGTGATGCTGCAGCGCAACCTGATCTACACGGCAATTACCCGCGCGAAAGGCCACGTGTGGATTCTTTCTGCCCCCGGCGCCTTCCACCAGGCCGTCCGCAACAACCGCAGCACCCGCCGCTACACAAGACTGAAAGAACGACTGTCCTAATGTCATCCCGGCCTGAGCCTGTCCCGGACTTGTTCCGGGATGCCGGGATCACCATTCCATCCCACAAAAAAAATCCTGCAACAAAAAGCCGCAGGATTCAAGAATCTTAACTAAAGTAGGCTTCGCAACATTTCAGTTCAAGATTCTTTCGTCTCTCGTCTGTAGGGCGAAGCCCGTTCTTTCGTCTAATTACAGTTCCACCACTTCAGTCCAGCCGA
>JAGAHT010000058.1:0-9084 GCA_017626945.1 Fibrobacter sp.
ACCGCCTTCACGGCAACGTTCGAAGAAAATTCCTCCGCCAAGGCCTTCGCCGAATTCCTTGCGCAGGGCGACCTCACGCTCGACATGCACGACTACGGCAGTTTCGAGAAGGTGGCCGACCTGCCGCGCAGTTTTCCGCGTAACGACAAGCAAATCGACACCGACGCAGGCGACATCATCCTTTACCAGGGTAACTCCATCACCATCTACTACGACAAGAATTCCTGGAACTTCACGCGCCTGGCCCGTATCGACAACGTAAACAAGAAACGGCTCCAGCAGATCCTCGGCAAAGGGAACGTGAAGGCGACATTCTCGGTGGAATAAACGTCCAAAAACTCTAACTAACCCCCGATATTTGTGTAAGCAAATTTTTACTTTAAATTTCTAGTTGTTCTATTGACATTACAACGATAATTGGATATATTTTGTGTTGTAACAATTAAAGAACAACTACTTAAAATCAAACAAAAACGGGCTTGGCCCAAGGAGACTTAAAATGGAAAAGAACAACTTCAAGACCGTAAATCTTGGCAAGGGCGTCGTGGAAGTCTACGATTTCGGGGCGGTCAAGCTGCACGCCTACAAGACAAACGACCTGATAACCGACGAATGTTTCTTGCTGGAAAAGGGCGGCAAGATGTTCATGGTCGAAGCCCCCTGTTTCTTCGACAACATCAAGGAACTGGAGGCCTACATCAAGGGCCTTTCGGTTGAATTCGTGGGAACGGTTATTGCCTACCATGGCGCGGGCGCGACCTTCATGAAGGGAGCTCCCGTGTACAGCACCCGCCATGCCGACGATTACAACCATAACGGGGGAGGTGCGGCCCTGGTCAAGAATTTCACGGCGGCTTTTGGCGATGCGTTCGACTGTTCCATCTACGCGACGACAGACTTTATCGAAGGCGAGACTTTGAATTTGGCGGGCATCGACATGCGCATTGTCGCGACCCAGGAAGCTTTCGATATCGAGTTTCCCGAAATCAACGTGGTCTACACCCACATGATGGGCCACGACGTTCATTCCATCGTGGCGGGGAGTAAGCACGCCGATGCCATCATCGCGCAGCTCACGGATTACATCGACCGCGGAATTTCTCTGATTCTCACGTCACACTACACGGTGGAAAATCTGGAAGATGCCCGTGCAAAAATCCAGTACCTGAAGGTGATGAAGAATATCGCCCTCAAGAACGTGAACCCGGCGGCATTCAAGAGCGCCATGAAGCAGGAATTCGCGAACTACTCCGGCGAAAATTACCTGGACATGACGGCGGGAATGTTCTACAAATAGGCCAAGGCACGCGTGAACGCGGGCAACAATTGTTAAATTGTGGATTATGAAAGTCAGCGTTCGTTTTACGGCGGCGGTCCATACCTTGCTTTGCATCCACTTCTTCGAGGGTGCGGAACGGGTGACCTCGGAATTCATATCGGGCAGCACCGGCGTGAATGCGGTCATCATCCGCAAGGTTCTTTTGCAGTTGCAAAAGGCGGGCCTGGTTGAGACGGCTCCTGGCGTAGGGGGCTCTCACCTTGCGCGTCCTGCCGACAAGATAACGCTCCTGGATGTCTACAAGGCCATCAACGATAACGACGAGGAACGGATCGTCTTCAGTTTCCACCCGGAACCGAATCCGCTGTGCCCCGTAGGCAGGAACATCCACCGCCTGCTGGACCCGGCCCTGAATTCGGCGCAGACGGCGCTGGAAATGGAACTGGAGAAGACGACCCTGAAGGGCCTCGCCGCACAACTCAAGACCGCCCCTGAGTCATCCGGGAGGAAACATGAACCAAGCAGAGCGCAGACTATTCCTGATAAAGTATCTACTGGCGGAAAGTCCCAGGTACAGCGGCACGACCATCCCCGCGGACGCCGAAGGACAGAAAATCCTGCTACGTTCTTTGATGAACGTGCGGGAGGCCGCCCCCGCAAGCGATGAATTCTACAGGATTCAGGACGAATACCTGCAGGAATCCATCCATGACCGCGGAATAACGGATGTCGCGGACATCGAAAGTGTTGGCAGGCGCTTCAGCGCGGGTGCGCCAGACCTGTTTGGCGATTCATTTTTCCTGTGGCGCGGCGACATCACCACCCTCAGGGTGGATGCAATCGTGAATGCGGCCAACAGCGGCATGACGGGTTGCTGGCAGCCTTGCCACAGCTGTATTGACAACTGCATCCACACTTTCGCGGGAGTTCGTCTCCGTAGCGCTTGCGACGCCCTGATGAAACGGCAAGGGCACCCCGAACCCACGGGACAGGCGAAAATCACGCCGGCCTACAACCTGCCCTGCAAATACGTGCTGCACACGGTGGGGCCAATCGTGGGCTACGGCCTTACGGAACGGGACTGCGAGTTGCTGGAGTCGTGCTACAGGAACTGCCTCGAAGTTGCGGCCCGGAACGGCGTGGAATCTATCGCCTTCTGTTGTATTTCCACAGGCGTATTCCGTTTCCCGCCGGAACGTGCCGCCCAAATCGCGGTGGATACGGTGCTGGAATGGAAACGCCGTACGCAAAACCCCGTGAAGGTTGTCTTCAACGTTTTCAGCGAAAAGGACGAGGCTATCTATGCGCGGATTTTCGAAAAAATCAGCGGATGATTTTTCTGCCGAAGTATCGAGACTGAAAAAGGCGTTGGCAAGGGCGGATGCCGTCGTCGTGGGCGCGGGCGCCGGACTTTCGACATCGGCGGGATTTACCTATTCCGGGGAACGATTTGTCAAGTACTTCGCCGACTTTTCTGTAAAGTACGGCTTTTCGGACATGTATTCCGGCGGCTTTTTCCCTTACGGGACTCCCGAAGAAATGTGGGCCTTCTGGAGCCGCTATGTCACGATAAACCGCTACATGGCCGCCCCGAACCCCGTCTACGAAAACCTCCTGAAAATCCTACGGGATAAGGATTACTTTGTCCTTACCACCAACGTGGACCATTGTTTCCAGAAAGCGGGCTTTGACAAGGAACGGCTCTTTTACACCCAGGGCGATTACGGGCTTTTCCAATGCAGCAAGCCGTGCCACCCCTGCACCTACGACAACGAAAAGCAGATTCGTGCCATGTTCGACGCCCAGGGATTTTCAAAAGAGACGGGCTTGTTTAGCGCCATGACCGTCCCTGCGGAACTGTTGCCCAGGTGCCCCATTTGCGGCCGCCCCATGTCCATGAATCTGCGTTCCGATTCCACCTTCGTAGAAGACGACGGCTGGCATCGTGCTGCAAAACGTTACCGCGAATTTCTCGACAGATGTAACGCCATGCGCGGCGGAAACGTGCTGTTCCTGGAACTGGGCGTAGGCATGAACACCCCCGGAATCATCAAGTACCCGTTCTGGCAAATGACCGCCCTGAATTCGAACGCCACCTACGCCTGCATCAACTACGGGCAGGCCTACGCTCCCGACGACATCGGAACCCGCTCGTTATGCGTCGACGGCGATATCGGCGAGGTGGTGGCGAAACTTCTTTGATGAAGGATTTGACGAATCAGTCGAATAATTTCATTTCAAAGGCGATGTCGCCACGGTCGTAGGGGAATTTTTCCCTGTCGACGGGGATTTCCGCGCCTGCTGCGATGGCGGTCTCGATACTTGAAAGTTCGCGTTCGTCTTCGGGTTCCACCTTCAACTAGCGGGTGCTCATTCGCCGCCCCGCAACGCCCCGCTTTTTTCTCTATACCTTTGGGGATTTATTTTGCTGACTATGTGGGTTGGTATACCAAATTGCTTGATATGGTTGCATTGATGATTTTCAGTTTTGCATTGAATCGTTGTTGTTCGGCGTTAATCAAACGGGCTATGTATTCAATAATATTCGTTTTTAGAGGAATTCCAATGTTTTTTGTCGTTGTGTGGTTTGGCACCATTGCTATTGATGGTGATGGATATATATAGATGCAATGAGCGACGGATTGCTGATTTATTGAGTCATAATTAGCATAAATATGCAATGAAATTTCTGTGTTATTCCAGACTTTTGCAACCACATTAACTTGGTCAGGCAAGAATGCGTATCTAACACCATTATGTTGGGCGATAATTTCTATGAGATGTGAAAGAGTTGTGATTCCATTGCTATAATTTTCTGCAAGAATATCCCAATAGCAGGGATATTGTAGGTTGATCCCTTGACAACTACTATTGTACACCCACGCCCAGCCGTTATTAGAATTCGCTATGTGGCAGAAAGTACCCGGTAGAATGTGAGATATATGCGGATAGCCGGGATTTCTTGTGAGCAATCTGTCTGCAAAATTTGGTGGTGCAAATGGACTGCTATATGTGTATATTGGAGGTATGTCGGATTTGCAGCAAAGTGTGAAATTCTCTCTGCAAGGCTGTAGCATGAGCAGATTGTCGAATAGCGCGTTTAGGATTACATTTTTCATTTTAACCTTCTTCCGATTTTCAATCGGTTTCCTTTGGTAGGGAAATTATATCGAAGTATCATTTCTTTGCGATTTTTAAGTGATAAATTGAACAAAGTGTGACACAAATCACATTTTGTTGGCGAAAATGCGCCCGCAATTGTGTAAAGTCGCTTCCGCATTTGCGGGAGCGGCTTTTACATTGTGGGGGAGTTGCTTGAACTTTTGCTTTTGTTACAATGTCACTTGTGTAAGGCAGCGGGGGCAAATGTCCGGGCGGTTTTGTCACTTGTGCAAAACGGCCCGGTCTTTTGCCGGAGTGTCTTTTACACTTATGCGAAGAAGCCTGAACATTTGGCCGAGCACCTTCACCGCTTAGGTGATGGTGCTGGGGCATTTGCAGGAACAGCATTTACAAAGTGAGGTTCATGCTAGAGCATTTGCAGGAGCGGCGTTACCACGGTGATGAAGTTGCTTGGACTTTTGCGCGAGTGGTTTCACCACTTGAGCAAAGGTCCTCGGACAATTGCATAAGCGATTTCTCCACTTGTGCAAAGGTGCCTGCACTTTTGCGGGAGATGCTTTTACAAGGTGAAGAAGGTGCCTGGACTTTTGCCGGGGCGTGTTGCATTCTTGTGTAAAGGGGCCCGGGCAAATGTCCGAGGGGCAACATTACTTATGCAAAGGCACTTAATCATTTGCTGGAGCGGCTTCACTACTTGTGCAAAGGTGCTTGCACTTTTGCGGAAGCTGCACTTACAAGGTGACATTGATGCCTGGACATTTGCAGGACCTCCAACCACACTTTGTTGCTGCTTTTCGGGGCTTTTGCCCCCTTTTACCACCAGAGTTTCAGGCGCAAGTAGTCGATGGCCTGGTGCGAAAGAATCCACCAGAGCGTGCGCTTGCCCGCGAAAATCTTCGCGATACCAGTCATGCCGGGGCGGAACCACGGGGGAGTCGCCCTCACGAACTCGCCGCGCACGGCGAAGGTGTTCTCCTGGTCCTTGACGCTTGCCGTCGGGTTCATGAGCGTGGTGCGGAACCTGTACACGTAATCGGGACGGCTCTTGATGGCCATGAAGCCCTCGCCGCCAAGCCGCACGTTGTTCACTTCGAGTTCGCTCACGTCGGCCTCCATATAGATTTCTTCGATGGATGCCAGCTGGAACAGCTCGCCGCCCTGGTTCACATGCGACCCCACGCGCTTTTGCAGGTCGCCCTCGATGACCACCGCGCTGTCCGATTCGCAGCGCACCACCGAGCGAGAGAGCTTGTAGCGCACCGTCTTTAATTTCGCCAGTGTCTGCGAGAGCTTGGCCTGCTGTATGCGCAGGTCGGCCAGTAGCCTGTTCGCCTGGGCCTTCTGTATTTCGCGGCGGTTGTCCTGTTCCTGGGCCATTAGGTCGGCCTCTTCTAGCTTGAGTTCCTTCTGGTCGAGTCGCAAGAGTTCGTCGCCCTTGTACACGATGTCGCCCGGCTTCACCTTCACGCTCTGGATGAACCCGTCGAAGGGGGCGCTCAGGTAGGTGATGTGGTCGGTCTTGAGCATGGCCGGGGCGCTTACCCTGTAGGGGATGGGCACCAGTGCCGCGAAAAGCACGAACGCCGTAAGCAGGATGCCCAGCAGTTTTGCCCAGGTGTGTTCGTGGCCCAGCAGCTTGGCTAACCCCTCCCGCGCGGCCCGAGCGAACCTCTTGCCGAACCAGCCGCTCTTGCGGTAGAGTTCGTCTATCCTTGCGCTAGTGAGCGTTGCTACCAGGTGGATCTGGGCGGACTCCTCGTCGTCGAAGGGGTGCGCCCCGCGTTCGCAGGTGATTACCGCGATGGTCTCTTCGCCCCGCCTTACCGGGACCGATAGCATGTGCCCCACGCCGTAAGTCTTGCTGTAGTACTCGTGGATTCGGGTGGCGAGCGGGGTGCCGCCGTCCGGGGGCGGGTAGGCTATGCTGGCGTCCTGTTCGTAGGCCTCTTCCATGGCGCATTCCAGGTCGCGCACCACCTGCATCTTGCCCTCGAAATGGTCGGTGTGGCTTATGGCCGCGAGCACCACGTAGTCGTGCTTGACCATGCCGATGCTCACCCTTTCGGCGTGGTGGCGGTCGGCGATTTCGCCCGCGAGTGCGAGTGCCGCCGTCTTGAAGGTCTTCGCCTCGCCGACAACCCGCACGATGTCCAGGACCTCGTTCATCTGCCCTATCTTGGAACTGGTGGTGCGCAGGGCGTTCTGCAGCGCCTTGATGATGGCGCCCTGGTCGAACTGCGGCTTTTCCTGGTTCTGTGCGGTCATTGGACTGTCGGTTAGGGTGTTTGGGTTGGCTCGGCTTCGAAATAATCGTATTGAATTGTTTTCTTTTTGCCTTGCCTAGTTTCTTCCTGTTCCGAATTACCGAAAAGACTTATTATGTGCGAACTTCTTGTCTTTTTTTCGACGTAGTCGCCCATGGGCTTGGAACCATACAAAAAGCGGTTTTTCATGGTCTTGATGGCTTCGTCACCGATGTCTATGCCTATCCATTGTCGCCCAAGTTCTTCCGCTGCCACGAGCGTCGTTCCAGAACCTGCGAAACAGTCCAGCACGATATCACCAGGATGTGAAGATGTCTCGATAATCCGCTTGACCATGTCGATGTTCTTTTCCGTGGGGTAGCCCGTGATGCAGGTATTCTGGTTGTTTACGTCAAGGTAATCCAGCCAGATGTCCTGAACCGGGAGACCCTTGCTTTGGTCCAGGTAAACCTTGCGCCTCGGATTTCCATTCGATGACCAGTAAATTTCGCCATTTTTCTCCATCTCGTCCAGCCTGTCTGGCGTAAACTGCCAGTGCTTACCCTTGGGGGGCATCAACCCCTTCCAGGCCGTACCCGTGGAACCGTTTCTTGTTCCTGGCGCATGCAACGGGACCTTCTTGTATCTCCGCCCGGTATTTTCCTCGATAAACGGATACTCTTTTTGGATTTTTTCGTCGTTCCATTTTTCGTAGGGGCGGTTCCATACAGGGTTATTCGATTTTGAATAGAACAGGATGTAGTCGGAAATGTTGCCGTAAGTCTTTTTCGTGAAGTTCTTGGACTTGCATTTCTTCCGTGTTATCATGCTTTTGAAATTATGCATCCCGAAAATTTCGTCCATCAGCACCTTGACATGGAAAACCATGTTCGAGTCCAGGTGGACATAGATGGAACCGTTTTCGGCAAGGAGTTCCCGCATTAGCGTAAGACGTTCCCGCATAAAGGAAATGTAGCCGTTTATGGAAAAACAGTCGTTGTAGGCTGGCTTGAAATCACGAGTTTCAAAGGCTCCTCCCGTATTGTAGGGAGGGTCGGTGTAAATCAGCGTGACCTTGCCGCACACCTTGTTGTCTTGGACTAGTTTTTTTAGGGCATCAATGTTGTTGGCATGGTATAGCCGCTTTATTGATTTTCCGGCACCATGTGTCTTTTGGACGATGTTTACACCCTGTTCTGTAACATTGCTTATATAAAGGGGTGTTTTTTTTAGGGCCACGCTGACTGCCATAGTCTATTTCCTCAATAACCATTTTTCTTTTAGGCGTTCTTCGAACATGCGCAAGGTAACCACTAACAATCTCTGAGGATTCATGGACTCCAGCTTGCTGTAGTCATCCCACATGGAACCGAGCAACAGGCCAGGCCCGTCATTGACATAGATGATTTTTAGTCCGCGATTTCGCAGCGTGTCGTAATCCAGAATTTCTTTTGCACAGTTGACATAGCCGCCGGTCCTGTCGTCTTCCTGTGCACCACCGCGGTCACTGTCGTAACGAACGAAACCGATTGCGATTGGTGTGCCGCTAGCATCCCTTATCACGAAATCTACGGGGCGGTTCGAGTTAGGGTAGTCAGGGAAAATACTCTGCATTTGGATGTCGGAACCCGCTCGCTTGGGACCTTCAATAGAGAGTTTGGGAAAAGATTCGGCAAAAAGGTTGAAGAACCGTTCGGTCAGATCGTAGCCCTTCTGTCCCCGGTCCTTGTATTCCCATAGAACGGCGCAAATGGCCTCGTCAGGCATTGGACGGCTTGAAAAAGCCTGCTGGACTTGCGCGATGGGCCTAAAGTTCTTGCCGTACTGTTCGCAAACCATCGGAATCAGGGATTTTTTCTTGAGCATTTCTACCGGAGTCTGCGGAGAAACATATTTCCGAAAAACACGGCAGAGCTGTATTCGCATCCAAGACTGTTTCACGTCCGAGATTTCCCTGAGCAGCCGTTCCGAAGACTCGGAAACTTTGAGCAGTTGGGAAAAAGTTACCAGAACGGGCTTGTATAATTCGCAGGCATCTGAAAGTATGTCGGGATAAAATTCCCCACTGGCCATTGTAATCCAGTTTGCTGCAGTGGGTTTATAGTCTGCAAAATTCTTCATCTTGAGTCCTTTTTAGTCTCTAATACAAATATACATTTACTTTTTGTCAGTAAAATGACAATTTCGACAATTAGTCTTTATTCAAAAAAACTTTGCAGTGTGACGTGTGTCACGCTAATTGAAAAATGAATACGGTTATAATACGACCACGTTCCAGCGGTATACAAAAAAAGTCGGACCTCGGGGCGGGGTGTGGGGTGAATATGGGGGCTTTTTACCCCCATTTGGGGTGTTTGTGGCTGGTCAAATAGCTTTCTTTATTATCTTTTTCTTAAAAATAAGAACAGATTTTGTTCCTATGAATGAATCGGATGTAAA
>JAGAHT010000059.1:0-52244 GCA_017626945.1 Fibrobacter sp.
AAAGTGTCCTTAGAGATATCTATGCCAACCCATGTTTCCATTTCGAGACTCCTTTGCTATATTATTGATGGGTAATCACCCCACGCCCCATTGTCCAAAGGTATTCGGCATCTGCTTTTTTGCCAGCATACTTGTTCGGGGGCCTGGGTTGAAGGAGATGGGTCCCAATGTCATGCACTGCGTCGGGCGCTACCGAGCCGCCGGGTTGCCCATCTCCTACCCATTTCTAAAAATAGACTAATGAAGGGGTAATTTCCGTTCTTTTTAAATATAGGACCGAGCCGATTGGCTTGCGTTACGAAGTAACGCAACGCTAAAAAGAAGTAGTAAATTACGCCTTGCCTTTGCTCTCGCAATCGCGACCGGTTAATACCGGTCGCTTTTTGCTCACAGAAGACCGCAAAGGCAAAGTTATCGTATTTAACCAAAAAGAACTACGGGTAAAACCATGGTTCTTTTTTTTTGCCTAAATTCTTAAAAATTACTTTCAATTTGCGAATTGTTTTTCTATTTTTACGAATAAATTTTTAAGGACTTAAAATGGAACCGAATACGCAATTAAATTCTGTTAGCACGACTCCGGTAGCCCCTCAAAATAAGGATGATGACGAAATTGATCTCTTGGAGGTCCTGGGCCTCCTCCTGAAGCACAAGCTTTTCTTGGGCGTTTGCATTATTTTGGGCGCTTGCGTCGGTTTCTTGGTGTCGAACTGGATGCGTCCTCAGTATACGAGTGATGCTCTCTTGCAGATCGACGTCAAGGGTAACAAGGCCGGTAAGGCCATGGGTGAAATGGGGGCCCTTTTGGATGTGGCGAGCCCTGCCGAAGCCGAAATCGAACTGTTGAAGAGCCGCATGGTTCTCAATTACGTGGTTGAACAGGAACATCTTTGCTACAATGCGTATCCGACTGGCGCGCTTGACCGTCTTCTGCACAAGCAGGGACGCATGGATCTTGAATACCTTTATATTCCTGAAATTGCGCGTATCGAAAAGTGGACTGCCGAAGCTGTCAGCGAAAATGAAATTGCCGTCTTTTCTCCTGAAGGCGTGAAGCTCTTGCAGGGCCCGATAGGGGAGCGTTTGACCGCTGCCTATGGTGGCGATACTCTCGTCATTCAGGTAAAGCGCCTGTTGGCCACTCCGGGTCAGAAGTTCGTTCTTGCTCAGTCTGAACCTCTGGACGCGGTTCGGGGCTTGGTCAAGAAACTCAACGTGGCTGAAAAGGGCAAGCAGACCGGTATCATCGGTGTGTCCTATACGGATAACTATGCGGACCGTGCCGCATCTATCCTGAACTCCATTGCGAATATCTATCTGCGTCAGAATGTCGAAATGCGCAGTGCCGAGGCTGAAAAGACCTTGGAATTCCTGGAATCCCAGTTGCCGGGTGTCAAGGCCAAGTTGGACAGCTCCGAAAAGAAACTGGCTGACTACCGTTTGAAAATCGGTTCCGTGGATATGACGGGTGAAACTAGGTCTCACCTGGAAAAGGTCGCCGAACTTGAAACGCAGATCTTGAAGTTGGATCAGCAGCGTCAGGAAGCGACCCGCTTGTTCAAGGAAGAACACCCGGCGGTGCAGACCATTGTGCAGCAGCAGAACCGTCTGCGTTCCGAACTTTCGAAGTTGAAGAAGTCCGCCGAGAATATGCCGCGTACCCAGCAGGATGTGTTGAGCTTGCAGGAAGAAGTGGCGGTGAACAACGCCCAGTATACGGCGATGTTAAATAACATTCAGCAGCTCCGCGTGGTGCGTGCCGGTGAAGTGGGTAACGTGCGTATCGTGGACTATGCCCAGATCGAACGCCGTCCGAGCAAGCCGAACAAGAAGATTGTGATGGCCGGTTGCGTTGGCGGTTTCTTCCTCTTGGGTGCCCTCCTCATTTACCTGTTGCAGATGACCAAGCGTGGCGTGCGTAGCTCCCTTGAAATCGAACGCGAAACGGGTATCAGCGTTTATGCCAAGATTCCGAAGGCTGAAAATGCCGTTCTCTCCAAGCGCAATAAGGGCAAGAACACGAAGCCGCTGGTTGAAGAGGATCCGGAAGCTCCTGCAAGTGAATCTTTGCGCTCCCTTTATACGGCTATTGAGTTTGCCGTTACCGACATGCGCGTCATGATGGTGACCGGTATGGTGCCTGGCGTGGGTAAGTCCTTTGTGTCCAAGAACGTGTCTGCCTTGTTTGCGGGTTCGGGCAAGAAAACCTTGCTGATTGACGCAGATATGCGCCGCGGTGTGGTCTATAGCCATCGTAAGCAGGGCCTGGGCGATGTCCTTGAAGGTCGTTGCTCCTTGGATAATGCGGTTGCCGATTCGATTACGAAGAATTTGTATGTACTCGGTGCGGGCAAGACAAATGTGGCTCCGAGTGAACTCCTGCGTGGCGATACGTTCAAGAACCTCCTTGAAGAAGCCAAGACTAAATTTGATATCGTTGTCGTGGATACTCCGCCTCTGGAACTGGTGACCGACTCCGAACTGATTTACCCGGTGGTCGACTTCGCCTTGTTCGTGCTCCACTACGGTAGACACTCCATGGACCAGATCAAGGAATCCATGATGAAGCTCGACCGTTGCTGCGAAGGCAAGCCGCGTGCATTCGTGATGAACCATTGCGAACACGAAGGCCATGGTTACGGCTACGGTTATGGCTACTACGGTGGCTACGGCTACTACGGTAAGTACGGGTATTACAACAAGGACAAGAAGAAAAAATCGTAGTCCTTAAGGATTGAATGCGGCTGTGCCGCACGTTGTCATGCCCGGCTTCGACCGGGCATCTCCGTTTTTAGAAAGTTTCTTTTTCTATATTTGCGCCTATGAAAATCTCCCTATACGATACGACTCTCCGTGACGGTAATCAAGACCGTAAGATAAGCCTTTCTCTTGCCGACAAGTTGCAGATTGCGCGAATTCTTGACCATTTCGGTTTTGACTATATCGAAGGGGGGTGGCCCAATCCGAGTAATCCGACCGACGAGGAATTTTTCCAGAAAATCAAGGAAATCAAGCTGAAGCACGCAAAGATTGCCGCCTTCGGTTCGACTCGTCGCCCGAAGGTTTTGCCCGAGAACGACCCGCTGCTGCAGGCGCTCGTGAAATCCGGTGCACCCGTCAAGACGATTTTCGGAAAGAGCTGGGACCTGCACGTGACCGATGTCATCCGCACGACTCTCGAAGAGAACCTCGACATGATCGAGTCTTCGGTGGCGTACCTCAAGGAACATTCCGAAGAGGTAATTTACGATGCGGAACATTTCTTTGATGGTTACAAGGCGAATCCCGAGTACGCCATCGAGACACTGAAGGCCGCGGAACTCGGCCACGCCGACTGTATCGTGCTGTGCGATACCAATGGCGGAACGATGCCGTGGGAACTCGAAGAAATCGTGAAGGAAGTGAAGAAGAAAATTTCGACACCGATCGGAATCCATGTGCATAACGATGCGGGACTTGCCGTGTGCAATAGCATCTATGCCGTCAAGAACGGGGCGACCATGGTGCAAGGCGTGGTAAACGGTTACGGCGAACGCTGCGGTAACGCGAACCTCACGACCATTGCTGCTGACCTCCATTTCAAGATGGGCGCGAAGTTCTTTGCCGCAAAGAAGATGGCTAGGCTTCGTCAGTTGAGCAGCAACGTGGACCAGATCGTGAACCTGCCGAGCGATGTGCATGCCCCGTATGTGGGCGATGCAGCCTTTGCGCATAAGGGCGGTGCACACATCGATGGCGTGATGAAGGTTTCCCGCAGTTTTGAACATATCGACCCGCATGCCGTCGGTAACGACCGCGTGTTTGTCACCAGCGACCAGGCGGGTGGTTCCTTGGTGGTTGAAAAGCTCAAGGCCATCAAGCCGGGTATCGACAAGAAAGACCCCGTGGTGGGCAAGCTCCTTACGCTCATCAAGGAACGCGAAAACGCCGGTTGGCATTTCGACTCCGCCGAAGCGAGTTTCAAGATGCTCGTGTACCGCCACCTGGGAATGGTGAAGGAACCGTTCAAGGTGCTGAACTACCGCGTCATCGAAGACAAGACCCCGCAGGGTGTTTCTGTTTCCCAGGCGACGGTCAAGCTCCAGATCGGCGACAAGATCAGCCATCAGGTGAGCGAAGGTGACGGCCCGGTGAACGCTCTGGATGCGGCGCTCCGCAAGGCTTTGCTCCCGTTCTTCCCGAACATGGCGAAGGTCAAGCTTGACGACTACAAGGTGCGCGTGCTCGGAAGCAAGGTGGCTTCCGATGCGACGGTCCGCGTGTGGACGACGTTCGGCGACGAGAAGGGCTACTGGAACGTAGTCGGCGTTTCGAGCAACATCATCGAAGCGTCTTGGATGGCGTTTGTTGATGGCCTCACCTACAAGATTCTGGTGGACAACAAGGTCATAGAAGGTGCTTACAAGCATCTGGACGTGAAGCCTGTTGCGAAATCTGCTTCTGAAAAAGTGGAATCCGCGCCCGCCAAGGCAAAAAAGTTAACTAAGAGGCAAGTGAAACGCGCCGCGGGAATTTAAAAAATCAACGTCATCCTGCCACAAAGTGGCGGGAACCATACAGTTTCTAATATTGGTTGTTCAAGATGTATGGATCCCGTCGCCAATGGCTCCAGGATGCTGTCTTAAAATGATTTTAAGTGGACAGTATTTTTAATGAATTCATTCTTTAAACAAAATATATTCATACTCTTAATCTGTTCAGTGTTTTCCTGGGCTCAATCCGACATTTTTGTAGAAGCCTTTGATGAACAATGGAACAATCCGAGTCAGATTACGTTACGGTTAAGGCTCACGAATTCGTCGCAGGACACCTTGACGAATGTCCGGCTGCGTTATTTTTTAGGTCATGACGAAAATCGAATCTTAGATTTATCTCCCTATTACCTTCCCGATGCCAATGTTTCGTTGGATACCATAGACAACTATCTTGCTGTCAATATTGACATTCCGCAAGTGGTTCCCGGTGTATTCCCCAACTCCAGTGGAATCAGCTTGGGTTTACGATATCAGGACAATAACGTATTCCATAAGAACGGCAATTTCAGCTATCCAGGAACATCAAGCTTCGAACCGATGTCCAACATTCCTGTGTATGTGGACAATATGTATGTGGCAGGGAACACCCCTGTTGGAGATGATGTTCCAAAAGTTCATTTTTATGGGATTCAGCCGGAACCATTCGGAGATCGCCCTGCTTGGGTAGAATTGAAAAATTATGGAACTTTGGATGTTTCCTTAAAAGACTTTTTCTTGAAATGGTCTTCTTCCGACAGCTTGGCGCTTCTGGATGCTAAGTTGTTGGCCGGTCAGAAAATCAGGATTTGCAACACAAACGACATTCAAAAATGCCCGCAGGATGACCTTGTGCAAATTAGTGATTCGGTTGATTTTGATCATTACGAAGATTTCAGTATTGTATGGAAAGGAAATTTATTGGAAAACATTCCCTATGTTCCATACGAAGTCGGAGAACTCACGGCGGGCGGAGTCTATGTTGAAAAGAATGGAGGTGTTTTCTTTACGATTCAAAACGGACTCTGGATAGGCCACCAATTCTACGATATCGGTCATGAAGAGGCTCCGCCTTCACCAGAACCCTACTCTAGAAATACCGTTTCATACGGTAATGATCATATTTACCGTTTTGCATGGCATTCGGTAGTAGGTGTTCAACAGTATCTCTTGACCGTGGTCAACGACAATGATTCGATTGTCCACCAGCAGTTGACAAACCGCACCCACGTGGACTTGTATCTAGAAGATGAACATTACCTGTGGGGCGTCCAGAACGCCAATGGCGGTATTCCATCTGATGGCAGCGCCTTAAAGTCCGTGGTAAATTCGATTAGCAAAATAGACTCTGACATAGATTCCACCCACATGCTTCATGTTCCTGTTTACAAGCCTCGTAAAGACACAAGGATGCTGGTGTTGAATTGGGGAGAAAAAATTTTAGAAATGGGATGGGATCGTCCAAATAATAGCGACTTCCTTACTGAAGAAGAAGATCATCGATGCTGGGTTACGGCCATTCAGATGATAAACGCCTACTATGGAGGAACCTTGACACAAGATGAGATTAAGTTTCATGGGAAAACAATCCCTTTTGACGGTCTAAAATTTGCAAATATAAAATATTATCGTAGTGGAAAAGACAGCATTTGGGCACCATTTTTGTTAGGTAGTGATGGAGCCGGTGCATGGCCTGAATCTTTCGCTACTCTAGCATGGGCGCTGAAAATCAATCCAGAAAGTATCAATATCGCGATTAGCAAGGGTAAAGATGACATTCATGTCCTAAAAAAGGCCGATTTAAAACAATTTATTGATGACGGACGTCCAATTTATGTTTCAAATGGAGGTCATGCCATGGTTGCCGATGGTTATGATTTTCACGACTCCTCAAACAACAAAATCCACCTATTAAATGTAGGTAATGATGGTGTTGCGGAATGGAGAAGTCTTGATGCTACAATTAAATTATATTATGCTCCACCTCGTATTTATTCGGATGTCCGTAATATAGATTCTCTTGTTCTTCAAGATGATGATGGAGATAGCCTTGTTAACTTTGATGAAATATATAGATTTAAAACTGATCCTAACAACATTGATTCAGACGGGGATAGTATTGAAGACAAAATTGAAATAATGTCGTACACCTTGCGAGGCCCTCAGGATTGTGATGATATAATGGAAACAAAATATGGGAAAAAACGTGATTCGGAAAACAAGCCTATTGATTCTACAAAGGCAGAAGGGTGGTGGTATACAGATTCTTCGAAAATAAAATTTGCAGATATAGATGGTGATGGGATAAGGGCTGAATTGGATATAGATTCCGACCATACCGATGATAACGGAATTTGGGATGGTGATGAAGATTTGAATCATAATGGAATTCTTGATGAAGGAGAAGCTGATCCTTATAATAGCTTAGATGACACTTCGTCAACTATAGATTTGCGACCCTTAACGGAATGGGATATCCCAGATAGTTTAACAATTTACTCTCTAGGCAATCTTTATATGAATGACCGTTCTAAATGCTATGATGGCGATAGCTTTTGCAATATAGCTTCTGAATCAGGAAAACTTCATTATGCAGTATCTATTGGAGTCGACTCTAAAACTGGCTCAATAATTAGTAAGGGCGGTGTTGGATTACGTAATAGGGCATCTGTAATTGGAAACATCGACATATATTCGCTACCTAATAATCATACGTCAATAGAAATGCAGGAATCTGCAAATTATTATGGAAACACTTCATATCACAATTACATGGATTGGCCCTATCGCGTGATTGATGGCGAGGAACATCATATTGATTCAATGCTTGGAACTTCTGACCTTGTCGTTCATAATGGACAACAGGCTCTATTGAATGATGGAGACCATTACCGTTCTGTTCGAGTTATGTATGGCGGCAAGCTGAAGGTTAATCCTGGACAAATGTATGTGGGGAATATTCAATTAGAATCTGGTAGCCAATTGGAGTTTTTTGAACCTGGAAAAGAGACCTTTATTCACGCCGAAGGCTCCTTTATATGGCGAGCAAGTCTTTTAAACGAAGACAAGGCTCTTGTTGCAAGGGGCTTCAAACTCATTCAGTATGGAGAACAGCCTGTATTTATAGAAGGGGACTGGGCAGGTACAATTCATGCTGCAAGGGCTCAATTAATTTTGGGACAGACTGTCAAAAATGTTTATGGAAGATTCCTTGGAAATAGAGTAATAGTTCATCAGAACACCGATGTTTATCGTGTTGACTTTAATCCGATTCAATCTGCTTTAGAAATATCATTCAAATAGGAGATTTGTGATGAAGAAAGTTTTCACCTTATTTATACTTTTGGCGACTGCATTATTCGCCGTTGAGTTTGAGAATCCGACAACACCATTGCGTTTTGGGACACAATTAGTATTTGGGCCTAGCTATTTGCCGTTCCAATTTGGAAATGCTTGTTCTAAAGATTTTGTAAATTGTGTCAAAGACTCTACATCATCTTATGATAACTTTAATGGTATAGCATATTATTCAACGATTGACACAAACATTGTGGTTTTTGCAAGTGTAGAGTATAGTAAAATCACTCTTTTCTCAATTTACCCATTTTCACTATCATCGCCAATGGGGACAAGTTTAAAAGATCTTTTAAGAACCGAATTTATGAATTTGCAAGAATGGGGTGTTTTTGATATTTCAAAAGACAGCGCATCAACTTTAATAGACCGAATAATATTTGAAATGCAAGGGGGCGAATGCGAGTGGAAAGGCATTAATGATACCAATTATATAAATGCAAATATTGATATTTTTGATGCTATTAGTTTTCATCATGATGAATTTTGTGACACCGTAGAATGTTGTGGCCAACCTGTTGATGGTGGCGCCGCCATGGTTGACAACTGGTGGACTTTGCTGCCTGAGGAAAAGCCAACTTCCATTTCTAAGACACCATTCAAAAATAGATTTCGACTGTCTCGCATGAGTCGAGAATTGTTCTTTGTTGAAGGACTCAATGAGGGCTCTCGTTACAAAGTATTCGATGTCAACGGCATCCTCTTGAAACAAGGCGCCATTCAAAATGGGGTTGTGCAAGTTCCTAAAACCCCTGCAATCCTCGATATTGTCCACCAAAAATTTTTGCTAAAATAAGTTATATTTTTTTTAGAAAAATCTTTTACTACAAAGTGAACCTTATGAAGATTGTAAAAGTTACTCCCAAGTCTCAAGAAATTGAACGCATCTGCGGGCGCGAAGTCGCTCCGTCCAGAGAAATCCATGACAAGGTGATGCAAATCCTTGCCGACATCAGACAAGGCGGTATCGCCAAGGCGACGGAATACGCCCAGAAGTTCGACGGCCTGAAGGGCAAGAACATCCGCGTGCCGGTTTCGGCCATCGCGAAGTCTGCCGCCAAGTGCCCCAAGGAACTCCAGAAGGCCTTGAAGCAGGCTATCAAGAATGTTCGCGACTTCCACAAGAACCAGATGGAAGAATCCTGGCTCATGGAAGGGGCCGATGGGGTAGTCCTCGGTCAGCGTATTCGCCCCATGAAGCGCGTGGGTCTTTATGTGCCGGGTGGTGCAGGCATTTACCCGAGTACCGTGATTATGAACGCCGTTCCGGCTCTGGTGGCGGGCGTTCAGGATATCGTGGTCGTGACCCCGATCAAGGGCGAAATCAACCGTGCTGTGGCTTTCGTGCTCCAGGAATTGGGCATTGAAGAAGTCTACCACATCGGTGGCGCTCAGGCGATTGGTCTCTTGGCTTATGGTGCCAAGGACGCCAAGGGCAAGACCGTCGTGGAACGCGTCGACAAGATTGTCGGTCCGGGTAATGTGTTCGCTGCCATTGCCAAGAAGGAAGTCTTCGGCGTCGTGGATATCGACATGGTGGCTGGTCCCAGCGAAGTGCTGGTGATGGCCGACAACACCTGCGATCCGGACTTCGTGGCTGCCGACCTCTTGAGCCAGGCGGAACACGGCTCCGGTTTTGAAGCCGCTATCTGCATTACCGATAATATGGAAACCGCCCAGATGATTAGCGCCTGCGTGGATATCCAGGTGGAAAATTCCCCGAAGCGTGAACTTCTCGAAAAGGTGCTCGGTAACTTCGGTCGCATTCTCGTGGTGAAGGACTGGTTCGACGGTGTTGAAATTGCAAACCGCATCGCTCCGGAACACTTGGAAGTGATGACTGCTGAAGCGGAATCGATGGCGGCACAGATTGAAAATGCGGGTGCCGTGTTTATCGGTCCGTGGTCTAGCGAACCGGTGGGCGACTACTTTGCGGGTCCGAACCATGTGCTGCCGACGAACGGCACGGGTCGCTTCTTCAGCCCGCTCGGAGTCTACGACTTCTTGAAGCGTATGAGCATCATTCGCTACAGCGAGAAGGCTATCAAGAAGAATGCGAAGGCCATTGCCGCTGTCGCGACCGAAGAAGGCTTTATCCACCACGCTGCTGCGGTGCTTAAGAGACTGTAGTCGCTCTTGGATCCCCTCCCTGACGGTCGAGGATGACTTCGGGGATGGCGGTCGAGGATGACTTCAGAAGTGACCTCGAGGATGAATTCTATAAATTAAAAGGCTCCTTCGGGAGCCTTTTTGCAATTTGACTTATTTGCTGTTTACCCGGTCAGAATAGGAACATGGAGCCCTCGCCCAGATTCAGGCACACGCGGTTGCGTCCCGATTCCTTGGCGTTGTACAGGGCGTCATCGGCGCGCTTGATGATCGTTTCGACGGAGTCGCCGTCCTTACGTTCCGTGAATCCGACGCTGATGGTCACCGAAATAAAATCCTTTTTGTCCAGAAGCGGAATCTTCATCGATTCTACGGTAGCGCGGAGTCTTTCTCCGACAACCTTTGCGTTCTCGATGCTCGTTCCTGGCAGGAAAATCGTGAATTCTTCGCCGCCGTAACGCACGGGCATGTCAGTGGGGCGCAGGCACTGGAGAATGGCCTTGGATACTGCAATCAGCACCTGGTCGCCGACGAGGTGACCGTAGGTGTCGTTGATTTTCTTGAAGTGGTCGATATCCAGCATGAAGGCCGAAAGGTGCAGGTTTCCCGCGTTGCTTCGGTTGAGTTCGCGGGTGTACATTTCTTCGAGCCAGCGGCGGTTATGCAGGCCCGTAAGCGAGTCCACCTTGGCGTTCTCTTCGATGCAGCGGATATGGTATTCCTCTTCGCACACTACCTTATTATTGTTGCGTAGGCGATGGCTCAGAAGTTGCAAAAAGTTCAGACAAAGGTCGTGCGATGCGTTGAGCATGGCGAGTGCGGTGTCGCCGTCGATAATCAGGATCTTGCAGTTTTCCTTGGCATATACTTTCGCGCTCGGCTTAATGTTGTCAAAAATGGACATCTCTCCGGCGCAGTGTCCTGGCTGGATATGGTCAATGTACATGCCTCCCTGGGCTTCCACATGGACTTCCATAAGGCCGTCTAGGAGAACCAAAAGACGGCGCCTGGGGTTATCAGGATCGATAAGGAGTGTGCCCGGTTCGGGATATATCGTTTCGCAGCCGAGCAGGTAACCTGCAAGACTTTCGAACGCGACATTCTTGAAAATTTCCTGTCGCTGAAATTCTGCCCTGGATATGGGTAGTGTTTCTAGTTCGTTCGCACTCATACCATAATTATATACAAAAACTTTTGAAAAGCAAAACGGAAAATACTACTTTTTGAGAAAAATCACACGATAAGATGGCTTTCTATGGCAAAAATAATACTCCAATCTGTACTATTCCAAGGTAAAATACAGGATATTCTCATCTCGGGAAAGAAGTTTGCTAAGGTGGGGCGTATGCTTACGGCTCGCGATTATGATAAGGCCGAAGTGGTGAATTGCAAGGGGCTTGCCATTGTACCTCCGTTCTATAACGGGCACACTCATGCTGCCATGACCCTCTTGCGTGGATATGCCGATGACATGCCGCTCCAGAAATGGTTGCAGGAATACATCTGGCCGTTCGAGGCGAAACTGACCGCCAAGGATATCGAAATCGGATCCCGCCTGGCCGTGCTTGAAATGATCAAGTCGGGAACGGTCTTCTTTTCGGATATGTACTGGCATCGCGAAGTCACTATGAAGGTCGTGAAGGAAATGGGAATCCGAGCAGCGATTGGCGTGACGATTGCCGAAAATCTGGATTCCCCGGAACATATCGAGGAGAATTTCAAGTTCCTGCAGGACCATCGCTATGAAAATGATCGCGTGAAGCTTGCTGTGATGCCGCATTCCATCTATACGGTGGGCGAAAAGATTTTCAAGCGCTGCGCCAAGGTGGCCATTGCCGAAAATTACGTGCTGCACACTCATTTGTCCGAAACCTTGACTGAAATCAAGGATTGCAAGAAACAGTATGGCTGTTCTCCGGTTGAACTCTTGGCAAAGTGGGATGTTCTGGGAGACCATATGGTGGCGGCGCATTGCGTGCATCTGTCCGAATACGATATGTCGCTGATGGCCGAATCGGGTTCTGCCGCGATTCTGAATCCCTGCTCGAATTTGAAGCTGGGAAGCGGTATCCCGAAGGTGATCGCGCTCCTGGATAGTGGAATGCTGGTGGGGCTAGGTACTGACGGGGCTTCGTCGAACAACAACCTTGATATGCACGAAGAGATGAAGCTAATTTCGCTTCTGGCGAAGGTGGAGCCCAAGACCGGTAAGGCGGAGTCCTTGCCTGCGGAAGAGGCGCTCAAGCTGGCGACTGCGAATCCGGCGCTGGCTTATGGCATTCCGGCGGGCGTGATTGCCGAAGGATTCCTGGCAGACGCCTTGCTGCTCGACCTGAAAAACGAACGCCTCGTCCCGAACCATAACCTGGTGAGCAACTGGGTCTATGCGGCCGATTCCTCCGCGATTCATTCCGTGATTTGCAACGGAAAGTTCGTGATGAAAAACCGCCATGTCGATGGCGAAGAGGAAATTTTGAAGGACGCGCAGAAAATCGCGAAAAGAAGTTAATTACTGGTCGTCGCTGTCGACATCGCAGGAATCGTTTTGCTGCGGGGCGACAACAGGCCTGCTGCTCTTGGCGCTATAGATGAGCTCTGCCATGAACAGCTCCTTGAGCTTTGCGAGTCCCGCATCTTTTTCAAGATCCAGCTGGTAGGGCGACATGCGCGCCTGCTTGCGGATGGCAAGTTCGTTTTCGTTGAAGGCTCTCGACTTGACCGTAAGCATAATCGGGGTCTGCAACTTTTCTTCGAGAATCTGCTTTAGGCGCTCCAGGTATTCCGGGTGCTCTTCCATCTGCTTGATTCCCCAAACTTCGCTAGCGGAGTCGCCGAGGTAGGTGAGGGCGATGGGGAAGGGGGTGGCCTTCGGGTCGCCGGTTTCGAGGACGGTATCGTTCAGGGCGACCGAGAAGGCGAAGTCACCGGAATCGGCGATGTGCGTCTTGATGGAGCCCCAGGCGGCAGAAATTTCGTAACGGCTGTAAACGTCGCCATTGTAGCCGTTGGCGATTCCGTTCTGTAGGGCGGCAAAGGGATTTTCGTCCTGTTGCTGTAATGTCTTGGCTTCTTCCACGGCATCCAGCATGTTCTGGACTTCAGTTACTTTTTTTTTTAACGCCTCGTCGGAGGCGCTGCTCGAAGCTTTGGAAGGATCGTTAATCGCGGCGAGAGCGCGTCTGAGATCCGTCAGCCTGTCGAGCCAAGCCATGCGGGCGAATGTCGTTTCGACAAGGAGTCGCGGGTTCGTGCTGTAGCGGAGGGTGCCCTGCAAGTCAATAAGCATCTTGCTGATGCGCAGGATGTCTCCGTTCTTGAGTTCGGGAACGGCGCTCTTGTACTTGGTGTACAGCTCCTCGGAAATGTTAATCACGTCAGGCGTGAAGGCGTCGAGGCGGGCGTAGAGCATGTTCCTGAGGAACTTGCCGAAACCGTCGAGAAGCGGTGTAAATTCGATTCCGCGCTTGCAGGCGTCGTCGACCATCTTGAAACATTCCTTGAGGTCGTGATCCTTGATGGCGTTAATGAGCGTGAAGAACAGTTCGACAGGAGGAATGCCGAGAACGCTACGGACCGATTCGGCGGCCATTTCGTTGCCGGTAAAGGCGTAGGCCTGGTCGAAGTAGGTGAGGCCGTCACGCATAGAACCATCGGCCTTTTCGGCGAAAATGTCGAGTGCTTCGTCGGTGGCGTTGATGCCTTCCTGTTCGCAGATGTAGCGCAGACGGCTGCGGATTTGTTCTACGGTCAGTCGCTTGAAGTCGAATCGCTGTACGCGGCTGAGAATCGTTTGCGGCACCTTGTTGACTTCGGTGGTCGCGAAGATGAAAATGACATGTTCAGGCGGTTCTTCGAGCGTTTTGAGGAGCGCGTTGAAGGCTCCGTTCGAGAGCATGTGGACTTCGTCGATAATGAAAATCTTGTACTTGCCGATGACGGGCGGATACTGCACGCGCTCGATCACGTCGCGGATGTTGTCGACGCCAGTATTGGATGCTGCGTCTATTTCGAACACGTCCATCGGGTTGCCGCCAGCGATGTCCTTGCAGCTTTCGCACTGTCCACAGGGGTGGAGCGGATCGCCGCCGGTGCAGTTGAGCGTGCGGGCGAGGATACGGGCACTGGTAGTCTTACCGACACCGCGGGTTCCGGTGAATAGGAATGCGTGGTGGAGTCGTCCTCCTTCGATTGCGTTCTGGAGGGTCTTTGCGATATGTTCCTGTCCGACCATGTCGGAGAAAGATTGCGGACGCCACTTACGGGCCATTGCTACGTATGCCATAGCCTAAAAGTAGTAAAATGAGCTTGAAATTCGGAATTCAGATTTCAGAATTCGGAGCTTTTAAAATGAAAAGTAAAAAAGCGTCATTACAAGGAGCGAAGTGACGAAGCAAACCATTTTGATTTTGTATCTTTGAAAAAAAATTGAGGTAAATATGAATTCGAATTTGGCGCTTTTGATTCTTTCTTGGCAGGTGGCTTGTCTTTATCACGAATCCGAAACCGACAAGCTTTTGCCGGGTTCCACTTCGGCGACGGAGGCCGAAAGCGATATGCTAGATGCGATTCATGACGAACTGACCCCGGATGTCTCCTGGGATGATTTTAATGCTACTTATGCAAAATTCAGCTCTGCGAAGGACCGTGCTGCGGCCTGTGTCGAAGCTTTGAAGAACGAGTCGGGCGAATTCAAGAGCAAGGTGCTGGAATCGATGCTCCGCGTAGCGAATGCATCCAAGGAAGACGATAACGCAAGCAACGTCAGCCCCGAAGAAATGGACTTTATCCAGCAGATCCGCGCTGCGCTGGAATAAAATGTTTGACTTGCAGCGCAAACTCGCTGCAGGTTAATTCGTTACAAATTCTGAAAAAAGAAACCGCCGAGGTGATAGCCTCTGCGGTTAATTTTTTTGTCAAAGAGATAGCCTCTAATGGCGTTGTTGCGCCGAAGGCTTGTCTCTTATCTCAACACGATATCGCCATTAGCGACGAGCTTGTCACGCAGCTTGTTGTGGGCCTTGTTGACTTCGTCGTCGGTGAGCGTGCGGTCCATGGCCTGGTAGGTGAGGCTGTAGACCATGTTCTTCTTGCCGGCTTCGATCTTGTCACCTTCGTAGATGCTCTTGAGCGTAATCTTTGCGAGGTTCTTCGGGTTCAGACCCTTGATGCGGGCGAGAATCTGCTCGTGAGTCATGGTCTTGTCCACTTCGATAGAAATGTCGCGGCTGGAGGGCACCTGGCGGCTGAACGGTTCGAACACGATCTTCTTGTGGGTGGCGTGTTCCATCTTGTCCATGTCGAGTTCCATCACGTAGGTGGTGTAGCCGATATCGAAAGCGGACATGGCAGTCGGGTGGAGTTCGCCCATGGTGCCGAGCACCACGCCGTCGGCGAGGACTTCGACCTGCTTGCCCGGGTGCAGGTAGATTTCGGCCTTGGCAGGCACGCGGAATTCTACGACGAGGCCCACGCGCTTGAGGAAGCTCTGCACCAAGCCCTTGAAGGCGGCAAAGTCAATCTGGGCGGGCTTGTCGTTCAGCGGGTTTACGTCGAAGGCGCCTGCAACGGCGAGGGCGACGAGGTTCGATTCGTCGAAGCCCGGATCGCGCACGTCCTTGCGGTCGCGCTTGAACTGACCCTTGGCCACTTCGAACAGGCGAACAGAACCGGGGCGGTTCTTTTCGTTTTCGGCGACGCTCTTGAGGAGGTTCGGGAGGAGACTGGTCGGAACCACGCCGAGTTCGTCGGAAAGCGGGTTGAGGAGCGGTGCGGGCTTGCTGCGGCGGTCTTCATTTTCGGCGCCGAACAGAGCTTCGGTGCGGGCCTTGCTCGTGAAGCGGAGGGAGAGGCATTCATGCAGGCCCATTGCAGACAAGGTCTTGCGGATCTTGCGGTTCAGGACTTCGATGGGCGGAAGTTCGTTCGGCTGCATCTTGAAGGAGGGCAGCGTGTACGGGATGTTGTCGAAACCGATGAGGCGGGCGACTTCTTCGATGAGGTCCACTTCGCGTTCGAGGTCGGGGCGGAATCCCGGAATCCTGAAGGTGATAGATTCGGCGTCCTTCTTCACGACTTCGAGAGCGATACCCGTGAGGTACTTTTCGATGTCGGCGGCATCAATCTTCATGCCGATAATCTTTTCGGCGCGGGCCGTGCGGAGCGTGACTTCGTTGAGAGCCTTCTTGTGGTCGTCGCCCGTGTATTCGACGGTGCCCTTGAGAATGCGGCCACCCGCGACTTCCTGAATCATGGCGCAGGCGTAGCGGCTGTATTCGTCCTGCGTGGTAAAGTCGATTTCGCGTTCGAAGCGGTAGCTGGAATCGGTCGAGATGCAGAGGCGCTTTGCCTGCTTGCGGACGATGGTCGGGTTGAACCAGGCGCTTTCGAGGAACACGTTCTTGGTGGTATCGACAATTTCGGATTCGACGCCGCCCATCACGCCGGCTACGCAAGCCGGACGGTCGCCGTCGCAAATCACGAGGTCGCTTTCCAGCAGTTCGTGAGCGGTGTGGTCGATGGTCTCGATCTTTTCGCCCTTCACGGCGCGGCGCACCTTGATCTTGTTGCCATGGAGCTGGTCCATGTCGAAGCTGTGGAGCGGCTGGCCCACGTCCATCAGAATGAAGTTCGTGATGTCGACCACGTTGTTGATGCTGTTCATGCCCACGGCGTGCAAAAGTTTTGCGAGCCATGCCGGGGACTTTTCGACTTTCACGTCCTTGATGACGCGGCCCACATAACGGGAGCAACCGCAACCGGGAACCACTTCGAGGCTCACGGCAGAACTTGCTGCTTCGGCATCTTCCTTGTGTTCGTAGGCGAGTGGCTTGAGCGGGCGGTTGAACTTGGCGGCGAGTTCGCGGGCGACACCGCGGTGGCTTAATGCATCCGGGCGGTTCGGGGTCACATTCAGTTCGAAGCATACGTCGTAGAGGCCGAGGCTCACGAACGGAGTGCCAGCGGGGATACTGTCGTCGAGAACCATGATTCCACCGTGGTCGTCAGAAAGGCCGATTTCGTCTTCGGCGCAAATCATGCCGAAACTTTCGACGCCGCGAATCTTGGACTTCTTCATCTTGAGCGTGCCACCATCAGGGAGCGGAAGTTCCGCACCAATCGGGGCGAGCACCACGGTCTGGCCTGCAGCCACGTTCGGGGCTCCGCAAACGACCTGGATGGTTTCTTTGCCGTTATTGACGGTCGTAATGTGCAAGTGGTCGCTATCCGGATGGGGTTCGCAGGTAAGAACCTTAGCCACAATCAGTTTTTCATAAACCTTGCCCGGTTCTTCGGTGCCTTCGACTTCCAAGCCGATGGAGGTTAATGCCTTTGCAACTTCTTCCGCATTTTCCGGAAGATCAACGTGACGTCTGAGCCAATTCAAAGAAACTTTCATCTTATTCCTCTTTGGTGCGTATTTTACCCAGGTGCATCAAAACAACCTGCGCGCAAAACACGTGCCTGCTTAAATTTCGGTGGTAAATGTAGAAAATGTGGTTGCAAGTGCGTGGAAAATAACTAAATATTGAACAAGAAAGAAGGAGATTTTGTGATGAATGAAAATGCATCTAGCGAAAAAATGTACCAGGTATCTACCCTGAGTGCACTTGCGCTCGGTTACACGCGAACGGTTGTCAAAGTTCGTGATTTGCTGCAGAACGGGGATACGGGGCTTGGAACTTTTGAAAACTGCGACGGCGAGATGATTGTCGTGGATGGTCATTGCTACCGCGCTGCTGATGATGGCACCGTAAGCGAGACTCCCGCTGATTTAGGTGTTCCATTTGCATCGGTCGTATTCTTAAAGAATCAGGAATCGTTTGCGGTCGATGCCGTCGAGAATATTGATGGTCTCAAGGCATTGCTGAATGTGAAAATCGAGGAACACTTCGGTCTCAACAGTATGCATATGGTGCGGATAGACGGATTTTTTAAGAAGGTAAATGCCCGCTCTGAAAGCGGGTTCAAGGCGCATCATATTGAGTTGAAGGAGCTTCTGTTCGAAAGGCAGAAGTCATTTGAATTTGACAATATTGGAGGGACGCTAGTTTGTCTGTACTATCCCGATTATATGGATGGAATCAATGCGGCTGGGTGGCATTTCCACTTTGTTTCCGAAGACAAACGTTTTGGCGGACATGTCTTTGACCTTTCCCTTGAAAGGGGGGAAGCCAAGATGGAAAAAATTACATCCATTGAGTTGCAGCTCCCGCGTGAGGCCGCCTTTGACACTTATTCCCTGACCAGGGCTTCGCAAAAGGATATCAAGCAGGTCGAGCAGGGAAATAAATAATTCGATTAAGCTGAAATGGAGATGCCCGCAAGGTTAGTGATAAGGTCCCTGAGCCTGCCGAAGGGCCGAACCACGCGAGCATGACAAAGTAAATAGAAATTGAGTCTTGCTAGCGGTGTTCGTGGCGAATAGGCTTTAGCTGGTCCACGACACTTTGCAGTTCCTTGGGAAGCGGGCAATCGAGTACGATTTTGTCGCCGTGCCACACAAATTCCAAGCGACAGCTGTGTAAGAAGAGCCTGTGCAGCCCGAGCTGTTTTTTGACTTCGCGGTTGAGCGCAAAATCGCCGTAGCGAGTGTCGCCGAGGAGCGGGTGTCCGATGCTTGCGAAATGGGCGCGGATCTGGTGCATGCGACCCGTTTCGAGCTTGATTTTTACCAGGTCGTAGCCTTCGTAATGCTGCTTGACGCGGTAATGCGTGATGGCCTTCTGGGCATCCTTGCCGGTTTCGCCGACTTTCATTTTGCTACCCTTGGCGGCGTCGGTGCGAGTGAGCGTCTCGTTGATGGTTCCCTTGTCTTTTTTGAGGTTCCCTTTGACGAGCGCGTAATAGAATTTGTCGACTTCGTGTTCGCGGATCATGCGCGTGAGTTCACGGAGCGTGTCGCCGTGGAGGGCGGTGATAATCATGCCTGAAGTTTCCTGATCGAGGCGGTGGGCGATGGTGGGCTTGAAGTCGAGCCCTTCGCGGCGGCCCCATTCCCACAGGTATTCTACGAGGCTCTCGCCGGGGCGAGTGCCGGAACCCGGCTGGCTTGCGAGTCCCGAGGGCTTGTTCACGACCACGTAGTCTTCGGTCTGGATGACGATATCGAGTTCCTTTGCTCCCCAAGAAGCATTCCTTTCGTCTCTCGTCTTTAGTCTCTCGTCTGTTTTGCCCCAGGTTGATTTTGCTTTTGCAAAACCGGCGTTAGATCCTTCGACGCGCTTCGCTTTCCCCAAAGAGGATAACTCAACTTGAGAACTAAAGTTCTTAGTTTCGTATAGCTCAGGATGACACGCTGTGTTTTCGTCTCTCGTCTGTAGCGAGCTTGCGAGCGTTCTCTCGTCTTCGCTGACGCTCTTAAAGTTTTCATAAATGCAGACGGTGTCGCCTTCCTGCAGCATCTGGTTCGCTTTGCCCACGACTCCGTTCACGCGGACTTTCTTCTTGCGGATGACGGCGAAAAAGACCGACAGCGATTCGTCGGGGAACGCCTTGCGGAGGAATCGGTCGAGGCGCATGTTGGCAAAGTTGCGGTCAATGACTCGGGTAATCATAAGTTTTCCTTTTTCGCATAGTGGGCGAGGCGGACGCCGTCGGCGGCGCTGGTGACGATTCCGCCGGAGTATCCGGCGCCTTCTCCGAGCACAAACAGGCCGCGGGTATTCACACTTTCGAGTGTTTCGTTGTTGCGGCTCATGCGCAGCGGGCTGCTGGTGCGGGTTTCGGGGGCGACGATCAGGCCTTTTTCGATGAATCCGGGAATCTTCTTGTCAAAATTCTGGAATCCTTCGGCGAGGCTCTTGCAAATGGTTTTGTCCATCCAGTCCCACAGATTGCTCTGTACGAGTCCGCAGGGGTAGGTGGATTTCGGGAGCGATTTGTCTTCGCGGTGGGCGATGAACGCCTTGATGCTTTGCGCCGGGGCGGCATAGCTCTTGCCGCCGACCGCGTAGGCGTCGCTTTCGATTTTGCGCTGGAATTCAAGCCCGCCGAAGAGCTTGTCGCTTGCGGCAATGGGCACGGCGATGGCACCGTTGGCGAAGGGGCCGTTGCGGCGGCTGTAACTCATGCCGTTAGTGGCAAGGGTCCCGGGCTCCGAGGCGCAGGGCACCAGAACGCCACCCGGGCACATGCAGAAACTGTAGGCGCTGCTCGTTTTGTTCAGTGTCGGGGTGGCGAGAAAATATTCGGCGGAACCCGTAAGCTTGGTATCGACATTCAGGCCCAGCTGGCGCATGTTGATGAGCTGCTGCGGGTGCTCGACGCGCACGCCCATGGCAAAAGCCTTACTTTCGAGTGCGACGCCACGGGCGTGAAGCATTTCGTAAATGCTCCGGGCAGAATGCCCGACGGCGAGCACCAGCGCTTCGCAGGGTTTCCAGTAGGAATTCGATGATGCTGTATAAACGCTGCGCTGGATCCCGTCACTACACTTCGTTTCGTTCCAGGATGACGTTGCGGAAGACTGCCTTGATTCGCTTGGGTTGACTGTCGTGATGGGGGCCTTGGATTCTATCGGTCGGCTATGGCCTCCCTCCAGGATGACATTCCTCAATTTTATAGCAGTTATTCTTCCTTGCTTAATTTCAATGTCTTCAAGCGTTGTGCTAAAGTGAATCCTGCCACCGAGCTTTGCAATTTCCGCGCGCAGTTCTCGCAACAATAAAACGAGGCGGTCCGTGCCGATATGCGGCTTGGCGAAGGTCACGACCGATTCGTCGACTCCGAAGTCCACCATGTCGTGTAGAACCTGTTCCACGAACAGGTTCCGGGTGCGGGTATTCAGCTTTCCATCGCTAAAGGCACCCGCACCTCCTTCGCCAAAAAGAACATTGCTGTAAGCGTTAAACTTACGGTCTACAAAGAACCGGCGAATGTCGCGGAATCGTTCCTCGACGCATTTTCCCTGTTCGTACAGGTCGACCGAAAATCCTTTCCGCAACAGATGCAATGCTGCCCAAAGACCGCTCGGGCCTGCGCCAATCACGTCGACATGCCCTGGCATCGCGACGGTGCTTTTCTGCGGGTCGGTCTCTAGACTTTCTTTGTCACGCGTTGCCGCTACAAGACCCTTGGCGTGGTTCCCCGTGGCACGGACTTCGCGCTTGAGGTCAAAAATCACGTTGTAAGACCACTTCGGGTCTCCTTTGCGTCGGCTGTCCAACGAAAAACGTTCCACCTGCAAGTTGAAAATTTCTTCGGGGTGCAGGCGAAGCTCGCGGGCGAGTGCAGCCCGGTATTCCCCTTTCTTGGCGAGGGCGACGGAAAGTTCTCTGTAGCGGTAGGTGAACATTATTGCCAAATTTAAAAAATAAAGGCCGCATCACACCGACGCGACCTTGTTAATCTTTGGGGAGAACTTCCTAGAAGGCGTAGTTGACCCTGATACCGCCGTAGATATCCTTGTATTCGTTGCTCAGGTTATCCGGACGGAAGTACAGGCCCGTGCCTGCGTACCATTCGCTGCTCAGACGCTTGGTATGGTTTACGGTCAGGCTGACATTACCCAGAATGTCGGTTTCCTTTTCTTCGGCATCTTCGTCCTCTTCTTCCCAAGAGGCTGTCAGGTAGCGGAATTCACCCGAAAGGCCAAGAACCAGGAAACGGTCCATGAACGGAATTTCGAATTCCTCGTTCACGGAAATTTCGCTTTCGGTCATGTTGTCGCGTTCATAGTTCTTGAATCGCGGAGTCACGACGATGCGGTTCTGGAAAGTCCCAGCCGAAGTGGTTGCCGAGATGGGGTAGGCGTGTTCAAAGTAGTCTGCTCCACCAAAGTAGTAACCCAGCTTGGCCAAAGTCTCGTTGGAAAGATCCATCTTGCTGATCAGACTATCCTTGTGGAACTTGGAGTCATCCGAACGGAGTGTCCAGCGGCCTGCCACCTTGAAGTTGGTCTTGTAGGCGTTGATCGAAAATTCTGCCATCCAGGTGTTCTTGTAGATGCGTTCCTGGAACTTGGAGGCAAGGTAATCTGCGCTGGCCATGCCCTGGTATTCGGCCCAGCGTTCTGCGTCAACCTCAACGTTTCCATCGTCAGTGGAAATGGTCGAAGTCTCTTTCCCGCTTCTCTTGGCGAACCAGCGGTCCTTATAGATTTCGTCTTCGAGAATGTAGTCGCCGTGGAGCTGATAGGGCCTGTACTGGGTTCTGTATTCCAGGTTGTAGCTCAGGTTCAGGTTCATCTTGGCGCCAATCTTGAAACCGTTATTGACGGTGAAGTTCTGGATGTACTTGGCGCGGTCATTGTCGAGTTCATGCTCGTCCATCCAGTCCTCGTCTTCGGAGAACAGGCCCCAATGGGAACCTTCTCCCAGGCCGAAGAGGTTGGTTTCGTTGTCCTTGGCAGCATTTTCGACGTTGATCTGGTAGCCGAATCCAAAGGTCCAGAAGTCGGTGATGATCTGTTCCAAGTAACCGCCGAATTCACGGGTGTCGGAAAGCTGGTCGGGGGATCCTGCGCTATAGTAGTCTTCGCCGACATACTTGATGTGGCCGGAAAGCGTTGTCTTGTAGATGTTCCAGTAGAGCGATGCTCCGATGGCGATGTTCTGGCTTCCCCAGTTGAGGCCGAGGACGCGGTCATCGTCACGGTCGCTTTCGTAGTCGTTCTTCTGTGCCTTCGCTTCGCGGATGAGCGTGCGCAAGGAGTCGCGCATCTTCGGGCGGCTGAGGGTGGTGTTGCTTCCGAAGATTTCATCAAGTTCGTCGCTCGTAAGCGTGTTGATCTTGGACTCGTTGGCCATCAGCTTGCGCAAGGTGTTCATGGAAGAGGTGTTCAGACCCGCTTCGGTAAAGACCTTGTTGATGGCGCGTTCCTTGATGACGTCGGCCGTGTCGGCCCTACCCACGGCAATCTGTCCGTTGAGTTCGATGTCGCCTGGATAGAACAGCCAGTTTCCATCGGCATACAGGGAGAGTGCCTGCTGCATGGGTTCGCTTGTGATCGTGGAGCGGCTGCCACCGTCGCGTAACAGCGGGTCGTGGATTTCGTCGTTGGCATAGATGAAGCCGAACTTGGCGTCAAAGCGGCGGAGCGGTGCCCACTTGACGGATCCGCCGTAGGCGATGCGCTGGGCCTGAGCTTCTCCGTCTTCGATGTAGTTCTTGTAGACGTAGGGGTGACGGTCGTCGATAAGATAGGGCTTGCGGCTTTCACCGAAGAATCCGTCCAGTTCGAACAGCGGCTGGTTCGCGTTGTTGGTTAAGAGCGAACGGGTGTAGCCGATACCGAAAATCGGGAGCGAGGACATGTAGATTTCGCCACCGTTCTTGCTGAAGTCGCCTAGGATCAGTCGATTGTGCTTGTCGGTGTAGGTGAGCGTGACTGGCTTCGGATTGAAGCGGTTCCAGGAGTCACCTGTGTATTCCGTATTCAGCTCGATCGTCTTGCCGTCAGGAGATTGCATGAGTACATAGATGCTGACATCCGTGCCAAAACCGGGAACCTGGAAAGTGTTCTCGTAGCGGTCACCTGGCTTGATGGAATCACCCGAGATTTCCTGGATGACCTTGGTGTCGTTCTTGCTCGTCTTCACGTAATGGTAGTAGTTGCCGATGCCGATGTTACCTGTGATGTTCCAGGATTTTTGCGTGGTGTCGGCCTTCTGTTCTTCGTTTATCTTCTGGGCGAGCAGGTCTCCGATATAGTCGTCCTTGTCGACGGGGCGGCTCTTGACTCCGGGAATTTCGGGATTGGAGGGAAGTGCCATGGCGACGGCACCGAAGTCCTTGTTGTAGTCGGTCTCGTTGTTCGAGATGCTTTCAAGGACTTCCTTGCCTAGAACGTCTTCGGAGGATGCACCGACCGTGTTCTTGTTGACCTTGGTATTGTTGAAGGCGATGTGGCTGTTGCCCATGTTCAAGATACCGTAGGTGTTTCCTGTAAAGCTGGAACCCGACACGCTCGTAATGGCGAGCGGTGCATTGTAGAGGGCCACGTTGTTGCCTTCGAACTTGGCGTCGTTGACTTCGGCCCTGCTATAGCTGTCAATATGGAGGGCGGCCCCTTGGTTCTGGAAGAACTGGGTGCTGTTTACGGAAAGCTTGGAGTTCTTGGCGTAGACACCGCGGCTAGAGGTCTTCTCGATTTTGGAGGACTGAATATTGAGTTCGCCGTTCTCGACGACGATACCGGTTTCGGCTTCGCGGACGATTGCGTTTCTAATTTCGGAGGGCATTTCGCCTGTGATGAAGATTCCCTTCCAGTCTCCGCTTTTGGGCATCTTCATGGCCGAACGGAATTCAACTTCGTTGTTGCGTGTACCCGCGACGACGAACTGTCCCTTTGCGTAGAAACCTGTGCCAGGAGCGAAGAGGAATTCGACACCCGGTTCAACGATCAGGGCCGTGTTCGGTTCAACGACAATGTCTTCGGTAACGAGATAGGGGGAGTGTTCCGCCTTCAGGAATCCGTGGAGGGCTCCCTTGAGTTCAGTCCCGTCTTCCATCTGCGGTTCCGGCGGAAGAAGGTTTGCCTGCGGGTCAACCTTGGCAGAGTCTGCTGCTGTGGCAACATTCTGGGCCGAATCTGCAGCAGGGGCTACTTGCTGGACTTCCGCCTGCGGTTCGGCAGGTGCAACGACATTGGTTGCCTGTTCTTGTGCGTAAACAAGACCAAAGGAAATAGCTGAAATAAGAATAGGAAGTTTCATTAGCGCACCTGGTAAATCTTTTTAGCGACAAGGTCTTTTTGACCGCTTTTCAGTTTAACTGTAATTTCGAATTCAGCGTCTTCGCCGCGGGTGAGTTCAACCGGCAGGCTGAAGTCAATGTCTGAGACCTCATTTTCGTTCCAAGTTTTAAGGTGTTTTCCATTCTGGGTCACCTTGACGCTCTTGATATATACGGGGACGCTTCCAGGAAGTCTCATAACGGTGAACCGGAGTTCCTTGTGGAACTTGTTGCTGTAGTTCCTGGGGGGAGGCGGAACACGGAGTCTTTCGGTTTCTTTGCCGTCTATCCTTATATAGGCACCAGAAATTGTCTTGTAGCAGCCGAGAGTCTTGGATACCTGACTCGAATTGCCTGCCAGGTCGGCAACCTTGAATACGTAGTTGTGTCTGCCTTTTTCCAGTTCACGGGATGCGGTGATCTTTTTTGTAACGACACTTTCGATTCCCGAGATATTGTCTGTGGAAATGGTGAAGTAATTGTAATCTTGGTCTAGATTGTCGAGCGTGAAGAAGATGTTGCAAGACAGGGAATCGTAATTTTGGAGTTCAATCGTGGGACGAATCCTGTTGACGCCCTTGCAGCTCTTGTTGATGTCCAGGTCGAGATAGGCCGTTTCGGTCTCGAATTCGGTAGAGTTGTATTCAACGGTGACCCTGTCTTCGTTCCAGTTGCCCTTCTCGTCGCTGATCTGGATGGTGTACGAGAACTTTCCGTTGGCGCTGTAGGGAATCAGGTCTTCGGATTTCTTGTTGCCGTGAATCACGTACAGAGTGGCGTTCGTTCCGCTAGTATCGAAGGTTCCTTCGACGGTGACCGAGGCGGGGTCGCAGACTTTTGCGGGTGAACTGGTTGTGATGGTCAGCGGCTTGTGCATGTTTGCCAGGTCGCCGGATTCCTTGTCTCCGGCATAGTAGGTGGTCAGTTCACCACAGGGGAAATAGCTGATGCTGTCAACGTAGCACTGCAGGGCAATCTTCTTTGCACCGATGAGGCTGGAAGCCCATTCGACATCCAGTTCGACGATATCTCCGTTCGAGATGACCGGCTTGTCGTGAATGCCGACCATGGTTCCCTTGGAGCACTGTACTTTGACTTTCTGCTTGGCGGTATAGACGGTGTCCGGGAAGGGTGTGATGGTGCAGTTTGCATTCTGCTTTAATTGATTCTTGCGATCCTGGTAAGAGGAGTCTGCTTTCATGACGAGCTTGATGAGGGCGTCCTTGTCGTTTGCGAGGGCAGGATCGGTGATATACTTGTCAATTTCGTCGAGGAACTTGGCGTCGCCGGAGGATTGTAGGTCGAGAACGACGACTTCGTTGCCGATGCTGAAGGCCGTCTGGCCGCCCTTGACGTTGTATTGGGTGTTGAGGTCTTCGTCGAAGATGTCCAAGCTACCGTTGCGCAACGAGGCGATTGGCTTCATTAGGCTGGTAAAGCCGATGGTTCCTGCCGTACCACGGATAGCTGCGGTGGCGGTTCCTGTCTTGAACTTGAAGTCGCTGCCTTTGGCCTGTTTCTGAACGTCGAAGTTGACTTTACCGTTCAGGATGTTGACCTGGTTGTGGTTGATGCCGTCTTCGTTGAGTAGTTCCGCCATTTCGGCTTCGGTACGCTCGTTGATGGTAAGGGAGCTTCCGTCGGGGAGTCCGATGATAATCAGGGATTCGTCACCCGTCTTGAAACGGTCTTTCTTGGTAACCTTGGAACCGGTTTCGGCGGGAATGTAGCCGCCTTTTCCCTTGGGCTCGTGCAGGGCCTGGGGGCCGCTCGCGTTACGGATTTTACCGGAAGAGATCTTTTTCGCTGCCGGAGAATAGCCTATCATCAGGGCTGTGGCAATGGCAACGAGCTTAAAATACCTAGAAAATGACATATTGCCTCTTTAAACGAATGCAAACTAAAACAAATATATGTATTTTTTTTACATACTTGAATAGAACAAATTAGCTCAAGTAATAAAAAAGAGACTTTTTTCAAAGAAATTTGAAAGAAGCTTTTTGGAACATATAACGATAGGACCGCATATGGAAGTTGAAGAACTGACCGTTGCCTTTAGCGACGAAGATACCGGTGAAGAAGTCATCAAGGAACTCGACAAGGAAATCCTTTCGAAGGGTGCCTGGCCGACCGTGATGTTCCTTTACCAGGAAAAAGACGCCAAGACGGGCGACATGGGTGAACCCAAGGTGTCGCTGCGCCGCTACCGCAAGATGAACGGAATGTTCAAGGCCCAGGGCAAGTTCAAGATTACGGGCAAGGCCCAGGCCGAAGCTATCATTAACGTCCTCAAGAAGTGGTATAACATTTAATGCCGGACCCTGCTAGTCGAAAGAAGAAGTATAATATCGAGTTCCTTTGCGAGGGGGACATCGAGGCTTTTCCGTATAAGGACAAGTTCGAAAAGATGGCTCGCAAGCTCCTTGCCGAAGAAGGTAAGGAAAAAGACGTGAATATCGTGCTCTGCACCGACGAATTCGTGCGCACCATGAACCGCGATTACCGCGGACTCGACAAGGTGACCGACGTGCTCTCGTTCGAATGGAAGAACGAGCTCGGTGTCGAGATTCCCGAAGACGAGGCGATGCTCGGCGAAATCTATATCGCATGCGAGCAGGTACGCCGCCAGGCTCCCGAATATGGCAACACGTTTTACGCCGAAATGAAGCGCGTGATTGTTCACGGGCTCTTGCACCTATCGGGCTACGACCATATCAAGGCTGCTGACCGCAAGGTGATGCGCAAGCGCGAATGCGAATTCCTGGGACTTGACCCGTACAAGGAAGGTGCATAATGGAAACTCCCGAAAGTTGGGCCATTGCGTTCCTTGTCGTTTTTGTCCTGACCTCGTTCTCGTTTTCGCTGATCAAGTCCGCCTTTAGCGGAATATATGCCAAGCGCGATGCCCGTGACCGTGAAGGTCGCGAAGAGGTGGTCGCCTCGTTGGTGGAACTGCCTGGCTTTAACGAGACCATCTCAATTGGCCGAATCTTCTGTAACGTGGGTGCGGGCGTTCTCGGATTTTATCTGTTCCAGATGATTCCGTGGAACTGGGTGCAGGAATACTGGTTCCTCGCTTTTGCCGCTTACCTGGTGGTTGCCTGCGTTGCTATCTACACGATTACGGTGTTCTTGGCGAACCTGCTCGGGAACTTGAAGCCGGATACCTTTGCCATTGTGCTGATTCCGCTGTTCAAGTTCATTCGACTCCCGTTTGCGCTGCCTGCTAAGATTTGCCATGTGCTGTTCGTCAAGATCTTGAAGGGCTTGGGCTACGATTCCAAACTCAGCTTCTTGCCCGAAGAACGCCGCGACGCCGTGCAGGCGCAGGCTGATCTCTCGGACGAGGCTGACCCTGATGGCGAAGGCCTGGAGCAGGAAGAGCGTCAGATGATTCTGAACATCTTCGACTTTGTGGAAACCCCGGTGCGCGAAATCATGACCCCGCGTGTGGACATGTGCGCTGTCGAAGCTGGAACTCCGCTCGAGGAACTGGTGAAGGTGCTGAACACCGAACGCCATTCACGCTTGCCGGTGTACAAGGAAACCGTCGACAACATCGTCGGTATTCTTTCGAACCGCGACTTCTTGGAATGGTACACGGAACATCGCGACGAACCGTTTGATATCATGAAACTCGTGATGCCGCCGGTCTTTGTGCCGTACCACAAGAAGATTGACGACATGCTCACCGAACTGCGCAAGACGGGGAACCAGCTCGCCATCGTGGTCGATGAATATGGCGGAACCGCTGGCCTTGTCACGCTTGAAGACATTCTCGAAGAAATCGTGGGCGAAATCAAGGACGAAGACGACGTGGACGAAGATGAAGACGTGCAGCGCCTCAAGGACGGTCGTTTCATTCTCGATCCGGTCATTACGCTTTCCGATTTGGAATACAAGCTCGGCGTGGAACTTGAGGCTCCCGAAAATTCCCACGTGGAAACGCTTTCGGGCCTGATTCAGGCGACACTCGGCATCATTCCATCTCCCGGCGCCGAAGTCACCATCAAGGGGTACACTTTCCGCGTGCTCAAGATGGACGGCACCCGTATGGAAAAGGTGCTCATGATTTTGCCCGGTAAGGCTAAGGTGAAAAGCGGCAAGGGCGTTCCTCGCACGCAGGCATTCAAGGTCGTGTAGACCTTAAGTGCTCCGCTGTGCACCCCGCGTCATCCTCGACTGAGCGTGCACCCTGCGTCATCCTCGACTGAGCGTAGCGAGGGAGGGGATCCATCGAAAAATGCTTCTTCTGGATCCCGTCGCCTCTTCGAGGCTCCAGGATGACTCCGCTAAAAGAGGTCCTTTACTTTTCGGCTCCTGACGCGGCTGAGCGTGCACCCTGCGTCATCCTCGACTGAGCGTAGCGCGAGGGAGGGGATCCATCGAAGAATGCTTCTTCTGGATCCCGTCGCCTCTCCGAGGCTCCAGGATGACTCAGCTAAAAACGGTTCATTGCTTCGCGGCGATCAATGACGCTGCAAAAAGAATGTCGCCTCTCTAGGCGACAAGGTGATGTCACAAAATTTCTATTGGAATTATTTGCAGCAGCGGAAGCCGACGTTCGGGTACTGGTTCTGCGGATAGAAGCTGAACTTGTTGTCGGTGCACTTGCTTTCGTTGTTGGTGTTCCATGCGCCGCCAGCGACCAGGTACATGTTCGGGTGATCCTTGCTCGTGGTCGATGTCCATTCCCAGAGGTTTCCGTTCATGTCGTACATGCCGTACCAGCTGCGGCACTGTTCCTTACGGCCGCTGCGCTTGGCGGCCTTGGTGTTGGTGTTGCACTTGTTCTGCTTGTAGCTGTCGCCGTAGCTGTAGCGCGTGTTGTCCTTGCTCTTGCAGGCTGCCTGCCATTCGGCGAGGCTGCAAAGGTGCTTGCCTTCTTGTTTACAGAGATTTTCGGCCTGTTCCTGGCTCACCATGTCGCGGGGGAGTTCGTCAGCCTTGTTCGGGTATTCGTAAGCGTCTACGCAAACGGTTTTGCCGCCGAGCGGAACGGGGTAGGCGTTCTTGCCGCAAACGTTGTCACTGGCCATGTCGTACTTGGCTTCTTCCCAAGCGGAGCGGTTCCCTACGGAGTCTACGGCGTAGAAGAATACGCTTCCGGTCTTGTTGTATTCAATGGCTTTGCCCGCTTCTTGGGCGTGGAGTGTATCGCCAATGGAGAGGAATGTCTTGCACTTGATTTCTTCGCACTTGACCTTGAGCTTGATGGGGTCGTAGTAGCGGCCTGCGGGCGGTGCGATTTCGGCAACGGGTGGCACCTGGTCGGCAGCACGGATGCTGTCTTGAATGCGCTTCTTTTCGAGAGAGTCGGCTTTGGCTTTTTCGATGACGGCCAAGGAATCGGCGATGCGCTGCAGGCTATCCTGGCGAGCCTTTTCGATGGCGGCGAGGCTGTCCTTGATGTGATTCAGGCTGTCGCGCACGTGACGGATGCTGTCGCGGTTCACATTGTTCTGGAGTGCGGCCAGAGAATCAGCAATGCGCAGGCTATCGGCGATGCGTGCGCTGTCTGCGCTGAGTCTTGCTAGGGAGTCCGCCATGCGGATGCTGTCGGCGCGAGCCTGCTCAAGAGCGCGAAGGCTATCGAGTGTGTGGCGGCGCTGCATTTCAAGCGCAGTTTCCTGTTCCTTGGCAAGAGCGTCCTGCTTCATCTGGTCCAGGTGGCACTGCACAATAAAAAGGGTCACCAGCAAGAGGAACATCAACACGAGAATGACGATGTTCTTTTTCTTGCGGCGAGATTTTACCTGATCTTCTGTTTCGTTATTATTCATAAAATCCTTTAATCCAATTACCTGCTACCAACTTCCTACCGTTAACCGTCAACCGTCTACTTCCTACTTCCTACTTCCTACTACCCTGCTTTTTCTTCTGCAATTTCGGCCTTAGCCGACTCACGCACGTCGTTAAAGAGTTCGCCCCAATGGCGGATAATTTCTTGCTTGAGTTCGGCGACGCTGATGTTTCTGCGAAGCGTGTTACGGTAGGCGATAGAGATGTAGCCCGTTTCTTCGGACACCACGATCACGAGGGCGTCGCATTCGGCGGCTAGTGCTTTTGCTGCGCGGTGACGCATACCGTAGCCCGCTTCTTTTTCGGCGTTACCGGTGGGCATGGGCAAAATACAGCCGGCGGCAATAATGCGCTTGGTGTTCATGATGACTGCGCCATCGTGCAAAGCGGAATTCGGGAAGAAGAGGGCGCGCAAAAGTCTAGAACTGATTCGGGCATCCAGGATTTCGCCGGTGTCGGCGTAGTTACGCAGCCCCACGCGCTTTTCAAGCACGATCAATGCACCCGTGTGCGTTTTTGCCAAGTCCTGGCAGGCGCTAGCGATTGTCTTGGTGATTTCGTCGAGACCGCTGGAATGGAAAAATAGGTTGTGGAAGTCGAGCTTACTGGCGGCCTGACCGATACGGGTGAGGGCGCTTCGAATTTCGGGCTGGAAAAGAATCACAAGCGCGATAATACCGAGGGTTGCAAGATTACTGATAAGCCACACGACGGTATGGAGTTCCCACCACTGCGCAATAATCCAGGCGAGAATCAGCAACAAACCACCGAAAATCATCTGGGCGGCGCGCGTACCGCGGAACAGCAAGAAGATGTAGTAAATGATAATCGAAATCAGGAGCACGTCCAGAATATCTGCCGGACGCACATCGATAATCCCGAATAACTTAAACAGAATCATGTTCTCAGAGCCTCCAAATAAAGCAGAGATTCCTTGGCCTCTTTCACGTCATGCACGCGAATGCAGCTAGCGCCACTGAGTACGGCAACGATTCCTGCCGTAACGGTCGGAATCAGGCGGTCGCTGTTTTCGAGGCCGGGCATTTTACCAATATAGGACTTGCGCGAGGTCCCGATGAGAACGGGGTAGCCGTCTTTCAGGAATTCTTCGGTGGATTTCATCAAGTCGATGTTGTCCTGCGCGGTTTTCCCGAATCCGATGCCCGGGTCGATGCAAATTTTTTCGCGCTCGACGCCGAGGTCCAAAAGCTTTTTCACCTGCGACAAGAGTTCTTCGCGGACTTCCTGCACCACGTTCGTGTATGGTTTGAAGTCCTGCTGCATGGTGCCGAAGTTCCCGCGGATGTGGTTGAGTACCACGGCGGCCTTGGTGTCAGCGACGGTCTGGAGCATGTTCGGGTCCATGGCGCAGGCGCTGATGTCGTTGATGATGTGCGCGCCGAGCTTCATAGTCTCTGCGGCGACTTTCGCTTTGACCGTATCGACCGAGATGTAGAATTCGCGGGGCTTTCCGCCGCTGCTGTAGCCGCTTTTGGCGAGTTTGGCAAGGCGTTCCACCACGGGGCACACGCGGTCCAGTTCCTCTTGTAGGCTGACTGGTGCGCTTCCTGGGCGGCTGCTTTCGCCACCGATGTCCAAGATTTCGGCGCCTTGCTCCAGGAGCATCAAGGCGTGTTCGTAAGCGGCGTCAGGCTTGTTGTGCTTGCCACCGTCAAAGAAACTGTCCGGAGTCACATTCACGATACCCATGATCAGCGGGGTCTTGCAAGGCAGAACCTTGTTGCCGATTTTCCACGGGAGAGAGCGACTATGATCCAGAACTTCTTTGAACATTACGAATTTTCCTGTTTTGCGTCTTCAGATGATTTCAGCGTTTCGGTATGGGCGTCATTGTTTGCCGGAGTCGTTCCGGCGGCGGGCGCGGGCTTGATTTCGGCTACGGGTGCATCAGTGACCGGTGCTACCGGCGGCTGTTTGCCCGGGTCAGGCGGCGGCGTATTTTCGCGCTTCTTCTTTTCTTCCATTTCTTCGAGCGCCTTGTACTGGCGGCTCTTCTTGGTGCCGGTCAGCTTTTCGCCTGCCATCACGCGGTCAATTTCTTCGCGGTCAAGCACTTCGAATTCGAACAACGCTTCGGCGAGGTCGATGAGTTTGTCCTTGTTTTCTTCGATGAGTTTCCTGGCGGCCTGGTCCAGACGCTTGATGAGGTTGTTCACCGCATTGTCGATCTTTTCGGCCATCATTTCGGACATTTCTTTCGGCTTGCTGATTTCGCGACCGAGGAACACTTCGCCGTCGGTGCGGCTGTAGCAGACCGGCCCGATTTCGTCGTCGAAGCCCCATTCCGTCACCATCTTGCGGGCAAGTTCGGTAGCGCGCTGGATGTCGTTGCTGGCTCCCGTGCTCTGGTGGTTGAAGAAGATGAGTTCGGCGAGGCGGCCAGACATCATGATCATGATGCGTTCTTCGGCGTATTCGCGGCTGTAGCTCACCTGGTCGCGTTCGGGCAGACTCATGGTCACGCCGAGGGCGCGTCCGCGCGGAATGATCGTAATCTTGTGGAGCGGGTCAGAATGCTTGCACAAAAGCGTCATCAAAGCGTGGCCTGCTTCGTGGTAGGCGGTGTGGCGCTTTTCTTCGTCGGTCATCAGGAGTGTGCGGCGCTCGGCACCCATGCTGAGCTTGTCGCGTGCTTCTTCAAAGTCGAGCATCGTGACTTTCTTGTTGTTGAAGCGTGCGGCAAGGAGGGCTGCTTCGTTCACCAGGTTTTCGAGGTCTGCACCTGCAAGTCCGGGGGTTCCCTTGGCAACGGCCTTCACGTCCACATCGTCGGCCAGCGGCACCTTGCGCTTTTTCAGGTGAACCTTCAGAATTTCTTCGCGGCCCTTCAGGTCGGGGAGTCCCACCACGATTTGGCGGTCAAAGCGGCCCGGACGGAGCAGTGCCTTGTCGAGCACGTCGGGGCGGTTAGTTGCCGCAATTAAGATGACGCCTTCGTTGGCGGTAAAGCCGTCCATTTCCACCAACAACTGGTTCAAGGTCTGTTCGCGTTCATCGTGACCGCCACCGAGACCTGCACCACGCTGGCGACCCACGGCGTCGATTTCGTCGATGAACAGAATGCACGGGGCGTTCTTCTTGCCGGTTTCAAAGAGGTCGCGCACGCGGCTAGCACCCACGCCCACGAACATTTCTACAAAGTCGGAACCGGACATACTGAAGAACGGCACTCCAGCTTCGCCTGCCACCGCGCGGGCGAGGAGCGTCTTACCGGTACCCGGAGGACCGACGAGTAACGCACCCTTCGGAATGCGTCCGCCGAGGGCATCGAATTTTTTCGGGTCCTTCAGGAATTCCACGAGTTCCTGCAAATCCTGCTTGGCTTCGTCGCAACCGGCTACGTCGTTAAAGGTGGTCTTCTGCTTGCCGTTGAGCTGGCGGGCCTGGCTCTTGCCAAAGCTGAAGGGGCTCTTGCCGCCGCCACCCATCTGGCGGTTCATCATGAAGTAGAAGAATACAATCAAGAGAATTGCGGGGAGGAACGCGATAATCGTGTCGAGCCAGGTGCTGGATTCGTGGATGACCTTGACCTTGACGCCCTTGTACATTTCCCAGGCGGTAATCTGGTCGTTGCTCACTTCGAGCATGTGGCTCTTGAAACGCTTGGTCTTGCCGTTGTCATCGCTAGACTTGGTAAAGCGGGCGAGGGCGCTGCGGTTCTTTTTCGCTTCGGCAATCTCTTCGGGGCTCATCTCGCGCTGGCCCTCGATAATCACGCCGTCGGGGGTCTTTTGCAGGGTGAGTTCGGTAATGACCTTGGTGGAGTCGCCCATCATGGCCAAAAATTCGGTGCGCGTAATGTCCGATTCTCCGTCTTTCCCGGCAAGCGGGAACATAACGAACAACAGGAGAATCATCACCAGTAAAATGATAAAGTTCTTGCTACGGTAAGGGGGCGATTTTTTTTCTTGACTCATAAAATCCTTTTATTCTTTCATTCCGCAAGATACAAATTTTGACGCCGTGAGAACATCTTCAAATTCGCAAATCAAGACGGTTGAGCCCTTTTTGACGATAGAACGCTTGCGGTAAGCGGCACGTACGGGAATTTTAACATGGGCGGGCTCCGTTTGGCTGTAAAAGAAACCTATCGGAAAGCGGAATCCCAGTTCCGAAAGCCATAAACGGAACATCTCCGACAAGTCCGCATCGGCGTGCGCGAGCAGAATCTTGCGGAGCGCCTTTTTGTTCAACGAGATGAGAGATGAGGGACGAGTTGTGAGAGAAGTGTCATCCTGAGCGGAGCATCGCGGAGTCGATATACGAAACTTGGCAATTTGTTGCCTTAGTTGAGTTATCCCCATAGAGGATAATTCGACTAAGACTCTGAAGAGTCTAGTCTCATATAGGTTCGAAGGAGCAGGATCTAGTGATTTGTCATGCCCGACTAGTTCGGGCATCTCCTTTTCAAGAGACACAATAGGATTGAACAACTCGTTGCATTTGTCCATTACCTTCGCGTAGGCTTTGTCGGCAAGCGAGGCAATCCTACACAATTGCGTAGCGGCGTCACAGTATCCTCTTGCGAGCTGTGGCAGGTAAACATGGCGCACCTTGTTCCGAGCAAATTTTACATCGGAATTGCTTTCGTCTTCGCACCAGGTGAGATTGTTTTCGCGGGCGTAGGCGAGGAGGTCTTCGCGAGAGGTGTTTAAGAACGGACGGTAGATGAAATTTGATTGATGAGTGATGATTGATGATTGATGATTGATGGAGTGGGGGGTGGGGTCGGTCGCTTCGCTCCCTTTGAGGTATGGGGTCGCAACCTTCGGTTGCTTTGGGGTATGAGAGGCTTCGTCTAGAACGCGAACTTCTTGAATCCCGCGTAGGCCGGCGAGGGTTGTGCCGCGGCGTAGTCGCATGTACATGGTTTCTGCCTGGTCGCCTGCATGATGCGCAGTGACAATGATGCCCTTATTGTCATCCCCGCGTAGGCGGGGATCTCCTGTCTCGTTGAATACTTCTATCAGAGCCTTGTACCTTGCATCTCGTGCGTTTTCTTCTAGCGAGCCTTCCGCATTTTTCAGCGATTCGCCATCCAACTTTTTCAAGAAAAACGGAACGTTGTACTTGCGCGCGAAAGCTTCCACAAATGCGGCGTCGCGGTCGGCTGTTCCGACCCGCAGCCCGTGATGCACGTGTGCGATTCCCAACCATTCGATGCCAAGCGCTTCGCGGTTTGCAATGAAATAATGCGCAAGGCAAATGGAATCTAGACCGCCCGAAACAGCAAGCAGCAGGCGCTTGAAACCATAATCAAGGATTCGTTTTTTGATGCTTGCAAGTTCGTCGGTAATCATTCTAGTTCGTATAATGTCTGGCGAAAGGCTCGAGAATGTTTTTAGTCTCTTCTGTTACAAGGCTCTTTGTACATTCGTAATATTCTTCGCGGTTATCTAGGCTGAATCCTTCTACAGGACCTTCTTTGTAGTAGTAGGATGAGTCTTCCTTGTCGCCGCGGGCGCTAAGCAGAAAGTCGGCGTTCCCTTCTAGGCACTGTTCCTTTGAAATGGCGCCTAATTGTTCGTGTTTTGTGCAGGTTTTGCCGTTGCTGGAAAATGTTTCGTAGTAATTCATGCCGGTCTTGTCAAACTTGGCAGAACCATCTCTAGTGAAGGTTTGGCTGCCGATAGAAATTTCTGATGCCGAAATGACCTTTATTACCTGGGCTTTTACGAGTGAATCGACAATCAAATCACCGATGTCGAATCCGAGATTATATTCCAAAATATTGCCCAAATTCCATTTATCTTCTTTGCCAGTGGTGCTGCTTAAATCGACTACGGTCGTGGTGTATACGGAATCCTGGGTGATGGTGATAGTTCTTGCAATACCTTCCAGGCCGCCGATAGAGGCGGTGCGTTTGATTTCAGTTTCTCCGATAATTCTCTGACAGCCTGTTGCTTTCCATTTTCCATAAATGCCGTTATGTTCGGTACTCAAGGACAATGTTTCAACGTTCTTGTAGGCGTCGTAAAACATCTGTTCATTAGGATCGTCAGATACCATTTTTTTGACAGGTCCTGTCCACATGGAATCTCCGACAATGGTAATCTTGTTTGTGTCGAGAGCCAATGCGTTTTCTTCCCATGCGAAAGTCTTGGTGCCAGAGTGGTAGTTGCAGGATTCTAAACCCTGGTAAAAGAATCCTGTGGTTTCGTCATACCGATATACCATGGCGTAGGTGTAGCCTTCGCCAAAGTCTATGCTAACCGAGGGATTTGTTGTATTCTCTTTTGATGAAGAAGATTCTTGAGATTCCGAAGAATTGATGCTAGAACTAGAAGCAATTGCTTCGCTAGATGAATAGTTTTCTTCTTGATTGTTAGAAAATGAGTCCTTTGTATTTTGAGATTGCGATGAAGACGACTCGTTTTTCTCTGCAGAAGAGCTGAGAATCGTTTCTTCAGAAGACGATGAAATGTCATCTGTTGCTGACGAAGAATTATCATCGCCGCAGGCGATAAGTATAGCACTGGTCATAGCGAATGCAAATAGTTTTTTCATAATGTTCACCTCGTATAAAGCCTTTCCAACATAAATCTAAAAAATTATATTTGTTTGTAAGGAGGCCCCTATGGCTAAATATGACCGTAAGGCGGCTGGCAAATTGGCCGAAACCGCCAAGGAGAGCGCCATGTTGCGCACGCTCCGCATAGACGGCTCCCAAAATGGAGCTACACTACGGACAAAGGTTGTCCGAGACAGGACTAAGTATAACAGAAACGTTAAACACAAAAAATCCCTCGCCGACGCGGGGGATTTCCCTTTTATACAGGCAGTCGCAGGTTATTTGCCCGTTGCAATCTTGCCGTAAAATTCCTTGACGTCTTCCCAGCGGTAATACGGGACGGCGGGGCAGTTCTGCAAGGTCCCTGAGCTAGCCGAAGGGCCTTGCGGGTTGCAAGTCACGGGCAGTTTCTGCTCGATTTCGTTGAGCATCACTTTCACTAAAATCGGGGCGCCCTTCTTGCTGGACTTGTAGAATACGAGCTGTACGTTGGCGGCCATCGGGCTGATTTCGTAGTCGCGCCAGACCTTGTGCAGGTTTTCCATGTCGGCGGTTTCGATGCCGGTGTTCTGCGTGCCGTTTTCTAGCTGTAAAAGCACTGCAAACGGGAAAATCACCGTATCGTGGCCGAAGCGGAGCGTCGCGGTGGTCTTTTTCGCGGGCTTAGCGGCCTTGGCTGTTTTATCAGCTTTGGCTGTGTCTGCGGCGATTACCTTGTCTGCAATTTCAAGAACGTTCTTCAGGAGTGGCCTTGCATTTTCGAGCCCCTGCTTCTTGGCGAAAGGATTGTTGCCGAGAACGCTGTACCACCAGGCATTCTGCGCATGCCAGCGGGCGGTAAGGTCTTCTTCGGTCCACAGGTCGTCAAAGCTGAATTCGATTTCGGGGCTACCTTGCAGGCTGTTGCCGATTTCGTAAATCTTGCTGAAGAGGTCGCCTGCGTCTACATTCTTCTGGATGTAGTTGGAATCGTTGAAAATCGCGCGCATCATGCGAGTCGGATTCACGTGGCTGTAGAGTTTTTCGTTTTCTTTTTGCCATGCGGGCGTGTTGGATTCGCCGATGATTTTTCCGAAATCCAGCGGGCTGATGAAGCTCATCAGGTACTTGCCCGATTCCTGGTGAATTTCGACCTTGGGCTTTAGCGCATGCAGTTCTTCGAGGAATGCTGCCATGCTCACGACGCAGCGTACGCTGGTGCTGGCGTAGGCTTCTACATAGGCATCGTTCTTGAAAATTTCAGGGAAGTTCTTGACCATGCGTTTCGCGATTCCCTGGTGCTGTGCCACGCCGAGCTGGGTCAAATCGCCTGCGCGCGGGGCGGCGTATTCGTCCAGGAACTTGGCGCGTTCAAGCAGACTCTTGCCGAGGTCGGTGAGCTTGCCTGCGGAATCGGCTTTTGCGAGCGTATTGTACAGCGCGTGATAGTGGTCGGCCGGCTGGTGGAATCGGCTGCCGTGCCTGCCGTAGTGGCTCAGGTAAAACGGCTTGTAGCCGGCGGGAGCCTTGGTGTATTTTGCGGTGGGAGTGGGGTAGGCGTAATAGTTGCTACCCATCTGGTGACGGTCCTGGGCGAAACCCGAAATCGCCATCGTGAGGAATAGTGCGAGAATTTTTTTCATATAAACCTCTATGGATCCCGTCGGTCACTTCGTTCCCTCCAGGAAGACGTCAGTAGGAGAGTCTTCCTCGACCAACGGGAGGGGATCTAGTGCGGATTCATGTTTTTCCTCCGCTCCGCGGATGACATACTCTTTTTATTTTCCGCAGTCTACTTTCTTAAAGAAGCAGCTGCGGGCTCCGGTGTGGCAAGCGACCTGCGGACCCTGCATGCGCACCTTGAAGAGCAATGCGTCGCTGTCGCAGTCGGCTGCCCATTCCACGACGGTCATCACGTTTCCGCTGGTGTCGCCCTTGTGCCAGTATTCCTTGCGGCTACGGCTCCAGAATACCATCTCGCCACATTCGTGGGTGCGGCGGAGAGCCTCTTCGTTCATCCAGGCCATCATGAGTACGTCGCCCTTGTCGGCATCCTGTACGATTGCCGGGGCAAGCTTGACACCGTCTACTTCTACTTCGAATTTGATTTCTTTTATAAGTTCGTCGAATTGCATAGTGAAAATTTAGAAAAAAAAGATTCCGTCGGTCACATTTTACTATCTTTGCCATCGTCAGGGCCTATCATCCAGGTAGGTTCCTAGTCCGGCACGCCAAAGCGCCTGCCGATAAAGGATTATAAAATGGCAAAGAAAGTTCAGGATGCCCTCAAGGACATCATCTCCCTCTGCAAGCGCCGCGGTTTCATTTTCCCCGGCTCCGAAATTTACGACGGCCTCGCCAATACTTGGGACTACGGTCCGTATGGCGTGGAACTGAAGCGCAACATCAAGAACCTCTGGTGGAAGAAGTTCGTGACCAGCCGCCAGGATGTGCTCGGTCTCGACAGCTCCATTCTTTTGAATCCTCGCGTTTGGAAGGCTTCTGGCCACGTGGGCAACTTCTCTGACCCGCTGGTGGACTGCCTCGCTTGCCACGAACGTTTCCGTGCCGACCAACTTTTGGAAGACAAGCTCGGCGAAGGCTGCTGCGCCGGCAAGAACTTTGACGAAGTCCACCAGATGATGATGGACAACAAGATCGAATGCCCGACCTGCGGCAAGACCGACTGGACCAAGCCCCGCGCATTCAACCTGATGTTCCAGACCGAAATCGGTGTGATCGAAGGCGAAGGCAACAAGGTTTACCTCCGTCCGGAAACCGCCCAGGGCATCTTCGTCGACTTCAAGAACATTGTCGATAACGTCCGCCCGCGCATTCCGTTCGGTGTGGGCCAGATCGGTAAGTCTTTCCGTAACGAAATCACTCCGGGTAACTTCATCTTCCGTACCCGCGAATTCGAACAGATGGAACTGGAATTCTTCTGCGAACCGGGTACCGAACTCGACTGGTACAACTTCTGGCGTAAGTACTGCTTTGACTGGCTCGTGAACGACCTGGGCGTGAACAAGGAAAAGCTCCGCCTCCGCGAACATGCCAAGGAAGAACTTTCCCACTACTCTAACGGCACCACCGACATCGAATACGAATTCCCGTTTGGTTGGGGCGAACTCTGGGGTATCGCCAGCCGTACGAACTACGACTTGACGCAGCACCAGAACGAATCCAAGGTCAAGCAGGAATACATCGACCCGGTGCAGAACAAGCGCTACATCCCGTACGTGGTGGAACCGTCCCTCGGTGTGGAACGCCTGCTCCTCGTGCTCCTCTGCGACGCCTACGACGTTGAAAAGCTCGAAAATGACGAACGTACCGTGCTCCACTTCGACCCGAAGATTGCTCCGGTGAAGGTCGCAGTTCTCCCGCTGGTGAAGAAGGGCCAGGTGAAGGCCAAGGCCGAAGAACTCTACCAGAAGCTCCTGAACCGCTGGAACGTGGAATACGACGAAACGCAGTCCATCGGTAAGCGCTACCGCCGTCAGGACGAACTCGGCACGCCGTTCTGCGTGACCGTGGACTTCGACACGGTGGGCGACGGTGAATCCGATCCGGCAAAGCTGGGCTACGTGACGGTTCGCGAACGTGACTCCATGAAGCAGGAACTGGTGAAGATTGACGAACTCGAAGCTTACCTGTCCGCCAAACTCGGCTGCTAGTTGAGATGCAAAGGGAACCTCATGGTTCCCTTTGGAATCCTTCCTAGAAGTAGATAAAAGGGCCCGGAAGCGGGTTCTTTTTTTATATTTCTTCCAGATGATTCAGAACAAACTCAAATGGCTGTTTTTCTTTCTTCTGGTAGCGTCTGCTTGCTTGTGGGCGGCCGAATCGGCGGATGCTCCCGAAAAGGTTTCCAAGAGGGAACTTTTCTTGCGTGCCCGTGATGTGCTCAAGACTTCCCTGGAATCGGGCGATACGGCGCGTGCGCGCGAGGCCTTGGATTACCTTGCCGCGAACGTGGCGCAGGGGGCGCCGCTTACGCGTTTTGAGGAATACCTCGCGAACATGGAGGCGGGGCGCACCCAGCGGGGCCTTGACCAGTATGCCGATATGCGACGGACCGTTCTCGATTCCACGTACAATCCTAACTGGGACCCGCGCGCCGCCACCGAAGACCCGCTGTCGCATTACCTGTACAGGAACCTATCCCCGTTCGATTCTACGAAGGCCGATTCGCTCTATGCCCGTATCCAGGATTCCCCGGAAATAAGCGATGAATCTAAGGGCCTGTACCGAGCATTACTTTATTCTGAACTTGTTTTCAACCGCGCGGGGAACCGCTATTATGGCGGGTCAAGGCTTGCTATTTACGATACGACGAATGTGCAGTCTTTCCTCACGTATGCGAAAGACTATGTGGAAAAGAACCCCAATACGACCTATGCGAACATTTTCAAGAATCAACTGATTCCCTATGTAGAAGATGTCATGAAACCCTTCCGCGATTTTTATAAGAATCCCTTCAAGCACAAGTACTATAGGGGCGATGTCTCCGTATTCCTGGGCAAGTGGTTTGGTACAACGACGGGCGACGTTAACGATTATCTTGACGTGAGGATGGGGTCGTCGTTCTTGCTTGACCTGGAAATGCAGTTTGGTCGTATTTCATTGGGTTTCTTCTACGGTTGGGGCCTAATCCATAGATTTACATACCTCTACGAGCAGCCAGGATACTTTACCGAGGAGAGCCATGACGAAGAAGTTGAGGATCCCTTCCTCGGGCTTACGGTCGGCTTCACCGTGTTTGATTCACGATTCCTTAAGTTGCAGCCCTTTATCGGCTTTGGCCAGGATTATTTTGATAACGGCTGGGACGATATAAGTTCCCCTACGTATGTCATGGGGGCGAATGCCGATATCCGCCTGTTTTCCACAAGGCCCCAGGGGTTGTATGACGTTTCGTATGCGCTGGTGCTACGCTTCAAGTACATTGCGACATTTGGAAAATTTACCGATGATTACTGGACCGATAACTATTTCAAGGTGGATGACTCCTACATAAACCACGTGTTCTCGGTAAGCCTTGGTGCTATGATTTGGTAGTGATTTTCTTTTTTTTCTTGCGGATAAATTCATAAAGATGTATATTTATCCGTAATGAAGAAAAACACATACTTACTGTTCCCTGTGGCGTTGTCCTTTTTGCTGGCGTGCTCGGCAGACGTGGGTTACGCCCCCGATAAGGATTACTCCGGCACATCCCCCTCGTACAATGCCGATGAACTAGGAGACCTTCCGGACTGCGATAGCAAGCACGAAGGCCTGGTGGTACATGTCAACTACTATCCGAGCCATGACTATGCCTGCAGTGAGGGGTATTGGGTGGCTCTTGGACAGTCCACTACCGACAAGAAGTTGCCTGATGTCCACGAGACCTCGGATGATGCCGTAGCGCTTCATGAAAAGTTCAAGAATGTCGAGTCCGTGCAGATTCTCGACACGCGCGACAACAAGGTGTACAAGGCGATTGTCCTGGGCGACCTGGTCTGGATGGCCGAAAACCTGGATTATGAAACGCGGTATAGCCGTACCAATCCTCAGTGCGATGATTTGGGAATCAAGTGCGGGCGCTATTACATGTGGGACGATGCCGCATACGGTAACGACGATTATTCTAGCGTATGCCTTCCCGGTATGCGTCTGCCTACGGAAGAAGATGTTGATAAGCTCGTGGAGTTTATCGGGGGTGTTTCCAACGGGTACGTACTGAAGTCGAAATCGTACTGGGAAGAGTCGGAAGATGCTCCGCTGGGGACCGATGAACTCGGGTTCAATGCATACCCTGCAGGCTACAAGAGAAGCAGCCGTAACTATTTCGAGTATTTTGGTACCGAAACTGTCTTCTGGACCGACATCAGCAATGGTTACCGCAGTTCGCTAACCTTGTCGCTGTATTCCCATAATTCGATTCTTGGGACTAACTGGGGGCCGGACTGGGACAACTACATGAACGTGCGTTGCGTGGGGGATTTATAGCATGAAGTATTTGGGATTAGTTCTCTTCACGTTTGCAGTGCTGTTCGTTTCGGGATGTTTCGCCCCTCCGCACCGCTCTGTCGGCATGCCCGAAAACCCGACCCCGCTCGATTCACTCGCGCAGGTTGTCTTTGTGAATGCAGCCATTGTTCCGCTGTTGCCTCCCGAATTCAAGTATCTTGGGACTGTTCAGACGGAGGCGGATGTGGGCTGCTCTGATGCGGGAACCGTCGGATTCCTTCGCGAAGAGGCGAGGCGCGTAGGCGCAAACATCGTCTACGTCAAGAATGCGCAGACGAATACAGCCTTCCTTTACACGCAGTACATGACCACGACTTATCACTGCTTGACTCTGCATGTTGACTTGTTGTACGCCGAAGCTCCGCTGATTACCAGGTGGCAGGAGCAGATCAAGGCGGCCGAGGAAAAGGAAAAGAAGGAGCGGAAGTGATGATGCGTAAGTTTAAGTTTCTATTTGTTGTTGCGCTTTTGACGGCCCCGTTCGCTTTCTCGGGTGAATTCGATGACTTTGAAAAGTCCCTGATGCAGAATTCCGAGCCTTCCGGTTCTACAGATTCCGCTTCTTCTGTGTCCTCGACGGATGCATTCGAACAGTCGCTGGTTGCAGAACCCGGCACGGAAATGGAGAAAATCTACCAGTTGCGCGAATCGCTTCTCGAGGCCGCTAAGCAGCGCGATACGGCGCAGGTTTCAAGCGGTATCGCGGAACTGGATGCCCAGAAAACCGAGGACATGGTCCCGTTGGTCGATGTCGAGGTGATAGTCTTGCTTATCCGCCAAAAGATGTGGCCGCAGTTGCTCCAGTACGAAGTGAAGAGGTACAAGAACTTCTACAATGACCTGGTGAATGAAAATGCGCGCTATGCCGAAAACGACGGCCTGATGCTGTATATCAAGAAGGAAATCTCCAAGTTCGATTCTACGACATCGCTGCTTGCGCAGGTGGAATCCGACATAGACAATTCTAGTTCCCTTTCCGAAAGCGATAAGTTTGAACTCAAGATTCTCCTGCTCTTGAACGATGCCTACCGCGATAACAAGGTAAACGAACGGATTGCTAGGCTCTCGCAAATGTTCCTCAACAAGTATCCAGACCATCCCGACGCGAAATGGATTGAGAATAGCGTTGCCGGCCCCTATTTCCGTAATGATTTCGGTACCCTTTGGGACAAGGACAGGCAGGAACACCGCGAAGAAAACATCGCGAGGAACTTCTATACCGGCGGGCTCGGTTTCAACGTGTTCTTCATTTCGGGTGGTCTTGCCTTCGGGATGGACGAACTGTACCGTTCCGACCTGTTCGAGCCGGAACCTCCGGGAATATATCTCGAACTCTACCTGCAAATCAAGCGTTTCGCGATTTCCTTCGAGCTCCTGCCTTCCGGCATGGAAGGGGTGGCGTCGTACTCGCTTGGCTTGGGCTTTGTTGCTTATGACAGCCGTTTCTTGAAGGTTCGCCCCTACATCGGTCTGGGAATGCCCGCAATGATTCTTGAAGCGAAGCAAGATGGGTATCTTGCAAGGCCGGATGGGGAAAGGGAGTATTTTAATGAGGGCAGCAACGATATGTATGCCGAAAGTTTCGGATTTACCTTGGCCGCGAATGTCGATTTCAAGTTCCTCACGACTTATCTGTTCTCCTCTAACTCGAAATTCTTCAGCATGACGCTGACGGGCAAGTTCGGTATTACGTATATGGAATTCGATGACACGCTCGTCAACGGCTCCGGTGTAACGCCCTTCTTTGCACTAGGCCTCGGGATTCTCCTATGGTAAAGATTGCAACATTTCTTTTCGCCGCGTTCCTGTTGCTCGGTTTTTCTGTGCCTATGGCACAGGATTCCTCGCCGAAGCCTTCCAAGAAGGAACTTTTCCTGCGTGCGCGCGACGTGCTCAAGACTTCGCTAGAATCGGGCGATACTGCCCGCGCGGGGCAGGCGCTGGATTACCTCAAGACGAATGTGGAAGAAGGCGCGCCACTGACGCGTTTCGAGGAGTACCTTGCCGACATGGAGACGGGCAGGTACGAACAGGGTATTGAACTTTATGCGGATATGAGGCGCACCATTCTTGATTCGGCTTTCAAGCCGAATTGGCAGAGCCGGACTAGCGAGGATGACCCGCTGTCGCGCTACCTGTACAGGAACCTCTCTCCGTTCGATTCCACCAAGGCGGATTCGCTCCATGCGCGCGTCGTTCCCTCGGAAAGCCTTTCCGATGAATACAAGGACCTGTACCGCACCCTGCTTTACTCGGAACTTATTATCAATAAGGTTCCGGTCACGGTTTACGGCGTGGCGTTTACGGTTACAACGCTGTACGATACCACGAACGTGGAACATTTCCTGACGTGTGCCCGTGACTTTGTGAGCAAGTATCCGCAGTCCACGTACTCCAGAATCCTTAAGGAACAGACAATCCCGTTTGTTGAAAAGATTATGCAGCCCTACCGCGATTTCTACAGGGATCCGTTCAAGCACAAGTACTATACGGGCGGCCTGGGCGTGTTTGTGGGCCAGTGGCTCGGGTTCATGACGGGCGATGCCACAGATTATTTCCACTCCGAGATGGGTTCTAGCTTTATCGGTGAAATTAGTCTCCAGTTTGGCCGTGTATCCCTGAACGGGTTACTCAGTTATGGACTTATAAACAAGCCTGTGGGCGAATCGCATATTTATGTTGCGGGTGGCGGCGAGGACGAGACTGTGGGTGTTACGCTCGGGTACACCGTCTTTGATTCCAGGTGGCTGAAGGCGGAACCCTTTGCGGGTGTGGGCAATTACAATTTCATGTGGTCGGATGCCGATATTTCGACGGTGTTGATGCTGGGCGTCAATGCGGATGTGCGCCTGTTTGCGACCAAGCCCAAGCGCCTTGGCGGGATATCGTTCGCCATCATCGCGCGATTCAAGTACATGATGCAGTTCGGCTACTATACCGAATCGTCGAGCTCGGGCTATTACGATTACGACCTGGAAGAATACGTCGATACTTCCATAGATATCGATGCGGGCTTCATGAGCCACCAGTTCTCGCTTTCGCTCGGCCTGTACCTCTGGTAACTGCGCGTAAAAATTGCAAACGAAAAGCCCTCTCAAGTGAGAGGGCTTTTTCGCGGGATAGACGAGGCTTGAACTCGCAACCTCCGGCGTGACAGGCCGGTGCTCTAACCAAAATTGAGCTACCACCCCAAATCGTTTCCGATTCTCGGTAGTGGGCGATAACGGATTCGAACCGCTGACATTCTGCTTGTAAGGCAGACGCTCTGAACCAACTGAGCTAATCGCCCGGAAATTTAATCCTGCTTGTCCTGCTTCTTGCCGCCGAAGAGGATCCCTACGGGAATCACGACCAGGTAGGCAAACACCAGGATAAGGGGTGCAACCGTGAGGCTGACCGGATTATCTGCCGGGCCGGTGGCGAGGCAAAGGAATCCGATTGCGAGCAGTAAAACGCCGATTGCGATAAGAATGAGATTCTTTTTGTTCAACATTTACTACGTTCCTTAGGTTACGTGCCAAATATAAAAATATCTCGCGTCTTGTCAACCAAAAACGCCCGAATTAAATAAAATTTGCAGGTTCTGGCGCCGACAGGCGCCCACGCAAATAATCCGCTCAAACCAGAAGAATAAGACCAAAATGTAGCGGATTATTAAGTGTCGGGAGGGTCTTAGGGAGGGGGTGGACCTCCTCCCTAGTCTCAGTATTCCTCGGCGGGTGCGTTGTATTCCTCGGCGTTCGGCTCGTAACCGGGTCTGTCCCATGCGCTGTCTTGCGACTTGTAGGGCGAAGTGTTCCAGTCGTTGCCACCCGTCTCGCGCACCGTCCGGCTCACCATCTCGCTGCTGTAGTCGATAGGGATATACACGTTGTCGGGGTATGCCTGGTAAACGAACAGCGTGGTAAAGTACGAAACAAAACCCCACATGACAGACGCCGTAGTTATCTCGCGCTTTATCGTGGTGCGCCCGACGACCGTATTGCCCTTGACCGCCTTCAGTTCCATGGTGTGCGGCGCTCCGCGCTGGCCAATCTTGCAGTCCTGGCTACTTTCGCAGATGAGTTCGTCGTCGCCATAAATCTTGTAGTCTTTGCCGTCGGTTGTCCTAATCGTCGTGCGGCTAAAGTAACACCCGCTCAACGTGAGTGCGAACGCGAGCAAGCCCAGGAGGACTATGTTGCGTTTTGTATTCACTAGAAACCGTAGCCTAACTTGAGGTTGAACATGAAGCCCTGGAAGAGTTTATCGGACTTGGTGGGGAGATCGTTGTCGTACCAGTCGTAGTCTTTCCACTGCTCGTAGGTAACAGTGCCTTTCGGTTCTGCCAGCTTGAAGAAGTTGACAAAGTACTTGACTTCGGCCAGGAGTATGATACTGCTTGCGCGGTTGAGCATCACGCCGCCACCAATAAATGCTCCGATGCCGCTCTTGTCATCGACATAGGTATTGTATTCCGTCTCTTTCGTGGTCTTGTATCCTTGAATATCATAGTCGTAATATTCGCGTTCGGCGACATAGGACACTTCAGTCTCGTAATCGACGGCAGAGAAGCTGAGTCCGCCACCGATATAGGGGGCAATGAACTTACGTCCGAATGCGTAGTAGGCCGAAATGCCGAAATCTGCATAGGAATAGCGGGAGTCGCTGCTCATTCCCCATAGGTTGCAGTCAATCCCGAAGAGGATACTCTGCGTATCGTAAATGCCGAACAGGTTCAGGCCTGGGGCCATTTCGATTTCGGGGGCAAGCGGCACCATTCCGCCGATACCGATGCCGAAGTAGGAATTCACCTTCTTGCGCTTGGGGGCCTTGACCTCGTTTTCTGTTATGTTGTATATATCCTGGTCGTTGGTCGCCTTTTCGTCTGTGCCGATGGTGCGGGCCACGCGCTGGATAATCGGGTCAAAGTCATCGGGGTTTGCTGCCTTGAGGCGGTCCTGCCATACGGGGGTGTCGCTATCCGTGCCGTAGAGCTTGAAGGATAGAATCACGTTGTCGCCCAGGCGGGTAAATTCCGCGATGAGGTATTTGCTGCAGCCTTTTTCTACCGCCTTGTTCTTTACAGTTTCCTGTTTTTCGAGCACAACGCTATCGGCGGCTGTGCCCTCAACAAGAATAAACCTGCCATCGTCTTCGATGTAGGTTTTCATGAGTTTCTGCGCGGCGATGCCGTAGTCGCTGTGAATGTTGGTGGTACCGACCGGAGCCATGTAGACTTTCTCTGCCGCGAAAGTGGCGACAGAAAAGGCGGTAAAAATTGCGAGTAAGGTCTTGGAAATGTTGTTCATAATTTTCTCCTTTATCCCTATGTCGCTAAATATATAAAAATTCAAAACGAAAAAAGCATTTCCTTGACGAAATGCTTTTTTTGAATATCTTTCGGCAATTTTTCGGCGATTATGCGGCGAAATTCCCGATAAAGTGTTATTTCTTTTTCTTCTTGGTTTCGAGCCACTCGTCGAAGGTAATGGAGCGGTCGAGTACACCGTTCGGCGTGAGTTCGAGCACGCGGTTTGCGACCGTTTGCACGAATTCGTGGTCCTGGGAGCAGAAGATGATGGGGCCCTGGAATGCGGTGAGGCCGTTGTTGAGGGCGGTAATCGCTTCCAAGTCCAGGTGTGCGGTGGGTTCATCGAGGAGCAAGCAGTTCGCGTTGCTGAGCATCATGCGGCTGAGCATGCAGCGCACCTTTTCGCCACCGCTGAGCACGTTCGCGCTCTTGAGGGCTTCTTCGCCGGTAAAGAGCATGCGGCCGAGGAACCCGCGGATGAACGTTTCGTCCTGTTCCTTGCTGTACTGGCGCAGCCAATCCACGAGGGAGAGGTCGCAACCGAAATAGGCGTCGTTGTTCTTGGGGAAGTAACTGTAGCTGATGGTGTTGCCCCACTTGAGCACGCCATCGGGTGCCTTCGTCTCTCCGGCAATCAGCTGGAAAAATGCCGTCTTTAGCGTATCGTATTCGCCGACGAGGGCGACCTTGTCGCCTCCGCCCAGGCTGAAGTCGAGCCCCTTGCAGATGATGCCGTCGCCGCCGTCAATCGTCGCGTTCTTGACTTCTAGCACAATCTTGCCCGGTTCGCGATCCATCTTGAAGTTGACCCACGGGAACTTGCGGCTCGATGCCGGCATTTCTTCGACGGTCATCTTGTCGAGGAGCTTCTTGCGGCTGGTGGCCTGTTTGGCCTTGGCTGCGTTAGAGGCGAAGCGGCGGATGAACGCCTTCAATTCTTCGATCTTTTCTTCGGCGCGGCGGTTCTGGTCCTTGCGCTGTTTCTGGGCGAGCTGGCTTGCTGCATACCAGAATTCGTAGTTACCGCCATAGAGGTTGATCTTGCCGTAGTCGATATCGCAGGTGTGCGTGCAGACCGCATTGAGGAAGTGACGGTCGTGGCTCACCACGATGACGATGTTTTCGAAGCGTTCGAGGTAGTCTTCGAGCCAGCCGACGGTTTCCAAATCCAAGTGGTTCGTCGGTTCGTCTAGCAGGAGGATGTCGGGGTTGCCGAACAGCGCCTGGGCAAGGAGCACGCGCACCTTGAGGCCGGCGTCCAAGTCGGCCATCAGGCTGTAGTGGAATTCTTCGGGAATGCCGAGGCCCTTCAGGAGCACTGCCGCGCTGGAATCGGCCTCGTAACCGCCGATTTCGCCGAAGCGCGTCTCGATTTCCATGGCCTGCATGCCCTGTTCTTCCGTCATTTCGGGGAGCGCATAGAGTTCGTCGCGCTTTTTGCCCAGCTCGTAGAGTTCGGGGTAACCCATCATGACGGTTTCGAGAACGGTGTTCTGTTCGTAGGCGAAGTGGTCCTGCTTGAGGACGGCGATGCGTTCGCCCGGGTCTTTGGTGACCTCGCCGGTGTTGGGCTCGAGTTCGCCCGAAAGAATCTTGAGGAATGTTGACTTTCCGGCGCCGTTCGCACCGATGACTCCGTAGCAGTTGCCGCGCTTGAACGAGAGGTTCACCTCCTTGAAGAGGACGCGGCTACCGTATTGAAGACTGACATTAGAAACGTTTAACATAGATATAGGTTGTTAGTCATTAGTCAATGGTCAATAGTATTTAGCTAGGCGCCTTTGGCGCGATTCTTTTTCTAATAACTAATGACTAGTGACCAATGACCTTTGTTTTGTTGTTTATGCTTGATTTGCTTTTTCTAGTTCGCGGGCGTTGATGATGAGCATCTGCAGGCGGTTCTCGATGTTCGCGAAACTGGTGTCCGGGTCGTAGTCGAGCGAAAGAATCTGCACGTGCGGGCAACGCTCCTTCACGGCCTTGGTGAGGCCGCGGCCACTGATGTGGTTTGCAAGGCAGGCGAACGGCTGCAAGATGATGTAGCTGTTCACGCCGTGCTGCGCGTTGTACAGGATTTCGCCCGGGATAAGCCACCCTTCGCCGGTGTTGTATGTCGGGTCGATGATGTCGGTGACGTAGTCCTTGAGTTCGTAGCAGTCTGCGTGGTGTTCGTAGAGCTTGAACTTGTGCATGGACTTGCGGGCGGTTTCTACGGCATGCGTGTAGACCTTCGCCGTCACGCCGCCTTCCACGCGGTCCATGAGCGGGTTCGCCGAGAATCCGCGTTTGATTTTTTCGCTACGTACGACTTCGTCGACGCGGAAGAAGTCCGTCATGCCCGGGAGGTAGACTTCCATCCCGTTGTTCATGAGGTATTCTTCTACAAACCCGTTTGCACTCGGGTGGTAGTTCATGAGGATTTCGCCAAGTACCGCTACGCGGGGCTTACGGATTCCGCGTTTGCGATCTTCGGTAATCTCGACACCGTTGAACGCCTCGATGCACTGCTCGAAGACCTCGATGAGCTTGGAGGGGCGCACTAGCTGCGTGGTGGTGAGGTGACCTGCCACGGCGATAACCTTCGGCATCCACTCGTCGTAGACTTTTTGCGTGTCGCCCTTGTTGACTTCGTAGGGTCGCAGGGCTCGGTACATGGTCTCGATGGCATCCATCGTGACAAGGCCCCACAGCATGTGGAGGCGGAAGTCGAGGCCCAGTTGGAAGCCTGGGTGCATGCCCTTGTAGTCCACGCCGGTCGTGATGATGGTAACGTCCTTGAAACCGGCCTCGTCGAGGGCCTTGCGGGCGAGTACCGCGTACTGCACGGCACGGCAGTTCTCGCAGTTCTTCGCGAGGCACATCGAAACTTCGGTCTGCGGAACATTGTGGTGATTGACGAGCCACTTGAGGGCTTCGCCGATGTTCACCTGGCAGGGGAAGCAGATGTCGTTGTGCACGAACTTCTTGCCGAGCTCGATGGCTTCCCTGTCGGCCACGGGCAGGTATTCGGCGATGTAGCCTTCGCGCTTCATGTACTCGCTCGCAAGCACGGTAAATGCGGGGGAGAGGTTCGGCGTAAGGATACGGCGGTGCTGCTTGTCTTCGGCGACGAACGGAGTGTGGTATAGCGGTTCGTGGCTTTCGGGCTTGTCGGGGAGGTTTGCCGCACGGCGTGCCTTCACCGTCTCGATGAAGCTCTTGATGCGGATGCCCACCGGGCCGCGGGCGTCGCCCTCGTCGAGCTTGAGCATGAGCATTTCCTTGTTGGAATCAAGGTGCAGCATGCGCATCATTTCGTCGGTCAAAATTGAGTCGTGACCGCATCCGAAGCTCACGATCTGCGCGAGTTCGATGTTCGGGTCCTTCGCCGCAATCATGGTGGCTCCAATCATGCGCAAGTGGAAGGTGTTCTTGATTTCGATACGGGTGTGGCTCGGCACATCCTGGTCGTACACGCCCGGGAGCGATTCGGTGGTTAGCACCGGGATGCCCATGGCGGTAAAGTGGCTCGCGATGTTGTGGTTGATGAGCGTGTCCGCATGGTAGGGGCGGCCCGCAATCACCACGGCAAAACTGTTCTTCGCGCGTACGTCGTCGAGAATCTTCTCGCCTTCTTCCAAAAGGGTCGTGCGGTAGCTGTTGAGAGCCTTCTCGCCTTCGGTCACGGCCTTGTCCAGGAGCTTCTTGTCGAGTTTCCAGTGTTCGTGGAACCAGTCAATAGTCTGACTTCTGCGGAGCTTGGTGTTGAACCAGTGGAAAATCGGCTGGTCCATGGGGACGCCGTAATTCTTTTCGGGCTCGTCGGTGTTCTTGCAAACGTTCGGGTATGCCTGCACCACCGGGCAAACGGATGTTGCCGTGAACTTGGTGTGGTCGCTCGGGATGGCAACCATCATCGGGAAGAATATGCGGTCGACCTTCTTCTCGATAAGGCTGAGCACGTGGCCGTGCACGAGCTTTGCCGGGAAGCAAACCGTGT
>JAGAHT010000060.1:0-244771 GCA_017626945.1 Fibrobacter sp.
AATGTGAAATGTGAAATGTGAAATGTGAGATGTGAGATGTGAGATGTGAAATTACTCATTACACATTATACATCGTCTTTTTCTGCTAACTATTTCACGCGGATGATTTGCTGGCGGAGCAGGGATCCGCCGCCGCGCTGCAGCAAGTACACACCCGGCGCCAGGTTCCCCGTTTCCAAAGAAGAACTTTCGCGCAGCAACTGCCCCGTCAAGGTAAACAGGCGCACGCGAGTTGTCGGGACCAGTTGCAGACTCGGTGCAGCAATCCCACGAACGGATGTGGTTTCGTCCGCCTTGACCAAAATCAATTCCAGCTGATCAAGATTAGGGCCATCGTTGCCGCCAATCGTCGCAAAGGTAAAGTAGCTTGCACCGGCAGGAAGCCTTGACGCAATTGACAAGGTATCCCAAGTCGTCCAACTTTCTGTTGCTTCAAAGGTGAGCGTCTCGGCACTCTTGCAACCGTCAATGCCAGCGGTGCACACGCCCGGGGCCGCGGCCGCCAGGCTGCGTGCCTTGCCGCTACCGTTGGCGTAGCGCACCATAACTTCGTACTCGCCCGCGACTTCAGCATATACAGGCACTTGAATCATGCTCAAGTCGCCGGCAGCAAAATTCACGAAGGCACTTCCGTTAAAGCCCGCATTGTTGCTTTCGGCTGCGGCGTTCGTAATGATTCCGTCTTCTGCCTGGTACACGTTAGTACCATCGCCCACGAATTTTGCCGTAAGTTCAATGTCGCCCGCTGCGACGATTTCAACCGCAACCTTGCCCGCATCAATCTGGCTTGCGCTCTTGCCGCCCCAGCCTGCGAATTCCCAGCCCACATTCGGGACTGCGGTAAAGGTCGCCGTCTTGCCCTCGGCCACCTTGTCGCCCGAAAGGTTTGTCGTGACCTTGCCGCCGATGGCGTCGCCAATCGTTACTTTGTAATAAGTCGCCGCGGCATCGACTGTCGAGACTTCATTGGAATATGCTCCGAGGCCACCCATGCTGTTTGCTGCACGCACCGTAATCTTGGAACCCGTTGCAACGCCATCAAGCGAGAAACTCGGCGTAACCACATTCGCCTTGTACTTGCCATTCACGAACACAACCCAGCAGCGTGCATCATCGTTGTCCGCCCAGACGATTTCGGCACCTTCCTGCGTGATTTTCGGGGCGGAAACCTGCGCCGTCAACTTGGTTGGGTCCCAGTTGTCGCTACCCTTGAGCACGTTCTGGAGCGTGTACTTTGCGGCATCGCTTGCGTTCCACACCGTCTTGAGCGTGGTCGCGGTCGATGCGTCCTTGCCGCCGTTGAAATAGGTCTTGCGCTGGCTGGTATTTACCGCATTGCCGTTGCCGTCTTTGCTGTTGTATTCACCAAAGACCTGCGGAGCGGAATTCATGTCGGGGCCCCAGCCTTCGCCCTTGGGCTGCGCAATCATTTTCGTATTCAAGAATACCGTCTTTGCGTGGCCCCAGGAACGTCCTAGGTAGAAAGTGCCGTTGAAACTGTTGTTACTCACCACGATGGTCGCGTTGTTGAAAACATAGCCCCAGTCACCCGGATTTTGCGATGCGGTGATGTAGCCGCCGTTTCGGGTCATCACAAGTTTGGTGCCCTCGAAGAACACGTCGCCGCCACCGCAAATAAAGTCCACTGTACCGTTGATTTCGCCGCCTTCCCAGTAGGTGCGGCCCTTCTTGGTATAGTAGGTGTCTTGCCCACTTAAAAGGCGTACGTTCTTGTAGATAAACTTGTCGCCTTCATTCTGCTGCAGTGCCACCTGGCGCGCCGCATTGCCTGAGTTATAGGAGCCCTTATTCTGCAGGGTGATATCCTGCATGTACATTTCGTTGTTCTTCGGGAAGTATATTGTCGCCGTGAGGCTGATGCCCTCGGTATCAGTCTTGTTCGCGATGATCGTCTTTTCAAGGCTCTGCCCGATAATCGAGAGGTACGACGCGCTCACAGTCGATTTTCCGTGACTGTCGCCCGTAAGCTTGGTGATATCGTATTCGCCATCGGGAACAAAAATGACGAAGCGGTTGCTGGCAGACGCACCCGACTTGCCCGCTGCCGCAACAGCCGCCTTGAAGTCACCATCGACACCAAGTACAAAATCAATCTTCTTTTTTTCGACAGCGGAGGCAGAAATAGCGAGACCTAAAGTCGCAAGTAGACAGATTTTTGATGTAACACTATTCAACATAAAAACATTCCTTTCTTCCTTGTCATGCCGGGCTTAACCCGGCATCTCCTTTTCTACTAAAGGGCGCTACCTCTTTCCATTCACTTTAAACACTTTCCCGTTCGCTTTTTTCAGGTAAACGCCTGCGGCGTTGTCGCGGCTACCAAAGTCTACATAGTAGCGGTTGGCTCTTGTCGGGGAGGCCTGTACCGAGCGAACTCCGATAACAGTCGTCGAATCTTCGCCGAGTTCCTTTTTGCCCACGTACAAATCAGCATTCATCCAGCCGACATAATCGATGTTTGCCATGCCTTCGCTACCCGTACTCGTAAACTTGAGTTCGCTGTAACCCTTTTCGAGCGGCACCTTAATGGTTTGTGCCTCCCAAGTGGTCCAGCCACCCGTAGAGCCCATGCTCACGCCTTGAACAACAAGCACATCGCCCACATATATGTCATAGCCGCGAGCGCCCGAGCCACCATTTGCAAAGCGGATTGTCAAATCGTATTCGCCCGCCTTCGCAGCGGTCACGCCATAAGTTACGTAGCTACCCGTTTCGTTATCCACATTCGCGTAGCCCTCGCCCACAAAGCCTGTATTCGTCGTTTCTTTGGCGCCCTTGATGTCCACGAAATTCACGCCATCGATGTATGTCTTGCAGGTATCGCTCCCGCACATGGCCGCCGGAGGAGGCGGCTCCACATAAGTACCCGTCGCCTTTTCAAGCGCTTCCAAATATGCGGCTTCCGTCGAAAGGATTGCGCTGCCGTAATCGCCCGCCCACTGGTAACCCGTGCGGCGTTCCTCGCTGATCTTCATAAAGTCCTGCGTCTTGGTGCTAGCCCCGTCGCGGTCGCAGAAAAAGTAGTCGTCGCTATTCACTTCGTAAAAGCGGAACCACAGCGAAGAGCCCGCCTTGTCGACAACGCCGGCCGTTTTGCTAAAGGCCTTGTCTTTCAATCTGTTTTTCTTGTACCAGGCAATGGCACCCTTGACCGCGTTCTGAATCGCTTCGGTCTGTTTAGGCCAGTTCATCAGGAACCACACCACGCCCATGGATTCGTTGCCGGACTTACTCGGGAGTTCGTAGGCGCGGGCACCCACCGGAGCGAGGCTGTTCGTGTCATGCTGGGCGCACCACACCGTCAGATTCCCGTTGTTCACAATCTGTGCCTTGAGCAAGTAGTCAATCGCCTTATCCAGCGCGCCCTGCATCTTGCTGCGAGTCGCCTCGTCAATGATATCGGAATCAAACGGAGACGTCTTGTTTGCAATGTCCATCATGGTGACCATTGCACGAATCATGGCGTTGTCGTTCAGCGTAATCTGGTCCGAATAGTTGCCGCGCTTGGGCCACACCTGCGGAAGCCCGCCCTTGGAACGCTGCATGGTCAGCAAAAAGTTCACGGCCTTGTTGAAGCTCGTCTTAAAAGCGACCTTGTAATTGTTGTTGGTCGTCTCCTTGTAACGCACAGCCAGCAAGCGCATTTCTTGAATAGTCGCATTGTTGTCGATCGTGCCGAGGTCGCCACCATCCTTGGCGCGCCATTCCGACTTTTGTCCGCCAGAGTAGGCACTCTTGTACTTGTCGGCCATCGCCTTGTAAAAACCGCCGTTTGCAATCTGCCACGTGGTCATGTTGTAGGTGTACTGGTCGATATCCATGCTGCCCGCGGCTTTGGTAAGCTCCGAATAACCGCGGTAAGAATTAATCCTCGAAACCGCCGTCGAAGGGGGAACATAATCCGCCGCAAACGACGACACGGCAAACGCCAATCCGAACGCGCCCATTACCGGCGCAGGCAACTTCCAAACACTCATAAAAACCTCATCCCGCGAAACCGCGCAAATTCTCTTCTAAATCTATGTTATTTTCAGGAAAAGCGGTAATTACAAAAATATTTCTGTCTACATTTTAAGCCAAAAATTAACCAGAAAAGACAATGTTTCCCAGATTTTTACACGAATAGAAGTCCACGATTAAAGACGCAAGGCGGAAGAAGATAAGTCGTTGAGCGAACATTCGTCGGGCGAAGCCCGAGGCCATGTGAGCGAACCTATGAATTTTCTATCTTTGGGCTCGTATGAACACGAAGATTTACTATACTCTGACTGACGAGTCGCCGTTCCTGGCGACTCAATCCTTGCTCCCCATCGTGCGCGGTTTCGCAAAGGCCGCCGACATCGATGTCGAAACCAAGAACATCTCCCTACCGGGCCGCATCTTGGCCGCTTTCGGCAAGGCGAGCGACGACCTGGATTTCCTGGGCAAGCTCACGCTGGACCCGAGCGCAAACATCATCAAGCTTCCGAACATTTCGGCGTCTGTGCCGCAGCTCAAGGCCGCTATCGCCGAACTCCAGAAGAACGGTTTCGATGTGCCCGACTATCCGGATGCTCCGGCGAACGACGAAGAAAAGGCCATCCGCGCCAAGTACGACAAGGTGAAGGGCTCCGCCGTGAACCCGGTGCTGCGTCAGGGGAACTCTGACCGTCGCGCTCCCAAGGCTGTGAAGAATTACGCCCGCAACAATCCGCATAGCAACGGCGTGTGGAACGAATCGGTGAAGACGCATGTTTCGAGCATGCAGGCAAACGACTTCTACGGCAACGAAAAATCCATCACGCTCGCGAAGGCCGACACGTTCAAGATTGAATTTGTCGATGAATCCGGTGCCGTCACGGAACTGCGTGCAGCCAAGCCGCTTTTGGAAGGTGAAATTCTCGACGCCACCGTGATGCGCATGGCCGCCCTCGAAAAGTTCATCGCCGAACAGATGGCCGACGCCAAGGCGAAGGGCGTGCTGTTCTCGGTGCACCTGAAGGCCACCATGATGAAGGTGTCCGACCCGGTGCTGTTCGGTGCATTCGTTCGCGTATTCTTCAAGGACGTGTTCACGAAATACGCCGATCTGTTCAAGGAACTCGGCATCGATGCGAACAACGGCCTCGGTGACTTGTACAAGCGCCTGGAAGGCAACGCCAAGGAAGCCGAAGTCAAGGCCGCCATTGACGCCGCACTCACTGCGGGCCCGGATCTCGCCATGGTCGATTCCGCAAAGGGTATCACCAACTTGCACGTGCCCAGTGACATTATCATCGACGCCTCAATGCCCGCGATGATCCGCAATTCTGGCTGCATGTGGAACAAGGAAGGCAAACTGCAAGAAGTAAAGGCCTGTATTCCGGACCGTTGCTACGCCGGCATCTACGAAGCCGCGATTGAATTCTGCAAGAAGAACGGCGCCTTCGACCCGAAAACGATGGGCACGGTACCGAACGTGGGTCTCATGGCCCAAGGCGCCGAAGAATACGGCAGCCACGACAAGACCTTTATTGCCAAGGGCAAGGGCGTCATCCGCGCCGTGAATGCAAACGGCGAAGTGCTATTGCAGCAGGATGTGGAAGCCGGCGACATCTACCGTATGTGCCAGGCGAAAGACGCCCCCATCCGCGACTGGGTCAAGCTCGCCGTCACGCGCGCCCGCGTGAGCAACACGCCTGCCATTTTCTGGCTCGACCCGCAGCGTGCCCACGACCGCGAAATCCAGAAGAAGGTGGAAGTTTATCTGAAGGACCACGACCTCAACGGCCTCAGCATCAAGATCATGAGTCCGAAGGATGCCATCGTGGAAACGATGACTCGCGCGAAGGCTGGCCTCGACACTATCAGCGTCACGGGCAACGTGATGCGCGACTACCTCACCGACCTTTTCCCGATTCTCGAAGTCGGAACCTCCGCCAAGATGCTCAGCATCGTGCCGCTCATGGCTGGCGGCGGACTCTTCGAAACGGGTGCAGGTGGCTCCGCTCCCAAGCAGGTGCAGCAGTTCCTCGCCGAAAACTACCTCCGCTGGGATTCCCTCGGCGAATACTTCGCGCTGGTGCCCGCCTTCGAACAGGTCGCCTCGACAACCGGTAACGCCAAGGCTAAAGTCCTTGCCGACACGCTCGACGAGGCGAACGGCAAGATTCTTGAATTCAACCGCACGCCGGCCCGCAAGATTGGCGAACTCGACAACCGCGGCTCACACTTCTACCTGGCCCTCTACTGGTCGCAGGCGCTTGCCGCCCAGAAGGACGACGCCGAACTTGCCGCCAAGTTCGCCCCGGTTGCGAAGGCCCTCGCTGAAAACGAGCAGAAGATTGTCGCTGAGTTTGCCGCCGAGCAGGGCAAACCCGCCGACATCGGTGGCTATTACTTGCCGAAGCCGGAACTCCTGAAAAAGTGGATGCGCCCGGTCGCCGAATTCAACGCCATCATCGACGCTCTGTAATTCACGCTATCATTCGCGCGACACAAGCGACGCGCTGAAAGCAACACTCTATAATAGACGCCTCCGCTACGGAGGCGTTCGTTTTATGCAAAAAAAGAACCCCGAAATTCATCGGGGTCCCTGAAACCTGGTTTCAAATAAGCTAAAAAGCGTTACTTTGCTTCGGAGGGTTCATCCTTGATAGCGAGCAGGCGTTCGTTGATGTTCTTCGAGACGCCCTTTTCGGCGTACTTGGCAGCCACTTCCACAGCCTTTTCGATAGCGAGAGCATCGGAACGACCGTGAGCGATAATGCCGGTACCGTTCAGGCCGAGCAGCAAGGCGCCACCCGTCATGCGGTAGTCCCACATTTCGTCGAAACGACGACCATTCGGGGTATCGATGACACCGAACATCTTCTTGTGCAGTTCGTAGAAACCTTCGAGCATCTTCAGGACAACGTTGCCCGTAAAGCCGGAGGTCACCACCACGTCGGCGACACCTTCAATGAGGGTTTCGCCTTCGATGTTACCGATAAAGTTCACCGGAGCGGACTTCAGCAACTGGTGAGCTTCCTGCAGCACAGCCGGGCCCTTGTGTTCTTCTTCGCCCATATTGAGGAGGCCAACCTTCGGCTTTTCGTAACCGAAGTAGGTCTCGGCGAAAGCGGAACCTGCAATGGCGAAATCCACCAGGGTAGCGGCGCGTTCGTCGACGTTGGCACCGGCATCGACCAAGATGATCGGGCGGTCAGCAGTCGGAATCACGCAGCCGATAGGCGGACGGCTGAATTTGTCTGTAGTACGGCCAAGAAGCATAAGGCAGCTAGCCATCATGGCGCCAGAATTACCGGCACTCACGGAAGCATCTACCATGCCCTTCTTCTGCAGGGCGACGCAAGTCACCAAGCCGGAATGGGGCTTCTTCTTGAGGACTTCGACAGGATGTTCGTCCATGGCCACAGGATCCGGTGCATCGACCACGGAAATGCCTTTGCCAGCATAGCCAAGCTTTTCGAGCTTAGCCTTGACCTCGGCCTCCGGTCCGCACAGAACCACGTGGAGGTTAGCATTCTTGTTGACGGCGTTAACCGCACCTTCAATCACTACGTCCGGGGCGAAATCGCCACCGAGAGCATCAAGAGCAACTTTAACCATGGACATCTCCTTACAACAGTAGAACCGTTAATTAGGCTTCGGCATCCTTCATGTTGATCACTTCGACACCATTGTAGTAGCCGCAAACCGGGCACACGCGGTGCGGGCGCTTCACGGAACCGCAATGATCGCAGGTAGCCATAGCGGGCACTTCCATCTTCCAGTGGGTGCGACGCTTGTCACGACGGGCGGTCGAGGTTTTTCTTTTAGGTACTGCCATTTTTAACTCCTATTTTCCATTTTGCTCTTAAGAGCCTTGAGTTTTTCCCAACGGGGATCCATAGGCTTGTCGCCCGAGTCACCACCGTCGGCTTGATTGTTTGTTACAAAGATAAAATCTTCGTCAGGATTTTTCACGGGTGCGACTGGTTCTTGCAATATAACCAGCTGTCGGATGCACTCGGAAACATCTACGAAGCTCTGCCCCTGGGGAATCTGGTAGGCAAAAACGTCAACATCGTCTTCGTCCAGTTCCTGTTTGGCCACCTGGGAACGCGTCACCTCAATCACGACTTCGGTCGTAAAGGGGCGATCGAACTGCTCCAGGGTGCGGGAGCAGGTCAGAGTTTGCACTCCGGAGACAGAACCAGTCACAAGGCACTTGTTTTCGCCTTCGGGGCTTACCAACACCTCGGCTACCAGGTCGCCCTTGAGGTGCAGTTCGTCGAAAATCTCGGGGGCATCGGAGCGGGACCAGACCACCCGGCGGTCTTCGGAATCAACAAGTTTTTGTGCAATATCTAGTCTCAAAGTAACCCAAATTTAGTAAAAAACGTAAAACGAGTCAAATTACAAAAAGCTTCAGTCCTTATAAATCTATCTTTCGCCTCAAGAAAGGAGTTTTTTATGAAGCATTAGTTTGCATTCTGTTCAACAGCGGCATTAGCGACAATTCTAGCCATAAACATCACCTCCTGCGGGAAACAGGAAAATACCCCTGCAACGCAAAAGGGCGCAGACGCAGCCCCAATGGAATGGTGGAAGCAGACCGTCTGCTACGAAATCTACCCGAACAGTTTCATGGATTCCGACGGAAACGGCACCGGCGATCTCAAGGGCATCACGCAGAAAATCGTAGTAGGCAGCAAGCTGATCGTCTCGAATTACGGCGATACGGAACCCGGGAAAATGCGGTCCCTCGAAGCTGTTATATTCGAAAAATAGAGATTGCCGCGCAAGCGAATGATATTCCAATTTGGATTATTCCAGATTGGAATATTGTTTTTGCAGTTTATTTTCATAAAAATTGGCCTTTTTCAATTTTTGCAAATATATTATCTATAAAATGTTCAAATAAAAAAAGGAACACTTATGTCTAGTGCAAACTCCAACCTTAGGCACATCGTCCTGATTACCCTATCCGCAGCGATTGGCGGATTTCTGTTCGGCTTCGACTCATCTGTGATTAACGGTGCAAACGGAGCTTTGAAAACCCATTTTAATGCCAGCGACTATCAGCTTGCCTGGGCCGTTTCGCTAGCCCTGATCGGCGCAGCCATCGGTGCATATTTTGCAGGACGTTTGGCAGATATGTTCGGACGTGTCCGCTGTATGCTTGCCGCATCCGGGCTGTTCTTAGTAAGCGCTATCGGTTCAGGCATTCCGTTCGGCATCCCTGACTTTATCATGTGGCGCGTGATTGGCGGTGTTGGTATCGGCGTGGCCTCTATTATCGCCCCAATCTACATTGCAGAAACTGCTCCGGCACATTTGCGCGGACGTTTGGGTTCAATGCAACAGTTTGCCATCGTGATTGGTATTTTCGTTGCACTCCTCTCGAACTATGTGATTGTTCGTTTAGCAGGTTCCGCAAACAACACTTTCTTTGGAAGTTTCAAGGCATGGCAGGTCATGTTCTGGGTCGAAATCATCCCGGCAGCCCTTTACGGCATTGCAGCTTGGAAGCTTCCCGAATCACCGCGCTACCTTGTGCATAAGGGACGCCTAGAGGAAGCAAAGGAAGTCCTCGCCAAGATCGATTCTGAAGGTGTCGATAAAGAAATCGAATCTATTCACGAGACCTTCAAAAACGAAAAGCCCGCAAAGCTCGCCGACCTCTTTGAAATGGTTGGAGGAAAGAAGAGAATCGCTCCGATTGTATGGGCAGGCCTTGGACTAGCCATCTTACAGCAACTTGTGGGCATCAACGTCATCTTCTATTATGGCACCATGCTGTGGCAGAGTGTCGGTTTCGGAGAAAGCGACGCCTTCTTCACGAGCGTGATTTCGAGCGGCGTGAACCTGGTGATGACTATTGTCGCCATTATGCTTATCGATAAAATCGGCCGTAAGCCATTGCTTCTTATTGGTAGTATCGGCATGGCGATAACCCTTGGAACGCTTGCCGCATGCTTCATGAGCGCCAATGTCGACGGAAGTCTCCCCAAAGCAGCGGGCGTCATCGCCTTGATTGCCGCAAACCTGTACGTGACCTTCTTTGCAGCAACATGGGGTCCTGTCATGTGGGTGATGCTCGGCGAAATGTTCAACAACCGCATCCGTGCCGTGGCTATCGCCATTTGCGGACTTGCCCAGTGGACAGCCAACTTCATCGTCACTTGGAGCTTCCCGGTACTTACGGGTAAAGACGGCATCGGCGTCGGCCCGACATACATGACATACACCTTCTTCGCTGCGTTCAGCATCTTCTTCGTGGCAAAGTTCATCAAGGAAACGAAGGGCAAGGTACTCGAAGAGATGTAGTTTTTTACTCCTACACACAGAAAGACCTCCGATTCATTCGGAGGCCTTTTTTGCAGAACGCTTATTTGGTTGGCGGCGCGGCGGAAGAGGCTGCCTGCTGTTTCGCCTTCTGCTTTTTGCGACGCCACACCTTGAATTCGCTATAGAGCGTGCTCACAGTGTAAATAAAGAGTAGCAAAAGAATCGTATTTTTCGGACGGTTCAAGTTGCAAATGCCCCAGGCGATCGTGATGAGGGGCAAGTGGATCAGATACGGGTAGAAGGACGCACGACCAATCTTGCGAACGATACCAATACAGAAGAAACGAGCCATGAAGCCCTCTCCCGTGAGGAGCGAGACCAGGAACAGTCCGTACAACATAATCGGGAGTGAATGGTGGAAGAAATAGTTGAAGCCAGGGTTCAATTCCGGGCGCATCAGGAAAAGGCTTCCATAAATGGCGGCAAGCATCAGGAACTGCGCGACCCCGCTCACAAACTTCCGTTTCAAGAAATCGAAATGGCCTTCCTTGAAAAGCCTGAAGAGGACCATGCCGAACAGGTATTCAAAAATACGCACCGGTGCAAAGATATGGAAAAAACGATACTTGGCATCGTAGCTATCGAACCAAAGGTTATCCGAGAGGCCGAAGAAAACCGCCCAGAGAATTCCAGGAATAAAGAGAGTCGCAAAAAGCACCCAGAGTGTACGGTTACTTTGTCTAAACAACCAGCGGCTAAACCAGGGGGTCACCGCATAGCACACGAAGAAACTTGTGAGCGACCACGAAGGTTCATTCAGTTTCATGCCCAAATCAGGGACAATGGACCAGGTGAGCGAAAGGTGCAAGAAAAGGCTCCGCCACGGGTGAATCATCTTGGCGAGGCCCGCCGCGGCGCAGTCCCCTATTTCGTTTAAGGCGGGCAAGTGCAAGTAACCGCTGAACTTGAAGACGAGCACCACGAACATCAGGAGTGTCATGAAGAAATGCAGACGGTAAAGCTTCGCGATACGCGCGAACATAAAGGGGACTACCGGGATGCGGCGCGTGGGATCGCTAAACTTGCTCGCAAAAAGGAAACCTGCAAGCACGTAGAAGATACCCGCCGCAAAGGCAGGTGCATTGATAATCGGCATAACCCACTTGAAGTCCGCCATGTAGGCGAGTGCAGAGGAACTACCCAAGTGAAGCATCACGATGTTGATGCTAGCCAAAAGACGAAGACCATCTAACGCAGGAAAATAATTTGGTTTTGCTTTATCCATTTTTTTCACACGGATTCGAAATGACTAACGTCATTTCTTTTGATTCAATTAAATCTTGTTATCCGTTCCCATGTTAAAGAGTTATTTCCAAAATTCACCAAATAACCAAGTTTTTTATCAGCAGCTTTTAAATAATTCAACACTTGAGCTTTATGAGCTTTTACAACAACAGAGACTGCTTTTAACTCAAGAACAATATCATTGTAACATACAAAATCCGCATAATATTTTTTGTCCAAAATTTTCCCCTTATAAAAAATGGGTAATAATTTTTCTCTTTCATAAGGAATCTTTTGACTTTTAAATTCTAATTCTAAAGCTTCTTGATACACGGGCTCAAGAAATCCGTTTCCAAGTTCATTATGTACCTCAAAGCAAGCTTTCAAAATTTTTTCAGATTCTTCTTTATAAATCAATTTAGATTCTTTGTTTGGCATACTTATTTCTTTAAGGTTATATTGACACACGGATTGTACTAAACAAGATTTTGCGTTAGCAAAATCCAATCCGTGTGACAAATTATTCATTTTTCAACATCCTTTTGCATCTTGCTTTGCTGTCTGATGCGGGCGAGGGCCTTGGAGCGGCGGCGGGCGGTTTCTTGGAGGTCTACGTTTTCGTCGTATTCGTCGACAATTTCGCGGCCGAGGATTTCTTCGAGCACATCTTCGAGGCTCACGATGCCAGCGATTGCACCCCACTCATCGACAACACCCACGATATGTCCACGCTGCTTTAAAAAACGGAGGAGCAACTTGTCCAAGGTAAGGCTGTCGGGGATGAGCTGCAACGGACGCATCATCTGCCGAAGCTTCACGTCACGCAGCCCTTCGGCGAGCTTGTTGTAGGCATCGCGGCGAAGAACGATTCCAATCCAGTTGTCCTTCCCCTTTTCGTAAAGCGGCACGCGGGAGAACGGCCAGTTGCCGCGTTCATCCAAGGTTTCGCCGATTGTAGAATCCGCCTTGAGCGAAAATACCACCTGACGGGGCGTCATCACCTTGCGCACCGGCACCGATTTCAGCGCCAGGATGTTCTTGATGACCAAAGACTGCTGACGGTCAATCACGTCCTCGCGGAGACCAAGGCTCACGAGACTGTTGATATCGTCGATGCTCACATCCTTCTTGTCTTCCTTTTCACGGGTCCAATGCTTGGTGAGCGTAAGGCAGAGCCAAATGACCCCTGTCCAGGAAAGAACGATGGTGATGTAGTAGAACGGAACGGCCACCAGGGGCGCCACGACTTTCGCCTGCTTGACACCCAAAGTCTTCGGGGTAATTTCACCAAACAGCAAAATCAAAATTGTCAGAACAATCGGAAGCGACACCTGTCCAATCGGCGGCAGGTTTTTCACGGCAAGCGCCGTCGCCAAGGACGCCCCCACCGTATTCGCGATCGTATTCACCACCAACACCGAAGCGATATAGCGGTCGATATTTTCCTTCACGTGCACCATGTAGCGCGCCGTAAACTTCTTTTGCTTCTGCAACAGCTCTATGATTGCAGGCGGCACACTATAGAACGACGCCTCCGTCACGGAGCAGAAAGCCGAAATCGAAAGGCAGCCGAGAACAGTCAATACAATATAAAGCATTATTCAACACCTAGTAACGACGACTCAAATAAGGCTGGTTCAATCGCCCAAAGTTGCGGACGACCCAGGTCATAAAGGTAATCCGTCCAATCCGAGAAATCCGTCAGGGCTTTTGCGCCAAACATAGCACCAAACGAAGGTAACGTAAACGAATTTCCCGAGCCGAGCACCATCAGATCCACGTCGGTCGATTCGCCAATATGCGCCAACTGCTTCGCTGCGGCAATCGCATCGTCAATGCCGCCGAGATCATGCACCAGACCAGCCTGAAGCGCCTTGACTCCAATCATCACGCGGCCGCCACCGTACGCCGTATCGACAGTCACCTGCGGGATTCCCGTCGCCTTCGAGACAACTCCCGTAAAGCGATCGTAGAACTCATCCATGTACTGCTGCAACGCCGCCTTTTCCGCATCGCTCCAGGGACGCGTAAAAGTCGTCGCATCCGCATATTCATGCGTCTTGACCGTTTCGGCCTTAAGTCCAATTTTCGACATCAGCCCAGAGACATCAATCTTGCCGCCATAAATGCCGATGCTTCCGACAATTGCCATGGGTTCCGCCAGAATCCGGTCACCCGCACAGGCGATGTAGTAGCCGCCCGAAGCGCCCATATAGCCGATGCTAGAAACTACGGGTATTCCCTGTTCGCTCACATGGCGGAGCGCCGCCCAAATCTTGTCGGAGGCTATCGCGGAGCCTCCCGGCGAAGAAATGCGAACAATCAACGCCTCGGCACCCGTTGCGGGCAACTTGCGGAGAGATTCCAGAACGGAGCGTTCCATACGCGAATCGATCGTCCCGTCGATATTCAGGAGCGCGACCGATGCCCGGCGATTCCAGCTCTCGTTGAAAATCCGCTTGTCCGTCGGATACCAGGTGCGGTAAGACGCCTGCGGGTAATCGATGCCGAAGAACGTCTTGAGCGCATAGGAAGGAACCTGATCGAGGTAAAGCAGCGTATCGACGAGGCCCGCGCGCTTTGCGGCAGACGCCGTCACTAGCGGCTGCTTCGCCAGGGAATCCAGATGCGCGTAAGCCTGACTCAACGCTGCATCAGACGCCTTGGCGCCTCCCGCATGACGCATCGAAATGTAGGTCTGCAAAGCCGTCCACAAATCTGTATAAAGCGAATCCAGATTGGAACGGGATTCCGCCGACATCGAATCAGCCACATAAGGTTCCACCGCCGACTTGTACTTGCCATGACGCAGGAATTCCACCTTCACACCGAGCTTGTCAAAAAGCCCCTTGTAAAAGAGAACGTTCCCGCCGAGGCCACGCCAGTTCATGTGCGCCGAAGGCTCCACCACAATGCGGTCCACATGCGCAGACGCCAGCAGCACCGCAGGGCGAATATCATCCATATAGGCAATCACCTTGCCGCCACGGGCCTTGAGCTTTTGCACGTAGCGGTCGATTTCGCTCGAAATACCGATGTTGCCCTTGTACCCTGAAAAGTCAAGAATCACAAGTCCCGATGCAGGATCACGCAGCATGTGTTCAAATAAGTTGCGGACATGCCAGAGGTAGATGGAATTCTTGCGGAAAAAGGCGAATTCGTCCTCGGTCTCGGAAACCTCCATATCGAGAGGAACGCGAATAATCTGCGCACTCAAGGATGCATCCGGATTACGGGCGCTGTGGTAGCCCCATGCGGCACCCTTCGGCAACAGGTCATCGTAGACATGCACCGCGACATTGTTGTAACCGCCAAGCGACATCGAGAAAGTCAGCCGATATTCATCGTCTCCATAAATCGGAATGCGGAGTCCCCAGCGGGCACCGTACATTCCCAACTCCACCAGCAAACGATGATTCTCGAAATCTTCCACATCATAGCTTACACTCATCAGGTGACCGAAACGAACCGTCGCGCCCAAGTTCTGTATACGGTCGGGAGCCTGCGGCCCCGTATAAAGCACATTGTCGCAGGAATAGCCCACAGAAAGGAACCTGAACGGGCGAATCATCACACCGAGATCAACGCCCCATTCGGTGCCAGTAAAGTCAGCGCTGCGGAGAGCCGTGACGCGTTCACCGACAAAGATGCTGCGGTTCCACAAGTCATTACCATGCGTGAGACTCCAGCGGGACAAATCCAAATGATCTGGCCCCTGCGTGTAATCGAATCCCGCCGCCCAATGGTCCAGATTTCCACCGACGCGGAAGCTCTTGATGCCATCATCGTAATCGTAACTGACCAGGGCGCCCTTGGAATCAAAGGCCGTTAGCCCAGCCGGGTTGCCCCAAATGCCATGTTCATTTTCGAGCGAGACAAACCCCGATTCACCGGGAATATAGGCGAAGGCAAGCGCCGCACAGAACAGGACAAACGCGGACACAACCTTATTTTGCATCAGTTTCATTCGCTCTCCCCTTTTTATACACTTCATCAATCAAAGAAACCATTATGACCGCTTGGCAGGCATCGTAAATGCTACCATACCAATCGTATTCGGGATCTTTTGCCGTATTCTTATAAGAGTTCAAATAATTTAGAAAAGCCTGATGTTCCTTTTGCAATGCATACGCCGGATTGCCATTGCGATAGGCCCCCAAGTCCAATGTTACGGAACGGCCGTTCATCGAAATTTCTACCATGCGGGAGTCAGAAGCACAATTACGGTCTGCTATAAATTCAACTGTCAACGTTCTCAAGTCATAGAAAGCATGGACACGGTCTTCCGACAATTCTTCGCAATGAAACGACTTGTACATCATCGCATTCTTGTCGACAAAGAAACAAAGCAAGTCCATGTCGTGGATCATCAGGTCTAGCTCCACGGGGACATCGCGGTTACGCGGCGAAAACCCGTGCGTTCGCGTAAACTTGAAGCTCACTGGAGCGAAGTCCTGTTTCTGAAGGTACCAGAATTTCAGATAATCCTGCATCTCCTTGAAGAAATCGGTCTTCGTAAATTCTTCGATTGCGGGGTTATAACGTTCCGAATGGCCGACAAATACAAATGCGTTTTGCTCCAGCGCAAGTTTCTGGTATTCCATCGCAGCAAGTGCCGAAATTGACACAGGCTTTTCCACAAGGAGAGGGAGCTTTATTTCGATGCATTTCTTTACGTATTCATCATGCGCCACAGCAGGAGATGCAACGACCGCGAAATCGGGAGAAATATCGCCTGCAACGATTTTTTTGAACAGGGCGTCAGCCTCGGCTGTCGTGTCTGCAATTCCGACGAACCCAACACCATCTTCCTCGAACAGCCGCTTATGCCGCTGTCCCATGGTGCCGTTACCAATCAAGACCGCCTTATAGGAACAAGAACTTTGCATAGAGCCCTAATGTGTGTCCTGTTTCCATCCCGAACAGGTGCCCGCGATTCATCTCATAGAAAAGGGCAATGCCGAGAGAGTTGCCGAACGAGGAAAAATAACGCGCCGCATCCACGCGCATCTTGTAGCCGCGATAAAGATCGTCCATCTTGCGATACGGTTTCTGCAGACTCAAGTTTTCGGATTCCTGGATTCGCCAGCGGTACAGGAAAACGTAGTCAAATTTCCAGCCCGAATGGTCGTCGCGGTCCCACAGGAGCTTCCACGAAATCGACCCCTTGAGGCCAAGTTCGTCACCTGGCTGAAAATCGCGTTCTTCGAGGAAAGTAAAGTATTCCGCCGCAGCACCGAGCGCCATGTTCCGCGAGAATTCATAGAGGCCAAAAGGCGAAACGCCCAGCCGATGGAAACGGTTCACGCGGGAACCTTCGCGCGGCGGGAGCCTCCAGCTGACATCGACACCTGCAAACGGGAACGGCATCAGTTTCATGCCCAGGTACGATTCGTTGAGACCGTTCACCCGCAAGTTCACCATCTCATGAATCTGGTCATGTGCCATCGTATTCCACTCGTAACTCACAAGGCGGTAGGCAAAGTCCCCATAGATGCTAAAGCAGTTGCAGGGCGCATACTCCCCCGCCACATTGATATCGCCACTGTACACGTCATCACGAAGCTCCGCAAGGGCGCCCAGCAGCACAAAACTTTCGGGAGCGCGCACCGGAGAAACCGTCTCGCGGGCAAATGTCGCGATAGACGCGAGCCCCAAGAGAAGCACAACTTTCAAAGTCTTTCGAATAAAAACAAACATCGGTTTATTTGACAAATTTAAAAAATTCTATCTTAGTAGCACCGAATAGTTACCGAGCCGCCCAAGGATTTTCCGATGACAAGACTTGTCCACTTCGACATTGCCAAAGCGATCGCCATCATTCTCGTTGTCATCGGCCACTATTACCCCGAAAACGCGCCCGGCTGGTACCTGGCGCTGCATTCCTGGATTTACACATTCCACATGCCTCTTTTCATGTTCGCCAGCGGCTACATCTATCTTTCCTTCAAGAAGGACGAAGGATACTTCACCTTTATCAAGAAAAAATTCAGGCGTCTGTTCGTTCCCTATATCATCGTCTCGATGATCATCATCTCGATCAAGCTACTGACACAGCGCAACATGTATGTTGAAAATCCTGTTACGCCAGAAACCTACATACAAATTCTATACCTTCCGGCAGCCGGTTACTTTTTGTGGTTCATCTGGTCACTTTTCACCTGTTTCTTGATTATCCCCTTCTTTAAGACAGCAAAAGCTAGGCTCATCCTGCTTTTGATCTCCATCCTGCTACACTACGTATTTACTCTCGGAAGCATCGAGCTGTTTGCCATTAACGAAACTTCCCGCAACCTGCTCTGGTTCATGGTCGGCACCAGCGCCTGCGATTATGGAAGCATCGTTTTCTCGCACAAGTTCTGGGAAAATTACAAGAATATCCTGAAGATATTCTCGATTATTCTCTTTGTCGGTACAAGTATTCTGTTCCTACTTGAAACGCCCTACACCAACGAAGTTCTTGCATGGTTCGGAATTGCATCCATGATGGCAACATCCACCTGGATTGCCCATATCCGCGCAACAAAGTACATTCAGCCCATCTTGATAGTCGGTTCCGCCAGCTACATCATCTATCTCTTCCACACGACATTCGAAGGGTTGGCCAAGTCCATCGTCCAGAAAGTCACCTTTTTCGCAACCTCCGACACTGGATTTGTCATGGGAGCCCTTCTTTGCATCCTTGCGGGAATCGTCGGCCCCATCGTCTTATTCTACATCATCCGAAAATTTCAAATGACGCGAAAGATTTTCGGCTTGAAATAGCGCCCCTATTTAAGTTTTATACGCGCACCCAATTGACCAGTTTCGACGACATCTTGTGAACCACCGTACTAAAGATGATCGTAAACGTCATCGTCAAAACGAGGAACACTCCGCTCGACACCGTCGGGAACAAATACGAAATCGTCCGCATCATCAATTCATGCGACAAATAAATCTCGTAGGAAATGACGCCCAGGTGATTGACAACGGCATTCCCGAACGTTCTCTTCCGCGACAGGAACAAAACAAAACTGACGATCGCAAAGCCTAGGACAATCTTTAAAAGATACTCCCCGTAGAACCACACCGTTTTATTCATCACATAGGCAATTCCCAGCACCAACGAAGACAGTCCCAAAACAACTGTTTTCGACATCCATCGGGAACCAATGAAGTCGGCTATTTTTGAGAAGAATATGAAAAGCAACAGTCCCCAGACAAGTCCCATGCGCTCATAGCACCACCCCATTTCGGCTGAATTACTGGCATCCGGCGAAGACAGGTACAAGTAAAGGCTAGATGCCACAACAGCAACGGCCAAGACAACATGGCAGATAGAAGGTTTTATTTTGAACTTTTGCTGGCAGAACATGACTACAAAAAAGAGAATGCAATACTGCAGCAGGACCCACACATATCCCGGCATACTGATGAGGGACTTCAACAAAGAAAAATCGCGTCCTGAGCAAACATTGAACAGAACACAAAAAAGATTCACCAAAAAACATGGAATCAGCAAGCTCGCAAGACGATTGCGCCAAAAATGAGAGAGATACTTATCCGGTGAACGGTTCGCCGAAAACTGCATTCCATAAGCCGATATCATAAAGAACACCGTTACCGCCACAAAGCCAAAGCTCATCACCATTCTCTGGGCCGCGTTATGGTAAAGCTCCGGGACATGCACAAAGACGACAACGATGGCACTTACGCCCTTGAGGACTCCCGTAAAATTCTTGTCAAACGAGAACGGCCCCTCCTTGGGAACACTTTTCCACAAGACCGACGCAAACAAAACCGCAATCAGCAAAAAAGTCAATATCAGGTCAAGTTTCATTCTTCAGCCCTTAATTAAAATCGTACCGGTAAATAAAGTTAAGCTGGACACGGGTCCACTCAAAGCTTCCATGAACCGGTGTCGAAATTTCAGGATAGACACCCAAGCGTCCTACATCGAACAACATTCCCCCAAAAAAGCGACGTTCCACATTTCGGTAATCAGGCATATTCTTAAAGCCAGCATAGAAGCCTACATCCTCAAAGGGGAAACTTTGCAACTGGATAAGGTATCCATAATGGGTCCCGAGATCGCTGTCATAAAACGGACGATACCGCGCCTTGATCTGGAAATAGGCATGGGGAGCCCAAAGCAGGGACAGCTCCCCGCCATAGTCATAATAATCCATGTCGTACTGCATGCCACCATACAGAACATACCAGAGTTTCATCGACAGTGGCAGCGTGTATTCCGCAAAAAGGCCTAAACTTCCATGTTGCTGTTCAGGGTCCTGATTGAACAGGGACTGCTCATAGGCAACCCCATACGAACCATGCTGAACGCCAGCAAACAGGAAACGCTGATTACGCATTCCCATAAAGAACTGGTTATTGGCAAAGAGCAGCGTGGCCGAAACCATCAAAAAAATAACGACAGATTTTCTCATCTTAACACCTTCAGAACTTCCGAGGCTAAAATTTCTTGTCCTGCAATATTCGGATGCAAGCCGTCCTTAAACAAATCCATCCTAGCTTCATATTCATCTTGGGCAAACAACGGATACACATCCAGATACTCAAAGCGACCATTTAACGAATCCAGTCCTTTTTCCACACGATTATTCACATTGCGAATGACTTCATTCACACGCGAACTCTGCTGACGCTGAAAATTACGAGGAAGAATCGAAACAACGATTAACGGGTCTGCCTGGATTTTTTCGATTCGGGTATAAAACTTCTGCAAGAATGCATTTCTTCTTTCTTCATCAAAAAATTCACTACTATTATTGGTTCCCATCAATATGACGGACGGTATTCCCCGACATTCTCGCAAATCCCAATCATCAAGATCCTGAATCTTTGCGCCATTTTTCGCATGTTTTAAGGGCATATACTGCGGGAAAAAGTATTCAAGATCCCACTGATAGGTAATTGAATCGCCTATAAAACAAACACGCGTGTCATCATCATCATAATCACACGCCCACAAAAAAAGGATCCATGGGAAAAGCAGCCACTTTTTCATATTCGCAATCAACGCAAAATCTAGCAAAAAACATTCCGCGCAAAATTTTCTGCCGAAAGCACACCGCTCAATTTTTTAAATTTAAATTATGAGGATTCGGCTCGCCATAATACTATTCGGCTGTATAATCTGTTCCTGCGTATGGAACGATCCCGAGAGTACACCCGACTACTTACCGATTGACGATTCGGAATACCCCTACGTAAGCTTGCCGCGACTTGTCATCGAGACCGAGGACTTCACGCAGATTCGCGACCGCGAAACGAAGATTCCCGCAAAGTTGCAGGTATACGGCAAGGACTCTCCCGAAAGCGACGTTCTTGAATTGACCATCAAGGGGCGCGGCAACTCCAGTTTTACGGGAATGCCCAAGCCCAGCTACAAAATTGAATTCGCGAAAAAACAGGAAATGTTCGGGATGCCCAAGGATAAAGACTGGGCTCTTATCGCTAATTCCGCCGACAAGACTCTCCTCAAGAACTTTATTACATATAAACTCGCAGGTTGGCTCGGCGACGAATACACGCCGAGAAGCACCTTCGTCGAACTGTATCTGAACAGGCAATACCAGGGAGTCTACCAACTGGTTGAAACGGTGAAAGTCGGCAAGGACCGCGTGGACATCCCCAAGGCAGACAGTTCCTTCTTGCTTGAAAGATGCCCCACCGAATTCGGCAAGGAACATTTTGTCGTTACCGAGAAGGGAACTACCTTCGGCATCAAGTACCCCAAGGATCCCGATTATTTTGACACCCAAATCATCAAGGGTGTCCTGAGTGAATTCGAGAATTTTCTAAAGGATGAAGACGACGACACACTTCAAAGCAACCATGAAATCACCGACTTCCTTGATTTCGAGGATTACCTGCGTTTCTACTGGATTCAGGAACTTTCAAAGAACCTGGACGGAGCCTTTAGGCGAAGCATTTATGTAACCTGGCAACGCGGGGAACCTATCCGGCTCGGCCCCGTATGGGATTTTGACGTCGCCTACGGAAACTGGGAAGTTGATTCCCTTCGCACCACCACCGATTGGTATATCCGTAATAGTGGATGGAACGGATACATTTTCAAGCGAGCTAAATATTGGCAAGCCGCCGTGGACTACTGGAAGGAGCACCGCGATTTTCTCGCCACCTTCCCCGATTCTATTTCAAAATACGCGGCAGAGCTTGCCCCAGCCACAAAAAACGAATTCAAGCGTTGGCCTGTCCTCGAAAACACAGAGAACTGGACCTACAAGGAAGCCTACGACAGCTATGACGAAGCCATCGATTCGTTAAACAGCTGGATAAAGCAGCGCATGGAATGGATTGACAATCACTTGTAGGCAAGAAGTTTACGATATTCCTCTAAATACCGTAGAGCGGTATTACGGATATCATAATTTGCCATAACATGACGACGGCCCAACTCGACAGATTCTTCATTACGGCCGTTTTGCACAAACTCCGCAATATTCTTGGCAAGATCTTCAGGATTTTGCGTTTCAAAAGTATAGCCGACAAGCCGGTTCGACCCGCCATCATTTACCGTCATAATTTCTACGGGGCCCTCGATATTACTCGAAAGCACAGGGACCTTTGCAACCATTGCCTCGGCGACAGTCAATCCAAAGCCTTCATAACGCGAAGGCTGAATAAATAAGTCAAAATTGCAGAGGTTTTCGTATATCCACTCACGAGGCTTATTGCCTTCAAATACCACGTGTTCATTGATTCCAAGGGTATTCGACATTTCCTGCAAAAGTTCTCGACTTGAGCCATCCCCCACCAGATGCATTTTAAAATTGAGAGGGCACAAGTTTTTATTCTTTATTTCAGCAAGGGCTTTCAGAAGAATATCCTGGCCCTTCTGCTTGATATACAGTCGAGACACCTGTACAAAATGCAGCAAGCCATCATTGAAGAGCCCATTCCGCTCACAACGGACGCTTTCGCAACGGATTCCGTTTTCAACGAGGACCGTTTCCTTTCCAGCCTTTTTCCATTCTTCCTGGACCGCCTTAGAAATCGCGTAGCAAGCCCTAAAATATTTCGATTCATTAAAATCATTCGTGGTATTATGAATCGTCCGGACCATTCTCCACTTCCCCAAAATGAGCCGCGCCATGTCATCATAATGGGCATGAACAATCTCAGGGCGAATCTTGAACAGGTAATAATTAATCTTTAGAAACGGGAGCGGATTCTTGCTCTTGACATTCCTTCCACAACAGTAAATACGGACTCTCTTATCTAGTCGGGCGACAATAGATTCGTCTATCATCTGGTTGACGACAATAAAGGAAATGTCATTATCCTCAACCTGCTGATTGACAATATCAACCAGCATATTCTCGATGCCGCCGTTAGAAAGGCCCCATAAAAGATGAACAATTTTCACAGGATAATCATTTCCTTATGGATTAGATCATTTCATCTTCATTTTTAGATCAGATGTCGAAATACCCTTTGTATAAGGCAAATATTCTATCGCCACTCCATAAGGCTTAAACTGCTGCTCCGTTCGAAGATAGCGTTCTGAGCCCTTCCAGTCATCACCCGAAAAAAGGACATCAAAATGAAAACGTTCATAGGCAAGCATTTTGTCATCAGTCACCTTAAAATCAACAATATAGGCCTGATCAACACACTTAAGGGCTTCAACAATCCGTTTTCGTTCATCTTCAGGAATAACGGGTTCCTTATGTTTTACATCACGCACATAGGCATCGTCACAGACGCCGACAATCAAGACATCACACATAGCCTTGCAACGTTCCAGCAGATTCAAGTGTCCCACATGAAACAGGTCGAACACACCTACCGTATAGCCTACTTTATACTTTTTCATAACAAACCCTAATCACAGGTCTTTTCTGCAACAGAAATTTTATCATAAGATACATATTTTATTTCATCAGGACTTTAGAATCCATATAATTTACGACATATTTGAATACAATGCCCAAAAGAAGCGTTGTTGCAGCACACAAAACGAAATACACGTAAACCGACCGATCCATTCCCAATTGAGCATATGCAATCATTGGTATTCTCTGTAAGATATAAATTTCAAACACATAATTTCCAAACCACTTAAAAACCGCATTCGGAGCAGGGAACAATCGGGTCCACACTACAAGCAATACCAAAAAGGAAAGGACCCTAACTTGGAACATTACCGTAGCAAAACAATCGGCATACATATAGCAAGCCACAAAAACGGCCGTACTTGAGACTGCCACAGGCCACAAAATCCAGCGCTTTTTCAGGATATGATTTTCGATAGGATCTTTGAAATAGGAATAAAGCATTCCTAGCGGATAACATACAATCGTATTGTACCACCACGGCTCCGTCTTTCTAAAAAAATAGAGCAGAGCAATATACCCTAGAGTCAGCAGAAAAACAATCATTATAGAGTATTTTGATTGAATCTTCAACCTAAAAGCGATATAGCTCAACAGGTATGTTACCAGAATGCCAAAAATAAACCAATTGCTATTTCCAATATCATCCCAGGCAATCAGCGAAAGGAGTATTGTTTTCAAATTATAATGTATTTCGAATACATAATTCAAGGCAACAAACAAAAGAATCGCCAAGTCAAAATGATATAAAGTCTTTAGAATTCTTCTCTTGGGGAAAGACCTGATGTAATCATTTCCCTTTTTCTTGATGGATTCATAAACTCCATATCCAGAATAAAAGAAAAACGGGGCTACGATTAGCTGCCCAAAGAACTTGCAAAAGTCCGCCAAGGGCAAGTCAATCGGATCTGTATACAGCACATAAGAATTGAAATGGCTCAAAAAAATGAGAATAACAAAAAAGCCCTTTACAGTCTGACTAGTCGCGATACTCAAGTAATTTTCTTGCCATTTAAGAGTCTGGCGATTTTGCCATGTTCTAAAAATCGTAACACCAATTATGGTTGCAAGAACTAGGACTAAAAGAGACATACCATCATAATATAGCTATATTTTTTATTGGAGAATAACAATGAAACGTGTAATCACATACGGCACGTACGACCTGCTACACCAGGGCCACATCAACCTGTTAAAGCGAGCAAAGGCACTCGGCGACTTTCTCATCGTGGGGGTTACAAACGACAATTTTGACCGCGAACGTGGAAAGTTGAATGTTCACAACAATGTCCTTGAACGCGTCGAAGCAGTAAAAGCAACCGGCCTTGCGGACCAGATCATCATCGAAGACTATGTCGGCCAAAAAATAGACGATATCCAGAAATACGATGTCGATATTTTTGCCATTGGCTCTGACTGGGAAGGGAAGTTTGACTATCTGAACGAATTCTGCGAAGTCGTCTATCTTCCCCGTACCGAGGGCATCTCCTCGACGATGTTGCGCGAGGAATCGCAGAGCATCGTGAACGTCGGCATCATCGGTTGCGGACGCGTAGCAGAGCGGTTTCCATCTGAAGCGCTGATCGTCAACGGAGTAAACGTCGTTGCCGCCTACGATACAGATTTTGAGAAATGCAACACATTCGCCCATAAATTTGAAGGTATTGAGCCCTGCAAGGAACTGGGGGACCTTTTCAACCGAGTTGATGCAGTCTACATCGCGACGCCCCATCTCGCCCACTACCAGTGCATCAAGGATTCAATCCAGGCAGGGAAACACGTCCTTTGCGAGACCCCGATGGTCCTTAATGGTGACCAAGCCAAGGAACTGTACAGACTCGCCAAGGAAAAATCCCTCATCTTGATGGAAGCGAACAAGACGGCGCACTGCCCTGCATTCAATCACCTTATTGTGATGATCAAGTCAGGGCTTATCGGAGAGGTTGTCGACATCGAAGCCTCTCTCTCCCAGCTCCTGGACAAGGGCGGCAGGGAATTCGACGCAAACCAGGCTGGTGGCGCCATGTTCGAACAGGGATCTTACCCATTGCTTCCCATTCTCAAATTGATGGGAATCCAGTACGAAAGCCTGGAACTTTTCTCGCGAATGGAAAACGGAGTCGACATCCACACGAAAGGCGTATTCCGTTTCCCCAAGGCCGTATGCTCGTTCAAGGTCGGATTAGGCGTTAAGACCGAAGGCGACCTCGTCATATCAGGAACAAAAGGATATGCCTACGTTCCCGCACCGTGGTGGAAGACAGACTACTTCGAGTTGCGATACGAGGACCAGAACGACAACAAGAAATTTTTCTACAAGTGGGACGGTTTCGGCCTGCGTTACGAAATACAGGAATTTATCAGCTGTATATACAACCATCGTTTTTCTTCCGCCCGCCTGCGGCGTCGCGAAAGCATCCAGATGGCATACATCATGCAGCAGTTCAGCGAACGAAAGAACTTTTACGAGATTTAGAGGTTGCTATGATCAACTTTACAGTAGGCCCAGTACAATCCAGTGACGCCGTACGTGCCATCGGCGCAGAACAGGTCCCTTATTTCCGCACGGCGGAATTCTCGGAACTGATGTTCGAGAACGAACGACTGGTCAAGAAATTCGCAAAGGCCTCCGACGACTCCAGGGTCGTCTTCATTACAGGTTCGGGTTCGGCGGGCATGGAAACCGCCATCATGAATACCCTCACCCCCGCCGACAAGGCAATTGTCGTCAACGGCGGTAGCTTCGGCCACCGATTCGTGGAGCTCTGCGAACTGCACGAGATTCCCTTCGCCGAAATCAAGCTCCAGCCGGGCAAGGCGCTCAAGGCCGAGCACCTGAAGGATTTCGAAGGCAAGGGCTACACCACCTTCATCGTGAACAAGCACGAGACCTCTACCGGCGTGCACTACGACATGCAGCTCATCAGCGATTTCTGCAAGAGGAACAAACTGTTTCTGATCGTGGACTGCATCAGCACCTTCCTCGCCGACCCCTTCGACATGGAGGCGCTCGGCGCCGACGTGATGATTACCGGTTCGCAGAAGGCTCTCGCCTGCCCGCCGGGCATCTCGGTGATGGCCCTTTCGCCGAAGGCGCTCGCACGCATCGACCGCATCAAGTGCAAGTGCCAGTACCTGGACCTGAAAATTGCCCTGAAGAACGCCGAACGTGGACAGACCCCGTGGACGCCCGCCGTCAGCATCCTGCGCCAGATCAACGTACGCCTCAAGGAAATTGATGCAAATGGCGGCGTAGAGGCTGAAATTGCCCGCACGGCATCGCTTGCGAACTACTTCCGCGAACACCTCAAGGGACTACCCTTCGAAATTGTCTCCGAATCGCTCTCGAACGCGGTGACCCCGCTCCACCCGACGACGGCATCCGCTTACGATATCTTCCTCAAGATTAAGGACGAATACGGCATGTGGATTTGCCCGAATGGTGGCGATATGAAGGATACCGTTTTCCGCGTGGGACACATCGGCGCCCTTACAACGGCAGATTACGACAAGCTGATTGACGCGTTCAAGGATTTAAAGAGCAAAGGGTTCATCTAATGAAGGAACTCACACTAAAGGAAATGCAGCAAGTTCTCCTGGGGATGATGAGCAAAATTCATGATTTCTGCATCAATAATAACATCCGCTATTCCCTTGCCTATGGGACCCTTTTAGGTGCCATTCGTCACAAAGGATTCATTCCCTGGGATGACGACGTCGATATCTTTATGCCGCGCCCCGATTACGAACGGTTCCTCGCGACCTTCAAAGACACCGAAGACCTATCCCTAATCGTTCCCGGCAAAGACAGCTACACAACAATTGCACGCATCTGCGATACCAAGCAAACCATCTGCAAATCCGTACTCCCATGGTATTCCTTACGCAACAGCAAAAAACTAGGAATATGGATAGATGTTTTCCCCATTGACGGAATAAAAAGCGACCGAGAGGCTTTCCGCAACAAAATGCTGAAAATTGCACAGCTACGAAACCTGCAGCTATGCGCCCGCCGAGCGATTCCACCCCTATCGACAAGCAATTCCTTAAAACAGAACTTCAAGCAACTTCTTCGAAAAATCAGATACTTCAACCTCGACATTCACAAGATCAATCAAGAAATCATCAGGTTAAGTACAGAAGACGACTACAACGAATGTACGCACTGCAGCCAGTTGCCTTGCACGGAAACACTTGACAGGCAATTCTACGAAAAGAAATTTTTTGAAGAGTATATCAACGTTCCTTTTGAAGACAAGCAATTCAAGGCCGTCAAGGAATGGGATGCCGTTTTAAGCCTAAATTACGGCAAGAACTATATGCAGCCGCCCCCGCCGAAAGATCGAGAGCAACACACTCTTGACTGCAACTTGTTTTATTGGAAAGAATAATGAGACTCATCTCCGTTGATGAAATGAAGCAAATTCAGGTGGACATTCTGAAGGACATCCACCAATTTTGCGAAGCGAACAACCTCCATTACACACTCATCTTCGGTTCGCTACTCGGAGCCATTCGACATAAGGGCTACATTCCTTGGGACGACGATATTGATATCGCCATGTTGCGTCCCGACTACGAGAAATTCGTTGCAAGCTATTCTGGCAAGAATGGAATTTACCATGTCTACGATTACCGTAACGACGCCGATTACCACCACCCTTACGCCAAGGTGGCCGACACTCGCACAATTCTTGAAGAACGCACTTCGATGAAGGATATCGGAATCAACATTGATGTATTTCCGTTTGACATCCTTTTCGACACCAAGGACGAATGCAACCAGTTCATCAAAAAGCTCGACGGATTCAAGAAGAAATTCCGCATCAAGCTGGTGAAGCCCGGGAAAAAGAATGTCTGGTGGAAACGTATTCTTATCCGGTTGGCCAAGGTGACACAGATTTTCTGGTCAATGAAAAAAATCACTGAAAAAGAATACGAGATTGTAAACACACTCTCAAACGAGAATGCAAAATATATCGGCGTTGCAGTTGACCCCGAAATTGGCCCCGCCTACCGCTCCGTCTATCCGCGAACCATGTTCGAAAAATTCCTCAAAGTCCCGTTCGATAACGAGGAATTTATGGTCACCGCAGAATACGATGCTTGGCTTACGCAGATGTACGGGGACTATATGACGCCACCTCCCGCAGGAAACAGGACGTCTCCTCACACTCTCAGCAAGATTTACTGGCTCGACTAGGCGTGACGTCGATTCTTTAATTCAATCAGCAACCGTAGCGGATTCATCTTTAAAAGATACGCCACGGCAAAATAGAACGCAACACCCGTCAGGATTCCAGTTGCCAGTTGTAACCCATCCGAAGAGAACAGGTTCTTCACAAGCCAGATGACGCCACCCATCGACAGGGACAGCACAAACGACGACGCAAGCAACTTTACTTGACCCCAAATGGAAAGGTCAATAAAGCTCCTCGTATAAGTCATATTCAGGAATGTTGCAATGAAACCATAAAGGGCGCGGCCCACACACATTCCGACAAGGCCGTACCGCATCGAAGTAAACAAGATGATAATGGCTATCGTTTTCTTGATAATTTCCAGCTTTAGCACCAGATCCGAACGGCCCTTGACATACAGAAGGTTCAGGTTGATATTGCAAACTGGGTCCAAAATCGAAGAGAAGCACAAAATCTGCATCAGCAAGATAGCGCCCGACCATTTCTCGCCCAACAAAATAATAATCGTCGGTTTCGCTAAAACGCAAAGCCCTATCATCAACGGGAAAATGAGGAAACAGGAAACCTGCAAATACTTCTTATAGACACTAAGCAGTTTTTCATTGTCATCCTGAAGTTTTGAAAGTATCGGGAACGTCACCCGGGAAAGAATCGAAGCCACATTCAATGAAGGAAACGAGGACAAGTGATCGGCGCGGGTATAGAAGCCCAAATCCGTAGCCGTAAATTTCTTTCCGATAACAAGGTTATAAAGATTGGAATAGACCGAATGAATAAGACTAGATACCAAAAGCTTGGAGCCAAAAGAGAACAGCGAATGGAACGAGGCCTTGTTAAAGCACGGTTTCGGGAACCACCGGAGCAACACCGAAAAGATTAACAAATTCAGCACCGAATTGGAAATCGACAGCCAAACCAAGCTCCACACTCCAAAGCCACAATAAGCCAGGACCACCCCAAATATTCCAGAAAGCAGGGCCGCTCCAAACGAAGCCTTCGATTGGGTCTTAAAATCCACCGCTCGAGAAAGTTTCGCCTTATGCACCGTAAACAGCGCATTGATGATCAGTGTGAGTGAGACCACCTGCATCACCAATTCCAGTTCAGGGAGCTGATAGAAATCAGCGACAAAAGGAGCTATCGCAAAAAGAATTCCAAAACACGCGACACTGATCAAGAAATTGAGAAGGAAGGCCGTTCCATAATCTTGATCGGTCACTTCCTTTTCTCGGATGAGCGCATTTGAGAATCCGCAGTCCACAAAAATCTGCGAAATGCTGAGGAATATCGTCAGCATACCGATCATTCCAAAATCGGAAGGACTCAACAGGCGAGCAAGAACGATACCAATAAAGAACTGGACACCCTGCAAAGAGAAGCGTTCTACGGCGCTCCAAATAAACCCCTTGATGGACTGCGATGCAATGGAACTCATTTTACAAATCTATCTTCGACGCAATAAAGTCTATTAGTCTTTCGGAAGACTGGTTATCAGCATAATTGTGAATTTCGTGGAGGGATCTTTCCCTATTTTCGCGACAGACATCATTTCCGGTCACAACATTGTCTATGAAAGTTTCCAGGTCTTCAATTTTTGACAAGCGTTCACCTTGCACAAGCCGCTTATAATCGATATAGAAGCCTATTTTTGCAGCGTATTCCTCGTAGTCATCTATAGTCAAACCAATTGGCCTGTTCAGCAACAAAAATTCATAGTAGGCTGCCGAATAATCCGTAATCATGGCATCAAAACAATGAAGCAAATTCATGTTCGTAATCCCATACTGATTTTTCTGCTCCTGCGTTATAAAAAGGATATTGCCATATGAATTTGCTGGCAACGACGATATTTGGCAAGGGTGCAGCTGAACTATCAGCAGGGTATTCTTTGAGGCCAAAAATGCGTCAATCCTATCAAAATCGGCCTGTGACTGGAAAAGAGGCAACGAAAACTTTTTTTCATTTTCCAAGGAAATCGACTGGTCGTTATTCTTATGCTGTCTAAAGGTCGGAAGCCACCCGATAATTTTATCATAGCGCTTTCCCTTCAACAAGCCACAACGATACAAATCAAAATCTTCAAAGATGACGTCATTCAGAGGAAGACCTATAGGAAGAATCTGTTCTCGACTAGATACGGAACGACCTTTCAGAATTTCAAAATCTATATCCGCAAGATAATCCGACAAAGTCAAATAGTAATCCACTTTTCCAATGGAATGCATATACTTGTCACAGTTCTTTAAGGTTCCCCCATGGGATGTATAAATGCGGATCGTTTTGGGATTCCACTTGAATACAGGACGGTTGCTGTCGATAATAAGTATCGCCCTCGACAAATAGAAATACTTCTTAATTTTATCAATTAGAGTGAGGCCGCCCCAAAAGGCAACTGTTTTTTCTTGAGAGTGAATAGCACAATGCTTATCGACAGCCCAAACAAACAGAAACTTCCCTTCAGGGAACTTCTTTTTCAAGTCCCGTTCAACCTTCATGGGACTACCATCAAAGTCCGGATTGTTCTCCAGGATAATGACGTTTTTTTTCAAAAACGGAAAACTAAACAGAATCTTCAGCAGCACTTTCTTCAACATTTTGTTCCGTTTCCTCTTTTCTCGCGCACAACATTCCTAGACAAGCACCCACAAAAAGATACGACATCGAATGAAGGTTGCCAAGAGTCCCCGACATCAGCGAAAAGATGGTAATCATCACCGTTATTCCCGAGCCGATTTCGGCAATCGTCGAGTCATATTTTTTCAATCTATGGAAAATCAAAAGGCAAAGTCCCACAAAGCCGAAATAAGCTAGTAATCCTAACGCGCCCTGTTCCACCATCAAATTAAAGAAAATGGATTCCATAACGCCATCAACTGCAGATCCATCGTCGTATCGATCAACAATATTCGACATGTAATTGAATCCATGCCCCACAATAGGGCTACCCGCAAACGAGACCAAGCAAACAAGCAGGTTTCGCTGTCGCATGTCCAAGGAGCTCCCTCGATCATCCGCAGAGAACGATTCAACAAAGGAATGCCCAACATAGCCAATCCCCACCAGCAAGAAAAAGAAGAAGAACATCTTTACCAGCGCCGATTGAGACTTTATGACATAATAAACCAGGTACATGGCGGTACAAACCCACGCCGAACGCGATCCGGACAAGTAAATGGCTAAAGCAAGAACCGCCATCAAGAAATAAATCTTGTACACTCTTTCCTTCACCCTGGGAAGGTACAAAATAAAGAGCATCGTCAACAAGGCTCCCAATGTAGTCGGATGGCACGTTGTAACAGAAGTCCTTATACGCCAGGAATCATGAAAATTCATATCCGGGCTACCTTTTTCCAAAAGGCCCGAATATTCCGGGAACGAATCCATAAGCATTGCGTATATATAATTATATCTCATTGCCGCTTCGATAAAGCCAAAGGCGCAAAAGATAAGAATCGGCCAGTAAAGCCTATCCGTAATGCTCTCGTAATCACAATGGTACGCAATCAAGTAAGCGGCCAAAATAAATCCATAGGAATCCAAAAACAAGCGTGTCGCCGTAAACATTCCATGGATACCGCCTTCGGAGCCAAAGAAGCCCGAAAGCAGGAACGTAACGAAAAGGAACGAAAGCCCTATTCTCAGGGGGAACGCAGACAATTCCTCGGAAAAATGACTTTTCTTAAGAATCAGCGCATATGCCAGAAATCCGTACAAAGGGATATGCATCGGAGCAATGACCGGCGTAAGGGTAAAGTACATTCCCCCCGAAAAAATGACCAAGCTACCCAAAAGAGTCAAAAGTTTGACATTCGCATCTTGCGTCGTAAAAAAGACGTAGATCAAAAAGAAGCAGGATAGCATGACGGCATAAGTCATCTAGCAACCTCCATACATTCTTTTGCGACGCGCCTGGTTTTGGAAAAACAGCTTCCGAAACATTCCAGGAAAATTTTTCCCAAAACAAAACAGGAGCTTGTTTGCGAGGGTCAATCCATCTTTTCTTATCAGAGCCGACTTTTCCTCACGCAATCTTTCCTGGGCAGAAGCGTCTTCCACACCGAATTTTTTCATTTTACTTTCGTGCGCAAGAATTCGGGCAAAATACTCAAGGGCCATTGCATTATAAATTTTGCCTTCTTTTTTCTCTTTATAAAAGGCCAGCATTTCCTGCAAGGTGTCCAATTCATCCAGTTGCTTTAGACTATACTTTCCCGTAACACTGGACGGATTGCTTCGATAAAAATACATATACCGCTGCACAAAGCAAATCCTCTCCTGGGCATACAGAATTGGATACGTAAAGGCAGCATCTTCACCCATTTTACGGCCCAAGATAAATCGAGATTCTTTCACAACGGAACGTTTAAAAAGTTTCGAAACAGGATTAGGACCGTAACAGCAGAAAAATTGAGTACAGACAAACTCGCCAGAAAGAATCTTTTCGGCCGAAGAATTTCGTCCATCTAAACAGGGGGCGTTCTCCGAGAAATTCTGCAGGGCGCACATAGAAACATCCGCACCATTGTCGACACATCCCTTAAACAAGACTTCGACCATATCAGAAGCGACAAGGTCATCGGCATCCACAAAAGTGACATAGTCTCCCAGGAACACGTCCAATCCCGCATTTCGCGCATCGGAAGCACCGCCGTTCTTCTTATGAACGACCTTGATTCGCGAATCCTTCGCAGCCCATGCATCGCACATTTCGGGACAGCGGTCAGGAGAGCCGTCGTCAACCAGGATGATTTCCAAGTTCCGATAGGTCTGGTTTACGATACTTTCGACACACGGGTCCAAGTACGCCTCGACCTTATAGACAGGAACAATAACGGAAATCAGCGGCTGTTCTTGCGGCATGCACGCTACCTGTAGACAGACATCATTTGCTCCAAGTAATTGTCCTTGGAGAAATGCTTACGGAGAGGTTCCACGTCAAAGGAATAGTCCCCAGCGAGCATCCTGCGGAGCTTCGCTTCAAGGTCTTCGGCATTGCCCATCTCAAAAAGTTCGCCCGACTTCCCCGGTTCGATCAGTTCGGGAATTCCACCGACGTTCGCACCCAGCACGGGAGTACCAAGGCAGAGCGGTTCAATCACCGAGAACGGGTTATTTTCGTACCATTCGCTCGGCACCACGCTGAACTTGGACTTGAGCAACACGGACTTGCATGTTTCCCAGTCGCAGTGCCCCCTAAATTGGATCTGCTTTGCCGAAGCATACTTTGCCTTGAGATCGGCCTCAAGCGGACCTGTTCCAAGCACGTAGAGGGGAGCCCCTATTTTCGACGCCACGCGCAACAGCGTTTCGGCGCCCTTCTCGTTGGAGAGGCGCCCCACGAAACAGTAGGAGTTTTCGCGCTCCACCGTACCATGTGCAAATTTCGATTCATCGACAAAATTATGAAGAGCGATCAGCTTCGAAGCCTCAAAGCCGCCCTGTTCCATTTTCTGTTTCATAAAATGGCTCGGGCAGATAAACTTGTCCACGCAGCGTTCCAGACGCTCTCGGTTCCACGCCACGGCTTCTTTCTCGGCAATCTTGCTTGCAAGCCAGTTGTTCTTGAGGCATTTTTTCGCCGTGCAGTTCCGCTTGTCGCCGCCTATGCAGTCTTCGCAGATTTTACCGTTGCACAGGCACGTGTAAGCAGGACAGACCAGCTTGTAGTCGTGCAGCGTCCACACCACCTTGATGCCGCGGGCATGCGCAATTTCGGCCATCACCGGCGAAAGCTGCGTATGGATGTTGTTCAGGTGCAGCACATCGGGCTTGAAGCTGTCGAGCAGCGCGGTAAACTTCTTTACGGTTTCCGCATCGCCAAACGGGCGCTTGAACGCCTTGAAGAATGCGGCAGGCTTCTTCGGAGAAAAGGCGACTTCGCTAGGCCAATAGCTTTTCCACGGGCTATCCAAGTTTTCGGGGTAATCCATCGCAAAGAAGGCGACTTCGTGTCCCGCAGCCTTAAGCAGGTTTTCAAGTTCTATAGAATAGACGCAATCTCCACCACGACGGTAGTAAAACTTGTTTGCTAGCAGAATCCGCATCGCGCGCTCACTATCCTTCGATTCTCAAGTCACCCTGACGCGGGTCCTGACCGACATCGAACGTCGGGAACTTGGAGCAGTCGATTTCCTTGCCGAACAGGCTCTTGAGCTTTGCCGTAAGCACCCACGGGGCCACGTGCGCAATGTACTTTTTCATGACCGGAGCGGCGGTTCCCACCATCCAGCAGTTCTTGGGGCAGGTACGCACCTTTTCGCGCACCTTCTGCGCCTGTTCGCTGAACCAGATTTCCTCAAAGTTCTTTGCGTTGTGGATATTGCCCATACTTTCCTGCCAGTAACGCGGCTCCAGACCGTTGCAGGGGTAAACTTCGCCCCACGGGTCAGTAAAGAAGTTCACGGAACCCGCTTCGCACGGGAGCATTCTCTTGCCGCCCTGGATGTACTTGATAAGGCCCAGGTTGAAGAAGGCACGGAACCAGGACTTCGGATGGTTCTCCTTCAGCAGGCGGTTCACCAGCTTGCCGATATTGTCGCAGAGTTCTTCCTTGTTGCTGATCTGGTTGTCTTCCTTATGGAAGTAGTAGCTATTGTGGAAGGCCGCCGTCGCAAATTCAAAATTCATCGAGAGGGCGAGTTCGTAAAGCGGAATCAGGTCGTTGCTGTTCCAATTGCTGAGCGTCTGGCCAAAGCCGATATCCTTTACGCCCATTTCATGCAGGGTCTTCAGCGTACGCATGCCGCGTTCAAAGCCGTCGTCGCGTCCACGCAAGAAGTTATTGGTGCCTTCAAGGCCTTCAATACTCACACGGATGCCGATATTCGGAAAACGTTCTGCAAGCTTGATGACGCGGTCCACCCACCAACCGCTCGTACTGATCACGATACGGGGGGCCTTGGTGAACAGCACTTCCACGATGTCTTCCAGGTCTTGGCGGATAAAGGGTTCGCCGCCGGTCACATTTGCAAACTTGAGTTGCGGAAGGATTTCCAGATCCTTCGCCTGAATTTCTTCACTTTTCTTGGTCGGGTTCTTCCAGATGTTGCACATCTTGCAGCGCATCTGGCAACGGTAAGTTGTAATCACCGACACGTCTGTCGGCATCTGAATCTTAGAATTACAATGGCTACAATTCGAGCAAGACATAAAACCTCAACAAGCCTCCTTTTCAACCCAAAAACAACACCTATAATTATAGCAATTTAAGCCTGTTCACCAACTTCCCCGCCTTGTTTTTCGCCAGCTTTTAACAGGACTTTCAGAGGCTCCTGTAAACAAAAAATAGCGACACCCGAGACAGATGCGTTTCCCCATTCATCGGAAACGACAATTCCGGGCGAACGATCAAGTTACCCGATTCAATCTCCAGGCCAGCCATGTAACGGCGCTCCACATTCCTAAAATCAGGAAGGTTTTTCGCACCGACAAACACGCCGATTTCTTTCAGCAGAAAACTCTGCACATAAGCCTGGTATCCGACCAAACCCTTCAAGGAACTATCATAAAAGGGCATCAAAGTTCCCCCTACCTGCAGGTAGCGGTAACTTTGCCAGAGGACATCCAGACGTGCCCCGACATCATAATAGTCTTGGTCATAGCGCATACCTGCATACAAGGCATAGTTCCCTACAAGTCCCTCGCCCAGATTCCAGCGATAAAAAGGCTCCACGCGGACATACTGCTTTTCCATTCCCTGCGTAAACACCGAATTTTCGACCGCAATTCCAAAACGCGAGGCATACTCCACCCCGACAAATACATAGTGGTTGTTTCTCATTCCCAATAAGTAGGAGAACGATTCGTTTGCAGACAAATTCACGCAGCAAAGCAACAACGCAATCCAAAGAACCTTTCTCATAAGACCCCCTGTATTTTTTGCGACAAGATTTCGTAGCCCTCATCGTTTGGATGCAAGCCGTCCTTAAACAGGTCCTCGCGAATTTCAAAGCCTCTATCCAAGAACATGTCAAAGACATCGACAAACCGGCTACCGGGAATTTCTATTTTCAGAGCACGCTTAAGGATTTCATTTTGAATTTCGATATTCTCGTTTACGGCCGGATCCTGTTCTCCCCAGGCATTTCTCGGCAAAATGGACAGAACAATCAGCGGACTCGCCTCAATCCTTTTCGCACTCTTGATAAACCTATCCTTGTATTCTTCACGCAAGTGTTCAATACCATCGGCAGTCGATTTCCAATAGCCGATATCATTGGTACCAATCAAGAGGATTGTCGTGCGGCCCTTGCAATCGGAGACATCCCAGGAATCCATCTGTTTCAGCCCGGCACCGCTAACCGCATGCTTACTCACAATGTAGTTCGGGAAATAGTACTCGAGATCCCATAGATAGGTAATGGAATCCCCCACAAAGCACAGTTCATCTTCACCTTCTTCGAAAGCACAGCTACCAAAGGCGATTACAAAAAGAAATGACAGCAGGAGCCGTTTCATCTCAAGAGAAAACCGTTATCGATGAATACCACGGAAAATCGTTTTCTTGACCAAGACAGAAAACGCAATCGCACCGGCCAAAGTCAACACCAGGCACACCAAGAAACGAAGAATTCCCGAAGGAACGAAATCCAGAACATGAGTTTTCTCGATAGCCCTAAAGAACATCATATGGCACAGATAGACTTCCATCGAGACTCCGCTCAAGAATGCGAAAAACTTGTTTCGCATCAGGGTCCACTGGGCCGGACGCACGCTGTCCGCAATGGCAAAAATCAACCATGACGCAAACAAAAGCATCTTGGCCACGAAATGATAGGAATCCAATGCAAAAAACAGCACCGTCGCCAATACGGCAATCGAAAGCGCCCACAACACAGGAATTTTCTTTATCTTATCGATATAAAGATAGATGAGGCCACCGCCCACAAACATGGGCATACAATAAAGGAAGCTCCATTTTCCTACAGCGCGCACCACCAATTCGGGCCTAGAGAAATACGACGACGCAAATATCGTCATCGCAATCGACAACGCAAGAACGATCCAAGCCCTGATCTTATTGTCAATCAGGAACACGAAAAATGGGAAGATAGCGTAAAACGCAAAGATCAGTCCAAGGAACCAACCCACTCCGATCACGTGGATATCCGGATTAGGCAAAAATCCGAAAAAGAGCGTTAGGTCTGCAAAAGCCTCGATAAGGGATTCCTTTGAAAAACCAAAGGCAACATCAATCAGGACCATCAAGGCAAAAAAAGGCCAAATGCGAAGATAGCGCCTTTTATAGAAAGTATTTAAATCAACCTGACGGTCCTTGAATTTCTGGTAATAGGCACAGCACATCGAAAATGCGCTAAGCATCATGAACAGAAAAACATAATCCGCGCCAAACGGCAGAAATGTCTGGAAGAAGAAATTTTCAGGCAGACCAAAGTCAATATTTCCAAGGATATGACAAATTACGATACCGATTACCGCAAGGGCCCTTAAGCAGTCAAGCGATTCAAACCGATTCATAACCAAAAGCCTGTCTACTATTTCCTGACGAGGCTCTTGTACACGTCCATCGTCTGGTCCGCAATTTTGTCCCAATCGTAATGGTATTCGACGATATGTCTGAAATCCCTTTGCACGGGGCTTTCCATAAACTGGGTCATCTTGTCGGCAAGTTCGTCGACATCGCCCAATTCATAGAAGCACTCTTCAGGAAGCGGGACTTCCATATTCGCAGGGATATCACTCGCCACAACGTTCCTGTTGTAGCCGAGAGCCTCGAGCAACGCAATCGGAAGACCTTCATGGTAACTCGGAATCACAAACAGAGACGCATTTTCAAAAAGGACCTGCAGTTCTTCGCCGTGAATAAAGCCCGGAAGAATCGCTCCGACTTCCTCGGCGTCACGTTTCATCCTAGTCGCATACTCCGACTGAAAATCCGCCGATCCGGCAATCACAAGTTGCACATCGACAAGGCTCGCCTTCTTGTAAGCAGCAATCAGGTCATGGAAGCCCTTTTCCTTGACGAATCTTCCAAGCGCGAAAATATAGCGTTTGCCTTCGAGCCCATACTTGCTGAGCCATTTTTTCGTTGTTTCTTCGGGAAGGGCAGACAACAGGGTCACACCGTTATTGATGCGGACCGTCTTGTTGCAATGGTATTTTTTCTGCAGCCAGTCTTCCAGCAAATCCGAAATTACGATAACGCGATTCGAGAACTTGGTTCCCACGTATTCGCTCAGGCGGAGAATCGCCTTGGCGAGCTTGCCCCACTTGGCACGGTTGTAGTCCTGACCATGATGGGTATAGACCACCTTGAGGCCTGCGAGCCTGAACAGCGGGGCAATAAAGGAGGGACCGATGGCGTGCAGATGAACGACATCGGGTTTCCAGGCCAACACCTTGAGGAAGCACCTGAAGGTATGGACGAACGTCTCCACTCCCGAAATCTTGGGAGCATAGACAGGAACGACCTCGACGCCCTTATAGAAATAAGGTTTTTTCTGGGGCGTATAGGCCTTTCGCGCAAAAATTACGACAGAAGCACCGCGTTCCACCAGGCGTGGATACAATTCCTGACAATGGGTTTCAATTCCGCCCATGATGTCAGGAATTCCGCGAGTGCCAACAACAGCGACTTTCAACTTAAACTACTCCGCCTTGCCCTTACCGATACTGGATACTTCAAATCCAATCTTACGGAGAGCGTCGGCATCCAAAATGTTGCGTCCGTCGAACACGAAGGCGGGCTTGGCCATTCCCTTGTAAATGCGCTTCCAGTCAAGTTCGGCGAAGCACTTCCATTCGGTGCAAACCACCACCGCATGAGCGCCTTCGGCGGCCTTGTACGGGTCTTCTTCGAACTGCACCTGGTCAATCACGTCCTTGAGGTCGCGCTTGGCATCAGGAATAGCCTTCGGGTCGGTCACGACCGGCACCGCATGTTCATTCAACAAATCGCGGACCACGAGGTTCGCGGGACTTTCACGGGTATCACCGGTGTTCGCCTTGAAAGCGAAACCGAACACGGCAATCTTCTTGCTCGCAATCGTGTTGAACATCGTCTCGAGCATACGGTCCACCACGCGGTGGGTTTGCCACTCGTTGATCTTCACGACACTTTCCCAGTAGGCGGCCACTTCGGGGAGTCCATAGTAACCGCACAGGTACACGAGGTTCAAAATATCTTTCTTGAAGCAGGAACCACCAAAGCCGATAGAGGCCTTGAGGAACTTCGGACCGATACGGCGGTCCTTACCCATCACGTAGGCGACTTCGTCCACATCAGCACCGGTCTTTTCGCAGAGGGCACTAATTGAGTTGATGGAGCTGATGCGCTGGGCAAGGAAGGCGTTAGCCGTGAGCTTCGTAAGTTCGGAGCTCCAGAGGTTCGTCGTAAGGATGCGGTCACGCGGCACCCAGTGTGCATACACGTCCACGAGCTTCTGGCAAGCAGCAAGACCAGATTCGGTCTGGTGGGAGCCGATAAGCACGCGGTCCGGTTCAAAAAGGTCGTTAATGGCGGTACCTTCGGCCAAGAATTCCGGATTCGAGAGGACTTCAAAGTGGAGGCCCTTGTCGTTCGAATTCAGGATGCGTTCCATGGCCGCAGCAGTACGCACCGGCAGCGTGGACTTTTCCACGATAATCTTGCCTTCGTCGGCAATTTCGAGAATGTTGCGAGCCGTCTTTTCCCAGTACTGCAAGTCAGAAGCCTTGCCTGCTCCGTGGCCAAAAGTCTTGGTCGGGGTGTTCACGGAGACAAAGATAATGTCCGCTTCCTTGATGGCAGCCGGGATATCGGTGCTAAAGAAGAGGTTACGGCCACGGGCGCGCTTCACCACATCGTCGAGGCCGGGTTCAAAAATCGGAAGATTGTCGCTGTTCCAGGCATCGATACGGGCCTGGTTGATATCGACTACGGTCACCTTGACATCAGGGCACTTGTCGGCGATAACGGTCATAGTGGGGCCACCGACATAGCCCGCGCCAATGCAAAGAATCTTGGTATTGTAACTCATAGTGGCACAAATTTAGAAAAACGGCATTTTCCGTACCCACTATTTTAGCTAAAAAAACGGCAAAGTGGTAATCTTTAGGATATACATCACATTTTTCTGTTCCCTTGGTGTTCGCAAGGGACTCCACCGCCGCCAACTACTTAAAATTTGCCGTTAACGAGCTGAATTTCTCCGGCAGGATCGTCCGAGTCGCTTCCTTTTCGCCGTCGCTCCAGCCATCCCAAATTCCCCCTGCCGAGGCAACCGCCGTTACCGTCACAGGAAAACCTTTAAAAAAGTTTACGGTCGTAGGAGACGTATCGACCTTCAGCCCTTGAACCAGAATAGCACCCGGTCCATTTACAGACAAACTTACGGGCGCCGGGGCATCCAGAGCAAAATATTCGCGCAGTTCGTCGTACACGACACCGGGGCGAGTCTTCGCGAAGCTCTTGATCGAATTCAGCTGCGATTCCATCCGCGACGCACTCAAGCCCCAGCGTTTCTGGTCACGAGGAATTTCCGATTCGATTTCCGCCATCATCTTGTCGATGCGGGCAAGCACACGGGAGCTTTCAAAGTTCATCTGCAAGAGAACGGCCATACGGTTGATAAACGCGGCCCTGAAGCCGTCATTTTCCAGCAGGCGGCGGAGCAGCAGTGTATACTCGGGTCCGTTCGGCCACGAAGGGCCATCTTCTGCCGTAGCAAATTCAAAGATGTTGTTCGTAAATTCGCTATAGTCATTCCCCATTCCGAAATCCAAATCGTACAGGAACCATTTCCACGGCGTTTTCGGGTTACGGCTACGCCATTTCTTAAGGTTATTTCCTGGCCAGTCGCGGTTGTTCGCGTAGATTTCGGTCTGCATGTAATTGATGAAATTATCGACATCAATTTCTGCAGCAACATGGGCATAGTTGTCGGCATCCTTGAGCGAACGATTCTCTATCCAGTCCATCAACGCCACATAATCAACCGCAGAACCCGCCGAAACGGAATTGTCCGCCTTGAGCAGGTCTACTTCATCGGGATCCAGGCCATAATGCGTCTCAAAGTAGTACTCCGTCGAACGTTCACGGATACTGTGAATGCCATAGTACTCCCCATTGTAATATACGACCGCGAATCTCCCGCGCTGGTAATCAACCCCTAGTCCTTCGCTAACGGAACTGGCGAGACGGTCGCGAATGTAGTCATTCCCGAAATTGCTTCCGTTATTGCGCAACAGGAAAACCTTGAACTTGTTCAGTTCCGGGAAATCCGGGAACAACGCGTATTTGAGGCGACTGTCGCCGTACTTTTCGCGAAACGTGATGGAGACAGACTTCTTGTCATTCTGGCGGCTATAATTGCCGAAATTCTTGAGGCCGGCATTCTTGGAAAATGCAGGCGAACTCGCGCCCGGCTCCATCAGTTCCACCGTCACGGGGATTTCCTTGTCGAGCCAGTAGTTCGCACCGTAATGCGGTTCCTTGCTCTGCGCATTAGGCCCCTCCATATAAATTCCCGAATCGGGATCAAACATAGAATTCGGATCGGCTGTCAGGAAAACCGCAGGAACAGCAGGGGCTCTTTCGAAAACGTAAGTGCGAGAGACCTCATCTCCAGCGAGCTTGTACTGAACAAAACTCGCGCAACGGATCGTTGTCGTAGAATTTATTTGTAGCACCGTTGTCAGCGGGCTATTCTCCGTGGGAGCAAGACCGCCGACTTCACAACGCACGGAAGCTTCTTCCGGGAAAGTGATGGCAAAGGGGCTCGAATAAAAACCCGACGGAGGAATTTCAGTCAAGGTATCTACCGCAGGTGCGCGAGACGCAATGATTTCTGCAGTTTCTCCATAAGGCGACGGGTCCGCATAGCCCCACTCATAACCAAAATCAGCAAAGACCTTATTGCCATCTTTATCAATATAAGATTCCGCCCCGCGGGGGCCATAGTTCCATGTCTTTCCGACAGGCATTTCGGGGTACGCCACGGAATCCACGATCGCCGTATCGGCATTCACCAGGTACAGCGAGCCGCCCTTCTTCGAGAGCTTGAAACTGGCGTGCGGCTCATGTCCGCGGTTACGGGCGATGTAGCTGAACACCTTGAGCACCACCTCCCGCGAATCGCTTGCCTCGGGGCTTATACGGGTGCCATAAATATTCTTGAGGTCGGGGAAATTCGTCCCCGTCGGAAGCGGCAACCGGTAAACCGTCGAGGAATCCCCCGTGCCTTCCAGAATCAGCTCGTAACCTTTCCAATCATCCATATCGGGTTGCGCCAGGCGAAAAGAAACCTTGCGGTCCTTGGTGATGTATGCACGGACCAGCAACTCGTTCGCCGCCGAAATATCCAGCACATCCGAAGGATCGGCATTCCCCGTCCCTACAAAAAACGATATGGACGACCAGCCGAGCTCCTCGTTTTCACCAAGCCGCATCACGCTTCCGAAACGTTGAACGCCGTCTTCCTTGAAACAGTTCTTCGTCTTGCCCGGCAACGGGTCCGCATAGCTGAATCCCGCCGGATCGTTCTGCGCATCGGTCCATGTCCAGCAGCCACTTCCAATCATGTCAAGCGAATCATGCGGAAGCACGTAATCGGGATAGTCCTTCCCCGACAGGAACACAAGCAGGAACACATTCGGTTCCAGTTTCACATTACCGAATTTCCACTTGAACGGCTCCGACTTCGAATCCGTCAGGTACATTCCCGTCAGGTCTACCGTATCGGCTGAAGTATTGAAAAGTTCCACCCAGCCTGCATCGTCACCCTCATGGTCCTCGTACACAATGTTAATCGGATCGACCTCGGTAAACATCACCGGGCCACCGACAAAAGGAAGTGCCGCCCCTTCAAGGGAATCTGCCGACGAACTACTTTCGGGCCCCTCGTCTTTTTTAGAAGAACTGGAAGAATCGTCGGAACACGCCGAAAGTCCTAAAACGATCAGCAACAACAAACAATAGTACATGAAGCGTCTGCACACCATATTTTGAATATATAATTAAATATGAAAATGTGAACGTCATCCTGGAGCGCAAGGCGCAACTAGGAACGTTTTTTTCGGCGAGGGCGGCGCACGATAAACAGGCAAGCGCCAATCAGTACCAAGGTCACCGAGATGACCTTGCCCACCGGGAACGCCTCGGAGAACACGAGTACGCCAGCAAGCGTCGGGACCGCAGCGCCCACCGCCGCACTGAACGGGATGATGAACAAGGCGCGTCCGCGAGAGAACGACACTTGCGAATAGAGGAAGGCAATGCCGTAGGTCGCAATGTAGCCGAGCGTCCTGAAATCCAGAAGCAAGTTCGCGATGGACGAAATCTCGATGTGGTCCAAGTCGAAGTCCATCGCAAGGCTCTTGTAGAATGCCGCCGAAAGACCAAAGCCCACGCCCATGATGAGCGAATCCACCATTTCGCGGTCCTTGACCCAGAGGTGCGCCACGAGCGTCACAGCACTGAGACCGCCCGCATACGCCCAGAGCATCCCGACATTCTGCATCGCGGTCGATTCACCCAGGTTTTCCACCGAGTAAAGGAGACCCGCCACCACAAAGCAGATTGCAATCACGATGCGCTTGGTCAACGCCTCTTTCAATATGCAGAAGCCCATCAGAGCTGTCAGCACCGGGTTCAGCACCATCATCGGCTGAACCTGCGAAAGGTCGTACTGCGCCATGGCAATGTAGTAGCCGAGCGTCGCAAGTCCCGAGCAGCCGATTCCCAGCCACCAGAACTTATTCGTAATCACGCCCTTGAAAAATTCCCAAGGCTGCGACGTTCCGCCCGTGCGCTTGCCGACCGTAGACACCCCCGACTTTTCGAGGATGTTTCCGCAGGCAAAAAGGAACGCGGGACCGATTGTAAGGAGGAGGAAGAGCATAGCAGGTAATTAATATAGAAAAACACCCCTGCTCTGTGGCTAGGGTGTCTTTACAGCGTTTTAATTACGTCAAATCAAATCAAGTTTTTCTTTGCCGTTTCATTCTAATTGCAGGTCCCGTACTTACCCAACTTGTAGAGTTTGACGGTGTTGGTGATTATCTCGCTGTCACAGTCGCTGGCATTAGCCTCAGTGCACCAGGTAATGTCTGAATTCGCTTGACTGCTCATATACTCAAAATGCAAACCAATCACCTTCTTTATGTCGTCCGAAAACACAGCGCTTCCATATTCCGGTTGCCAATCATACTGGGAAAAGTCCGTATCATTGAATTTCAGATTTACGACCTTTCTGCTGGAACTGGCCGCAAGGGTATGCACCCATCGTCCATCGCCATTTTTATTCAGTTCAAGTTTCACATCAAAATTGCGAGTGGCCGTATATTCCAAGCAAATCCCGGTTCCAAGCTGCGTCAAATCCGCGTTTCCATTCTCACTATCAGCCGACCAGTTAAAGCCGAATGCAGCATAAGGATAAGGGTTAGGCTCGATAGACTTTCCGCTTCCCGACCAGTTATAAACGAGTTTCAGGGTAGCCAAAAGGTAATCATCTTTTACTGACATAGCCGCCGAGGATGTTCCACCTTCATTCTTATCGTCATAAGTAAAGAACCACCCCGACAAGTCACCTGTGTAGAAATTGTATTCATCCACATCGCCAAAATAGGTACGGACCTTGCCTGTACCGTCTTCAGACGTGTACGAAGGAACCCAAAGAAGATTGTCGTCAACGAAATTCACCTGTTTGCCTCCAACCTCGTATGTATTGTAATCAGGACACTTGCCGTATTCCCCAATCATATAAAGCTTGATTGTATTGGCATAGGTTTGCCGTTCGCAATCGCTTACCTTGGATTCATAACAGTGCACCTTGTTGTAATAAGGAGTTTCTAGACTTAAGGTGTACATCTGCGAGAGTGCTTTGGTAATCGTCGTAGAGTTTTCTTGCCACCAGGTCGCGGGCAGGTTCTTGAACTTTATGTTCGCTGTTCGCTTGGCAGAACTTGCAAGTATGGGGGCATCCCAATAATCGTAAGGGGAACCTTTGGATTGCATGTCGAGACGGAATTCCTTGTCAGCCGTATAGACCAGACAAATGCCCGTTTGTCCGCTCAGGTCGGAGGCACCGCGAGCTCCCCAAAAGAAAGCAGCCATGGCATAGGGTTCTGGCAGAGCGTGAATGCGTCCATCTTCCTTGACCCAATTGTCATACACCAAGTTGTGCTTGATGGTCATGTAGTTGTCGCCATAGGTAATGCTCGCCGTAGATGAACCGTCGTCGTGATTCCGATCGGAATCCGTAAACCACGTCCCCACCCTAGTCGTATCTTCCAAGAAATTATACTCATCCAGACCGTCGTCAAAGGTGTGCACCCGATCCCCGTAGCCGGGTTTCCACAGCACACCGTCTTCGAATTCAACGACCTTCTGCTTTACCGACGAACTAGACTCCTCTGCAACGGAACTGCTGGAGTTTTTACCGTCAAATTCGTTAGAACTGCTAGAGTCCGTGCTACTACCGACATCCGAGCCGTTGGAGGATTCCTCCTTGCTGGAACTACTTGCGTTCAAGCCGCTGCAATCATCGTCCCAGCAGAACACACTGCTGCTAGACTTTTTGTCGTCTTTTGACGCACTGGATTTTTCGTCGGAGGACTCATCCGCCGTCACAGTCCACTGGCGGTCCGAACAGACAAAAATCTCACCATCTACCAAGGCGCTGTCGCCATCGTTCTTCTTTCCGCAGCTGGGCAAATCGTCCTCGCTTTCGTAACTTGGCAACGGCTCTTCGTATTCCTCCCACTTGCCGCTTTTGCACACGTACGTAAGGCCGTCTTCTTCCACTACCGCAGTTTCGCCCTCACGGCTCTTGGCGCAGTTGGGCAGATCGCCGAAAGTTTCCGCAGACAAGGCGCCCTCGCTGGCCTGGGTCTTTGTGCCAGAATCATCACCACAAGCCACAAAGCTGCCTGCGATTACAAAGGAAAACGCCACAGCGCCTAACTTTTGAAACGATTTCATTCCAGTATCCTCTTCTTGTATAAAGCTATGTCCACTTTTTAAAGTGCTTCCACCAAAGATAGACACTGGTATGCTTAAATAACCGGAACAATACAAATAAGAAAAAAAAGGCAATACAAAAAAGCTATTCGCAGGTGCCGTACGCACCTACTTTGGTGATGTTGAAGGTCGCAGAATCCCCGACCGAGCCTAAGAACGACAACTTAAGACCAGTCACGATATCCATAACTTCGGAAACTTGCACTTTGACGCCACTGTAACCTCTTTGACTGAGGGAATCCCACAGTACATTGGCAACGCTCTTTTTGTCGGATGCGGGCAAATAGTAGCCCGGATCATCGTAATCGTATGACGCACTGAAGGAGTTCTCCAACGAAAGATTCGCAAAGATCTGCATGCTGGACTGGTATTCTACACAAAAGCCCAACCACGCGGTGGCATCTCCAGGCTTTCCTGCAACAGCGCTAAGAACGGCATAGACACTGCCGGGAACAGCATCGTCATCAGCAAAATGGATGGTACCGCAAACGCCCTCGCAGTCCTGTATAGATTTGTTGTCAATGGTAACAACCTCGGGGACATCAAAGGTCCACAAGTCCTTCTTGCCAAAAGTCACCGTTGTGGTCCCTCCATTGAAGGAATCTGTATTTATAAGCCAGACGCCTTTTCCAAGGCTGCTTTTTATAGAGTTGCCGTCGGTATAGGTCCACGGTTCAAAACCCGTTCCACGTAGGGTAGGTTTAACACGGACCCAGTCGCCGGACTCACACACGAATACTTTTTCAAAATTGGCACTTAGCTTGTTCGTAACGCCGGAGGAATCTCCCTCGCGGGTGGCGTCGCAATCCCCTAGGCCGAAGTTTTGCCACCAAAACCGCTTTACGTGGCTCTCAAACTTGGGTACAGAACCGAAGTTCCAGTTTTCAATGTTGGTGCGGATGGTTTCAAGGTCTGCATCCACGGCCCAGTCAGCCACCTCTGCCTGGACGTTCTTGTCATTCCATTTTCCAGTTTCTGCAATATCGTCGCTTATTTCCTTGAGTTCTGCAGTCAAATCCCCTTCGGATAGTTCCCGCTGAAGCAGTATGGAAATAGCAAGCAAGGCGGCATCCTCTTCGGTACTTTCAAAAATATTCAAATCCTCGAAGTTATCGGCACTTTCTATATCGATGTAGAAAGCTTTGAAAATATCGGATTCGGCCTGTTTCTTTGCCTTCGATAAGAACGTTCCGTTTTCTATCAAGGCTAATATCCGCCGGTATTCCAGATGGGTCAGCAAATTGATGTTTACCGTTTTGCGATCCTGTATGTCAGAAATAGCGTTCAGCGTAATTTCACCAACGGACGTTTTGCCCGAGACCTCATTGCGGTAGTAACCCTTTGATACCAAGTGCACGAATTGGGATTTCAGGTTTATGTTGGACAGGGAAAACTCCCCCTTGTGGCTGGAAATTTCACCGGTAAACACCTTGCCGGTGGGTTCCAAAGTTCCATCCAGTTCGTACAGGCTGACCAGCGAACCTTTCACATAAGGGCCTTTCTGCGAAACGCCAGCAATGGTCTTATCGACAACGGCAACAATTCCCTCATCTTCGGTAACACCGCCTGCAGTCTTGCTTTCACCGCCGCATGCAACAAGCAAACCCAGCAGGAGTGAAATAAACAGGAATAGGGGTTCAAGTCTACAGTTTCTCATTTTCTCTTTCTCTGGGGATGCTGCTGGATTTTTTTCGTCAGCGGAAATAGCTGCAAGTTCAGCCTAAACACCTTGTCGGTTCGCGGATCGCCACAGACGATGGAGGTAATTTTCTTGCGGAATTTAGCAATTTCTTTTTTTATCTGTTCAAAGGATTCCTCGCTGGTACCGAAGGTAAGTCCTGACATACTGCGTTCTTCCAATGGCAAATTATCCATAGCGTTGAGTGCAAGTTCACCCATCTGGTGCTGGATGCGGGTTCCGTAAGTGCTTTTCAGGCTTTCGTCTTGCATAGAAATTACACGCGAGGTAAGCACTACATTCTTGCAGGAATCAATATGGAGTATGCCCAGCCGGATGAGAAGCTGGACAATATCTTGAGATTCGGACTCCGATATCCTGGGGATAGAAACCTTTGAAATTTCGCTATCATCCGTAGAATTCATGGCTGCAGCGATTTCGCGCACAAGGGCACCCTTGTACGACTCAAAATACCGTGCGGCATCTTCGCGAACCGAATTGGGCCTGGTTTCTTCAGCAAGGGAAAGGAGCTTTGCGTAGGCTGCAACACGCTCCCGTTCCGTCCTCGCATTGCTCAGCCTGGCGAGCACCCTAAAGTAGGTGACATCCGTACCAACAAGTTCCATGGCACGCCCCACCCTCTCGACGGCCGCAGAACTCAGATTGTACCTGCCGTCACAAACCTGCTTTAAGTAGACGGGGTTGGAAAAACCGGCAGACCTGGCAAATTGCCGCCATGTGAACTTGCTGGAGGCCTTGCGCTCTTTGTAATAATCCAGGATGTATTGACGGTAGTCAAAGTATTCGGTAATGGGCTTCATGGTCAAGGACTGTTTTCGAATTTGTTAAATTTAAAATAAGAATGTATTGATGCTTTAGAACAATACAAATTATTCAATATTGCAATACAGATTGACTGCTGCTGCGGCCAAAAAAAAACGACAGTCGAGCCGCGGCATGCTAAACACGACAAACGAAGCGCGAAAGGTTAAATGCGGCTATCGGACCGCGACAGCCTATAAAAGAGTGTTTGATTGATGGTTTTATAGGTCGTAAAGCACCCTTTTGTTGGCGACCAACCTATAAAAACCTTTGACAAGCCTGTCTTATAGGTCGCTTCAATGACGTATTCAGGGACATCGACCTATAAAACAACCATAAAGAGCATCATTTATAGGTCAATAGGGACGCTACGCCACCAAGGCCGACCTATAAGTACCCCTCATTCCAACTGATTTATAGGTCAGCACTTCAAACGCCACCCCAAAAACAAACCTATAAACAACGCCGCAACTTACCGGCTTATAGGTCATCGTTACATAAAATACACCTTGATGTATTTCTTCACCTGCTTTACCGACAGAGGGGCGCAGCCGCTTTCAAAAGTTGCAATAAGGTTTTTCCCGAGAATGTAATCGTTAGAGGCATAATGCACTATTTTCTGCAGAAATGTTTCTACATAAGACGTATCGCCCATGAGACCGAAGTGTTCCCAGATAACTTCTTCGCGGGTAGATTTTTTAAGGCACGTGAAATCGGGGTACAGCGTTCCCCAGCCCCTTATACTTGTGGGATATTCGTAGCGGTAAGGCACACCCGCCTGCGTAAGGGCGTCCGCTATGATAAGTTCTGATTTCGAGCGGACCCGGATACCGCTGCTCGTGAAATACTCAGGCGCGTTGATTTCGAAGGGCTTTCCCGTATAAGGGAGGTGGAGCCACTGATGAACAAATTCCTCGTCTTGCTCATACACCGGTGTTACAAGGGCACGGCGCCCAGGATGCAGCCCCGCCAAAGTCTCGTCGGTTTCCAGCGGCTTAAATGTGGCAAGAAAATCCTTAATCTGCGCAGCCTGTTTCGCAATAACCGCTCCAGCCTCTGCGTTATAGTCCCGCTGGGCAATGGCGACCGCCTTGCGAAGATCCCTGTGCGTAATGTACTTACCCTTCGTGTCGCCCTTCTGAGTCGTGATGTAATACTGAAATCCGTTTTTCCGAGTGACCGCTCGCAAGTTACCAACGGGCGACTTCTGCTTTCGGATATCTTCGGCAATGGCTTCCAATTCGTCTTGACAAACTCTAGCTAAAGTTTCGAGGCGAATCAAGTTATTTCTGCTATTTTGCGGCATTATGTTCATACGACCCTCCATAGGAGATGCGTAATTTACAAAAATACGTTAAAAAAAACACGCTCTTCACAAAAAAATTTCAAGCACAACAAGAGGGGCGAAAGGCGGCGGCATCACCAGAATTCGACCAATAAAATATCTTCCCCGCCCCCGTCTTATAGGTCATTTTCAAGATAAAAAAACACACCAACCTATAAGACATCTACCCGCACTGTCGCTTATAGGTCAAATTCAATCGCAAAACGGATAAAAGGTCGCAAACTTTGCGACCACCACACACTTATTTATCATTTTCGCCCCAAAACGCCCCCATTTGACCTATAAAAGACCTCATTCGCCAGCCTCTTATAGGTCTACCAAAGAGATGGTTACAAGCTGCAACCTATAAAGCACAGCACAATCAGCCGTTTTATAGGTCTGTCACCCAATAAATATCAGTCGCTCATAAAAGCCAGTCACCCAATTCAACTAGGCAACTAAATTCCGTCGTAGATTTCCTGGTAAATCCAATAATTTCCCATGACGCGTTTCACGTAGTCGCGGGTTTCCCAGTAGCTGATTTCTTCGGCGCGGACATCCCAGTGCTTGCCCTCGCCGGCGGCCTGCCAGCGCTTGGTGGGCTTGGGACCGGCGTTGTAGTTGCCGAGCACGTACATATAGTCGTCGTTGTATTCGGCCTTCAAGTCGACCAGGTAGCGGATACCCAGGCGGATGTTCATGTAGGCGTTAAAGAGCTGGCGCGGTTCGAAGTTCTCGAGGCCTTCCTTGCCAGCGAGCATCTTGCCGGTCGCGGGCATAATCTGCAGTAGCCCGCAAGCACCTGCCGGCGACATGATTTCGAAGTTGAAAATCGATTCCTGACGCATGACGCTGTACACGAAGAACGGGTCGATACGTTCGCCCGAATGGAACTTGACCTGTTCCTTGTACGGAATCGGGTACAGGTAATGCAGCACATCGATGGGCGGCGCCATCAGGCGGCGTCGATCGATGTTGTTCTGGAACTGGCGAGCGAGGCGGTAACCCGCAGCGGTCTCGCCCATTTCATAGAAAAGCTTTCCGTACTCATACAAGAAATCCAGGCGTTTTGCGTTTTTCTTGCGGGCCTCGTCGTAAAGCGCAAAGGCCTGTTCACTAAAGCCATACTGGAACAGAGTGCGAATTCTCTTGTAGCGTTCCGCATTGTAGCTCGTGTCAGGTTTTCCGACCTTCTGCGAGGCGCGCACCCAGGCAAGAGTCTGTTCAGGCGCCATCAGCACCCCGTGCGCATAAGGAACATCCTTCTCGGCCATCAGTCCATATTCCACCAACTTCAGGCGGCTGCGGTGTGCATAGTAGGCCAGCGGGAAATCGCGGATACAGTCGAGGTATGCTTCGCGGGCAAGGGAATCCTTGCCGAGCTTCATGTAGGCATCACCCAGGAACATGCGGGCGCCACTTCCGCTCCACAGGAACGGTTCCTTGCTCGCATCGATAAAGGCGGCAACGGCCTCGTTCCACTTTTCCTGCTTATAGTACACAAAACCGATACGGAACTTCGCCCACTGCCTCTTGACATTATTCTTGAAGCGCTTGTGCGAAAGGGTCCTGTAACAGACAATCGCGCTGTCGTAATTTTCCTTCTGTTCGTACTCGAAACCCTTCACCCACAGGTTGTTCGCATTTTCCTTGCTGAACTGGCTCGCATCCTGCAACGCGGCGTCCATCGCACGGATTTCCTTTTCGTAGCGGCCTGCATTGTTCCTGTACAGGCGCAAAATAGACTGCATCCACAGCGGGCGGGCTTCCACGGAATCCAACAGGAACTTGAACTGCTTAATCGATTCATCCTCGCGCTTCAAGGTACGTAACGTCACGGCACGTTTTTCCCACAAGTTGATACGGGTCGCCATGTCCAGGGAACTGGGCGGCAGATTTTTCTGCAAAGAATCTTCGGGCGGCGGGAGGGCCGCTTCCGGCGAAAGCGTGATCAGCAGGGAATCCAGAATCTGGATCGAATCCAGCAAAGTCAGGCATTCGCCCGCATTGTCCTTCGCACAAGCCATCTTCGCATACGCCACCTTTTCTTCCAAGGTTTCCGGGGCGCCACGCACCTTGCGGAGCCTGCGGATGGCCATGAAGGCAGAATCCTTATACACCGAGGAACTCGTCAGGAGTTTCAGGTAGACGCGCTTGGCATCTTTCAGCTGCTTGAACTGTTCCAGGTACTGCGCGTAACGGTAACGGAGAGCCGCGGCGTCATCGGACTTCGGGTACTTTTCAACGAACGCCTTCAGCGAGTCCGCATGGGCGTGATCACTCAAGGTAGAATCCGCCATTGCCGCCTCGATTCTCAAGCGGGAGGCAGCCCTATCAAACGAGGCGTCCTTCTCGTAATTCCTGTATGCCGACAATGCTGAGCGCATCATCTTGTAATCGCCCAACTTGAACTTCGCCGTCGCCATACGGAGAATGACCGCACCGTCCAACAGAGTATCGCGACCTCGCAGAATATCGTATGCCGCATAGGAACTGTCCCACTGTTCCTTGTAAAAGAACTGGGCCGCACGGGCGAAGTCGCGCACGTTCTTCGGTTGCGACTGGTCCTCGCTAATCGCCTTCAGGCGCTGCTGACGCACCACCATGTCCTGGAAATGCGCCGGGGCAATCTGCTCCAGTTCCGCATACGGGTCAACGGGCGCCAGGGGCATCGTCGCAATCAGGCTATCCGTCGACTGAGACGGAAGCGGGCCCTGCGGGGCTGCAGCATTTTCCGTTGGAGCCGCAGGGGTTATCGGCGCGGCAGTTACAGGAGGCGTTACAGATGCGGAATCCGCCAAGGCGAACACACTCAAAAACACTACCAAACAAGCAATTCTACACATGTACTCATTCCCCTAGAAATGTCCAATGAAAAATGAAAACCTTCTCCTGCGGCATTTTTCATTCTTCATTTTAATTCTTAATCTTCTTGCTATTGTCCACCTGGCCCACAAAGCTCGATATTCCCAGGTCGCGAATCGTCTGGGCATACTTGCCGTGCATATAGCTGTTCACGCTCTCGGCGTCATCCATCTGCAAAACCGTCAGGGCAGAATCACGAACATCCTCGAAGTTGATGGAACGGATAATCTTCTTGGTCGACATCACGCTCCAGGGAGTCATCGAAAGTTCGTCGACACCAAGTCCCACCAAGAGCAACACGCTCATCGGGTCTGCACTCATTTCACCGCAAACCGCCACGGGGATTCCCTCACGGTGAGCCGCTTGGACAGTCTGGTAAATCATACTGAGCACCGCCGGATGGTGCGGCTGGAACATGTCCGTAATCAATTCGTTCGTGCGGTCCACGGCCAAGGTAAACTGAATCAGGTCGTTCGTACCGATGCTGAAGAAATCCACCTCTTTCGCTAGTTTGTCCACAATCATCACCGCGGCGGGGACTTCGATCATCACGCCCATCTTCACCTTGGCGACCTTGTGGCCTTCGGCCTCGAGTTCCTTGCGGCTTTTCTCGATGCAGGCGCGGGCACGGCGGAGTTCCGTCATCCCCGAAATCATCGGCAACAGCAAGCGCAGGTTACCCTTGGTATTCGCAAGTAGCAACGCCTTCAGCTGGGTGCAGAAAATATCTTCGCGGTCCAGGCACACGCGGATCGAGCGCCATCCCATAAACGGGTTCGACTCATTCACCGCCGTAATGCCGTTCACCAATTTGTCGCCACCGGCATCCAAGGTACGGATCGTAACGGGGCAAGGGAACATCGTCTCGAGGATATAGCGGTAGGCATCGCGCTGCTCGTCCTGAGTCGGCGCGTCCTTACGCAGGAACAAGAATTCAGAACGGTAAAGGCCAATACCCGTCGCACCGAAATCCGTCACCTTTTCCGATTCCGACGGAAGTTCGATGTTGGCGTGCAAGGTGATATACTTGCCGTCGCGCGTCATCGGCTCCAGCTGGCGCATCGTGAACAGTTCACGGCGCTGCCGTTCAAAGACTTCCTGACGTGCATGGAATTCGTTGACGTCGTCCTGGTTCGGATTGATTACGACTTGTCCGCTAGAACCGTCGACAATGACCGTATCGCCGGACTTCACCATAGCCGCAAAATTGCGGAGACCCGACACCAATGGTATCTGGAGCGAACGGGCAAGAATCGCCACGTGGCTAGTACGACCACCGGTATCCATCGCAAGAGCAGCCACCTGGCCGGGCTTGATCGACATCAGTAGGCTCGGCAAAAGTTCGTGGCCCACCAGAATCACACCGTCCTCGCGAGCTTCATCCTCCAACACAGGTCCGGAGTCTTCCATCGCCGCCATCAGACGGTTGTACACGTCCCTCAGGTCCGCCGCCTTGTCGCGCATCGCCGGGGAATCGATCTTCTCGAACTGGTCGATATAGGAGCCCAGCACCACGTGAACCGCCCAGCGCGCATTCTTGTGTTCCTTACGGACCTTATCAAGGATTCCGTTGATCAACACGGGATCCTGCAAAATCATCAAGTGCGTCGCAAAGATGAGGCTGTCCTTCATCCCTGTGCGACTTTCGGAAATTTCCTTGATCTGCGAAACTTCCTTGACCGTCTTGTGAATCGCCTTCAAGAAGAGCTGTTCTTCGTCAGCAAGACGGCTTTCCGGCAGTGTCTCTTCCACCACCGAAATATTCCGGTTGATAACCGGGAAAACGCGTCCCATGGCAAAGCCCGGAGACGCAGGCACGCCCGCCAATACAGTGCGGACGGGAGCCTTATTACTAGCAGGGTTCTTCGTTGAAGTGGTCATTGAACAGACTTTCCAGCTGAGAAGCCACGCTTTCTTCATCTTCGCCGTCTATCTCGAACTTGACTTCGGAGCCAGCGGGAATGGCGAGCATCATCACATTCAGGATGCTCTTTGCATTTGCCTTGGAGCCTTCGAACACAATCGAGATATCGCTTTTCGCCTGACCGGTAATATCGACGATCATTCCGGCCGGCCTAGCGTGAATTCCCAACTTGTTAGTCACCACCAGTGTTTTCTCTATCATTTTTTCCTCAGAACAAATCCACATTAATATCGAGACCGTCGTGCAGAATAACGCGTACCAAACTATCCGCCGAGTGCACCGTCTTCACCAAATCGTCATGCAAGGTCCTGTCGTTCAGCAAGATGCCGACCGTATTGTCCTTGGATTCAATCTTTGTCTGAACCTTGACGATCAGTTCATCCAAATGGTTCGTTACGCCCTCGAGTTCGCCGATCAGCTTGTCGGCATCGCTCATCACCTTATCGGTATTGGCAAACATATTGTCAATGGGCGGTTTCACCCCGTCAATCAGGTTGTCGACCTTCACCACCACCTGGTTCAGCCCTTGCAGGCTCTTCTTGAGCTGCGGGTCCGTCGTATTCAGCATGGAAATGGCACGGTCTTCCAGGGTTTCCGCCTTCACGAGCAGGGTCTTGAACCTTTCCTGGAATTCAGGATTCACAATCGTCTGGTTAAGCGCATGTTTCACCGATTCCAAAAGCACCTTGGTACTGTCGCAAAGTTCGCCCGCAAGGCCAATCGCCTCGGCAATACCCGCATCGAACTGGCCCGTAATGGTATCGCCCGGTGCAAAGTACTCCATCTGGTCGCCCAGGATAATGCCAATCTGGCGTTCACCCATGATGCCGATGTTCTGCACGCGGATTTCAGAATCCTTCGGAATTTTCACGTCGGTACGCAGGCGGATGGTCACCACCACGCGGTGTCCCGAAAGTTCGATGGCCTCGACCTTTCCGAGTTTCACGCCGTTCACCTTGACGGGGTCATCCAAAACGAGAGTACTCACCTGGGTAAAACGGAGATGGAAAGTATTAAACGTTTCCCGTGGATCCTTCTCGTTCAAAAAGAAAATTCCGAAAACAAGAATGATAAGGGCCAGTATGACCACTAGGCCGACTGAAAAATAAAGAGCCGTATACTTTTTCATTTGTGAAGCAATCTAGCTTATTTCTAGGTCGCCATCGGCCTTAGAATCACAAAAAAGGCGCTTTCGCGCCATATTTTTAAATTTAATTCTGAATTCCGAAATCCGAATTATTCTTCCACACGCGTAATGGGGCTGTTGTTCTCGATGCCGTTCACATGGCGGTCGAGCCAATCCCACAGCAAGGCGTCGCGCTCGTCCTTCTTGAGCAGGAATTTTTCGCGGCCTTCCTTCTGCATGAACACGTCGAGGTAAGTCATCAGCACGCCACCAGCCACCGACACGTTCATCGATTCGGTAATGCCGTACTGCGGAAGCTTGAACTCGTAATCGGCATGGGCGAGCGTATCGGGATGGTTCCCGTGGAATTCGCTTCCCAGGTAAAAGGCCGTAGGCTGGCTCAAGTCCAGGTCCAGAACGGAGTTGGTCGTATTGGTGCTTGCCACGGCAATCTTGTAGCCCTTCGCACGCAGCTTTTCCATGCAGAGCATACGCTTCTTGTAAAGGTACAGGCTCATCCACTTGTAGGACCCCTTCAGAATGGACTTGTTCACGCTGTAGGCATTGTCCTCTTCGATAATGTGGACATCCTGAAGGCCAAAAACTTCGGCGGTTCGAATCACGGCAGAAATGTTGTGCGGATCGAACAGGTCTTCCAGCACCATGCAAAAATGCCTTGTGCGACGATCCACCACAGATGTCAAAAGTTCGCGGCGGCGTTCCGTTACGCGCGCCAACAGGGATTCCATCGATTCTCTTTCTTCGCTCATTTCTTGTCCTTGATTATTTGATTGTCGTCTACCATGATGGGCACAGCCTGCATATCCTGCTTGCGCTTTTCTTTGCGGGCCTTCTGCAAACGTTCAAAGTCGCCCAGCTCCCAATGGGCGCCGTTGACCACCTCTTCAAAATCCAGCACGTACTGTACATTCTCGGAAGATTTCAGGGCTGCACTCTTCAGCATCGGTTCCTTATTGCCGCTAAAGTACATCTTGGAAGCTTTCTTGATATCATCGACAATATGGTCGATCTTGCTGTTCACGACACTCCGGAACACTTTCATCTGCATAATGGAATTGAGCACCGAATTCGCCGGGAACACGATAGCAGTTAATTTGTACTTAAGTTTGTTTCCCGGAAGGGGATCCATGTCCAGATACGCGATTGCCGTTCCGTGCAACTGCCACTTGAGCACATGCGCATGGCCGTAACCGAAGAACAGGTTGCGCATCCCGAGCCGTTTTCCGGCGCTATCCTGCAGGGCCCAGTAGAATTCCCCGGAAAGGCTGCGACCGTTGCTTCCGTTAAAGAAACGCCTGTTCGGATGCGTATACTCAAGCGTGTAATTTTCATCCAGGTAGGCGTTGATCAGTTGCGCCGTAAAGGGCATATTGTCAAACAGGTACCTGATGACATCCTCGTTGAGCGGAAGCGTTCCCTCGTTTACATAGACCGCACGGTAGCGCCGCCCGAGCCTCGCAAAGACTTCCGCCGCCATCGGGACCTTGGGATTAGGCAAGTAGCCGCGTTTTTCCACTTCCTTGTAAACGCCGCAGAATTCCTTGTCGTACTTGTGGTGCGGCCAAGGTTTCTTGTCTTCCTCGAAACAGCCTTCGTAGTCAATGTCCATGCAGATCTTGAGCCCCGAGCAGAGCGAACGCAAGTCGTCGTCGTTGCCCAGTTTTTTCCGGAGGTTGTCATGAACCCACATCTTGGCAAGCGAATCCGCCGGCACCGTCCGCGCGGCATTGTCCGCAGCTAGCGACACCACAACGCCCATAAGCATCGCAACAGAGGCTAGCATCACCTGTCGAACAAAGCGAAACATCAATCCCTGAACTCCAGGCTATCAAGCGGCACTACCGTAAACGGCTTCACGGCATCCAGTTTCGCCACGGGCGCCACAATCGAGACAGTCATCTTGTCCATATTGAAGTATTTCTTGGTCATCGCCTTCACCTGGTCTGCCGTCACGGCGTTGATTTCCTTGACATAGTCCAGATAATGGTCGAAGGTTTTCCCGACAAGTTCGCCTCTCGCAAAAATCGTCGCAGTCGCTTCGGGGCTATCAAACAGGCTCGGGAGACTTTCGATCAGCGACTTTTTCGCCTGCGAAAGTTCCTCTTCGGTGGGGCCATTTTCGGCAAAATCCTGTACCACCTCGCGAATCAGCTTCAGGGCGAAATCCACCGATTCCACCTTGGTCTGCAAGGCAATCGTCACCATGGCCGTATCGCGGTAGTCGTTACCGACCGAACTGTACACGCTATAGGCAAGGCCTTCGTCGCTGCGGACACGGTTCATCAGGCGGCTTGTAAAACTTCCGCCACCCAAGATGAAACTCGCCACCGCCGCCGGGTAGTAGTCTTCGTGCGGTCTCTTTACGAAAGGCTGGTTCATCGAAATGTTCGCCTGCGTTATATCCTTGTCCACCACGTAAATGCCGGGCTTGCGCAAGAACGAAAGCGGCTGCGGTTCTGCCACCGTGGGTTTCGCTGCCTTCTTCTTTGCCGAAGAGTCCGCCGCACCGACCGCAATTTTCCAGCCTTCGAAGAATTTCTTGAGTTTCGTGACAGCGGAATCCCGGTCCACATCGCCCGAAAGCGCAAAAACGATCCGGTTCGAGGAATAGACTCCCTGGGACAAGCGTTTCACGTCGGCAACGGAAACCTTCTTGTACTCCTCCGCGTTGGCATCCCACAACCTCGGATTCGGGGCGTAGTTCACCTTGGAACGGAGCGCCGAAAGCACCTTCGCCGGAGTATCGTAACGGCGGTCATAGGCCGTCAGGAAATTCGCCCGCAAAATCTCAAGCTGTTCCTTGTCAAAGGCGGGGGCCGTGAGCACCTGTTTCGCCAAGGCAAGCATATTGTCAAAATCCTTCGAAAGGCAGTCAATGTCAAAAGTCGATGTGAAGGTCCCGACCGACGAACCGATTCCCGCACTGATAAATTCCAGGGAATCATCGAGGGCACGAGCCGAAATACCGCCACCGCCGCAGCGACGCAGCATGCTTCCCACCATGGAACTCGCAGCCTCGTCCTTCAAGACCATCGGCACGCGCGGCTGTTCAAAGAAAACCGCAAAATTCACCAAGGGCAGGCTGCGGTCACTCACAATGTAACCGGCAATCCCCGGCGCAATTTCCACGCGGTAATCCTTCGGATAAGGCGCAACATACTTGTATTCCGGAAACTGGATATCCTTGTAGCTTGCGGGCACCGCCGGGGTTGCAGCCTTCGCCACCGAGTCCGCCACGACCTGTTCTGCAACAGGGGCCGACACCGTATCCGCCGAGGCAGCGGAAGTAACGGGTTCCGTCTGTGGCTCCGGCGAACCCGAACACGCCATAAGCCCTACAGCAAAAAAGCCGCTAAAGGCAATATGCAAAAATCTTGACATTTTCATCGTCTGTCAAAATAGAAAAAACTCTAGTTCCAGAATGACGCAACTAACCACAACCTACTATTTTCTACATTTTCCCACATGTCCGGAACCATCCGTTTTGCACCGAGCCCTACGGGCTACCTCCACGAAGGGCACCTGCTTTCCGCCCTTTACGTGTGGGCCGCAGCAAAGAAATGGAATCTGAAGGTGCACTTGCGCATCGAGGACCACGACCAGGGTCGCGCCCGCAAGGAATACATCGACAGCATCTACGAAGACCTTGCCTGGCTAGGCTTCAAGTACGACAGCCAAAGCATCCAAAGCAGTCATTTTGACTTTTTTCAGAAGATCCTCGAAAAGCTCGTCGCCAAGGGATTCGTCTACCCTTGCACCTGCAGCCGCAAGCAGCTCCTCGCCGAAAATCCGCGCAGCGAAACCGGCGAAGTCATCTATCAGGGAAAATGCAGCGCGCAGCCCCTCCCCTGCAGCGAACCGCACAACCTTCGCATTGTAATTTCAGACAAAGTAATAGACTGGCATGACGAGCGTCTCGGAGACTTCCACGAAAACCCGAAGCAGCAATGTGGCGACTTCCCGATCCGTGACCGCGACGGTTTCTGGACCTACCAATTCGCCGTCTGCATCGATGACCTCACGCAACAAATCACGCACATTGTCCGCGGCGAGGACATCCTCAGTTCCACCGCCCGCCAGATTGCCCTTTCGCAGATAATTGCAGAAGCCTGTACAGGCGACGCCTCGCTCCAGGTTCCCGCCTATACGCGCCCCCTGTATCTGCACCACCCCCTTATCGTCGACACTACCGGCAAGAAGCTTTCCAAGCGTGAACACGCCCACAGCCTCCGCCAAGACAAGGAGGCAGGAATCTCTCCCGAAGCCCTATTCGGAAGGGTACTTTTCAAGGCCGGGCTCCAGGAGAGCGACTCCCCCACGCCCCTGGAAGACGCACTTGGACAAATCATCCGTACTTTATAGCGGCCACCCCGTTCATCCCCTCGAAAAATAAGTATATTCAGGGTATGTCATCGCCATCCGCTGTTGTTGCTAAAATAAGGCAAGAAGCGGCCCTCTTTGATACCAAGGACCGTCTCCTCAATTTTGCCACCAAGAACGACTTCCAGTCTCCCCTTGTCATGGAAGCCGGTGACCTGTTCTTTGAAAAATGGCTCCAGGCCAAGGGTCCCCTTCCGCTAGAATCGTTCTTCCAGGTTTCCGCCAACTTTACGGCGCAGCAAAAGATAACCGCCATTGACGCGATGACGGCGGTTCTTCGCAACAAGCTTGAAGATTTCGGCGAGACAGACCTCTACCTGGTCCTCGGTTTCTTGAAGTGGGACGGCAACGCGCTCGCCCCGAGCCTGCTCATTCCCCTGGATGCCGACCCCGTCCAAAAGACGCTACAGATTTCGAAGCGCACCCCCATCGAGAACGTCATCCTCCGCGAACGCCTCAAGGATTCCGTGACGCTTCCCACCGCCGAAGACGCGGTCATCAACGGCAAGTTCAGCCTGCTTCTCTACTTTTCACTTTTTGAAAAGGCGATTGCAAGCAACCGCAACTGGAAATTCACGCGCCACGGCCTCTGCCTCTGTTTCTTCAACACGGAGCAGCTGCTCCTCAAGAAACGCATGGCCCTGGGATTCCAGGACAAGACGATCAACGCCAATCCGGCACTCGCCTCCCTTTTCAGCGAAGACGGTTTCCAGACGCAGGAATCCCTTTTCGAAGAACAGAATTTTGACAAGGTGTTCTCGCCTGCAGACCACCATTTCCTTTACACCACGGATTCGCATACAGACAAGGTCATTGTCGACGCCCTGAACGACCAGGCGAAAGCCTACGCCATCCAAGCGCTCCCCGGCACCGACAAGATGAAGGTTGCCGCAAACATCGTAGCCGATTCCGTCGCCAAGGGACAAAAGGTCCTCGTGGTTCACCGCCGAGCCGTTTCCGGCCGCGCCTTCAAGGAAGCCTGGAAGCCATCCTTCCGCAGTTTCCCGCAAGCCGACCGCAGTGTCCTGGAACAGGATGTCCGCAAGATGCGCGCGGAGTTCCAGGAATACTATGACACAATCAACAATCCGATTGCACCGGCGAACGTTCCGCTGGCAAACCTTCTCGAAGAATTCATCGCCATCAAGCCGTCCAAGCACAAGTATCCCGCTTCGGTCTTGCAAGGGATTTCTTCGCTGAACTACCAGCAATACCAAGACCTCAAGAAAGACCTTCTCCTTCTGAACGAGCTCTATTTCGACAAGAAGGGAATCGAAGCACGCAAGGCATTCCAGGGCGTAAAGCTTCCTGGCCTCGACGCCGAACTGCAGCAGACCTTATCGCAGGAACTGAACCGCGCCGCAAGCCGCGCCACGAGCCTCGACGGACTCATCAAGATCATGGAAACCACAGGGCTTTTCCCCACGGGCATCTTCCTTTCGAGTCTCGCCGACACACTGGAAATCATCCGCGACCACTTCAACAAGGACACTCCCGAGTTCGAAGACTGGCAACTGCGCAGCCACAACTGGACAGCCTACCGCGACACGCTCACGGCACTTCCCGAAGCGGGCGACCAATGGGTGCGCTATCGCAGGCAGACCTCCGAAATTTATACTGACACCGCTGTCGACGAAAACATCCAGTCGGCACGCGAAGACTTCGCCGAAAGTCAGAAGGCCACGCTCAAGGGACTTTCCGACCGTTACCGATCTTCTAGGCGCAAGCTCCTTTCGGTGCTCCGTAACCCGAAGAATGTCGATTCTGACGCCCACCTGCTTGACCTAATCGATACGTTGCTCGAACTGCAGGCCAACAAGAGGGCGTACAAGGAAAGTGCCGTCCTCGGCAACCATCTGCTCGGCAAGGACTGGCATTACGAACGTTCCAACTGGGTCGAGCTCAACACCAAGATCCAGTTCATCTACGAATTCCGCGACAACCACAAGAACGATCCCAAGCTCGACCTGCTCCTGCAGATTCTCGAGCAGTGGCACCTGTTCAAGGAAATGCTCCCGCAAATCGACGAGCTGTACCGTTCTGTCCTTGAACTCCAGCAATCCATCAAGCAGATCAACAAGGCGATGGAACTGGAAACTCCGCTCGAAAGTCTGAGCATCGAAAAATGGCTCGGCAAGATCAAGTCCTGGAGCGAAAACTGGGAACACCTCGACATCCACGTGCAGCTGACCGCTCTGTTCAAGAAAATGGAAAGCTACCCATGCAAGGGACTGGTGCAATTCATTTCCGACCCCGAGAACGCGGACAAGGAACTCATCAATGTCGTGTCTTCCTGCTGGAGCAGGGAACAGATCCAGAATGTCACCAAGACATGTCCGAACCTGTTTACGCAACCGCCCAAGGAACGGTCCAAGAAGAGCAAGGCATACCGTGAACTTTTGGACAAGTTCAGCAACGCGAACTTCAGCGAGCTGCACCAGGCCGTCGAGAAGAGTCCCGACGCGCTTACGCACCTTACCCTGAGCGACACCTTCCGGATTTCCGAAAAGACTACTTTTGACATCGCACTCATCCTAGATGCCGACAGCATCTCGATTGCCGAAGCAATCCCGACCATCCTTGCCGCTGGCAAGACCATCCTTGTCGGCGACCCGCACAATCCGGCGCTGGAATTCCAGCCGCTTGACGCCTTCCAGGACCAGCCGTTCCCGCATTCGCCTTTCTTCCAGGAAAGCATCCTGACCGCAGCGCTCCGTCAGGGCATTCCGACCCGCGAGCTCTGGTTCTCGTCGCTGTATGGCGACGCCGCTCTCGTCTCGTTTGCGAACAGCCACATCTACAACCACGGCATCAAGCAGTTCCCGACCCCAAGCAGCGAACCGTTCAAGGGAATCCGCCTCAAGGTCGTCGATGACAAGGTGAACGCCATTGCGCAGGCAGCCCTGCAGCATGCCGAACGCCACCCCGAAAAGACACTTGGAATCATCGCATTCCACCAGTCCACCTGCCGCGAAATCGAAGACGCTATCCGCGCCCAGCTCCTGGCAGGCACTCCCATGGCGGCATTCTTCTCGCGCCCGAATCAGGACATCAGCTTCTTCGTAAAGACGCCGGACCGCGCCGTCGACCGTTTCAGGGATGTCGTCCTCATTTGCGGCGAACCGGAAATTGCAAGCAACAACAAGGTTGCCACCTGCTCGACACTCGCCAAGAAGGAACTTCAAGTTTTCATATCGGAATCGGATTCCTCAAAGGGCAACGACCAGAAGCACACCCTTTTCCACGAATGGATCAACCATCTGCAGAACAAGGAATACAACGCCGACGAAACGACAACGTCCGCCAGTTCCCCGCTTCGCGAACAAGTCCTCAAGGCACTCTCCAGCGAGAACATCCAGGCGAAGGAAAGCTTCTCCCGCGGAGGCATCCCCGTCGGCCCCGTCATTATCGACGCGAACAATCCGAACCGCTACCTCGCGCTCATCGAGGACGACTGCACCGCGGAACGTTTCCGCGACTCGGTCGAAGACCGCGACTACATTCGCCCGCAGATTTTGAAACAGCTCGGCTGGAAGGTCATGAACCTCTGGCTTCCCTTCTGGTTCATGGCGCAGAAGGACGAAGTTGGCCACCTTGTGGCGACCATCGCTATCGAACAGAGTGTCGCCCCGCCGCCGTCCGCCGCAACCGAAGAAGAAGACGATTCCGAAGTCTTTGCCAATAGCGCCCCGACGACGGTCCCGTACCAGGTACAGCACCCGAAAATCGAGGGTACTGCCCACGACAAGCCGATTGCGGAACTCCCGACAGCAGCGCTCATCACGCAGCTCAAGTTCTATGTGGACTCCGAGGCGCCCATCCATCAGGACATCCTGATCCTGCGCATCCTGGAACTCCACCACGTAGACCGTATGGGCCCCATCCTCCAGAAGGCGCTCACCGAGGCCATCAACCAGGGCCTGCAGAAAAAGCGCTTCATTAAGACCGGTCCGTTCTTCTACTCGCTCAAGCCGAAGGAGCTCGCCCCGCGTAACCGCACAGGACGCCCCGACTTCGAAAGAAAATTGGCCTACGTCGCACCGGAAGAACGCGCCCTCATGCCGCAAAGCATGGACGAGCACGCCCTTAAGGAAGCGATGGGACTGCTAGAGTAAGTCACCCTCGCCTGTAAGGCCGCGACAGGCCTTCGCTACAAGTCATCCTCGCCTGTAAGGCCGTGACAGGCCTTCGCTACAAGTCATCCTCGCCTGTAAGGCCGTGACAGGCCTTCGCTACAAGTCATCCTCGACCAAGCGTCAGCGCGGGAGGGGATCCAGGCCCTTAAATTTTCAACATTCGGCCTCTGGAAAGATCCTCCGCCGAAAAAAGATAAACGGATTCGCTGCGATTACTTCACTTTCACGACGAAAGCGGTAATGTTATAGGCAGAAAGCTCGCGGGCCTTGTCCTCGGCGGCCTTCTTGTTCGCCCATCCACCGCCACGAAGCTTGTAGAAGGGTGCATCGAACACCACCTGGATGGCGTAACCGGTGCTTGCAGAAATCTGCGCACGGCGACGCTGGGCCGCATCAAAATCGGCGACCGATTCAAACTGCAGCATATAATAGCCGTCGGACTTGGAGGCCTTTGCGGTAGCCTTGCCAGGCACAGCCGAAGCTTCATTCGTCGCGGAATCACGCAGCGAGGCGCTCAACACGGGCTTATATTCCTTGCCACGGAACAGGGAATCCAAATCCGTAGGCTCTGCCGCAAACGACGCAACCGTCGCGGCGGCACACAGACTCATAGCAGCTAAAATCTTTCGCATGCCGCAAATATAACAAAAAGGCCCTGCCTATGCAGGGGCCTTTTCAAATTAAGTTCCGGTTGGATTTACTTGGCAGCGTTTTTCAGGTATTCCGTGTTGGGAATCGGAGAACGCTTCACGCCCCAGACCGAGGTGTCCTCGTTCTTGCCGTACTTGCCGGCCTTATCGAGTCTGATAAAGGTCGTGTACTTGACAATGTAGGCGCCCGTTCCGACCACGCGGCCCTTGTCAGAGCGAGTGTTCCAGCCGATGAAGAAGTTGGAACCGATGCCGGCATCGATACAGGTCTTGCCACCGAAGTAATCGATCTTCTTGCCGTTTTCGTCGGTTTCCTTATTCTTGCTGTCGTCGCAGAAGATCTTGCCGCTCTTGCCAGCCACGTAGTTACCCAAGTTGGTGTAGATCTGCAAGTCGTAGGAGAAGTAAATCTTTGCGGGATCCAGATCTTCGTCCTTGAAGCCCTTGGCCTTCATGTCGTTGATCAGGGAGTACATATCTGCTTGAGCGAACAAGCCCAGACGGCCACCTTCAGCAGCGATGACTTCGTTCTTCGACAGGTTCGTAGAATAGCCGTTCACCGTTACGACCGGGACATTGTCGCCGACAGGAGAGTTAGCCGTACTTGCAAAGTTGTTTTCGACAATCTTAACTTCAGGTTCACCGCTCACCAGGATCCACGGAGAAGGCAGACGCTTGGTTTCGTTGTAAGAAGTCGGAGAGTTCCAGTTGTAGCCAGCATCAGCGGCAGCACGGAGCGTATCGCTACCCGGTAGGGCAATATCGGCACTGTCCACCCAGAAGACGTTAGTCATATCACCGGAGAGACGGACAAAGTCACCCACGTGCGGAGAGACATCGCCACGGATGTACTGATACTTGATACGGCCTTCGCCATTTGCAGAACCCACAAGGGCGTCCTGGGCGCCGGTCACCGAGGCAACGGTGCTGTTCAGGATAGAGACGAAACGGCTGTCTTCGGAGAGGTCTACAGCGGAATTCAGGTAGAAGTCCAGAGCGTTCTTCTTCTGGTCCGTCACGATCCTGACCGGTTCAGACATAATCACCACAAGGCTATCGAAGTCGCTGAGTTCGTCGCCCTTTCTAATGGCACGCACTTCAGCACGCAGCGGCACAGGAGCCATGCGGTCAGTCAGCTCGCCAGGGAATCCCTGCTTGATGTCCTTACCCTTGTCCTTGAATTCGGCGTAAGAAATCACCTTACCCTTACCGGCGGTCTTGATACCCTTAGAGAGCTTGCAAGTATCACACTTGAAGTAATCGGAGCTCAGCTTGACCACGTTGGTGCAGTAACCGTCGGCGCCGGCACCGGAGCAGTCAATATCGGTATCCTTGTTCACCTTGACAAGGGCGTTACAGAGAATCAAGGTATCCTTCGAAATGTTGGAGAAGCCTTCTGCAACCGGGTTGTGCTTCAGGGCAGAAGAGGAATCCCACACCACGCAAATCTGGGTCGGCACGGAGTCCTTATGGATAGCGCGGTGGTAGTAGATGGCCACGGAGTCACCCACACCGTCGAGGTATTCCTGATTCATGCTGAAGTACGGAGACGGAATCTTGTATTCGACTTCAGGAACAGAACCATGGACGTCAAACACGTCAGCAAGACGCGGAGACGGAACCGGCGGTTCGCGGAAGTAGATCGGAGTATACGCAGCGAACACGAAGTCATTGTAGGCAGCCACAACCGTACCCGGATTATGGATGGTCGGATCCGTATCGTAGCGGTATTCCTTGGTTGCCATAACAGAAATCGTTGCATAACCATTCTCGAATTCGGCATCAGAGAAGGTGATGTAATCAGAACTTCTCGGATCCCTATGAATCGCAAAGTTACAGTCTTCACAGACAAAGTAATCACCGTTGTCGTTCGGCTTGAGCACGGCAAGGTAGAGTTCATAGATGCTACCGACCCAGCGTTCGTCGTAGGAACCGTCAGCTTCGGGCTGGTCGCCACCGATGGTTTCACCCGTGGTATCAGGAGCGGACACGAACTGGATAATCGGCAAGTAGAAGTTGATCTTCAGAGCATTGGTACGGCCGGTCACATTGACAGAGAACTCGTTGTTCGGGGCGGTCAGGTCGTCCATATCCACGGTCACGTAGACGGTATCGACACCGTTATCGCCGATCGTACGGGAATCACCAAAGTTAATCTTCTTGAACGATTCAGAACCGTCTTCGCCCACCGTTCTTTCATAGAGCTTCATCAGGTTGCTGGACGCGCTCAGCGTATACTGCATACCCTTAGCATCAACCGGCTGAATGACCAGCGGGTCACCCGGATTTTCGGCTTCGCCCACGTTGGAAACATAGACCGGCACAAATTCGCCACCCATGGCGCTCTTGGTGACCTTGTACTTGCCGAGCTTCTTGACGTCGCCCGTATCGTCGTTGATTTCAACCGCTTCGCCATCGGCGTAGACCACGTCGACTTCGCCACTCGGACGGAAGCTTGCGACCTTCTTGGACTTGCCATCGATAGTCACGAACAAGGTGTAACGACCGGCACCGAGGCAAACCTTGGACTTGTCGATTACCGGAGCCGTCGGGACTCTCAAATCGATACCACACTTATAGATATCGGGTGTAGAAACATTTTGGAACACGGTAATGCCGGCGGAGGCCTTTTCAGGCATGGTCACGGCCGGATCCGTAATCTTGCCACCCTGAACGAGGGTGTAGGAAATCGGAAGACCTGCAGCAGAAATTTCAGTACCGCAATAGGTCTTGGTTTCGGACGTTCCGCTAGCGGCAGCGGCGCAGGAGCCATCTCCCGACTCAGCATAACAAATGTCGTAAGTCGTTTCGGTACCGTTCTTCTTGCCCTTCATGGATATAGCGGTCTTCTGCACGATGTACATGTTCGTCTTGATACGCACGTTACTCATGTCGGTACGGCGGTCGCAGAAGAAGATGTCAATATCGTAGGAAGTGCCAGCCTTGAGCTTACCCGATGCACCCATAAAATCATCAAGATTTACGTAACCCGGAGCGGCAAGGTGGGTACCACCGAGGTCCACGGCAAGCTTGTTGTCGATGTACACCCAAATGTCATCGTCACCACGGAACGAGAACTGCATGCCCGTGCGGTAGGTGAAGTTAGCATGGGATTCGAAGCAGAACATCTGGTTGTTATTCCCCTTGATACGCAAATCCCAAGTGGAGTTATCATAAACGTTGGGGTGCGTACCGTCACCAAATTCACCCGCGGACACCGGATAAAGATCAATATAGGGCAAACCGGAAACAGGATCAATGGCGGACCAGTCCATTACATTAGGAAGGGCAGCCTTAGCAGCAGCGGAGATATTGTTCGCGGTTGCATTCTGGGCAGGAGTGTTAGTCAGTTGGCCTTCCCCAAGACCATAGGCAACGTTGCCTAGACCCTCACGGGGGGTTGCAGCCTGGGCACAGAGACCCGTGCAAGTCCCCGCCAAGATAGAGTCAGCCAAGTCGTTCAGGATAGTAAAGGCACCTGTCGGTTCGTTATAGCTATCGTATTCCCACATGCCTTCCTTCGTCAGGCTGAAGGTCACGTCGCGGCAGTGCTTCACGCTCGTGCCCTTGGTGTCATCGAACATGGCATTGAAGGCATCCGCACTTACAAAGCATCCGCTTGCGGCATTGTAAGTCGGCTTCTTTGTCGCAGGGTCCAAAAGATCCGCCACAATTCCCTTGGTCACACCGATACAGGGAACCGTATTGGCGGCACCGCCACCAGCATAACCAAAGGGAGCTGTGGCAACATAGCACTTATTTGCTCCAGCCTGCGGGTAAGCATCGCAAGTAAAGGCGCCATGCAAGCTAGCATCGGTATCATAGAGGAAGGCGGCCAACTGGTAGGTGCAGTTGCCTTCAACCATGGGGTCCGTTTCAGAAATAGAGGCCACACCTTCGTCTTCTGCCTTTTCCGGGTCGGCAATAAAGTAAATCTTATTGGTATTCGGGTAAGCGTCAAAGAACACGTTCATCGGGAACGGAGTGAGCGGAGCGCCCCAGCCATCGACACCGATCGGGTCTTCGAGAGTTTCGTCGTCTTCGCGGAAGATAATGAAGTTTTCCGGCATGGCTTCGTTCATCCAGACCACGTAGTACCATCCGCACATATTGGGGTCGACCTTCAGCGGCTGACGGTTTTCGAAAGTTCCATCGGGAGACCACTGCGGCACGGTGGACTTCCATTCTTCGTCATCGGGAACAAGAATATAGAAGTACTTGATATTCGGTTCATCATAGGAAACCAATGTCGTGTTTGCCTGTTTCGGGTTTTCAAGCACCCAAACGTCCTTACCGGCACCAGGGCAGGCGATGTCACGTTGGTTCTTCGGAAGGTTCGGGTCATAGGCAGACTTACCGTTCCATGTGCTCTTGAGCACGTAGTTCAACGGGTTCGTAGCCGCACTTGCAAGACCAAAGGTCATTTCCTGAGCTTCGCCCTTGGCTGCGGACAAATCATAATCATAATAACCAGTAGCCGCATTCAAGGCGGTTCCAGGGACCAGGGCAGCAATGTTATTCATGGTAACATAGACACTAGTCCAGTCATCAGGTTTCTTAAAATGCAGTGTGCCTTCGCAAGCAGCAAGAGCATTCTGCACTCCAGCGAAAATCAGACAGGTACCCAAAACCCACTTCCACATGGAGATTTTCGTTTTTTTCATCATTTTAGTTTCCATCGATGTTTTTCCTACCAACGGCATAACAAAAAGACCGGCCTTTTTGAAATGCCACATACCGCCCTCAAATTTATTCTTTTCTACGAAAAAATGCCAACTCTTTTTGTAATTTTTGATTAAAAAAACGTTCATTTTTGTAAACAAACGGTGGATTCGCATTTAATAGTGAATAAAATCACACAGGAAAAGCACCGTTTGTAAACAACTGTTTTCAAAACAGTTTAAAAGTCCCCGGGCATTCCCCGAAACGTCATCCTCGACCAAGCGGCAGCGCGGGAGGGGATCTACAATGGATCCCGTCGGTCGCGCACTCCCTCCAGGATGACTGCATATTAAAATGTCTCCCCAACAAGGAACAGCCCCCGCACCTCCCCTTAACGTCATCCTCGGCAGGAACGGTCCGCGGGCATCCCCCGAAACGTCATCCTCGACCAAGCGGCAGCGCGGGAGGGGATCCACAAGTTGCATCTTTTTACTACATTTCGAGTGAACAACGGAGCACTTATGCAGGACATGGACAGAACAATTGCCAGTGGCAACACCATCAAACTCCCCATCGCAAAGATGAGGCCGCACCTGATTGTACTCTATCCGCAAAACCAGTTCAAGCAGATTCCCCTTGAAAAGGGCACGGTCATCCTGGGCCGCGGCCAGGATGCCGACATCCGCATGGACGACGAACTGGTCAGCCGCAGGCATTGCGCCATCACCTTTGACGGCATCGACGTCACCGTGAAGGACCTGGGCAGCACCAACGGCACCTTCGTCGACGGAAGCCCCGTCGCCGAAAGCAAGCTCGAAGACCACAACCGTCTGCAAATCGGCAAGATGGTCCTGAAGGTGGACTTCAAGGACGCCAGCGAAGAAGCCTTTGACCGAGAGCTCTACGAGGCGGCCACCATGGATCCGCTGACCAAGATCAGCAACCGCCGCACCTTTATGGACAGGAGCCTCGGCGAACTCGCCCTCGCCCGACGCAACAATTATTATATACACGCCATTATGGTCGACGCAGACCACTTCAAGCGCGTCAACGACACCTGGGGCCACCAGTGCGGCGACATGGTCCTTAAGGAAATTGCGCGAATTCTCAAAGAAGAAAAGCGCGAATCCGACCTGCTCGCCCGTTACGGCGGCGAAGAATTCGTATTGCTCTTGAGCGGAATCGGCCCCGAAGATGCCAAGAGGAGCGCAGAACGCCTGCGCAGCGCCGTAGAACGCCACCGTTTTTCCTGGAAGGATACGGTTATCCCCGTGACCATCTCATTGGGACTCGCTAGCCGTCAGGGCGAAAGCATCGGCAAGATCGAAGAAATGATCGCCGAATGTGACCGTCTACTGTATGTCGCCAAGGAAAACGGCAGAAACCAGGTAGCATCAACCTAAGCCCGCCTTCGCGGGTATGACAGCAGCGAATGGCACGCGCACGCAAGACAATTACACCCGACCCGTATGCAAAACCGATAGCGAAACCGCTACCGCCCGAGCAGAGTTTGCCAGGGCACTTGAAGCAGTTCCAGTCGCCGACGCGTGCGAACTTTGAACTTGTTAGCCCTTACGGGGCGGCGGGCGACCAGCCGAAGGCCATCGAAGAACTGACGGAAGGTTTCAAGCACGGGGAGCAGTTCCAGACGCTGCTTGGCGTGACGGGTTCCGGCAAGACGTTCACGATGGCGAACGTCATCAAGAACGTGGGCAAGCCGACGCTGATCCTGACTCACAACAAGACGCTCGCTGCCCAGCTCTACCAGGAATTCAAGGCATTCTTCCCGCATAATGCGGTGGAATACTTCGTGAGCTATTACGACTATTTTCAGCCCGAAGCCTACATTCCGCACACGGACACGTTCATCGAAAAAGATGCAAGCATCAACGATGAAATTGACAAGCTCCGCCTGCGTGCCACCGCGAATCTTTTGACGCGCCGCGACGTGATTATTGTCGCCTCCGTGAGCTGCATCTACGGTTTGGGAAGCCCCAGCGAATATTTTGACTTGATGGTTCGCATCAAAAAGGGTGACGCTTACGACCGCGACAAGATTCTGCACGATTTGGTGCGAATTCAATACACGAGAAACGATTTCAGCCTGGAACGCGGCAGCTTCCGCGTGCACGGCGACGTGATTGAAATCCACCCGAGCTACGACGAAGAAGGCCTCCGCATCGAGCTTTTCGGCGACGAGGTGGACAGGCTCGTTCGCTTCAACATCATTACCGGCGAAGTCACGCAGGAAATGAACGAGATGACGATTGCACCGGCAAAGCACTTCGTGACCAAGGAAGAAGGCCGCGCAGGAATTTTGCAGCGCATGCAAGTGGAACTGACCGAGCGCCTTGCGGAACTCGACAAGGAAGGCAAGGTGCTGGAATCGGCCCGCCTCAGCAGCCGCACCCGCTACGACATGGAAATGATTCGCGAGACCGGCATGTGCAGCGGCATCGAGAACTACTCGCGCATTATCGAAAACCGAGCACCGGGAACGCGCCCGTTTACGCTTATCGACTACTTCGGCGACGACTGGCTCTTGATGGTGGACGAATCCCACGTGAGCATTCCGCAGGTGGGCGGCATGGCCGAGGGCGATAAGAGCCGCAAGACGACGCTTGTGCAGTACGGGTTCCGCCTCCCCTGCGCGCTGGACAACCGTCCGATGAACTTCGCCGAATTCGAGTACATGTACCCGAAACAGGTGCTTTTCGTGTCTGCAACTCCCGGCGATTACGAACTTACCAAGACGGGCGGCGTGGTTACCGAACAAATTAACAGGCCGACCGGACTTTTGGACCCGAAAATCGAGATGTTCCCCATCAAGGGCCAGATGGACGTGCTGCTGTACCGCATCGAGGAAGTGGTCAAGAACGGCGACCGCGTGCTCGTCACCACACTTACTAAAAAGATGGCGCAGGACCTCACCGATTTCTTTGTGGAAGCGGGCATCCGCGCGCGTTACCTGCACAGCGACATCAAGACGCTGGAACGCCACGAACTCATCCGCGGTTTACGCACCGGAGAATTCGACGTACTCGTAGGCATCAACCTGCTGCGCGAAGGCCTCGACCTGCCCGAAGTGAGCATGGTCGCGATTCTCGATGCCGACAAGGAAGGATTCCTGCGCAACTACAGGAGCCTGATCCAGACGATGGGACGTGCTAGCCGCAACGTGAACGGCACTGTTTTGCTTTTCGCAGACAACATGACCGACAGTCTGGAGAAGGCAGTCACCGAAACCGCCCGCCGAAGAGCCGTTCAGGAAGAATTCAACAAGGAACACGGCATCACGCCGAAGTCCGTGACCCGCAAGTTGGAAGACGACTTGAGAATCAACGACCCGCTCGGCGATATCGGAGACGATTCCGTCGACGAGGACTGGGAAGACGACGGCAACGGCATCCGCCCGATGGAACCGCTACAGCCTTCAAGCAAGACAAAGAAGAAGGGTGCTCGCTACTCCAAGCGCGCGGAAAATGCCAAGCTAAATGAAACCATCGGCGCGACACCTTCGTCATTGCGACCCTCGAAGGGGGGCGGCAATCCAGACCAGCAAAACATAGAAGACCTGGAACATCAGATGAAGGAAGCTGCCGCACGACTCGACTTCGAGGAAGCTGCCCGACTCCGCGACATTATCCGCGGCATGAAATAGCAAAAAGGTGTGTTATAGCTCAAAAATTTGCGAAAAACGCCCAAATTTGCTTATTTTTGCCAAAATTTACACATTTTTGTTTGCATTTTCGCCCTTTTTTGTTTATTTTCAAGGGCAGAAAAACTTTTTATGAGGAAAAATCATGAACTTTAAGAAAATTTTCCTAGGTTCCGTCATCGCCATGGGCGCTTTCGGTCTCATTGCCTGCGGTGACGACAGCAGCACGAACGCCTCTAACAAGGACAACGGCAAGATTGTTATTCCGGATAACAACGCACCCAACATTTCTGCCAACGGTCTCGTTTCCAGAGTGTCTGGCGACACACTCCGCTTCAAGGGTATCTATGGTCTGGACCGCACGGACGAAACCAACGAAAACTCTTCGAACCTGCTGTTTACCGCGATTAAGTTCCAAGTCATGAACTCCGCCCAGCAGGAGGTCCAGTATCAGGTTATTTACAACGAAGCAGTCGTCCCGACAGCAAACGAAATTGACCTCAATTCGATGATGTCTGCTTTCGTGAAAATCAACCTGAAAGATCCTATCTTTACCTGCGATGACTACAGCCTAGTCGTTACGGTAACCGCAAACGACGGCGCCAAGGATTACTCCAGAACCGACGTGATTCCTTTCGATGCAGAAGCCAAGACGGAACTTCTCTGCAAGAACGTGGAACCGGCCTCTTCCGCTTCCGCTGACCCGGGCCTGAATGAAATCATCATGACCCCCTGCGAAGAATTGACTCTTACTTCGAATGGTGAACAGGGCATCGACCTCGCAAGCTGCACCGTTGTCCCGGCCGCTACCGCAAACATCGTCTTCGTGAAGTCTGGTACCAAGAGCGAACCCGACGTCACCGCCAACGCTGGCGCAGGCATCACGTTCGTCAACATCACCAATGAAGACTATGCCAACGGCTCCTGGCCTGAAGTTGTCAACAACCGTCCCGCCTACCTGAGCGACTTCAAGATGAGCAACATCGAGAAGACTAGCCTCCCGACTTTGATTGAAAACGGCGAAGGACTGTCCTATGTCGCAAAGACTGCCGCATACAACCCGACGACCGGAGCAGGGTTCTACCCGTTCGCCGTCTATGACAGCGACTTTCCCGACAAGAACGGCTACTACACCTTCAAGGTCAAGATCTACAGAGTCCAGTAATCAGGTCTAAACCAAGTTTAAGCCCTCCCCCCACGGGAGGGCTTCTTTTTGCCTTTAAAAATTTCTAAAGTTGCGCTCCTTCGGAGCGCATTTAATACGGCTCGGCAATGTCAAAACAACAAGTTGTTTTGCCGCTGCGCTCGCCTTTTACTAAATTTGCCGCGTAAACATTTTAAATGGAGTAAACCATGCTCAAGAAGCTTTCCAATTTCCCCGGCATCAAGGGCCCGGTCGTAACCATCGTGATGGATGGTTTTGGTATCACCGATAAGGTCGAAGGCAACGCCATCAAGGCTGCCCGCACCCCGACTCTCGACAACCTCTTCAAGATGTACCCGAACGTGCTTCTGAAGGCTCACGGCCGCGCCGTGGGTATGCCGACCAACGAAGACATGGGTAACTCCGAAGTGGGCCACAACGCTATCGGTGCTGGTCAGGTTTACAACCAGGGTGCCGCCCTCGTGCAGGACGCCATCGTCTCCGGCGACATCTTCGGTCGCGATGCCTGGAAGGAAATCTCCGGCAACGTTCGTGAAAAGAATACCGTTCTCCACTTCATCGGTCTTTTCAGCGATGGTAACGTCCACTCTAACATTTCTCACCTGAAGGCCATGGTTGCCCAGGCCAAGAAGGAAGGCCTCAAGAAGGTCCGCGTGCACATCCTCCTCGACGGTCGTGACGTGCCGGAAACTTCCGCTCTCGATTATGTGGGCCCGTTCGAAAAGTTCCTCGACGAACTCCGCAGCCCGGAATTCGACGTCTGCATTGCTAGCGGCGGTGGCCGTATGCAGATTACCATGGACCGTTACAATGCTAACTGGAAGATGGTGGAACTCGGTTGGAAGACCCACGTGCTCGGCGAAGGCCGCTACTTCGACAACGCTACGCAGGCTATCGAAACGCTCCGTGGCGAAACCAAGGCTATTGACCAGGACTTGCCCCCGTTCGTGATTGCTAAGGACGGCCAGCCGGTCGGTACCATCAACGATGGCGACTCCGTGGTGTTCTTCAACTTCCGTGGCGACCGCGCCATCGAAATCACCCGCGCCTTCGAAGAAGAATCCTTCAACGAATTTGACCGCAAGCGCTTCCCGCACGTCTGCTACGCTGGTATGCTCCAGTACGACGGCGACCTCAAGCTCCCGAACCGCTTCCTCGTTCCGCCTCCGGCAATCAAGGAAACCAGCGGCGAATGGCTCGCTGAAACGGGCGTCAAGCAGTTCGCTTGCTCCGAAACGCAGAAATACGGCCACGTGACTTACTTCTGGAATGGTAACCGTTCCAGCAAGTTCGACGGCGAAACCTACCTCGAAATCGAATCTGACGTTGTTCCGTTCGAACAGCGCCCGTGGATGAAGGCTGCCGAAATCACCGACGCCATGATCGAAGCCTTGAAGAGCGGCAAGTACCAGACGCTCCGCTGCAACTTCCCGAACGGCGACATGGTGGGCCACACCGGTTCCTTCCGCGCTGCCACCATGGCTATCGAAGCCGTGGATATCGGTCTTGCACGTCTCCTCCCGGTGATTGACGCTCTCGGTGGTGTCGCCATCATCACGGCTGACCACGGTAACGCCGACGAAATGTACGAAATCGACAAGAAGACCGGCATGCCGAAGGTCAACAAGGACGGTACCTTCAAGGCAAAGACCAGCCACACTTTGAACAAGGTTCCCTGCATCCTTTACGATAACGTGACCGGCGGCAAGCTCGGCCTCAAGGAAGGCGACTGGGGGCTCTCCAACATCGCTGCAACGACCGCGAACCTCCTCGGCCTCGAAAAGCACGAAGCGTGGGACGAATCTATGTTAATCGTTAAATAATTGATGATTAACATAAGACAAAATTAAAAATGGACCCCTAAGGGGTCCATTTTTTGTTTTTATAAGGTATATTAAGACAAGCATGTACAAGAAACTTTTATCATTTTTTCTAATGGCATCATCATTTGCTTTTGCGGACAACCCAAATGCAAATTTAGGGGCAACCATGGCGAACGCCGCAACAAGCCAAATGATAAAAATGTTGCCGCTCTTTTTACTTGCTGTATGTATTGCGATATTTTTCGCATTCATTCAGAGAAAACCCCAAAAAGGCACAACAGGTTGCGGAGCCTTCTTCGCGATAGTCCTTGCTTCGGGAACCTTCATTTGGATTTTCAAGTCCTTATCGGGGTTTTAGGGGCCGAGCCCCTAGGAGAAAGGGTAGCGGCAGACACGGCGAAAGCCTGGCCGCTAAGCGAACATTCGTCGGCCAAAGGCCGAGGCCATGTGAGCGTGCGGTGCAGGGTGAGCCGTGGCTAAAGCGAGGGGAAGGCTTTCCCCTTTGTCACTTGCCCATAGTGCCGCGGGCGTATTCGTTGATACAGGTGACGGCCTTGCGCTTGCACGGGGAACTTTCGTCGTAGAACACGACGCGGTCGTTGCGGAATACTTCGCCGAAGATTTCCTTGCCAGCAGCGTTGCATGCCTTATTGTACTTGACATCGTAAAAGATGTCGGTATCGCGGGTGACCACACGGATTTCTACATCGATTTTGTAGGCGCCATGCGAGCCCTTGAGCTTGAAGCCGTAGGGCATTTCTTCCATCTTGAGGAACTTGAGATCCGGAGCCTCGAAATCAAGTTGCATCCAGGAGCGGGCGCCGCCCTTGTCGCGGAGACTGAACCAGCCTTCCAGCGAACCTTCGGTGCTTTCGTTGGCCGATTCCATGGCCATGTTGAGGCATGCGATGTAGCCGTCACGGGCAAGCGAAAGGTCTTCCTTGAATTCGTGGTAAGTGTCCATATCGCCATCGTAGGCGAAAAGGGGCGCGGTAAGGAACAAGGCAACGAAAAAAACTAAGTGTTTCATAAACTGTAATTTAGAAATTCACTGGATTCCGTCACTCCCTACGGTCGTTCCAGAATGACAAGTTTCTACTTAATTCCACATTTCACTTTTCTAATCTCCCCCGGATTCCGTCGGAGCTTCGTTCCTCCAGAAAGACTAGTTTCTACTTAATTCCACATTTCACTTTTCTAATCTCCCCCGGATCCCGTCAGAATTTCGTTCCTCCAGAAAGACTTTTTCTGTTACCTATTCGCTAATCCAGCCGCTTTTAACATCACCGGCATCCGTGGCGGCGGGAAGAAAATGCAAAAACAAGTTTTTGCGCATTCTTCCCTTGCACACTTTTACTATATTTAGGTCACGCCCGAGCCCGGGTGGTGGAATGGTAGACACTGGGGACTTAAAATCCCTTGAGGGCAACCTCGTGCGGGTTCAAGTCCCGCCCCGGGCATTAACGGCAAACCAGGGAGCCCCTTATGATTGAATTCTACCCGAACAGCATCTACTACCCGCGCGAAGCCGTCGAAGAAAAGCTCGCCAAGGGTGAACTCGCCAGGACCGAGAAACACCTGATGGGCTGGACGGAACGCCACCGCGGCGAAATCTGGGACTGCGCCCGCGACGATTCCGAAAACCCGACCGACGAGATTCTGCTTGACAACCTGCGCGCCCTCCTGCTCTGCAAGGGTTCGTTGCAGCCGGCCGCCGAAATGGGCGACATGATCAAGGAAATCAAGAAGGAAGAATGGTACCGTAACGAGTCGCACCACGAAGACCCCGAAGAAGTGGCCGAAGAATGGAAGGCCAAGTACCTGGTCAAGTGGCGCGAAGCCCGTATGTTCGAAGCCTTCATCCTGATCGAGAAGCGCACCGAACAGTTGCTCGCCATCTTAAAGGGCAACTAGTTGGAGTTGTGCCTGTAGCACGATTTCCAAACGACGGGAACCCAAACTTCTAAACTCCCCTGCTCGCTACGCGGGTAACGCCAATAGGTCTGGATTTGCGAAAGCACCAGACCTTTAAAATTTTCATCGGCGATATTGCTGAAAAGAATTTCCGGTTCAAACATTCCGAGAGAATCAAGAGTCAGCTTCAAGCCAAGCACCACGTCCGGGGAGTTTTCTCCACGGGCCGCGACGCAGTTATGCTTCTTGAAATAATCCGCAGCCGCAAAGTGCAGCCCCGCAGCACGCCCCTGCAGGAACTGTTCAAACTGCAATAGATTGCGGTCCGCAGAATTGCCCAGCACATACATGTCATCAAGCGACGGCATCACCACGCGGCCCGTGAATGCTCGCCACTGCGGTTCCTCTTCGGCTACGGGGACAATCGACACGACCGGCTTATAGGGCTTTATGTAGTACACGCCAAGCAGGAGCCCCGCAAAGACCAGCACCAGAAAAAAGATGGGTAAATCGCGCACCTGCATAAACCGCCGTCAGTCACACGACTCTATCGCCTTGATGCAAAGCTGCATGGACTTCCGATCGTTGAAATAGTTCCATGTCGGTTCAAAAATAACAGACACCGGCTTGTCGCCATGGAGAAGCGCCTTGCTCTTGCGAAGACCAAAAGCAATCGCCGGGAACACGCGACTTCCCGCCTGCGATATATCCATCTGCAGATGCCCGCCACGAAGTTCTCGCAGACGATGCACCTTGATGTTATCGGCACGGAAAATGGGGTACGGGAAATTTCCGCTGAACGGTTCCAGCAGGTCAAAGAAATCCAGAATAGAAATCAGTTTCTTGCCGCCCGGACACGTCGAACCATCGGGAGACATATACTGCTCCGCCTCGACCACCAGTTCGTTCAACGAAATCCTGATGTCATACGGATAGGCGCCCGCAGGCAATTCCTCGACAGCGCCCGTATAGTTCTGAACCTTGGCGGACTGTTCCAGGCGTTCACGAAGTTCGTCAATCTTGTCGGACGGAAGAGAGAAACCCGCCGCATTCGCATGGCCGCCCCAGCGGTCAAAAAGATCCCTGGATTCAAAAAGGGCCTTGTGCCAGTTGAAACCGGGTACCGCACGCGCACTCGCATGGGCCATGCCGTCGGTAATCGAAAGCACCGCCGTCGGACGGTGGTATTCCTGCGCAAGCTTTGCCGCAACAATCCCGATAACGCCGACATGCCAGTTGTTTCCTGCAACCACAAGAACCGTCGGAAGCTTATCGCCATACTTCGCCTTCACCTGTTCCAGCGCCATATCGGTGATTTCGGCTTCCTTCTGCTTGCGCTTGCTGTTCCATTCCTTGAGTTCCGCCATAAGCGCATTGGCGGCAGCCATGTTCGGGCTCAACAGCAACTTCAACGCAGGATCGGGGCGTTCCATTCGGCCAGGGGCATTCAGGAGCGGCGCGAACTTGTACATGACATCGATACCGCCCACACTTCCGTGGCGTTTCATGAGGTCGCCGTACATTTCCTGCAAGCCAGGCCAGCAGCTGCCTTCAATCGACTTAAGTCCCGCCTTGGTAAAGGAACGGTTCTCTGGCGTCATCTGGACCAAATCGGCAAGCGTTCCTAATGCCACCAGGTCCAGGAACTTTTTAGGTTCAGGCATGCCGAGCCTAGAATACAGGGCACAAATAAATTTGTACGAAACACCGACACCGCAAAGTTCCGGATTCGGGTAATCGTCGCCTTCCTGATGCGGATCCAGCAGGACATCGCATTCGGGAAGTCCTTCGCCCGAGGGCTGATGGTGGTCAATGACCAGCACCGACATACCAAGCTTTTTCGCCAGGGCAATTTCTGCGTTCGCCGTAATGCCCGTATCGACCGTGATGACATTCCGCGCACCAGCGCCATGCATTTCCTCGACAGCCGACACAGAAAGACCATAACCGTCACCAAAGCGATTCGGGAGGCGCCAATCTGATTCGATACCCAGTTCGGCTAGCGCACGCGTCATTAACGTCACGGCGGTCATCCCGTCCAGATCGTAGTCACCGAAGACGAATACTTTTTCGCCCCGTTCGCGAACATCCAGCAGCCACGCGACCGCCTCCTCCATGCCCTTCATCAGGAACGGGTCATGAACATCATCGGCATTTCCGCAAAGCATCCGGTGCGCTTCGGTCAAGGTACGAACACCGCGCGCCACCAAGAAACGGGCAACGGCATGAGGAATGCGCAAACTCTGCGCCATCGAAGAAGCCAGAAGCTCTTCGTTGCACATCGTCGAATCCTCTGCGGCAGGCATCATTACTTGTAGCCCTCAAAAATCTTAAGCGACAGGTCCTGCAGGCCCATCATCGTAGAAATGCGGCGGGACTCGACGCGGGACATCGTTTCCTGCACGGTCACAAGCGCAAGTTCAAGCGCAGTTGCATCGATACGCGGGAATTTTTCGATACCGACGCTAACCGTTGTCTGCGGAAGACGCAAGGGCGCTCCTGCCTTCAGGCGCAACAGATCCGCCAGCAGGAACGAGAGAACTTCCAAGAAACGGTTGGCTTCGTAAGGGTCTTCTATCGCAACTTCCTTCAGCTGTAAGAAAAGATCCGCATAGTCCGTCAGAAGCGACTTCACCAAGAAATCAACTGCGAGGCTACACCACTTTTTTCCGTGTTCGGCGTAATACAAAGCCTTTCCCGGCGAACCGACCGCCAAGCCGACGACATCATCGGTCAGGGAATCTTCATCGAAATCCTCCCCTGCGACACGGAGCACTTCGCTACGGACCTCGTTGTCCGTCAGCGGCAACAAGTGCAAGGCCAGGCAGCGAGAACGGATCGTCTGCAGCATCTTCTCGCGCGAAGAGGTCGTGAGAATAAAGTAGGTGTCAGGGGGAACTTCTTCCAAAGTCTTCAGAAACGCATTGGCAGCGGCCTCGTTCATCCGGTCAGCCTCGGCAACAATCACCGTACGCACGCGATCGCCCTTCAACGCAAAGCCCGACGTCATCAGGCGCATCAGGTCCACCGAAATAAACGCACCTGCCGAGAATACATCGACGCGGTAAGGGTTCTTCTGGATTTCTTCGATGTAACCCTTCTTGAAATCTTCGACCGTCTTCGCCTTGCTCCCGGCAGACACGTCGTCTGAACTGCGGGCATGGGCCTCGGCGGCCTCCAGCGGGATAACCCAGTTTCCGGTCGCACCGCTGTCGCTTGCCATCTTGCAACCGAAGCAGTGCCCGCACGGGCGCATATTTTCATCAGTACACTGGAGAGCCTTTACAATTTCCATGGCAAGAGCCTTCTTGCCAATTCCGGCAGGGCCATCAATCAGGACCGCCTGAGGGAATCGGTTTTCACGGAGCGCCGACATCACGCGGATGCGGACACGTTCCTGCGATACGGGACCTTGTAAAGAATATTCGATCATTTCGTCTTCAACCACTGCAAGGGATCCACGGTCTGTGTACCCTCGCTCACTTGGAAATACAATTTAATTCCATTTAGCGAAGCGACATCACCCACTTCGCCAATTTCTTCGCAATTTCGCACCTCTTTTCCCTCTTGCACGCGGATAGACTTCAGGTGACCGTACACGGAATAGGTTCCACCCGCATGTTCGATAATGACCGAGGGACCGCGGCCGTCAATTTCGGAGACCATCACCACCGTTCCTGCCGCGGCAGACCGCACGGCGTCGCCACGCTTTCCGCGAATTTCGACACCCAGGTTACGCGTCATGATATGCAGCACTGGATGTTCTTGCAAACCGTAATTGCTGATGATTTCACCCTTCATGGGCATGCACTTCGGTCCCTTGACCGATTCCGCCACCACAACCTTCGGCTTCTCGACCGTCTTCAATGGAGCCTTGGAATCCTTCTTCTTGTCCTTCTTCGATTTTTCCGCCTTTTCGCGGGCCTTGCGCGCGGCCTCTTCCTTCTTCGCCTGTTCGATTTCCTTCTTGCGGCGCTCTTCCAATTTCTTGATGAGAGCAAGCATCGTTTTCTGGTTCTGTTCGAATTCCTTGAGGGCTCGGCGCTGCATGTTCTGGTCATGCTTCAAGTTCAGGAGCATCTTTTCCTGACCATTCATCTGGGAAACAAGTCCCTTTTCTTCCGCCGCCTTCTTGGAGCGCAGTTGTTTCAAGTCCGAAAGATGCGAACTTTCCAGCTGTTTCTTTTCGTCGCGTTCCTGCACCAGTTGCTGCAGCATTTCTATTTCCTGACGGTCCTGGTTCAAAATATGATGAACCCAGTAAACCTGACGGTCGGGATTGCCCTCCTGCGTGAGCAGACTGTACAGGACACGGGCCTCGCTGCTGCGTCCGACTACGTACAAATTGCGGATACGCTTTTTCATGGCAGCCTTGCGCACCTCGATTTTCCGGTCCAGAGAATCGATATCGGCCGAAAGTTGGACAATCGCCCGTTCCAGCATCCCCTCGCTCCTGGAAAGTTCCGAGATGTAAGTTCGCGTCTGGTTCAGGTTCTGGTCCAGCACCGAGATCGTGTTCAGGACGCCCTTTTCTTCCGTTTCCAGGAGCGCCAGCTCCTGACGTTTTTTCGCTAGGTCCGATTCCAGTTTCTTGAGCGCATTTTTCTGCTCACTGATCTGCGCATCGGTCTTCTTGGTCACCGCAGAGGTCTTGGACTTGGACGAAGACTTCGCCGCCTTGGACGCAGCCTTGGCAGATGCCGCAGGTTTCGACGACTTGCCTGATTTCGCAGGAGCCTTGGCATAGGAATCCGAAAATCCGAAACCCAGCACAAGACAAACTATCAAGAAAAGGAGGCGCATGTTATTCCTGTTCGCCACGCTTGACCGAAAGGAAACCGCGCACGGTACGGAAACTGAAATACCCCGACAACACGGTCACCAACAAAACAACGACGACAAGCGCAAGGCCGAACCCCGCCAGATTCGCCGCCACGATCGGAAACGCATCTGCCACCGAGCGAACCACGGTCGCCACAAGCAACACGGCAAGTCCGGAGCCAACGACGCCCTGGACAACGCCCTGCATCACAAACGGAAACTCGATAAAGAAATGGCTTCCGCCCGCATACTTCATGTTCTCGACCAACAATCTCCTGGAGAACAGGGAAAGGCGTACCGAATTGCAGATAATGAGCGAAAGGATAAACAGCAGAAGTACGCTGATGCATATCGGCCAGAAAACCATACGGAATTTCCAGGCGGCAATCTTTTCGACCCATTCGACCGGGGCCTGCACCTCTTCAAAGTAATCCTCTCGGGCAAGGGCGTTCCTCAGCTCGGCCAAGGTTGCAGGATCCTTGCTGTTTTCATCCAGGGTCACCCTGAAAAAGGGCGGAATGGGGTTGCCTTCTACAAGATCGAGCATCTCTCCCGAAAAATGCCTGCGGAAATCCGCCAGTGCGGAATCAGCGCTGACAAAGACCACCGAATCCACGTGCTTGGTATGTTCCAGGCGGTCCTGAATAACGCGAAGCGAATCGGCATCCAACGATTCCGGCAGGAAAGCTTCCACCGCATAGAGGTTCTTTTCCATGGAAAGAACGCGGACGACACCCCCGAATATCACGAAAGAGGCCGTCAGCAATAGGGAACAAAGGAAAATGGTCGCAAACGAGGGAAGGATCACCGTGCGGTGTTGCCTCATTCCACGGAAAGTTTCCGATACTAAATAACCGAGTTGTCCGAACACGAGGTGAATTATAACTAAATTTTAGAGGGTTCTTTATAGGGCAACAATGGGAAACATCGTAATAAAGATAACAGCACTGATCTTCGGTATCGCGCTTTGGTTCTTGGTCATATCGCAGAAGGATTTCCAGCTATCGGTGGAAGTCCCCTTGAACTTCGTGAAGCTCCCCGAAACGATGGCCATCGCCTCCAAGCCGCCCCACACGCTCCACATCACCGTCGAGGGAAAGTCGTGGGACCTGATCCGCTTGCAACAGATCATCCGTGACCCCAAGCAGAATTCTATCGCCATGGTCATCGACTTGCAGCAGGCGGACCTCGGAGCAACCCGAATCCACCTGGACGGAAAGAACTTTATCGCAGCGGGGTTCCCCGAAATCCGTTTTGTTGAACCCGAAAACCAGCTCCTGTTCGTGGACATCGACATCGACACACGCATTACGCGTAACGTTCCCATCAAGTCTGTCGCCACGTTCAACGCCGCCCAGGGTTACCTGATCGCCGACGAGCCCAGAATTTCACCCGAAGAACTACTAGTATCCGGTGCGAGGAACGCTCTCACGCGCATCATCGACATTCCCACGGACTCCGCCTTTTTTGACACCCTGCGCACAAGCCAGGAATTCACCGTTCCCCTCGACTTCGGAATGCTCCCCGCCTTTGTCAATCCGAACGACTCGCTCGTAAAGATTTCGATTGACATCCAGAAGATGGCGAGCAAGACCTACCAGGACATCCCCGTCAACCTGATCGGATTTTTCGACAAGGAGACCTATTCGCTCAAGCCCAACAAGCTGTCTGTCGAAATTACGGGCGGCGAACTGGCCCTTGATTCCATATCGGCAAGCAACATTGAACTCGTGATGGAATTCAACCGTTTCGCCATCGAGGACGCCGACAGTCTTTCTCCTACGGTAAAGCTTTCTCTTCCGTCGCACATCAACCGCGAAATGGCCATCAAGGCAATCCAGCTCAAGCCCGAAAAGGTGACCCTGGTCAAGAAGGATGCCACACCCGTAGATTCTACAGGTTCCACCGAAGAGGTTGCACCATGATCTGGCTCGGAATTGAATCCAGCTGCGACGAAACCGCTTGCGCCGTTCTGCAAGACGATCCCGTAAAAGTTCTTTCTAACCCGCTCTACAGCCAAATCGACGAGCACGCCCTATACGGAGGCGTCGTTCCCGAAATTGCAGCAAGAGCGCACCTACAAAAGATTTCCCCGATTGCGGAAGCCGCCGTAAAAGAAGCGGGAATCGAACTCAAGGACATCGACGCCATCGCCTACACCACGGGACCCGGCCTTATGGGGCCGCTGCTCGTGGGAGCAAGCTTTGCAAAGGGTCTTGCCCGCGACCTGCAGATTCCGGCTTACGGTATGAACCACCTGGAAGGTCACCTTGCCGCCGCGTGGCTCACGCACCCCGAAATCGAGCCGCCGTTCTTGACGCTCACCGTTTCGGGCGGACACACGGAACTGGTGCTCGAAGAACCCGGTTTCAAGTACACCAGCATCGGCCGCACCCGCGATGACGCCGCTGGCGAAGCTTTCGACAAGTGCGGCAAGCTGCTCGGGCTCAAGTACCCCGCCGGAGCCACCATCAGTCGCCTCGGAAAAGACGGCAACCGCAAGTTCGTCGACTTTCCGCGAGCACTCCACGTCCACGACAACTGCGAGTTTTCGTTCAGCGGTTTGAAGACAGCCGTTCTCCGCTATACGGAAACTCACGATCCGGAATTTATCCAGAAGAACATCGGCGACATCTGCGCATCGCTCGAAGACGCCATTGTCGATAGCCTCGTGACCAAGACGATTACCGCCCTCAAGAAGACCAAGATGAAGACTCTTGTGGTCGGTGGTGGAGTGAGCGCGAACGCCTGGTTACGCACCCGCCTGCAGGACTACTGCGACAAGCACGGCATTTTGTTCTGCATTCCCGAACGCAGCCTGAGCACCGACAACGGCGCCATGATCGCCGCTGCAGCCATACGCCGCAAATTGCAGGGCAAGCTCGTTTCCGTCAACGAAGTCAAGCCCTGGATGCCGCTTGCGCTCTAGAATTGCTCTTTAGAAATTATAATTGCCAATTCGGACAAAGTAATCGTACTGCTTGACATGAGTCAAGTCGCCAAGGGTTTCCTTGTCGACAATGCGGTTCATTCCCACATAAACCACCAGCGACCTATAGGCGAATCGTACCGCCGGTTCAAAGACAAACTTGTCTGCCGCTAGCTTCGCGTACGGGCTCTGTTCGAAATCGTGGTAGTACGCCCCGAAAATCCATGCCCCCAGATAACTCCCGTGCAGGCCTCCGTTGAGGCGCAGCATCGCATATTCGTGCGAAGAAAGTTCCGCATTATACCACTCGGTAGACCAAGGCGTCGCCGCCGCATGTTGACGATACGCGACATCCAGAGGAGCGCTCTCGAAAGACTTCGGAGAAACGTATCCATGTCCTTCGTCGTGATAGCGTTCGATTGCACCCGCCGCGGCTACATTGAACGTCACAAACGGTTTTGGTGAAACAGTATAGCGAGCATCCGCCAAAAGTTTCCAGTAAATGGGAACCACATTAATGATGCCGTCGTCGTAACCGATGGATTCGAATCCACCCCATACATTCAGCACATATCCGTTTTCAGCAAACCAGTCATCATCGGCACCATCCAGGTAACGGTAATGCAGCATCGGCGAGACGGGATACGTCTTTATTGACTTACCACCGTAATATAACGGATGCAGTTCAAACTGTCGAGAACCGAACAGGAAGTCCAGCGACACGAGCTGCCACTTATCCAGGACATATTCAATGCTCATCGTCAGGTCGCTTCGCTTTTCGGATTCAATGCGGAGAGAACGATCCTGCTTGTTATTGAAGGACTTGAGCGGAACAAGCTTCAGGTAATCATAACCGAACAACACGTTCCAATGACGGTTCCACAACTTCGAGATGTTCAGACGCGGCTGCACCCCATAGGAATTGCCTCCCCAGAAGCCAGCCAAAATCAATTCTATTTCGATATGGTCGACATAGTGCACGGATCCTTCGAGATAGGCGTTGGGACCTATCGCATTCGAGCCAAAGCCGCCTGCCGCGACATCAAATGTCGGATGCACCGCCGCTTCTAGCGAGAGGTTTCCTCCAGGTTGCATATCAAAATCAAGGGAATCATACGCAGGATTCTGAAGGAGCGAATAGGCGAAATTTTCCGGAGCGACCAATCCCGTATCGGCACCGTCCCAATAATCCCTGACGGCATTCTGGACTTCGGAAGAAAGGCTGTCGAAAGTCGGTTCAAAACGGAACCAGGGCTTTGCCGCAACGCGCTCCTTTGAATAATCGTTACGGCGACCGTTCAAGACACTAAAATTCGCAAGCTGCTTTTCGAACGAAGTAAAGCCCGCCTGAATCCAGGCCGTCCTTGATGTATCCAAAATCGTATGGGCGCGAATGACGACACCCGGCTGACTTGCAAGCACTTCACCCGCATGGCGCTTGACCAGCTGCACCGACGGCGAACCCGTCAGCGGAGCGCGTAACGGATCAGCAACCACGATTACGGAAAGCTCCGAAGCATTATCCTCGGCGGGCATCGCATAATAAGGGCAGAGTTCTCCAGACGGTTTGTTCCACAGCGGGAGCGATTCTATGACCTGATGCGTCAAGTCGCCGACAATGACCGGATTACCAGCATCGCACGACTGCACCGAAAACGGAATATGGTACTTGGAGCGCTGACGATAGAGGCTCTCCTGAAGACGGAGCTTCGCCAAGGCGCGCACCACCTGCATCGAATCGGGTGTAAGCGGTTTCTTCTGGCGTTCCAGGAAATGCGCCGAATCTACAGACAACGTAAATCTTTGACGGACAGAAGGCACACCCGATACAGAGACTGGCATTTCCAGGGGATCCCTCTGCGTAACACCGCGAAGATTTTCCGCAGCAGAAAGGTCATGACCTACAAACGGAGCAATCGCCGGATCAAGCATCATTTTCTGGATGTTGTCCAGCGGAACACCACGAGACCACAACGCGCCAATCCACGCACCCCATGATGTCGCCACAATGGAATCTACGGGAATGCCGTATTCCTCGATGGCATAGAGCACGCCCAGCTGGAACCAGGGAGAACGCTCGCCACCGCCTAAATAAAGGACAGTCTTCAAGGAAGCGGATGATGTCGCGGGCACCGTAGGCCTTAACGAATCGACTAATGCCACCAGCGAATCCAGCGCAGGAACCCCATTTTCAGCTGCAGACTTTTCTGCAACGGAAACTTCAGCAACGGGAGAAACCGAAAGGGAATCCCCTTCGGCAAAGGCGAACGAGCAAAGGGAAAGTCCCAATGTCAGTGCCTTCCACTTACCCCATGCGAGCCGGGTTAGACGCATACCGCGCCACATCCTCTTGTGTAACGAATCCAGACTTCACCAGTTCGGCAAGGCAATCGTCCATGAGCATCATGCCCTCGGATGCCGAAGCCGCGATAATCGACGGAAGCGTATAATGCTCGCCACTGCGGATTTTAGAGGCGACGTTCTGCGAACCGTAAAGGATTTCCCACGCAGGAACAGCCCCCTGTGCACCCGGCAGCAAGCGCTGCACCACGACAGCCTTCAGGACAGATGCTAGCATGTTGCGGGCCACGTCGCGGTTTTCAAGAGTTTCCGAAGAAAGTAACGCATCCAGGGCGCCGACCGCGTTACCCGCGGTCACCGTGAGCACGACAAGTGCTCCCGCTTCCGCAGCGCGCAGCACCGGTATCAAGGAAAGCCCCTCAAAGTTACCGAGCCAAATCAAGTCGATTCCGCTGCGGAGCGCCTGCTCCATTTTCTCGGGAACCGTCCCCGTCGTATTTTCGAGGATCAAGCTTTCGCCACGCTTGACAGGCATTTCAGCTTCCTTGTCCAGCAAGCTCACGCGAAGGATTCCCGACTGACATAGCGCAGACACATAAGCGGTCGCCGTCGTCGTCTTGCCGCTACAGGCAGGGCCCGCAAACACAACCAGTCCCGAACGGAAACCCAGTACATTGGCCAGCGAAGGAGGCGCACCGAGCGCCGAAAAATCAGGACATTCATCCAACACGGGTCTAAAAGTCGCCGAATTGCCCAAGGCCGTACGGTTGTAACGCACACGGAAACGGGAACCGCACCAGGGGCCACCCATCAACGTTCCCGACTCACCTTCCATAGAGCCTAAAAAGTTACGGAGCGCACCGGGTTCAACTGCAGGCGCATCGGGAATGACGCACACCTTTCCCGCAAGGCGTACCGCAGAGGACGCACCCTCGGTCACCACGAGCTCGGATGCACCCACGTTCAGCGTGTATTCCAACAAAGATTCAATTTCTGTCGCCATAGTTCAAGCTCCTCAGTTCGCCGGACGGTAAGAGGCAAAGCGTCGGCTGTCGTTTGCACGCATCCAAGCCTCGGCACCATCGATATAACCGGATTCAACGCATTTCTGCAACGAGTCGTCAAGCGAAATTCCCTGACTGCCCTGGCTGCTGATTGCCGCCGCCAACTGCGCAATTTCGCCACGGCGCAACATGTTCGCCATGGTAGAAGTCATCTTGGTTGCCTCGACCGCAAGGATCTGCCCCTGGTTCTGCACAATCGGAATCAGGTGCTGCACAATAATTCCCTTCAGCTGTTCCGCAAGGGAATTCGCAAAGGCGGTACGATTTTCCGCCGAGACCGACGAAATCAGGCGAGAAAGCAACGCATGCACATTGTTGCCAATCGCCGTCGCAAACACAAGGGCGCCCGCATTAGAGGCCTGCAACAGCATCGACAGTTCATCCATCGTTTCCAGATGGTCAAACAGGATTACATCGGCACCGCTCTGCATGGCAAGTTCGATTCCTTCGATACCGGAACGCACATGAAGTCCCACTTCACGCTGGGCAATCGCCCCGCGCGGATTCTGCAACAAGCGTTCAATCGGTTTCTCGACCGTCTGGATGTACACATCGCGGTTCGCCGCTATCGTTTCGGCAAAAGTGGAAATGGTCGTAGAGCGCCCGCTCGCCGCAGGGCCCGCCACCAGCACCAAGCCGCTATTGAGTTCGGCAAACTGGTTGCAGAACGCAGGCAAGTAAAGGTTTTCAAGCGTCGTCGATTCCTGCGGAATCACGCGGATGGCAATACTCGGATTGGTACCGTTCCAGGTGACCGTCATACGTGCGCGGCCCACGCCCGCAAGGCCAATCGTCTTGCTGAAATTCTTGCCGACCACAATCTTGTAGCCGTCCGAAAAACCCTTGGAAGCTTCATCCAGGCGTTCGTTGATACGCGACAAGTCGAGAGCCTCGTCAGAAGCAACAAAAAGCGCGCCCGACTGGCGCATTACCACCGGACGGTCCGCATACAGGTAGATATCGGTCGCACCGAACTTACGCGCAAACGCAATCATCTGCGAAATGCTCGTCATCGGGCGAATCTTTTCAGGAGCCTCGACCGGAGTTCCTTCGCCGGTCAAGATGGCAAAGCGGCTCGGCAGCTTTTCAGATTCTTCTTCGGAGGAATCCTCTTCCGCTTCGGCCTGTACCTGCACCGTGCTGATACTCGTAGATTCCAAACCCGCAACAGCTTCGACTTCCACATTGGACGTCGAAACTTCACCGTACAGGCTACTGTTACCTTCGATCTGCAAGCCTTCGGATTGAGGCGGTTGCGGAGCCGCAGGGGCTACCGACGGAGCCGATGCCGGAGGCGCCTCGAAATGCGCCGTAGACTGCTTCTGCGGAGCAGCGGGAGCGGCGTTTGCGGCACTTGCAGGTGCTGCGGCAGGCGTCGCGCCGCCTTCGGCGGCGGCCTTCGCCTCAAGGTTTTTCACAAAGGCAAGTACCTTGATGTACATCGGAGGCGGGAGGATTCCTGCATCCACGAGCACCTGGCCAATGTCTTTCTTGTCGGTAATTTCACCCCAGTGGGCTTTAACCTGAGCTTCAGTAACGACCTTGTTGTGCACAAGGACTTTTGCCATGTACTGGTTTCTCATAGGAAGTCCCTCCGGCTAAACCACCAGCTTGCAATCGCAAGGAACACGCCGATATAACCAAGTGCGTAAACACTGTTCCAGAACACATACATGTCGGGGAGCGCCACGCCATGCACCACGTAAGTCGTCACGTTGTAGCGGTAAAGCCCCGGGAAAATCGCGTGAATGACTTCGGCGGCCTTCTGGAACAACATGCTCGACGTTCCGTTCAGTTCGCCCATACGGGTCGCGAAGCGGACCTGTTCCAACAGCTGGTCGCTCAGGTGGCCCGCAAAGTACACCCCCAGCGTAAACAGCGCACTGAGCACCGTACTGCTAAAGCTGCTGAACAAAAGCGCCACAGCAATCACCACCGCCATCTCGCAGAAAATTAGGTAGATGGCCGTGAGCAAGCTGAGCGTCGGGGCAGAACCCGTGAGGAACAGCATCACGTAGTAAATGGCCGTCAAAAGCATCAGGTGAACCGCCACCACCGCCAGGAGTCCAAAGTACTTGCCCACAATGAACGAGGCGCGACTAATGGGCTTCGACAAAAGCGTAAGCACCGTACGGCGCTGGATTTCCTTCTGCACCAAGCTGATGCCCACGAAAATGGAAATCAACAGGCCCGATAGGCTCATCACCGAAAGCGTAGTCGACTTGATTACATAGGCACGGTCAAACACCGACCATTCGCCAAGCACAATGCTAAACAAGGTGAGAGCAATCGCCAGGAAACCGATGTTATAGAGAATCTTGTCGCGAATAGATTCGCGGAATGTATTGAGGGCAATAATGCCGATATGCTTAAGCGTCTGCACGGGCAATCTCCTCTGTCAAAATGTCTTCGAGACTCGGGCGCTTGTGGTCCATGCGCTCGACAGCAATTCCTTTTTCCAGGCAGTAACGCAGCAGGCGGTCGCGGGCGGCATCGTCGGCGCATACACATTCCTGCGGATGGCCAGCGGGGCTTACGCCCTCGGGCAGCTCTGCCTGCGGAATCGCTTCGCGGGTACGCACGTGGTATTCCACGCCGCAAGATTCCGTAATCTCGTCAACGGTTCCTTCGCGCACGATCTTGCCATCGACAATCATCGCGACCTTATGGCTGATCGATTCCACGTCGCTCAGCAAGTGGCTCGAGTAGAAAATCGTGACACCCGTGCGATTGAGTTCCATAATGGCCTCGCGCACGTCGCGGCGGCCCATCGGATCAAGACCGCTCATGGGTTCGTCCAAAATCAAAAGTTTCGGCTTGCCGAGAATCGCCTGGGCAATGCCCACGCGCTGCATCATGCCCTTGGAGTACGAACGCAGGCGACGGTCAATCCAGTCCTTGTTCGCATGCAGCAGGTCCAGCGACCAGTCGATGCGCTTGTCCAGTTCGGCACCAGAAAGCCCCACAAGCTTGCCGTAAAACTGCAACAGTTCGCGACCTGTCAAATAATCGTAGAAGTACGGCTGTTCCGGCGAATAACCGATAAACTGGCGGCTCTTCACATTGCGCGGAGAAATCCCGTTCACCAGCACCTTGCCCGAATCAAAATTCAAAAGACCCGTCAGCACCTTGATAGTCGTAGACTTGCCCGCGCCGTTCGGCCCAATAAAGCCATACACCTGTCCCGGTTCTACGCTAAAACTCACATCCTTAAGCGCAAGCTTCGGCTTCATCAAGAAACCGCTGCGGTACGTCTTATGCAAATGTTCAATCTTAATCATAAACAACCCAATCACTTGTCCGAATCACCGAACTTTTTTCCAAAGGCGCGTTCCTCGGCCTCCTCGATTTCCTTGCGGCGGCGTTCCGCCATCTCTTTCTTTTTGATGAAGAAATGAATGACCGCACCTGTCGCATAGCAAACGATACCCGTATAAAAAATCGGATTAATCGAACGCCCTTCGAGAGAGGGGAACAAATTCAAAACAATGCTGTGTCCAAAAAGCATCAAAAGCACCAGCACAAAACCCAGCGCACGGAGCACGTAAGTCAAAATTACGAGTTTTTTCATAGATACCTCAAAACAGCACCTTTGGGGTGCATCCTTTTTGAATGAAAAATACACAAATATTTGAGGAATGAAGTGGTGAAAAACTCAAAAAAGCCTATAAAAGGCGCCTATAAGTCTACCTAAGCCATTTTTCTTTAAGCCAAGCGCAGAAGAAATCCCGCGACGTCATGCCACGAGCTTTTGTATAGCCCGTCATCGGCTGATTCCAATGGACACTTGACGGGTGTTTCGTATAAACGTACTCAATATTACGCGGACCAGTCCAATCCCAAAGTTCGCCTCCAAAATATTTCGGATAATCAAAGCCCTCCGCCTGCTTGCAAACGCGAGAACTCAAGAACACAAACATATCCGGCTTCAGAATCTCTAGAACCTTGACGAAATTGCGAATAGCTTGTTCGCAATCAATATCCTTGCCGCCATAAGCATTCCACAAATCCTCGATTCCTGTCGTGCAATCCGCCGGACGCAAGAATAATAAATATACTCATATTTCTACAAAAATTTTTCAAAAAAACTTGGCTCTGAGTTGCCAAAATACGCGGCGACCTTCCGCATCCTTATGGATGACAAGGATACGATCCGCGACGTGCACAACAGCCTGCTCCAGCTGGACCGCGACCACGAAATCACGGAGCTTGAATGCGAAATCAAGTCGGGGAACGCCCTTCCCATTTCGCGGAAAAATAGGTATATTGTTATTGACTTGCCTAATTTCGTGAAGCTGCGCAAGGGTGTGAAAACCCGCGAGGATTTCTGGCTTAGGCTTATCTCTAGGGGACCGCTCCAGGTTCCCGAAACAGAAGATCCGATCTTCGCGAATGCACTTGACCGCTTGCGTGTAAGTCGCATGAGCCCAGAACTTTTGAAAGCATTGGAGGCTAACATGTTCGACCATCATGAATACGAAGCTATCGAAGCCGAAGCCTTCCTGAAGGGCCAAGCGAATGGCGTCCAGCAGGAACGCGAAAAGAACAATGCTCTGACTACAAAACGAGCCAATTATCTCCGCTCGCAAAATGTCCCAGACAGTGTGATTTCCACAATGCTTTCGCTTAAGTAATCTTTTTGCTTCCCGGCTTCACAGCCGAGCCTTTTTAGCCTTTCACGTGGATTGCAGAAGCAAATTCGGCCAGCAGCTTCGGGTCTTCGACCTTTTCCCACAGCGTGCCGGTCACGATGATGTTCGCGCCTGCGGCCACGCGGATGGCGGCCGTCTGCGGGTCCTTGATTCCACCGCCAGTAATAATGGTCATCTCGGTTGCCTTGCGAGTGTAGGCGATGTGTTCCACCGGCACGGGTTCCTCGGCTCCGCTACCGGCTTCGAGGTACACGTAGCGCATGCCCATGAGTTCTGCCGCGATGGAGTTCACCATGCTGAGTTTCGGCTTGTTGGCAGGTACCGGCATCGTGCCGCTGATGTATTCCACCGTCGTACGCTTGCCGCTGTTAATCAGCTGGTACGCCGTCGGAATCGCTTCCATGTTCAAGGCACGCACCAGGGCGCCACCGCGCACCTGTTCGTCAATCAGGTAGTTCGGATTGCGACCGCTCACGAGGGTCATGAAAAGCATCGCGTCAAAGCCTGGCACCACCTGGGAGGCGCCACCCGGGAACAGCACCACGGGCAAGTCCACATTGGCCTTGAGGGCAGCCACCTGCTTGGGCAGCGTAAAGTTACCCAGGTAAGAACCGCCTACCAGCAAGAGGTCGGCACCATTTTCGGCGGCCATAGCCCCCGCCTTCACAAAGGCAGCTTCGTCCGATGTATCGGGGTCCAGCAGCACGGCAAAAAGCGCACCGCGTTTTTCGATTTCAGCATTCAGACGAAGTTCGGTCTTACCAGGTTTCATACAATTCCTTTTCTTGCGTCTATTCCGCAAGATATCATAAAGATACAATATTTTTCCTTCCATGCCATAAAAAAAATGAAGAAGGAGGGCTGGAGGCCCTCCTTCTCGTTCTCGGCCTGTTCTCCCCCCAACCGAATCCTCCTAACCGGTCCTCCGAACAGGCCTAACCCCCAAATTCACTAGTCATTTTTGATGCAGCGGACAAAGCCAGAGCGGGGCAAGTCGTAACCGAGCACTACCGCTTCATAATACACATTGGCCCCCTTCCTACGGCTAGTAGTTTGAGTTGCAAGAGCTCCCACGACATCGCCCGCAGCATTTCCACGGATTTCTTCAGGCGTCACCACAGGCTCAAACTGATACTCCCCCACACCCCTAACTATAGCCCTATAGTCGCCTTTTTCACCACGAATGTCAGCCAGAAGATCCAAGCCAAATCCCGTAGGATCTCCATAATTTGCCAACAGCAAGGTCAATGCAGGGCCCTGTCCAAGGCCATCGAGATAACTGAGCAAAGCATTCCAGTCTTCATACTTCGGCATGCGCCAACCTTCCGGACACACTTCAAAATTTATCGTCTCGAGCGAATCGATCACTTTGTCCCAAAGCATATTATCACCATCGTCACGATAATCGCCATATTCATATAGTTCATCACAATCTTCTTCAGCCCGACCTCGCCAATACAACGTATCATCCGACAAACTCTCATTCAAGTACTCGACAGCTTTAACAGCTACACACCCTTCTTTAGTCGTGTACTTTCGGTAAGACGAATCCAAGCCATACAACGGAGAATACAACCGACCGTATACAGAGCAGTACGACGAATTGTCCCTAAAGCAGCTGGAATATTCCGCAGCATACCTTAAGTTTTCCGCTATCCAGGTCTGCGAAGTTCCACCCAAATCAATAGTCACCGTTTTATATTCCTCGCCATCACGAGAATCAACCATCGCCCCAAACGTATGTGCAATATTCAACCGGCTCGTTTTGAGATACGCAAATTCCCAAAAACCGGACACGCACTTCAGTTCAAAGAGATCTCCCTGAACATCGGCAAACGTCCCCTCGTTTTCAGAAGAGCATTGTCCCACACCGAGAACACTTGCCAACAGGTTTACATAATAAGCCTTAAATTGCATGCACTCCTGATAAAAACCCTCATCCCACATTTCAAAGGCCTTTCGCGAAGAGCTCAACAATCTCCAATAATGCGACTTCTCAACAGCTTCCGTCAAAGATTTTTTTGTATCTTCCGACAAACCTGCCAACAATCCAGACTCGCCAAGTTCCTCTTTCAAATGCTGTAGCAAATTAAACGGGACCAATTCATTAAACGCCTTGCGCCACACAGCTACATTCGAGGAATTCATCAAGCTTTCCTCCACGAACGGATTTTGCGAGCCAAAACCTAGCGCATTTGCAATTTCGGTTTCAGCCTGGGCCTTCGCCGCCACAAACGACATTCCAGATTCAGCCAGCTTCCGTATGCGATAGGTCGCCAAATGACTCAATCCATCAATCACAAAGGTATTCGCATCCCGGATATCCACAATCGCACTCAGCGATACTTCACCCGATACAGCTTCCAACAAGACAATCGGACTCCTCAGCGAAACACTATCAAAACTGGCCAGTCCGTCGTCACCAGGCACCCTTTCTCCTGTGAGCGGATCTATGACGTCTCCCTTAAAGGACTCCGTAATCGTGGAATCATCCAGCGGCACAAGCGTCACCGTATCCAGTTCCGTCAGAACGATCTGTCCGCCATCATAAAAAACATTCGTCGGAACAAAAACAGAAACATCTTCTGACGAACCGGCCTCATTACCTGCCGGCGCATAATAAGCACGCCCTCTCAAAGAGATATTTTCGTACGCGATAACACTCGGCTCTTCTGAAGAGCCTCCCATCTGCGTCCCCGGAGTCGTTTCCACTTTTGAAATGGCATTCCCTTCGTCAGTGGAGCAGGCCGCGAACACCAAGGCGAGCGGCATCGCCATTTTGCAGATAAAGTTTCTGCTCATTGTTTTGTAGTTCATGATATCCTCCTAACCCTTTTTAGAACTCTTGTTCGTCATGGGGAAAAACTGGATGTTCAGGCGGTACACCTCATCCGTTTCGGTTTCCCTCGTGGCAATTTCAATAATGCGCTTGCGGAACGCATTGATTTCAGCGACAATTTCGTCGTAGGCACCTTGAGTAATGCCAAGCGTTACACCCGAAAAATGTCTTTCGTTTTGCGGCACGCCTTCGATTGTGTCAAGCGCGAGTTCGCCCATTTGACGGTGCAGGCCGCGAATCACCGCAGGCGTCACTTCCATGGGCCCGGCCGTAATCGACCTGTCCGTCTGAACGTAATTGCCGTTTTCGTCTTTCTGAAGCATGTTCGCCTTCACCAGAAAGTTCAGCGAATCACTCACCTCGGCAGCGGTAATTTTAGGGCGACACGCCTTTGCAAGAGCCAACGGTTTTGCACCCGGCATGGCCGGCGCAAGTTCGCGAAGCACCGGATTTTTCCAGCTTTCAAAATAGCGGAAGGCATCAGCCTCAATGATTTTCACCTTGCGGTTTTCCGCCATCGCCACCAGCTTCTGGAACGATTCCTTTTTCGCCTTGTCCGACTTCGCATGATCGAAGCGAACCAGTTCGCGGAAAAAGTCCAAGTCGCCACCGGACAAGTGCATCGCAGCACCAACGCGCTCGACAGCCGCTTCACTCAAATTGAAGCGTCCCTCGCTCACATATTTTAGGTAGACCGGCGATGAAAACCCCGCCGCAGAAGCGAACTCCGGCCAGGTAAACGCGGATTTCGCCTTTCTGTCGGCGTAATAGTCCGCGATATACTGGCGGTAACTCGTATATTCAAGTATGTCTTTCATTTGTCCTCCTCTTAACCCCCCGAAAGCTCGGCCCAAGTTAAGTACATCCTAAATATAAACAACGAATTTCAAAAAGTCAATAGTTTTTACAATAAATTTTTCATTATTTTTCAAAAATTTCAACATTTCTTTAAAATTAATATAAAAATCAAGCATTTTTCACAATAAATCTATTTAGAACTAGGTAAAAAAAAATGCGTATGGAAAATGAGCCCCATCTCTTGCCATTCAAATTCTATTTAAATTTGCTGTATGAACTTTTTCTCGAAAGTAGACATTCCCGCCAGCGATTTGCGCATCGACTACAAGTCGAACCTGGTATTCATCGGTTCCTGTTTTGCAGACAACATTTCGGCACAGTTCGCGTCGCGTAAATTCAAAGTGCTGGCGAACCCGTTCGGCACAATCTACAATCCACTTTCAATTGCCCAAATGGTAAAGAACATCGCCGATGGAAAAGTCTACGGCGACGCCGATGTGTTCCAAGACGTATGCCGCGACAACGGCCACGGCGACAACCTGTGGCATTGCTGGGATGCACACAGTTCGCTTTCGGCAAGTACCCGCGAAGAATGCATCGCGAAGCTGAACGCCGCGACAACGCAGGCACGGGATTTTCTGCGAAAGGCAGATGCCGTCTTTATTACGCTCGGCACCGCATTCGTTTACTATTTAAAGGACAGCGGTAAGCCCGTTTCGAATTGCCACCGGCAAGATCCCGCACTTTTTGAACGCAGAATGATTAGCGTAGAAGAGGCCGCTCAGGCGCTAAAAAGCATCATGCGATCTTTGAAGAAAATCAAGCAAGACCAAATCGCTACGCCTACAGTTCGCGATGACGACACGAAGTTCCACGTCATCTTAACCGTATCGCCTCTGCGACACATGAGCGACGGCGCCCATAACAACACACTTTCAAAGGCAACACTGCAACTAGCCATCAACAACGTTCTTCTAGAGATTGCCACGGTCGCTACGCTCCCTCGCAATGACAATGTAAGTCGAGTAAGCGCGGGAGCTTTCATAGAATATTTCCCCAGCTACGAAATCGTGATGGACGAGCTGCGCGACTACCGCTTTTACAGCGACGACATGGTTCATTTGTCCAAAACCGCAGAAGCCTACATCTTTGAGCGCATGGTTTCCGCATACTGCGACGAAAGGACTCGCGAAGACATGGCGAAAGTAGAAAAGTTCCTAAAAATGGCAAGCCACCGGATTCAGGACGAGTCCTCCCCCGCCACGCAGGATTTCCTTAAAAAGATAAACGCCCAGGCAGCTCAACTGGAATCAGAAATTCCAGGACTCAACCTGAGCGACGAAAAACGCCCGGTCAAATAACCGAGCGCAATCAAAAAGCGATTACTTTCCGAGGCTTTCTTTCGGGATGCTCGTAAAGGTGAGCGCACCCTTCGCGTGAACGTTGCCGTTCACTTTCACGACGCAGTCAAAGCCGACCAGCACGCCGCCTTCCTTCGTCTTCTTCACGGAAATTTCAAGCTGGTCGCCCGGAATCACAGGCTTCACGAACTTGAATCCGTCAATCTTCAAAAGCACGTAGAGATTTTTTTCCAAATCTTCGGCGGGCTTTTCAATCACAAGCGAGCAAAGCTGAGCGCAGCTTTCCACAATGAGCACGCCCGGCATAATCGGTGTGCCCGGGAAGTGACCGGTAAAGTACGGTTCGTTCACGCTCACGTTCTTGAGGCCCACGGCAGATTCGTTCGGAACCAGTTCCGTGACCTTTTCGATCATCTGGAACGGCGGACGCTGCGCAATCTTTTCGCTGATTTCGTAAATGTTCATCATAGAGAAAGTCCTCCGTCGAGCACGAACACCTGACCGGTCACATAAGCGAACTGGTCGGAAGCAAGTGCAGAAACGATGTTCGCCACTTCGTCGGCAGAGCCGAAACGCTTGAGCGGAATCTTTTCGAGATAGCCCTTGCGGGTTTCTTCGGGAATGGCCTCGATCATTTCAGTCGCGATAAAGCCCGGAGCCACCGCATTCACGCGGATACCGAAACCACCGAGTTCCTTCGCGAGCGTCTGCGTCAGGGAATTCACGGCACCCTTCGTGGCACTGTAAACAGCCTGGCCCGCGAGGGCAAACTTCGAAGACACGGAGCTCATGTTGATAATCACGCCGGACTTCTGCTTATACATCTTGACGGCGACCTGCTGGGCGCAATAGAAATAACCCTTCACGTTCAGGTCGAAGCACTTGTCGAGAGTTGCCGGATTCATCATCATCAGGTATTCGTCGCGGACAATGCCCGCGTTGTTCACGAGCACGTCGATGCGGCCATACGCCTTGAACACTTCGCGCACCATCACCTTGACTTCGTCGAGCTTGGAAACGTCGGCCTTGTAAATCATGCCGTCGCCACCTTCAGCCTTGATCTGGTCGAGCGTCGCGTTCGCCGCCTCGTCAGAACTGGAGTAGTTCACCACGACCGTGTAACCGTCACGGGCCAGACGCAGGGCACAAGCCTTGCCAATGCCTTTAGATGCACCTGTCACCAAAGCAACTTTCATCTTCAAGTCTCCTTCTTCTAAACTATTTGCCGAAAACGACGGCGCTGTAGGAGCCGCCCGCCGCAAACGAAATCACCAAAATTTTCTTGAGGCCAGCCGCATCGACCTTCTTGGATGCCACGGAACCGTCGGCCGCGACAAAGTAGGCATTGTCGCCAGCAAGTTCACCGCTCAACAGGAGGGCCGCTTCGGCTGCCGCCAAGGCAGCAGCCCCCGCACGACCTTCACCGGTGCGTTCCTTGACTTCAAAGAGCGGCATCGAGGCAAGCTTTTCACCGAACACGCGCTTGAGTGCGCCCTTCTCGATATCGTCGATTCGCTTGCAGCCGTTCGCAAAACCGCAAACCGCATCTATTTCGCCAGCGGAAATCCCGGCATCGGCGAGAGCATCGGCAATCGCCTTATCCAAAGCCTCGTCAGAGCCGACCAGCTTGCCAAACTTCACGTTCTTGCGGCCGTGACCGAAACCAAGCGCGTAGCAGTAGACCTTCGCGCCGCGGGCCTTGGCGTAACCTTCTTCTTCGAGCATGATCGACACGGAGCCGTCACCCACCACACAGCCTTCGTTGTCTGCGAAAGGCGCCACCACATCAGCGGCGGCCACGCCCAGCTTCTGGGCAAATTCGGTAATAATCGGCAGGTTCTCGTCGGTACCGGTCGCCATCATAGCCTGTTCCTGACCGTCGTGAATCACGTTCATCGAGTATCCGATGCTGTCGAGACCGGAAAGCGGACCCGTCGTAATCGTGACGCCGTAACCCTTGATGCCGGAGCAGATGGAAAGGTAGCCGCCCGCTGCATTATAAACCGTATGCGGGAACTTGAAAGCGGAGCCCTGGGAGTTACCCTCACGGGCAATCAGTTCTTCAAAATCGTAAGTGGCTCCGAGGCCACCTTCGCTGGTACCCACGATAATGCCGATATCCTTGGCGTTATCGTCAGTCACCAGGAAATTCGCATCCTGCAAGGCGCGCATACCAGACACCGTCTGGAGCTGTCCCAGGTTATCGAGCTTGCGGTAGAAAGCCATCTTGATGCCGAGTTCCTTGTAGTCGTCGAGTGCAATCGTCGAATGCACCGAGGCGGATTCGGGTTTCTTGTCTTCTGCGACAGCCGCAAGGTAAGCAGCCTTGCTGTTACCGAGCGGAGAAACGATTCCAAGACCCGTCACGGCAATCTTCTTCGCCTTGGCGGACTGGGCGGAAACTTCGCCGGGGACCTTCGAGAAGACAATCGCCGCGTTCGTGCCGCCGAACGCCACGTTGTTGCTCAGCACGCACTTGAGTTCCTTGTGGCGAGCCTTGTTCTGAACGAAGTCGAGACTACCCACCTTCTCCTTGAGGGCGGCAGACTGTTCTTCGCTGTAGGGGAATGTCGGGAGCACCGTATCGGTCGTAAGTGCCTTGATGCTGAACACGGCCTCGATAGCACCGGCGGCACCGAGGCAGTGGCCGGTCATCACCTTGGTCGAGCTCACGCTGACATTCGCATTGTCTTCGCCAAAGAAATTCTTGAACGCCGTAATTTCGGCATTGTCGTTCTTACCCGTACCCGTACCGTGAGCATTCACGTAGCCGATATCGGACTTGTCGATGCCGGAATTCTTGACGGCGCGGTTAATCGCTTCCATCAGGCAGACGCCATCTTCACGCGGAGCGGTAATGTGGTTTGCGTCGCTCGTAACGCCCGAACCGAGCACTTCGCAGTACTGTTTTGCGGAGCGTTTCTGGGCATGTTCGTAAGATTCGACAATGACGATGCCCGCACCTTCGCCAAGCGTAATGCCGTTGCAACGGTTGAACGGAGAGCAGCCGTTTTCGTCGAGGGCATGGAGAGAAAGGAAGCCGGAATACGGAACCGCAGCAAAGGAGTCGGCACCGCCCGCAATCACCACGTCAGCCTTGCCCGCACGAATCAAGTCGCAGGCAACCGCAATCGAAATCGTACCTGCCGCACAGGCGTTCGCCACGTTCGTCACGATACCGCCCGCACCACAGGATTCAGCCACCTGCGAAGCAATCGCCGCAATAGGCATCTTTGCAATTTCAGAAGCGTCGCGACCATGCTGATGATACTGTTCAATCGAAAGGACACCGCCCACGCAGCTACCGATCACCACGCTCACGCGCTGGTCGTCACCAAAATTCGAAAGCCCCGCATCGGCTAAGGCCTCGTTCGCGGCCTTGATGCAGAGCTTGGAGACGCGGTCCTTTTCTTCGGGAGCGTCCAGATTGTCGAGGGTGTCGCACTTGACTTCGGCAGCCAAGTCCGCATAGCAATTTACAGTATCGACCGAAGTGGTCTTATGGATGCCCGAAACAGATTCCAGGGCACTTTTCCAAGTTTCTTCGACATTGTTACCGACGGCGCAAATAACACCCAAGCCAGTAACTACACAGCGGCGTTCGTCAGGGGTCATACTACTCCAAAAATCTACAAGGAAATCCCCACCTTGGTGGCCACACGCACTAAGCAACAAGTTGCTAAGTGCCGTCCGCCCGCCTTCGCGGGGATGACAAGTTCAGTTGTTCCGCAGAGGCTAAACAAGAAAAATTAGGCCTTGTGGGCTTCGATATAGGCGGCGATCGTATCGATGCTCTGGAAGTTTTCCTTGGCAACACCGGTCATGGACACGCCGAAGTTGGAATCCACGAAAGAGATGATTTCAAGGGAATCCACGGAATCAAGACCGATTTCTTCACCAAAAAGCGGAGTATCGAACTGGAGAACGTCTCCATCGACACCGAGATCGGACATAAAGAAGGACTTGAGTTTGCTTTTCATTTCTTCAGAAGACATAATTAACCTCATTATTTTCAATTTGCGCTAAAAGATAGAAAAAAATAAGAATTCATCTTTCAAAAAGATTACAAAACCGACATATTGACGGAATTCAGGGATAAAATGGCACTAGAATGCCTGACGGACGTAGAAAGACAATCCCAAATGGTCAAAATCGACCCAGGAAATATCGGCGCGAGCAAAAAGCGTCTGTTTCAAATTCAATCCGAGAAGCGCTCCCGCACCAAGCGACCGGTGCCAGTCGTTGCGAACAAGTTCACTAAAGTAACGCCCCGACTTGCCTCCTTCGAAAAAGGCATGAGCGCCTAGACGCCACCAAATGTACTGACGCAACTCCGCCTGCACAATCACAGCCTGGTTGTCACCAAAGTACAGGCTCTCTACGCCACGGAAACGGCATATTCCATCGGGCCCCGCCAGCATATCGAACGGGACATCGCCATCGGCGCGCTGCCACAGGAAACCCACCGCCGTCGTGGTCGTTTTCGAAAGGCTTGTATAGCCGCGCAAGTCAAGAGTCTCTACGTCAAATGTGTAGTCGCCCAGAAGGTCGCTATAGAACATCTGCTGCCACTGCGCCAAAAAACCATGACGAGTCCAGTTGATGTTATCCCGGGAATCGAAACCGAACAGGTAGCCTACACCGTTACGCCACCCGGAATGCTCGTCGGGCAGATCCGTTATCTCGCCCTTCTCAAAATCGATTTCAGTGTATTCGGCGTGGACCTCAATTCCGTACTTCAGCGTCGACGGCAGCCCAACCCGCGATTCAACCTTGGTGCCGTACTGGAATTTCTTCCGGTTGAAATTGGTAAACACATCAATGTCTGGATCATTGCCGCGACCGTAGTAACCGGCCACCCAGTCCTGGTACTTGAGCAGCCCCCAGATACTGACCTGGTCATGGAACATGTAATAGTAGGGTTCCAGCTGCAACTGCAACTGGCCTCGCGTCGAGCCGTATGCCGTAAGCCCGATTTCGGGAACCTTGCCAGCCTCTTCGTCCGACTTCAGGAACAGCAGGGCCATCACGCCGATCTGGAACTCGGTCTCTTCGGTATAACCCAGGATAGGCACTACGGAATAACGCTGAAAATCGTCTTCAGGAGCAATTCCCTCTACAGAGCCGTTTTCACCCGCAACAGCCAAGGCTGCACAGGCAATCAGAACCACCCAAAATTTTCTCCAAAAATACATTGCGATCAAAGATAAAAATATACCATTGTCACCCGACATTCAAAAAGCTACATTTGGCTCCGAAATGTCGAGTTTGAATTCCGAGCGCCTCAATTCTTTTGGTACCGCAAGCATTCCGAAACTGGTTTTGCAGTTTTCGGTACCGGCCATCATCAGCATGCTGGTGAACGCCCTCTACAATATTGTGGACCGATTCTTCGTAGGTCAGGGGGTAGGCAGTCTCGGCATCGCAGGCATCACACTATGCTTTCCGATTTGCCTATTTATAATGGCAATGTCGATGATGGTAGGCGTGGGCGGCAACACGCTCTTTGCCATCCGCCTCGGTCAGAAGAAGTATATCCAGGCAAGCATCATCCTGAACAACTCTTTTTCGCTGCTGATCCTGATGGCCATCGGCACGTTCACGCTCGGCGAAATTTTCATGGAGCCGCTCCTGAAGTTGTTCGGGGCAAGCGAGCAGACCCTCCCCGTGGCAAGCAGCTACATGCGCATTTTGCTGTGCGGTGCCATATTCCAGACAATCGCCCCGGGCATGAACCACTTCATCCGTTCGATGGGCCACCCGAAAACCGCCATGTTCCGTGAAATTGCGGGAGCCGTCACGAACATCGTCCTGGACTACCTCTTTATCATGAAGTTCCACTGGGGCATCGAGGGCGCCGCCTGGGCGACCATCGCCTCGCAGCTTGTCGCCTCGGCTCTCATCACTCAATTTTTCATCAAGAAGACCGCGCCTATCCACATTCGCTGGCGCCACATGAAGTTGCGCGCCGCCTATGTCAGGAAGATTTATATTCTTGGCCTGCCGCCCTCCGTGATGCAGATTTGCAACAGCCTGATGAACGCAATCTTGGCCTGGAGCCTGACCACCTACGGAAACATCAGCGTCAAGACGACTGGAGCACTTTCGGGTGGCGACATGGCGATTTCCGCTTTCGGTATCACCAATAGCATTATTTCGATTATCATCTTGCCGCTCCTCGGATTTGTTCACGGAACGCAGCCGATTATCGGATACAACTACGGCGCCCGCCTCAACAAGCGCGTCAAGGAAACCCTCAAGTTCGCCTTTATTTACGCAGGCGGGTTCATGTTCATCACCTGGGCAGTTCTCATGTGGCAAGCGGAAACCTTCGTGGCACCGTTCGCACCGAACGACCCCGAGCTGGTAAAGCTTTCCGCCTGGGCCATGCGCATCTTTGCGGCAGCCTTCTTCATGATTCCCTTCGGTATGGTGTCGGGAAACTTTTTCCAGGGTACAGGAAAGGCGTTCAGAGCCATGTTCCTGAACGCCTGCCGTCAAGTAATTTTGCTGATCCCGTTCCTGCTGATCCTGCCACACTTCTTTGAACTCAAGGGAGTGTTCATGGCGCAGCCGATTGCAGACACAGGAGCAGCCATCATCGGTCTTGCCATGCTTTGGCATGAGTTGAAAAAGTTAAAATAGTTCTGACATAAAAAGGAGATCCCGGCTCGGAGGCCGGGATGACATTTAGCGGATGTTCACGCGACGGGTTTCGCGGCCAACCTTCACGATATAGGAACCGTTCATAAGGTCGGGCACCACCGTTTCTGCACCGGAGAGATTCCCCTGGCGCACGACGCGCCCCTGCAAATCCATCACAGCGAACTTTGCGCCAGCCAAGCCCCCTGCAATCGTCAAGGTCGAACGGGCACTATTCCTTACGGCAAAGCCGGACTGGCCATTCTTTACGGCAGCAACCGACGGCTTCTTGACAGAAGTCGTATGCCACGGATCATCGTTGTGGATATACAGATTCGTTACCAGGCGCAGGTTGCTCATGCTCGTACGACGGTCGCAGTAGAACATGTCAAAGTCATACACCATTCCCGCCTTAAGCTTGCCCGAATTGCCAACAAAATCATCCAGGGATACATAACTCGGAGCAGGCATGTGGAGACCACCCAGGTCAATCGCCAACTTGTTGTCGACAAAAATCCAGATATCATCGTCCCCGCGTACCGACAGGAACGCGCCTCGGTGGTAGGTAAACACACCATGGATTTCCATACAGAAATGCTGGTTTCCTTCCGTCACGAGTCGTTCTTCCCAGCTATCCTGATCATAAACATTGGGCTCATCGCCATTGGCAAATTCACCCGCAGAAACCGGATACAGGTCGATATACGGAAGATTCGTTTTCGGATCAATCGCAGACCAGTTTTCAACAGGACCAAGAGCCTCATCCGCCCTTTGGGAAATATAATTGTATTCCGACCCTTGGGCACTTCCACGACCATACTTAACCGCACCAAATTCATCCCTAAGTGTCGCCGCAGTAGCGCAATCACCCTTGCAGGTTTTCGCAGTAACAGAATCCTTAAGGTCATTCAGCGGAGTAAAGGCTTCTGTAGGTGCGAAATAGTCAAAGGAGTTGTAATAGCTATCAAATTCCCAGAAGCCGTACTCATTCCTAAAGAACGGCAGATAACGGAAGTCATGCTTCACATTTACGCCATCCGTTTCCAGGAACATCACGTCAAAGGCATCCGAACTCACGAAGCACCCGCTCGTCGAATTGTAGGTCGGCTTCTTCTTCGTCGGATCAAGCGTTTCACTGACAATTCCCGGAGTCACGCCAATACAGGGAACTGAATTTATTTTTCCAGCACCCGGGAAGTTATAATAAGCGGATGCATCATAGCAAGCGTTCGATGCCACGTTCGGATAATCATCGCAAGTAAAAGCACCATGCAAGCTAGCGTCAGTATCGTAATAGGTCACGTACATGGCGTAAGAACAGACGCCGTCTATCCCCGGTTCATCCGGACTACCCTTAAAATACATCTCTTTGACATCATAGGCTTCCGCCACGTCGGGTTCCGTTACAAAGGAAACCGAGTCCGCACCAAAAAGTGTAAAAAGCGCATTCATCGGAATTAAATCAGGCTCTTTTCCCCAACCATTAACACCGATGGCATCTGTCAAGGATTCATCGTCCTCTCTAAAGATAAGGACATTCTCGGAAACATCCTCGTTCATCCAGACCGCGTAGTACCACCCGCACATATAGGGATAGACCCTTAACGGACGGCCATTCCCGTAGGTTCCGTCCGGAGACCACATCGGCGTCGAAGCGAACCATTTTTCATCATCAGGAGGCAAAACGAAGAGCACCTTGATATCCGGCTTTGTAGAAGAAACAAACGTCTCTCCCGGATGTTTCGGATCTTCAAGGACCCAGATATCCATTCCTTTTCCAGGGCAGGCGATATCGGCATGCATCTTCGGATAACTATAGTCGTAGCGAGTGAGGCCGTTCCATTCCGACTGAAGCACATAATGCACAGGACCTGAATCATACGCATCGGCAAGCGCAAAGGTGTCCCCCACAAATTCTTCCGCGACTTGGTCCAAGTCAAAGTCATAATACCCCGTCTTCTTATTAAGCGCAGAACGCGGAATTTCCATCGAGCCGCCAAGCACGGACACGTACATTTTAGCCCAGTTGTCAGGCGCCTTGAAATGCAATGTTCCGTGACACGTCGGTGCTGCAAAAGCACTCTGAACGACCGCCAGCGCAAACAGCACGGCGGAACCCATCTTTACCCAATTTTTCATTTTTCCTCCCAATAGGGAACGCCCTAGCGCCCCAATTAATAAAGCTTCTTCATGTCGGTAAGTTCACCGGCCTTTTCATGGAAAAGCACCATCGAACCACCCTGAACCTTCTTGAAAATCTTGGTGAGTTTCTCGACGGCATCCTTTTCTTCGAAACCAATTTCGTTGTAGGCGGTCTCACCAATCACGACACCCACATTCACGAAATCCGGGGCCTTGCGGCGAAGGTAGTTCAGGAAATCCTCGTCGTTGTTGAGGATGTCGGTTGCCGTCGGCTTTTCGAGTTCAGCCGGATCACGCGTACTCACCAGAAGCGGATACATATCATCCGCAACCATCTGCTTGGAATTCAAATAAAGCGTATTGCCCACGAACAGGCTAATGGAATCGTTGAGCACCTGACGCACTTCAAGAAGCACATCGCTCTGCGAAGACGCCTCCTGGATTTCGAGCTTGGAAGGTCCACAAGCCATAAGGGCGAGAGACACGACGGACAGAACGGCAAGGGCAAGTTTCTTCATATTTTCACCTCGTTTTTTGAACTAATATATAATTTATTTGTTCAAAATGTGCAGAGCGCGTTCAATTAATTCCGGCTTAAGGTCAAAAACTCGGCTCAAGGTCTCGATTTGGGCAGAATTTTCAATTTTTTCGATACGGGAGCCATTTGCGTCGCGAGTGACGAGGTTTCCCTTCTGGTAATAATACTGCACCCCATGCTCGCGATCAAGACGGTTCAGCACCGGGTAGGTCATCATCTCGCGGTAAAAGCTCTCGTTCCAATGCTGCTTGAACTCCTCGACAGAAACTCCCTCGACGGGATATTCAAAGCGAAGCTTCATGGGGAAAGTCATACGGCCGTTATCACGAAGAGTACCGCCAGTCCAAAGTTCCATGCTCGAAGCATCGGGTCGCACCAGGCGAACGCTGTTGGGTACCAGCGGGAAAAAAGCCTCGCCAGACCCCTGCGGAAAAGGCAGGGGAATCGGAAGAGGATCGAAAATCAAATAACCCGGATCAAAAAGATATTCCACTTTTGGGGTTGTCACGCCTTCGGCAAGCAATGACGAATCCGTGTTATCCGGCAAAATCAAGGCACAGTGAATATTCCGTTCCTTGCGCTTGTGCCCCATCACCAGACGGGGCGAAAGTCCCATATCCCTGAACACCTGGTACAAATGCCAGGTCATGCTGAAGCAGGTGCCGCCACCCATCCACGCATCGACATCGTTCTGGAAACTGTCATCCAGCTTTTGCGCTGCCGTAGAACTCCCCGTCGATTCAAGACGGATAATCTTCGTCAAGTTCTCGTAAGTGACTTTAGATAATTTGTCACAAATATCTTGAATCTTTTGCCACAGGTCTGGTTGCATACTACACGACCATCATCAAGCCGTCGATACCGAGAACCGTCAGGCAAGCAACCACGGCAACACCAACTAGGCCAAGGCCAAACAGCGACGCGACAACGGCAGTCAGCAGGGCACACGCCCCCGAAAACTTGTTGTCTGTCGAATAGAAAATCGCAGGAACAGTCATCGCCGCAAGCACCGTATACGGCACATACGCCAGGAACGAGCGCCAGAAGCGGCTCTTGATTTTACCCTTCAAAAGAACAAACGGAACCGCACGCAGCAGATACGTCACACCCGCCATCACAAGCAGGAAAAGGCAATAGTCCCTAAAGTTCACGCCTCCCCCTTCGTTTGATCGACATTGTCAGATTCATCCTTGACCGGGAACAGGGCTGCCCCGATAAGGGAGGCCACCAGGGCGCAAATGATAATCGCAAATCCAACCGTCACTCCGCTCAACGCAGGAACGTACTTGAACGCAAGACTGCAGGCTATCGCTATCAGGACTGCAACCAATGTCGGCAAATGAGCCTTCATCTGCGGGACGACAATCGCCACGAACATACCGTAAAGGGCAACCCCCAGGGCGTTCGTCACGATCGACGGCAAGATTTCACCACAAATGGCACCGCACAACGTTCCCGAAGACCAGCCAATATAGGGCAGCACCATCAACCCCACAAAATACCGCGCCGTTACAGGTCCGTTCTGACTCATGGCAAGCGCATAGATTTCGTCAGTAATACCGGTAGCAAGCAAAAGACGCTTGCCAACACCGAACGAGGGAGCCACCTTCTGCGACAGGGAAATCGCCATCAGGCTATAGCGGAGGTTGATGAAAAACGAAGCTATCGCCATTTCGATAAAGGTACCCGCGGCATCGGCCATAATCTGAAGGCCTGCAAACTGCCCCGCCGAAGTCAGGTTCGTCATTGAAATCAAGGTCACCAACGGCCATGAAAGGAGCTTTGACCCTGCAATCCCGAACGAGAACGAGACGGCGAAGTAGCCAAGGCCTATCGGCAGACCATCTTTTACACCATTTGAAAAACGCATGGGCGCAAATATAGAAAAATCTCAAATTTATGCAAATATGCAAATTTGCGCAACAAAAGTATTATCCTTAGCGGCGCATCCTCAAAACGATTAATCGCAAAAGGCCCCGGAACAAAGTTCCGGGGCCAAGCCGCGTTACACAACAGCTTTTATCGCAGCAGGATTCACTACTTCACGGTAATTCTTGCCGTACGTACCATGCTCTTGCTCGTGACGCGCACCAGGTAGTTCCCCTGATTCAAGCGGTCGAGGCTGAATTCCTTCGAGCCGGACACCTGTTCGCTGAAGGATTCCACCAAGTGGCCCGTCAGGTCGAACACCTGCACACGCACCATCGCGGGGCTAGACTGTACCACCGTAATCGTGTTGCTTGCGTAGCCGAACTTGAAACCGCTCTGGGCCACGACACCAATCGCTTCGGTCTTTTCAGCCTTGAACTTCGCGGTGTAAGTCACAGCCTTCGTCACGTCGGCAATCTTTGCATCCCAGCCGTCGAAGGTATAAGTGGAATCCTCAGTATCCTTCTTCGTCGCTTCAGGAACCTTGATCTTGTCGGCCTTGGTTCCGTAAGCGTATTCCGTAGAATCCACCACCTTACCGTCGACCACGAACTTGACCATATACTTCTTCGCTGTGCTATCGAAGAGGGCCGTGTAAGTCGCAGCAGCCTTCACGTCGGCAAGAGCCTTGTCCCAAGCCTTGAACGTGTAAGTGTACTGGTCATTTGCAGCCTTATCCGTTGCTGGAGTCTTGAGTTCCGCGGCCTTCGTGCCGTAGGCATATTCGGCTTCGGTCTTCTTGCCGTCCACCACGAACGCAATCGTGTACTTGTTCACGGTGCTGTCAAAGAGGGCCGTGTAAGTCGCAGCAGCCTTCACGTCGGCAAGAGCCTTGTCCCAAGCCTTGAAGGCATAGGTGTACTGGTCATTTGCAGCCTTATCCGTTGCTGGAGTCTTGAGTTCCGCGGCCTTCGTGCCGTAGGCATATTCGGCTTCGGTCTTCTTGCCGTCCACCACGAACGTAATCGTGTAAACGTTCACCGTGCTGTCATATACGGCCGTGTAGGTCACATCTTCCGTCACATTCGCCAGAGCCTTATCCCAGCCCTTGAACGTGTAGGTGTATTGTGCCGTAGCAGCCCTATCCGTTGCAGGAACCTTGAGGTTTTCAACCTTCGTGTCGTAGGCATATTCAGCAGAAGTCGCAACACCATTTACAACGAACTTCACGACATACCCACGTTCAACTTCTTCGAATACAGCGGTATACATTGCATTCTTCGTCACAGGCTCAATATCCTTGTTCCAGCCAATGAACCTGTAGGAGCACTGGGAAGTCGGTTCCTTTGTCACATTTTCAGGGGCCTTGACATCCTTTGCAAGTGTACCTGCCGGGTAATTCGTCGAATCGATTGTAGTAGATCCGACCACGAACTTCACGTAATACGTAATCAGAGTACTGTCGTATTCAGGGAAATAAGTAGCAGAATGCTGTCCCACTGCTTCAATTGCAGGCTTCCATCCCTTGAAGGTGTATTCGTACTTGTCAGACGAATAACCGTACGGTTCGCCTTCCGGCACAGGCATTTCACCATAGGCATACTGATGAGTTTCTTCTTCCCAACCTTGCACAAACGTCACGCGATACTGACACTGCGCAGTATAGGTAGCCTCGCCTGTAACCTTTTGCATGGCAGGCCAACTACATTCGTAATTCGGAACCTGGTATTCAATCCATTCCCAAGTATCGTCGTCATAATAACTAACCATACCGTACTGTTCATCATACTTATCTTCAGATCTTGAGATTGCCGGAATATCTTCTTCAGGAATCGTAGTTCCGTATTCGTATTCCTTCGGCGTACCAAGGACTGTACCATTATCATCCTTGAAGGTGACAATGTACTTATTACGCGTTGCATTGAACTTTGCATAATAGGTTACAGACTTGCCATTCATTGCTGCAAGAGCAGGTTTCCAGCCATCCGTCTTGTCCCAGGTATAAGTGAATTCCGCATCGGCATCCTTTGTCGGAACAGGGAAGGTTTCGAGATATTCAGGAACATCTCCATTCTTCACCAACATGGTTTTCAAGATTTCGTTTCCGTTCATGAAGGTAACAGTATATTCGTTATTGTCCGTTTTGTAAGTTGCCGTATAAGTCACGTTACCAACGACTTCAGTTTCTTCATTTATTTCAGGCACCCAGCCATCGAATTCGTAAACCACGTGGCCTTCCGGATCCTCCTTGGTCGGATTCTGTTCGGGCTTAACATTCAGAATGCTTGTTCCATAATCGTATTCGTCCGAAGCGATTGGCGTACCATCATCGTTCACGAATGCAACGGTGTACTTATTCACAACAGGCTTGAACTGTGCATAATACACATCGGAACCTTCGACCTTGGCGAGTTCACGACCCCAGCCATCAAAGACATAGGAGTATTGAGCATCTCCTTTCTTAACCGGAGTTTCGCCATTGTACTTGGGAGTCGTTCCGTATTCCCATTCAGCAGATTCCAATTCATTGTCATCTGCGTCGTAGAAGGTCACCGTATACTTGCGGAGCGTACTATCCCACACCATCTGGTAAGAGGTGTTCGCTGTTGCCGCAACAATTTCCGGAGTAAACTTCCCACTAAAGGTGTATTCATGCGATTCAGAGGGGGACTTATCCCAGTAATCACAGTAGTCACATTTCGGTATGTCGCCAGCAACAACTACCGTTTCGTCCACAAAATCTTCACCATCCATAAAGGTAACGGTGTACACCGGGACATTGAGGCAACGCACGTTATCAATTTCAAAGACACCTTCAGTACCAGACGTGGCCTGAATATCCCAGTCAAACACGGTCGCGCGTTTCATCACATCTGCAATATCTACTTCAATTCCCCAACCGTACTGCTGCCTCAATTGAGAAGCAACAATCACAGTCTCGGTTTTCCATGTATCGCTCTTAGGAACACCCTTCATGTGATAATTGTAGCCGACATCATAGATAGAACGGACTCTAAAGTTGTGCCTTGATCCCTTGTAATCATACTTGACAACCTTACAGGTCGAAAGGTCGCGAATACCAGATTCATTCACATCTATCGCAATGCGAACAAACGGATCATAATCGGTAATCGTTCCACGATCCAAGAGGTAAGTCAGCTTGGCCACATTAGAGGTCTCGCCTTGAGAGAATTCATAGGACACTTCCGATGCGCCACCATCGCCTTTATCCGAATCCATCCAGAATTTACCGTTCCACTTGTTAATGCACGGTTCGGTACCTTCGCATTTTTCGAAGTCTTCAATCAGAACGGTTTCGCCTTCAGGAATACTGTAATTAAATGTTGCAGCAAAAGCTGCCTGATACGAAGCTTTTTCGGTAGCCGGAACAAGTTTCGGTTCCCAACCCATAAAGAAGTAATCGTGTTCACCATCCGATTCCTTCTCCGGAGTTTTACCCGTATATTCAGGCATTTCACCTTCGCCAACATTCACCTTCTGCAAGAGGGTTGTGCCGTTCATGAATGAGATTTCATAGGTTTGCTTCATCTTGCAAGTCACGTTGTCAATCTGAAGCGAGCCTTCTTTACCGGTGCTACCGGTAAAGAACCAATCAAAGCCGTAAGCAGAACCCAAGATATCTTTTATCGGTATTTCAGTGCCCCACCACGGCCACTTAAAACCTGTTTCCAAGGAAACAACCTGATGAGTCCATTCAGAAGATTCATCCATTTGATTTGACTGGTAAAAATTGTAATCAGCCGTCTTGTTAAGTGGGCTAAGCAGGCGAACCTTGTGCGAAGCACCCTTGTAATCGTATTCGAGCTGTTGGCAGCCCGAAACATCATAAGAATTGGCTTCCGCATCAAACGTGACAAAAGTCTTTACCTGCGGATCATATGTCAAGTCACCTTTATCAAGACTATAGTCCATCTGGAGAACTTTACCATGACCTTCATCTTCACTTGCGACAACATTCACGTCAATCGTCGAAAGTCCGCCGTCGCCGTTATCGTTTTCGGGCACCCATTTTCCCAATTCCGAGATGAGGTCACCATCTTCGAAATTGTCGATTAGCAAAGTGCTCCCTTCCTGCGCTTCGAGGACAGGGTTTGCCGCATAAACTGCAGCCGCAAGCCCTAAGGCCATCGCCGAATATTTGAACGTGTTCTTCATGGTACACCTCCGAGGTTTTGGTTAGGTTTAAATTCCTTGAAATTGAAAACGCCAAAAAACCGACGGCTCCCCAGTCGTCGGGTTATTTAGAGAGAGTTTTGGTGCGAAAAAACTTACGATACTGCACAAAAGTGCACCCCCCCCCAGCAAACATCGTGCCAACCGGGATAAGGATATCCGGCCGCACCGTAAACGATATTTTGCAATTCGGGGTAAATCATAAGGACAATATACTCCCAAAAACTTACATCGGACCAAAATATTTCCAAAAACCTATTCCAATTTGGAATATTTTTGTAACATTTCCATAATTTCATCCAAAAAAAGGAAAATGCCAGGCGATTGCCCGGCATTATAATGTTTTATCGTCATAGCGGGCTGCACCCCGCCATCTAATTACTTGATTGCAATTCGGCGAGTCAGGTTCATAGAACCGGAGCGCACGAGAACGATGTAGTTTCCCTGACGGATGCCTTCAAGGCTCACGGAACCGACAACCTGCTTGAAGCTTGCCACCGGGCTACCCTGCATATCGAACACATCGACATCCGCGTAATCGACACCGGCAATTTGCAGCAAACGACCTTCCATCGAAACATGGAGCGGATTAACCGCAACGGCCTGCACCACAGTCGTGTGCTCTTCGCTAGAAGAGGATTCTTCGGCACTGCTGCTGGACGACTCGCTGGAAGAGTACTCAACAGAAGAGGAACTACTAGACGAGGACTCTGCCGAGCTGCTAGACTCCGCACTTGAAGAGGATTCGACAGAGGAGGAGCTGGACGACACACTAGAGGAAGATTCAGCAGAGGAACTGCTTTCTTCGCTTGAAGAAGACCCTTCTGTAGAAGAGCAGGATTCGATAGAAGAGCTGCTTTCATCGCTGGAGCTGCTGGAGCTTTCGGCGATAGAGCTCGAAGACGGAGCCTGCACAATAATCGTCGCATAGACCGTATCGCTGTTCAAGTCACCCTGGGCGATGAAGCTCACCTTATATTCAGAAGCCACGGTCGTAGGCGAAACCTTCCCCGTAAACTTCGAGGTCTTATTATCGGGATTTGTCACGAAAAGGAATTCACCTACCGGAACACCTTCCGCCCTAATCTTCGGCGATCCCTCGAACTTGAGCACAATCGGATCAATCGGCTCGCCGGCCACCACTGTCTGCGTAGCATTATCGCTTATCAGTTCCAAATCAACCAAGGCAGGCTTGTGCTTCACAACAATCGTCGCATAGGCGGTATCGTTTTTATCCGGTCCCAAGGCAATCGCCGCAATCGTATACTCTCCATCACCGTGATCCTCAGGGAATGCCCCCGTAAGCGTCAAAGTCTTTTCGTTTGAATTCACCTGCCGTTCAATACATATCGGCTTTCCCTCGATACTCATATTCTTCGCATTTGCATACTTGAACACAATCGGCTTGATCGGTTCACCGGCAATAACTTCCTGCGTAGCATTTTCGATAGTCTCTATCGAAGTTTCACTTGGCGTATGAAGCACCGTTATCTTGCCTGAGACAGTAAAAAGTTTATTTCCAGCCTCATCAGTCTCATAAATTTCATAATCGTATTCGTTATCGGAAAGAGATGCCTGTGTTGTACCAAAAAGAGCAACCGTATGAGTTTCAACATCGTAGCTATAATCTACTCCCTTAGGGAAATTTGCATCTATACCTAAGCCCGACTTAAAACCGAACACAATCGTATCAATCGGTTCGCCCGCCGTAACCGTTTGGTCCTTGCTCCCGCTGATAACCTCAATAGGGGAACTCATGGGGATAACGGTAATCTTCAGCCACATTTCATCTATTGAATGATTGATGCTGCCTTCCACATCCAGTTTCATGTCATAATCCCCACCCGCAGTATGTGCAGGAATTCGTCCCGAAACCGTGCAAGAGCCTGCCTTGTCCTTTTTCACACAATCACAATGCAACCCCTTCAAAAGATACGGGGTAACCGTGCCGACATTCTGCGTCTTGAAAACCATCGTCTGGATGGTATCGCCGGCCTTTACCGTCTGGACAGCACTACCGCTCTCCAATTCAAAGATCTTTGACGCAAAATTCGCACTTGCCGTTACAGCAAATAGCAACGCAAATGCGAGACCAGTTATTATTCTCATATTCTCTCCTGGGCAAGACCCCTAAAAAATTTTCCACAAAAATAAAAAATGCCAGGCGAATTAGCCTAGCATTTTCTATAAATTATCCCTTTTAGGCCCCAAAGGAGCCCTGAAAAGTCTACTTGATCGCGATTCGGCGAGTCAGGTTCATAGAACCGGAGCGAACGCGCACGATGTAGTTGCCTTGACGGAGATTTTCGAGGCTCACGGAACCGGTCACCTGCTTGAAGCTTGCCACCGGGCTACCCTGCATATCGAACACATCGACGGAGGCCCTTTCGGCACCGGAAACCTGCAGCATACGGCCCGTCATGGACACCTTGAGCGGATTCACCTCAAAGACATTTACAACGGTCGTCGATTCGCTCGAAGAAGATCCTTCAACCGAGCTGCTAGACGTGTTTTCGACCGAGGCAGAAGAACTGCTTGCCGCAGCGGTCACCGTCAGTTTGATTTCGAACTGCGTATTGTTAATTGTCAGCGTTTCGGTATGGTCGCCAACCTGGACATAATTCGGGACCGAGCCCGCAACAGTCACTTCGCTACCGGACTGTTCAATGTTGAAGAAGTGGAGATTCCAGGTGTTACGATTGAATGTCTGCACGTTCTTGAAGGTCACCGTTTCAAACTGACCGCCCTGAGCGACCGTCTGTTCGAGGTCTCCGACGACAACCACCTGCGTTGCCGCGCTGCTCGAGGACTTTGCGCTGGAGCTAGAACGTACGGAGCTAGAAGAGGCGACACTAGACGAAGACTTCGCGGAGCTAGAGGACGCCACAGAGCTGCTGCTCTTTGCGGAGCTGCTAGAGGCGATACTGGAGCTGGACTTCGCAGAAGAACTGCTTGCGACACTAGACGAAGATTTCGCGGAACTGCTAGAGGCTACGCTCGAAGAGGACTTTGCAGACGAGCTGCTGGAAACCGGAGAGGGAACCGGCTGAATGGCCCAGCCAGAGCAACGCACGTCATCCACATAGAGGTAGTTGTACTTCGGCTGGGTCGTCGTTTCTGCAACGCCCTTGACTTCCCACGTGAACTTGTTGATACGTTTCTTGGAAATCGTCACATTGTCTTCCGTCCAAGAAGGTTGCATAAGCGCGCCCCACGAGATAGTCGCCGTGGTCCAGTCGGATGCGGCAGCCTTTTCAATCTGATGGAATGCGTAATCCAAAACGTCAGTATCTTCCGCCTTGAAGTTGTGAGCCGCTCCCTTATACCTATAGGAAATCTGCGTGCAGCCGGAAAGGTCGTACGCAGTCTGCTTTTCATTCAGCGCAAGGCCCAACGCAACATAGGGATCGTACTTGTTGCCGCCCTGGGAAAGGTTGATACCGGTAATACCCGCGACATACTTGGAGGAATTCCCAGCCTTGGAGCCTGCAATTACCACATCGTAACCGCCCTTTGCGCCTTCATCGTTCGAAATCGTCGATGCACCCTTATCAGCCATATCGGTATAGGCATACCATTCGCCACCGGTAAAAGTATAACCATCGCCATCTTCCAGGTCATCAATGTAATCGGTATAACCGGAAGGAAGCGCACTGGAGGAACTGGCGATAGAGCTGCTAGAAGCCGGTGTGCCGGAGCAAGCCGTATAAGTGGTCGGGTTGCCAGCCAAGTATCCCTTGACCAGATTACCCGATGTGGTATAGACGAAATTCGTTGCAGAGCTTCCACCTTCAAACGCAGCCGAGCCTTCGCCAATATGCGATGCGGACCAGTTTGCCCAAGAAAGCTTGTGGGTGTTCATCCAGGTCTGCCAGGAATCATTGACTCCCTGATTAACAGAGCCGGCGCCATCTGCAGTACCGGTACCCCATTCCGTCACGAACACGGACAAGCCGCCATTCATGGCCCTTACTGCGTTAGCCCCTTCCGTTCCCGTGGAATGAGAAGCCGCATAATAGTGGAACGTGTACGCCACGTTCTTGTCGTTAATCGCATTCGTTATAGCAACCGAAGGATACTGGTCATAGTAAGGTGTTCCCACAACAACCAGGTTATCGGAATGCTTACGGATTGCTGCGATTACGGATTCCGCATAGTTCTTGATGGTCGGCCAATAACTAGATGCGGCTCCTTCACCCCAAGAACCGATAGGCTCGTTATACACTTCAAAAATCACGTTGTCGTAGCCGCCGTAGGTCTTTGCAGCCCATTCAAAGAATTCAACGGCGCTGGAAGTCTGGTTCTCGGCCTGGTGAGAATGCCAGTCTATAATGACATAAATATCATTTTTCACGGCCGCATTCACCACGGCATTCAGGTAGGTTTTCTGTCGTTCAGCGCCGCCAGACAGGTATCCACGGTTATTGTCCCAGGATTCGCTAATGCCCATGACAAAGCGGACAATCTGGACATTCATGGAACTGACCAGGTTGTCGATGGCCGCTTCGGAATAATAATCCGTCGCAGCAGCTTCTCCCGAACTCCAGTAGAGGCTCATGCCCTTCACCTGGACTTCAGCTCCATCGGTAACACCCTTGCAGGCTCCATAAATTTGGCCCTTGCCGTCTGTGTTTTTTCCAGCCTGCAACTGACCGTACTGGCTCACCGGACCCACGCGGTTCGCGGCAAAAGAAGTGGAAAGAAGACCCGCAGCGAGAACGCCCAGGCCAAAAACTTTAATGCTGTTCGAAATTTTCATACATCCTCTTTTTTTTCACCAATCTCCGAGAACAAATTTAGTTAAAAGAGGGGCTTTTTCCACGTGATAAAAAACACAAAAAAAACTTAACCGTACACGAGTGTACACGAACGTTGCTATCCTGAAACAAACGTCGTGAGAACGGCATCCACACAAAAAAAGAAGCCCGGACTAAAGCCGGGCAACAAAAGACGCGAATGGACGAAACGAACTAGTTTTCGTTGTTGTGCATTTCCATCTGTTCACGGTCCATCGTGTGCTGCAGGTATTCCTTGAAGTCACGGTCGATGTTCACACCGTCGAGGTCGATGTCGTCGTTTTCCAACACGAACACAGCGCTCGGGTTATCGAGCCAGCCCACCACGTCCACCTGGTCGAGTTTCATGGACTTGTCGCCCGCGGCCTGTGCAACGTATTCAATCTTGGACTTCTGAACCCAACCCTGTCCGCAAGGACCCTTCACGAGCACGTCGGTATCGCCGTCCTTAAGGATTGTCAGTTCGTCGTTGAAGCCTGCCGTACAGACGACTGCGCCGCCGTCCTTTTCCTTGGTCAGGTCCACGTCGCCCAGCTTGGATTTGACTTTCTTGCCGGCTGCGAAAGAGAAGCTAACCATCAGGGCAAGAGCAATTAAAAGCACCTTTTTCATATCTTTCCTCAGAAACAGGTTAAAAAACTTGACAATGCAAGTAGGAATATACCTTTTATTTTTGACTTCCGTTAGAATTTCTTTTAAATTTTTGCGATATGAAGAAGATTTTACTTATTTTGGCCCTCATTTTGGCACTTTTGGGCACTTTTTTGGCCCTAAACCTCAAGTCCAGGATGGGCGAACAGGCAAAAAACACCCAAACCGTGCTCCTGGAAATCCCCAAAGGCAGTTCCCCCGCCAAAGTTTTCCAGGTCCTGAAGCAGAACGGGGTATGGACCGACGACCTCGCCTTCCGGTTGACCGTAAAGAGACTGAACCCGAACCTCAAGGCCGGCTGGTTCGAAATTCCCACAGGACTTACACTCCCGCAGGTACTCTCGATTATTGAATCAGGCAAGGTCGCCGTACGACGCGTCACCATTCCCGAAGGCCGCGCCTCCTGGGAAATCCCCGCCTACCTACAGAAGGCCTACCCTGACCTGAGTGCGGACCGCTGGAACAAGCTCGTCCAGGACCCGAAGTTCGCCCGTTCCCTTGGAATCGAGGCGAATTCACTCGAAGGTTACCTGCTCCCCGACACCTACCCCTTCCCGATCGATGCCGACGAGGCAACCATCTTGAAGCAGATGGTTGCCGCCAACCTGAAGGTCCGCGACGAAATGCAGAAGAAGCCCGGTTCCATGTGGAATACGCTCGGCAGCTGGCACAAGGTGCTGACCCTCGCAAGCGTCGTGGAAGAGGAGACGGGCATTCCCGAAGAACGTCCGCTGATTGCAGGCGTATTCCATAACCGCCTCCGCATCGGCATGCCGCTCGGGGCCGACCCCACGGTGCGGTTCATCTTCAAGAACCTGACCGGCCCCATCTACAAGAGCCAGCTCAACAGCGACAGTCCCTACAACACCCGCAAATTCAAGGGACTCATGCCGGGCCCGATTTCGAATCCAGGACGCAAGGCTATCGAAGCGGCCCTGTTCCCCGCCAAGACCGAAGCCCTTTACTTTGTTGCAAAAGACGACGGGAGCATGACGCACTTTTTCAGCAAGAATCTCTCCGACCACAACAGGTACAAGGACGTCGCCGCGAAGAACCGCGGGGAATAAGTTCTGCACACATCCGTATACAAAAAGTATTCTTTTTGCCTCTAGCTTTTTGCTGGGGGCATTTCTAAAATTGGCAGCGTATGCAGGTGCAAGTCAAGGACCGTTCCTTATTGAGCCTTTCGTGGCCGCTCTTTATTACCTTCGGTATCGCCACGTGCCAGCCGATGATGGACAGCTGGTTTCTGTCGCGGACGTCAGAAACAGCGGCGGCGGGCGTGGGGGCACTCATGCCCGTCCTGGGCGCCCTCTTCATGGCCATCCAAGCTTTCGCCCAGGCAGGGGCGAGCATCGCCTCGCAGTTTATCGGCGCCGAACGCCCCAGGCAAGCGGGCACCACCCAGACCATGGTGCTGCTCGGAAGCCTTCTACTCGGCATTGCCATTACACTGATCGTCATCCCGCTTGCCAATCAAATCGTCGCCTGGATGGGGCTTACCGGCGAAGCCGCCCATCACGCCCGCGACTTTCTGCACATCGTCGCTATCGGTTTCGCCTTCCGCGCCCTGCAATCGACACTCACGGCTCTCATCGCCACCCACGGGCTTACCACCTGGAACCTGCTCGGAAACATCGTCACGATTATTTCCAACGCCGCGATGAACGTCATCTTCCTGAACGGCTACCTCGGATTTCCGCAGATGGGAGTGAAAGGCGTGGCTCTTGCCACGATGCTTTCATGGCTTATCTCCTCGACAATCCTATACTTTATCCTACGATTCAAGGTTCACCATAAAATCCGCAGCACCGACTTCAAGCGCTCGCGCGTGATTCTGCCCGACTGGATCCGCATCGGTTTTCCTGCCGCGGTCGAACCCGTCAGTTTCCAGATATTCCAGGTAGTACTTACCGCCATCGTGGTGCACCTGGGAATCGTCGCCATGACGGCTCGCATTTTCAGTGCAAACTTCGCCATGCTCGCCGTTATCCTGAGTGTCGGTCTCAGCTGCGGAAACCAGATCCTGGTCGCTCACCTTGTAGGCGCGCACGATTTCAACAAGGCAAACCGCAGGCTTCACCAGAGTCTCATTGCGGGCAGCGCAAGCGGACTTATCGTCGCCATCATCGTTGCGCTCCTCGGAGAGCAACTCCTTTCGTTCTACACGAGCGACCCCGAAATCATTCGCCTCGGCAGGTACTGCCTCTGGTGCGACGTCATCCTGCAACCGTTCAAGGCAGCGAATATGGTCATCACCTCGGCGCTCCGCGCCTCGGGCGACTCCAAGTTTCCCGCCATCGTGGGTTCCGCCATGATGTGGACCTGCGGCCTCGGCACCGCCCTCCTGCTCGCCTTCGGCCTGCACCTTGGACTGGTCGGCATCTGGCTCGGCATGGCCGCCGACGAATTCTACCGTTCCATCGTCAACTACATCCGCTGGCGTGGCGGCAAGTGGAAAGAATACGGGGTCGTGTAAGCATAAGCACCTCAAATTCAATTTTTTAGTCGCTTTTCATCACGCTTTTTTGTTCGCCCCTTTTATTTGGGGCTTTTTCATTGTATATTATGGGTATGTCATTCCCGTTCAAACATAAGGTGATGTTCTTGCTTGGCGCAGCGGCTTTCTGCTGGGCTCAGGATCTGGACAAACCCATCAACGACGCAGAGGTATTCCGCCCCGAAAAACGCGACACCAAGGTGGAACTGGTCGATTCGACCAAGAACAACGCCGTCACCCTGAACGTGGACATCTTCGCCGACGGCATCATCGGCTCCTACTACATCCTCTGGGACGAGGTGGACCTCTCCGAGGATATCAAGAAGATGATGACCACCCGCGACTTCGCCCGCGACGAATTCTTTATGCAGAACATCGACCGCGAGCAGTTCGAGCAGGAGCGCCTGTTGCAGCTCTTCGAAGACAAGAAGAAGGAATACTTCGCCATCTTCCCCGAAGAAGCCCTGAAAATGATTGAAGACCAGAAAAAAGACGAGTAGCCGTGTTCAGCCCCGAACGACCATTCTGCGACTGGCATCTTAGCGGTTTCGGAAACGCCCCCGCCTTTCTGTTCGACAGTCTCGAAAGCACCCACAGTCTAATGAAGGCCCGCGCCGCAGCCGGAGAAATTGTCCCCGGAACCTTGATGGTCGCCGACAAGCAGACGGCAGGCCGCGGCCGCCACGATCGCACCTGGGACTCCCCTGCCGGCCTCAACCTCTACTTCAACATCCTGATTCCGCTAGACGGAATCCCGCTCGCCTCGGCACCACAAATTACACAAGTGGCAGCGCTTACTTTCGCAGAAATTTTCAAGGAGCTTCAAGACGACGCCCACGCCCAGGGGCTAGGCAACCCAAGCATCGGCAAAGTCACCGTCAAGTGGCCCAACGATATCCTTTGCGGAAAGCACAAATTCTGCGGAATCCTGGCAGAGCTCGTCTATGTTCCTTCGGCCCAAGGTTCTCCGAAGCCCGCCATCAGCATGGGCGTGGGAATCAACGTGAACAGTTCCCCCGGCGACTACGCGCACCTGGGCCGCAGCGTCACAACCCTCAAGGATATCTGCGGCCAGCGCATCAACCGCGAAAAGCTACTGCAAATGCTTGTTGCGAACCTTGAACGTGCCGTCGGGCAGTTCCGCGCCTTTGGCATTCGTCCGTGGGTTGCCGCGTGGAAGCGCATGGACCAGTTTATCGGCGCCCGCGGAACCATCGTCGTAAACAACCGATGCACCGACTCCAACCGTAACAGTGGCGAAGGCTCCATCAAAAAAACAGGCTCCATCCTCGACATGCGAGACGACGGAAGCCTGCTATTCAGATGCGACGACGGAACGGTCGAAACCGTGTATAGCGCCGACCTGGAAATCTAACCATCGCGAATTGCAAAAATTCAACCCCATTTTTTTGAAACGTACCTATAAAAAAAGGAAAAAAGCTTTCTTATAGGTACAAAGCACTCGTTAAAAGAAGCCATATAAGAAAAACAACGATCGACTCGACCTATAAAAGACATAATTTCGCACAATTTATAGGTATTTTTCGGAAAGATTTTGGCAAAGAATACAATTAATTTATCTGCAAAACAAAACATTGTACCTATAACAATACTGCCTCAGGCCTAATTATAGGTACACTCCACAAAAAACTCGCATAACGCACCTATAAAACACGGTGGGAAAACAACCTTTATAGGTATTCTGCTATTTTTTTCGCGTCTTATAAAAAAGACTGCCGACGAGCGAAACTGCCAATACCACGATCATCGCGGTAAGGCCCATATCGGCGAGGTTCTTGTATTCGCCAACATAACCCGACTCAATCAGCATGATGATGATCAGCGCGATTACGGCGGCAGTCGCTCCCATGCGTTCGAACATCTTGATTTTGTCTTCGATAGAGAAGGGTTTCTTGAAAGGGCCATTAGTAAAGGGCATTGACATCGCCTCCCATGCAAATCCACACGATGAGCCCAACCATCACAAGAACGCTGATAGCGACATTCGCCAAGAAGAAATCGCGGTTCATGGCGTCAAGGTCGTCGGATTTACGGAACAGGTGAATATAGAGAATGGCGGCAGTCATCAAGCCGGTTACCACCCACCAGGCAGCGCCCATTCCCCAGAACACGCCAAACGCCACGCACAATGCAAGCATCGCGACATGGCTCCAGAAAGCTATCTGCAGAGCGCGCTTGCGGCCAAAACGGGCGGGCACCGAATGAAGTCCCATGGCGCGGTCGATTTCCTCGTCCTGGGTCGCGTAAATGATGTCAAAGCCACCCATCCAGAGCATCAGAATCACAAGCAGGAAAATCGGGAACACGGCAAATTCTCCGCGGATTGCAATCCAGGCTCCGAGCGGGCTCATGCCGATGGCAAAACCCAGGAACCAGTGGCAAAGCCAGCTGAACCTTTTCCAGTAAGAATAAGAAAGCAGCAATAGCCACACCGGCAATGCAAGCAGACCCGCAAGCGGTTGCAGCAGCGCGGCAAAGGCAACGAACAGCACTCCGTTCACGGCAAGGAATGCCACCACGGATTTCTTGCTCAGGCGCCCCGCAGGCAAATGGCGCTTCGCCGTGCGCGGATTCTTGGCATCGATATCGGCATCGGCAATGCGGTTGAAACTCATCGCGCTGTTGCGGGCGGTCACCATGCAACCCACAATCAACGCAATCATCTTGAACGCCTCCGCGGCATCCATACCGCGGAAACCATCAGCCGCCACCCACATGGAACCTATCGCAAAAGGCATCGCGAAAAGCGAATGACTAAAGCGCACCATGTGCCCGAATTCAAGAATCTTTTTCAGCATAGAAGCCTATTTTTTCTTCCCTTTCGCCTTGCCCGTAGACTTTGAAAGCACCTTCAGCATAGAGGTTCCTTTCCACGGCTTGACCACATCATTCTCTTCGGGGAACGCCTTCAGGTGCATCAGGATCTTCGCCACCACCGTATCCACCGCCTCTTCAATCGTCTTCGGACGATCGTAAAAATGCGGAGAGGCAGGTATCACGACGCCGCCCATACGCGTCAGGCGCATCATGTTATCCAGGTGAATCATGTTGTAAGGAGTCTCGCGCGGCACCACGATCAGCGGGCGGCGTTCCTTGAGGCACACGTCCGCCGCACGGATCAGCAGGTTGTCCGACGTTCCCGCAGCAATGCGTCCCAGCGTTCCCATGGAGCAGGGCACCACGACCATTCCCGCGTAATTGGCGCTACCGCTAGCGCATTCCGCAAAGAAATCGTTCACATCCGGCTGGGCATCCACGTAGTCGAACAGGCAATTCTGCTCCTCGTAGCGCAAGACCCCTTTCCCCGGCGGAGTCACCAAGGCCGTCACATGGTGCCCCAGTCGTTTTAAATGCATCGCAGTGCGAACAGCGTAGATAGCGCCACTTGCACCCGTCACCCCCAAAATATATCGGCTCATGACCGTCTCCTCAACAATACGCGGTAAGCAACCCCGAAAAAGCATGGCTTCACATGCACCAGTTCAAAGCCGTTCGATTCCGCCAACGCGACGAAATCCGCAACCGGCAAGAAACGGAGCACCGAATTCACCAGATATTCGTAAGCCTCCCGCTTGCTAAAAAATGCCCCCAGCACCGGAATAAAGAGCGGTGCAAGCCTCCTGTAGAAAAACTTGTTGAATGCATTGCGCGGCGAGAAAAATTCGAGCACCTGCAGGTAACCTCCACCGCAAAGCACTCTCGCCGATTCCTTGAGTCCCAATTCCGCATCGGGCAAGTTTCGCATTCCAAATCCGTTCAGGATAACATCGAAAGATGCGTCCCCAAAGGGCATCTTCATCGCATCGAGCTGCACGGGAACAGCGACGGTTTTCTTGCCCTCGGCCCCCTTCAGCATCCCGAACGAAAAATCCCCGAGTACAGCCACGTCAGGCGTTCCATTGAACTTCTCGTAAGTAGCCGCAAAATCGCCCGTTCCACCGCAAAGGTCCAGCAGGCGTTTTCCCGGGCGCATCCGTTTCAGTTCGCGACAACAACTGCGGCGCCACAGGATATCCTGAAAGCAGCTCAGCGTATGATTCAGAAAATCATAGCGGTTGGCGATTTCATCGAACATCTTGCGCACGGGGCTTTTCATGGCGCCAAATTTAGAAAAAAGGAGTGCGGTTCAATGCCACGCACTCCTTTTCAAATGCTTACAAAGCGCTATTACTTGAAATTAGCCTGGAGAGTCAATCCTTCCGTAACCGGTACAATGCGGGTCACATCCGTAGTAGCACCATCGGACCAACCTGCGAACACGGCACCAGCATTGGGAACAGCCGTCAGTTCCACCGTATTTCCAGCAAAGAGCTTGCCCTTGTAGCTTCCGTTCGGGAGGTTAGCGCCATCCATAAGGATCGAGCCGTTTCCATTAGCAGAAATGTTCACAGAGACCAGGTCACTCACGCCGAATTCGCTCTTGATTTCGGTCAGGAACTCGGGATCGCGTTCATCGGCCCAGGTACCCAGCCTTTCGCCATACGGATCGAAGCTGTGGTTATACTGGCTTCTTCTATTCTCGTAAGCTTCTACAGCCATATCCCTGGCGACATCATCCGCATTGAGCATGCCGGCAAGGAACTGCGTCTTCGCCCTAATGTTCTTTGCGTTCAAGTAGGAATCAATCATTACAGCGGCATTGTTGAGGAACAGGCTCTTGAACTTGGGATTCTTGATCAGGCGAGCATAAAGGACATGGAAGCAGTGCGCCTTATCACCGGTAAACGCCTTGTCACTACTCGTATAGCAGCTACCATCCGTGCGACCGCCCTGTGCAGCCCACTTAAACATATTCGTGGACGAGCCAAAACCAGTCACGCCCCATTCCCAGTCAAAGCCGTGGTCAAGGTCATAAATCATGAACTTCCAAAGCGGAGATTCCGGAGCCCTCCAGATACGAACGTTGTTGTTCGGCCAGTCACCGTTATGGGTATACATTTCAGCAAGCATATAGCGTGCAAAGTTACCCATATCCATCTGCGATGCCATATAGGCGTAAGCCTCGTCATTTGCACTAAGATCGTTCGCCGCGGCAAATTCCAGCAAGGCAATGTATTCGTTAGGAGAACCGTTGCTTGCCTCGATTTCCTTTCCCAAATGCTTGAGGAAGGTGACCGACGAGGCGTCAATTCCGTAATTCGTTTCTACAAAGTTCTTGTTGTAGCGTTCACGCATATCGTGAATACCGTAGTAGGTTCCGTTGTAGAACACCACCACCTGACGGCTACGCTGGTAATCCACGCCGCTTCCTTCAAGAATGGCGCCACCCACGGCATCGGCAAAGTAGTCGCTCACAAAGCGGTTACCGTTGTTACGAAGGTTAAAGCCCTTGTACCTGTCGTTCACGCCCTTGCGAGTTTCGAACAAAGGATACTTGATCCAAGAACCACCATATTCTTCGCGCATCACGACGGCGAGAGACTTCTTGCGTTCCATACGGCTCCAGCCACCCATCAAGGAAATACCGGCCTCGGCTTCCCAGGCCTTGTCCGTACTCTTGGAACCGTTTTCAAAATATTCCACATGGGCAGCCATCTCGCCAGTGTCATCCGGATAAGATTCGTTCGGAGCGTACATCTGATCATGCTTCATGTCAGGTTCGCCACCGTTCGTCTTCTTGTAGTATTTCACGAAGAAGCTCGGGTCCACGGTCACCGCTACCACAGGCATATTTACCGACTCACCGATAAAGTACGTATTCGTCACCACATCCTTGGTCAAGAGGCCCTGCTTGTAGGCGGCACAACGCAGAACCATCGTATGATCGATAGTCATATCGGTATTGAACTCGGGAGAGCTTTCGGTCGGGGCAGAGCCGTCCTGGGTGCAGCGCACCTTCATTCCTTCCGGAAGGCCAGTCGGGGCATTCAAGACAACCTTGTCATTGTAGAAACCGCCCTGGTTTCCGCTAAAGTTAAACTTGGGGGCAACGCCTTCGTATGCCGTACTTGCCGTATTCGGCTGTTCCGGCGTCGGCTTTTCAAAGTACTTCCACGCACCGCCATCCACAATGCCCCAGCTCATACCCGAGGAAAGTTCAGGATAGTTCACCGAGTCACGGATTGCGTAATACGGGTCAATCAGGTAGACCGAGCCACCCTTCTTTTCCAGTTTCCAGTTAGTATGGGTACGCTGATGCAATTCAGTCCCATTATCGGCCGCCGCGGCCTTCACGTCGTTCTTGTCGCAGAATACCGTGCGGAAAGACTTCGGAGCGATCAGTTCGTCACCGAACACCCACTTGCGCGGCTTATCCAAATTTTCGACAAGGGAATAACCCTTGAGGTTCGCCGCTTCGGAGCCGGCATTGTAAATTTCAATCCAACCCGGATCGTCACCATTTTCATCGAGCCAGTCCAGGTTCACCGGCGAAATTTCGGTAATCACCAGGGCGGAATTTCCTTTCCATTGGACAGTCGTGTCCGCAGGAACATAAAGCGTATCGTACTTATATACCGTATCGCCCGTAACCGGGTCAATCGTCCTCGACGAGTCACGATGCGGGGTAATGGTATTGATAATCGTAATGGTATCCCCGTTCGAATCCACCACCGTCGTCGTTTCAATCTTTACGGGTAACGGATCCTTATCCCTATTAGAGGACGTCGTATCTTCAGAACATGCAATCAGTCCTGCGAAAGCCAAACCGAGGCCAGCCATTACAGCAAAGCCATTCACTTTTTTGAATAAGTACACACTGCCACCTATAAAAAGTTTCTCGGAAAATCCCGATTTCCGAAGTCTTATTCCTGGACACCCAAGTAGTAAATTTAGAAGATTATTAGAAAAAAAGGAAAAAAAATCAGTAATATTCTATTTACCCTTGACAAGCATCACACGATGTGCTATATTTGGCCTACCAAGTCGGCGCTGTAGCTCAGTTGGTAGAGCAGCGGACTGAAAATCCGCGTGTCGTCAGTTCAATTCTGACCGGTGCCACGAAAAAGGACCTCGATTCATCGAGGTCTTTTTCTTTTTTATTACATTCCAGAAAAGCAAAATCCCCGATTCTATCGGGGACTTTCAGGGATTAATGACGGTAGAGTCCGTAAATTTCGTCCCAGTGGTCTATCAGCACATCCACCAGTTCCGGTTGGAACTGAGCACCGCGCTGTTTCTGGAACTCTTCCTTGACCTTTTCTTCGGGCCACGGCTGCTTGTAGCAACGGGGGCTCGACAAGGCGTCCAGGACGTCCGCCACGGCGCAAATGCGGCCCGCCAGGGGAATAGCCTCGCCAGCAAGTCCAAACGGATAGCCTTTGCCATCCCAGCGTTCATGGTGCGAACGAGCGATGGATGCCGCAAAGCGAAGCAGCTTGCGCTTGGAATTGCAGAGCATGTTGTAGCCGATTTCGGAATGAGTCTTCATGATGGCGTATTCGTCATCGGTAAAGCGGCCCGGCTTGTTGAGAATAGCATCAGGAATGCCCACCTTGCCCAGGTCGTGCATCGGGGCTGCCAGACGGATGCGTTCCACTTCTTCGGCAGGCATCTTCAAGAACTTCGCCAGCATGTAGGAAATTTCAGCCACGCGCTGGATATGGTCGCCCGTTTCCTGGCTACGGTATTCGGAAACTTCACCCAAGATATGGATAATTTCGCGCTGGGTCGCCTCAAGTTCGGCGTTCAGCATAGCCGATTCCACCGTCTTGGCAGAATACACAGCCGTAAGCGCCAGGCGTTCAAGATCCTGCGTCGAGAATATTGCCGAATCACCCTGCTTGTTGATTGCCTGGAACACACCCATCACGCGCCCCATAGAATTCAGCAGGGGCACCGTCATCACAGATGTCGTGCGGTAATGAGTCTTTTCGTCGCTACGGCGATCAAACCTGGGATCCTTGTAGGCGTCCTCGATCAGCAGAGGTTCCGCCGTCTTTACGGAGTAACCGACAAAACCAGCATCGCGCGGAATACGGAGTTCGCTTACGCCATGGGCCACCTTGGTCCACAGTTCACCACTGTCCTCGTCGATCAGCCAGAGGGAACAACGATCCGCCGACACAATGGAACGTCCCAAATCGGCCATCAGCACCAACAGGTTGTCCATCTTGCGTTCGGCCGCAATCTTGGGCATATAAGAGAACAAAAGGTCCAGAATCTTTTGCGATTCTATAGCCTGTCTTTGATCAAACTCCGTCATAACAGTGTAAAATTTAGATAAACTTATAGGTTTTTCCAACATCAGTTGACAGAAAAGCCCTAAATTTTCTATCCTTGGGATACCCTGGAGGAATAGGCTAATTGGTAAGTCAGCGGTCTTGAAAACCGCCGCCGTAAGGCTTGGGGGTTCGAGTCCCTCTTCCTCCGCGAACAAGCTCCCATTCGGGAGCTTTTTTTATTTTCATCGGCTTGTTATATCATCCCTGGATCCCGGCGCTACGCTCCAGGATGACTTAAACATCCCATTCCATCTGACAGTCCGCCGCATAGTCCGCCACGACCGAAGCGGGTTCATCGTACAGCAACGTACAGACCTTTAGCGGCAAGGGGAAATCTCGCCCGAAGGCATCAAGGCAAGCCGACGTCGTCGCCCCCGTCGTAAACACATCATCGACCACCACCACAGTTCCCCGTTCAGGCAATTTTTTCGGAAGCACCGCCTCGAACGCAAACGCCACGTTACGCTCGCGCTCCTCTTTCGATAACTTGGTCTGCGAAACGACGAATTTCCTACGGCGAAGCCACTTGCACACCTTGCCGCCCGTCACCACGGCAAGCGCCGACGCAATCATTTCCGCCTGGTTATAGCCACGCTCCCTGAACCTCGCCCTATGCAGCGGCACGGGAACAAAATGGAGCGGTTTCGGCAAAAGCGCCAGTTCTTCACCCATTGTTCCCCCTACGACCGACGAATGACGAACTAGATAGGTCGCCATCCCCGAAATTCCCTTGTACTTGAGCGCATGCACCAGGCGCCGCGTCAGGGGGCGCATCGGGAACAGGCTATACGCATCGGGCCCCGGAGATACGACCGCCTTGGATTCACGATCCAGCAATTCAACACAATCGGGACACAGCCACGGATCCAGATGTCCCGAAGCGCGGCCGCAGCCGAGACACTCCGCACCGAACACAAAATTTTCCACATTCCGAAAGAAATTCACAGAAGAGACCTCCTCGGGGCAATACACGCCCTTCTCTTCTATACACGCACGAAACGGGAAAAATGAGAAAATTTATACCGGTAAAAATTATCGACGTCGTGCCTGGTAACGCAGGCAGAGCAAAAAGCCGACCAGCACCATGCAAGTCAATGCAAACGAGCCGCCATACGACAGGAACGGGAGCGGAAGCCCCGTCACAGGCATAAGTCCGATTGTCATTGCGATATTCACCAGGATATGGAACAGGAAGATTGTAGATGCTCCCATGACCATAAGCGTCACGAACGGATCCGAGGTCTGCTTGCAAATGGATGTCGCACGCCAGAGGAACAACGCATACAGGCACAGGACAAAGGCGCATCCGGCAAAGCCGAACTGTTCGCCCAGCACACTAAAGATAAAGTCCGTATGTTCTTCGGGCAAGAAGGCGAGATTCGTCTGCGTTCCGTTTCCAAAGCCCTTACCGGTCAGGCCTCCCGAACCAATAGCCGTCAGCGACTGCAACACCTGATAACCATCCCCCAACGGGTCACTCATCGGATCCAGGAAGGTATTCACGCGCTTCTGCTGGTGCGGTTCCAGCATATTCCACGCCATGCTGCTCGCATACCCCGCCAAGATATTCGCGAGCAGGATAATTCCCGTCAGCACCTTCGGAAGCCTTCTGCGGACCAGGGCGAACACCACGACGCAAATCAGGACACCCCACAGCACCTCAAAGCCGATCGCCTGCGAATGCGAGAACAACACCGACAGCAACGGGCTTACAATCAGGAACATGTCCGTAAGCGTAAGTCCCGCAAAAAAGAATCCCACCATCGTGACCGCAATAAAGACCAGCGCCGTACTCAAGTCAGGCTGTTTCAGGACCAATGCAAACGGCACGACAAACAGCAATAAGGGAACCACGAAAGTCTTCATCTTGAACAAGCTAACAGGGTGTTTCGAAAGCCAGCTGGAAATCGTCAGCAGGTAGGCAATCTTTGCAAACTCGGACGGTTGCAACTTGAAAATGCCAAGGTCAATCCAGCGACCCGCCCCCTTCACCACGTCACCCGCAATGAACAGCACCACGCAAAGCAAAATCAGGGCGATAAAATACAGCGGCAACGCGACCCGTTTCAGCCAGCTAATCTTCACAAAGACAAGCGCCCCCGCAAAGACACTTCCGAACACAAAGTAGACAATCTGCTTGAACCAGAACATATCAAAGACAGAAATATCTTCAGCAAGCGTCGCCGAATACACGAGCGTCACGCCGCAGCTCATGAGAGCCACCGTAAGCACGATGAACAGCCAGTCAAATTTCAGCGACTGGTCCAGGAATCGTCCGGACTTCACTTTTCGCCCTCCTCATCCTTTTCCTTGTTCTCGAAGTAGGCCTGCATCACTTTCTTCGCGATAGGCCCCGATACGGCACCACCGCCGCCCGCCGCTTCCATAATTACGGCCACGGCAATTTCAGGATCATAGAGAGGCGCTACCGCCGCATACCACGCGTGCGTCTTTTCGCCCTTCTTCCATTCGCCAGATCCTGTCTTCGCACCCACGCGCACATTCGGGAGTCCGCCGCGCTTACCCGTTCCGCCCGGATGGTTCACCACCGAGTCCATCGCCGCGAGCAATACTCGGTGAGTGTATTCCTTCATATTTCCCGGACGCACAATTTCAGGTTCGTAACGGCGCACGACATTGCCCTGGCTATCACGCAGCTCCTTCATAAAGTGCGGCCTGTAAACGCCCTTACCCGTTGCCAGGGAGCCGATGAGGGTCGCCTGCTGCAACGGAGTCACGATCTGCCCCTGACCAATCGACAGGTTCAGGATAAGGCCGCGAGCCCAGCGCCATCCCAGTCGCTTGTTCCTCTGGTTAAACGAAGCCGAATCGGGAAGCCACCCCGCCTTTTCGCCGGGGATATCGATTCCGAGCGGCTTTTCGCCCAGACCGAAGCGACGGCCGAATTCATTGATGCGGGCCATGTCGATATCGAGTCCCGCCTGATAGAAGAACACGTCGCAGCTCAGGCGAATTGCATTCACCACATTCAGGTTGCCGTGCGTTCCCCAGCACTTCTGATAGCGCGCCCCGTACTGGTAGCCACCCGTACAGGGCTTCGGGTAATACTTGTTTTCCGTCAGGATTCCGTTCTCGAGGCCAGCGCCCGCCGTCACCAGTTTAAAAACAGATGCCGGCGGATAAGTTCCCGAAATAGCACGGTTCGTAAGCGGACGCATCGAATCCAGCGCCACATGCGCCCAGCCCTTGTTGCGTTCGCGCTTCTTGAGAGAGAAAATATTCGGGTCCAGACGCGGCGAAGACACCATCGCGAGGATTTCCCCGTTTCTCGGGTCGATTGCCACGAGCGCCCCCTTCGCCGAATCGGGAATGGCCTCCTCGGCCACTTTCTGCAAGCGAAGGTCAATCGTCGAAACCAGACGAAGTCCAGGAACCGGGGCAGTTCCATCCACGCCATCCACCGTTCCCACCTCGCGTCCCGAGGCGTTCACTTCCACGAGTTTCATCCCGTTCTTTCCGCGGAATTCCTTGTCGTAGAACTGTTCCAGTCCCTTCTGGCCGATACGGTCACCTTGCGTATAACCTTCATATTCAGGCAGCTTGAGCTGTTCTTCCGAAATTTCGCTAGTGTAGCCGAGCGCATGCGAAGCAAGCGTTCCGTAAGGGTAGTCGCGACGAGATTCAATGACCGTCACCACACCGGGCAATTCCTCGGAATGTTCCTCGATCACCGCCACCTGTTCCGCCGAAGCATCTTCCAGCATGCGAATCGGGCGGTTCTTTATCCAGCGGGAACGCTGAAAGGCTGTATCCAGCGACAGAGAATCAAAAAGCCTTTCTCCGGACTGATCCCTGATTTGCAGCAATCGATTGAACAGAGAATCGCGCCCCGCCTTCTTGCGCGGCATGTTCATCGACATCAGCGCAATCTGGTAAGAGGGACGGTTACGGACCAGCACCTCGCCGTTACGGTCGTAGATGTAGCCACGTTCGGCCGTAAGCACCACCTTGCGGATTCGGTTGTTTTCCGAACGCTGCAAGTTTTCATCGTAATGGGTGTACTGTAACGAGAACAGGCGCATCAGGAGAATTGCAAACAAAATTACAACTCCCGCCATGTAGATGAGCACGTTCCAGTTCCTGTTCTGCAGGACCTCGTTTTCAGACATTCCCTTAAGCATGCTTCTTCTTTTTCTTCCCTATATCCAGGTAGAAGAATATTCCGCCAATCAGCATGGTATAAAGGCATTCGGGCAGGGTCTTGGTCAAAAACAGGTTGGTCACGACATCCTTGCCAAGACCGGTCACCAAGAAATAAATCATATCGCAGACAAAAAAGCCGAGTCCGAGAACCCCCACCTTTGCAGGCAGGTTCAGCGAAAGGAACCTTTCTTCAAGTTGCCCCACGGCAAAACCGAGCACCGTCATTGAAATGGAATGAGCGCCCAGCCACTCCACGGGCGCGTACACGTCCTGCGTAAAGCCAGCGACAAAGCCCCAGAAGCAGCCCGCGGCAGGCCCCATCTTAATGGCAATCGCCACAATAAAGATGATTACGAAATCAGGGCCGACATCAAAAAAACTCAGCCAGTCGGCAACCGTCATCTGCAGCGCGAAGACGATTATAAATAAAATAAGAACCTTGAGCCACTTCAAGTTACTCATCGAGCAGCTCCTTCACAATCCAGTCCGGTTCCTTTTCCATGACAAAGACTTCTTCCAAAGTCGTGAAATCCTGGAAGGGTTCAACATCCATCTGACGCATCACATCCAGGTCGGACTTGCGAATATCCTTCACCGTTCCCACGGGAATTCCCTTCGGGAAAATTCCACCCAGGCCAGATGTAATCAGCGTGTCGCCCGCACGAATTCCTGCATGGGTCGGCACCATCGCTGTCAAGCGGACTCCATCCATCGATTCCAGGAAACCCACCACGCGGGTCTTGCGGTCCATTACAGACAACTTAAGATTCGGGTCAACCAGGAGCTGTACGCGGGAATGATTCAGCGTCGCCTTTGACACCTTACCGACAAGGCCATTCATCGAAAACACAGGCATATTCTCGTGTACCCCGTGTTCCGTGCCACGGTTAATGACCATCGTCGTAAGGAACCTTCCCGGGTTATGTCCTACCACACGAGACGTCACAATCGGGTAGTCCCACTTGTCGTCAAATCTGACCAGCGTATGCAGTCGGGCGAGCTCCTGCAGGCCCTCGCGCGCATGATACGTCTCTTGCCTTAGGCGTGCGTTTTCTTCTTTCAGCTGCTCGTTCTCAAGCGCAATCGACTTGTAATGCCCTACCGCAGACACAATCCTCTGCGCCGGGAAATACAGCGTCGAAATAGCCGTCGTCACGATGCTTTCGCGAATCGGGACCGGAGCCTGACGCATCAAAAGCCCAAGCACCAAGAAAAAGACAAAGGCAACAATACCGTGCTTTTGCGAAAACAAGTCGACTATAAAGCGAAAAGCCCTAAACATCGAGCGCTGTCAAATTAGTTCGAAGATGCAATCAGAACAGGACGATACTTGTCGAGATCTTCCAGGACACGAGCAGCACCCTTACAGACGCAAGTCAGCGCTTCGTCGATCACGTTCACCGAGAGTCCCGTTTCCTTGCGGATGCGTTCATCGAAACCGCGCAGCTGGGAACCGCCACCCGTCATGATGATGCCCTTGTCGTAGATATCGGCAGAAAGTTCAGGAGGCGTAATGCTCAAGGCCTGCTTCACCGCTTCGATAATGGCGGTCACCGGTTCGTTCAGGGCTTCACGGATTTCGGCGCTGTTGATGGTCATGGTGCGGGGCATACCGGCAATAAAGTCGTGGCCCTTCACTTCCATGCTCAGCTCTTCTTCGAGCGGGCTTGCAGAACCGATCTGGATCTTGATCTGTTCGGCAGTGCTTTCACCCACGCAGAGGTTGTACATCGTGCGCAGGTAACGGACAATCGCTTCGTCCATTTCGTCACCGCCCACGCGCACAGAGGCGTTGCAGACGGTTCCGTTCAAGGCGATCACGGCGATGTCAGACGTACCGCCGCCAATATCCACGACCATGTTGCCCACAGGGTCTTCGACAGGAATGCCCATGCCGATCGCAGCAGCCATCGGTTCGTGTACCAGGTGAACTTCCTTGGCACCGGCCTGCTTCGCGGCATCGATCACGGCGCGCTTTTCCACTTCAGTAATTCCGGACGGGACACCCACCACTACACGGGGCTTCACCATCCACAGCGGGTATTTCTGCACGCGCTTGATAAAGGTCTGCAAAAGAGTCTCGACCAGTTCGAAATCGGCAATCACGCCGTCACGCATCGGGCGCACCGCGCGGCTTTCGCCGGGCGTACGGCCAAGCATCTTCTTCGCTTCGAAACCGATAGCGGAGACACGGTTGTTCTTGCTGTCGACAGCAATCACCGTAGGTTCGTTGATGACAATTCCCTGACCCGCCACATGAACCAACGTATTCGCCGTGCCAAGGTCAATACCGATATCGCAAGAAAAGAGGCCGAACAAAATCCTATCCTTTTTTAAGATTCAACTTCCGAGAAAAATATAGATTATTTCATTTCAGCGTGTCCGCGCCGAACTTCCATTCCTTCTTGTAGCGGTCCCATCCGCGCGTGTTCACGTCGTAACGGTACTTGCGCTTCTCGTGCATGGCGATGTCCTTGTAGATAAAGAAATCCACCTCGGCATACGCGGCATAGATACGGGCCTCGGCACCGTCAAACAGTCTGAAATCCTTCACGCGGTAATAGGGAGTGTCAAGCAGGACGCCATTGTCCTTGGCAGAACGCATCGTCTCCGCCACCATGAACTTCAGGTCATCCTGCAAGTAGTCCGTTAATTTATTCTCAATCCGTTCCGTCGGTTCGGAACAGCCCAGCAGCAAGGCCGCAAAAGAAAGCGCAATCAGCAAAAGTCTCATGTTCAAGAATTTAGAAAATGAAAAAACGCCCCTCTTTCGAGAAGCGTCTTCGTATTCAAGTCCGAGCTTTTTCTAATGAATTAGAAGGAGTAGGTAGCATCGAGGCGAGAGAAGATGCGGCCTTCACCCTGGAACGGGTTGCGGAACAACAGGTCTTCAGCAACGGTCACGTCGATCTTCAGGCGTTCTTCGATGTTGATACCGAAACCGAAACCGACATGGTCTTCGTTGGAACCATCAGCCAGCGGGTTGGTCGTGAAGAACGTACCGTCGTCCTTGCAGATGCCGTAACGGGAATCGGTGTAGGAGTTCTTGGAGTTCACGTCGCAGTCGGTGTAGAGAATCTTCTTCTGGCCACCCACGCGGATCACGAACCAATCCCACCAGATGTTACGTTCGATACCGAAGCTGATCTTGCCGCCGATATCGGAGCGCTTGTCCCAGTGCGGATCGTCTTCGTTGCGGGAGTCGTATACCCACGCACCGTCGCCCACAGCCTTGTCGTAGACCCAGTCATGAGCCTTCAGCTGATTCCAGATGAAGTCAACGCCCAACCAGAAGAAGCCGCGGTCCATGGCAACGTTGATGCCGGCACCGCCCTGGGCGTGCTTATCGTCGATACCAGGAGCCTGAGCGAGCTTCATAGAGACCGCAGGTACCAGTTCGCCGTCAATGGCTTCAAGAGTGAAGAAGGCGCGAGCCTTGGCGAGGAAGGTGAAGTCACCATCATCAAAGAAGTTGTGGTGATCCGGACCGTACTGGATACGGGCGAGGCCGAAGGATGCTTCGTAAGAAGTACCGCTGCTCGTCTGGACATTCAATCCACCGTCCGCTTCCACGATAGAGGCGTAAGCCTTGCTGTTCGGCTGGTACGTACCGCTTTCAGCGTCCAGGTCGCCACCGTCCTGGTGAGCGATGTAAATGTGCAAGCCCCAAGCGTCGCCGCTAGAGAACGTACCGCCCAAGAAACCGTCGAAGTTGGTCACGGTTTCGGGAACGACAACGTAACCCTTGGTGCTGGTCTGCACATAGTCAGGCAGGTACATGGCGAGTTCCGAGTTCACGCGGCCAAACAGGCCACCGATCGTGAACTTCGGGTCGGGGTTGTTGTCATCGCCAAAAGAGATCGAGAAAATGCCACCGAATGTCGGGTGCTGCGGATCCTTGTTGCCGCCAGCAGTCATGTCGTTGTCGGTATAGGCACCGAAACCACCGATCAAGTAGTTGGAGTAAAGGTTTGCATTAGCCGGGTTGTCAAAGATGCTCACGTCATCCATGATATAGGTCGTGTTCTTGCCCATGGATTCCACACGAGCAAAAGTCGCGAATGCGGAACCAACGCCCAAGATACCGAAAGCGGCACCGAAAGCAGCTGCAGTTCTTAAATTCATTAGTTAAACTCCTCTTGGAAATTCTGTCCTAAAGTTAGTTATATAAAATCAAAATCGCAACAAAAATATAAATAAATTCGTCTTTTTTTGTACAAAAGTACCTAACAGGAGCCTACCGCCGTTCATAGAATAAAAAAAGAACCGGACTATCAAGTCCGGTCCTTTTTCAAGTTTTTTCCGAAAGATTATTCGGAGAAGGTGAACGGGATCGTAACAGTGGTGTTACCAGACTTCACCTTGCTGAACTTCCAGCGGCTCACAGCGGTCTTGATTTCGCCATCAAATTCGCCGTAACCGGTCGTAGAAGAAGCAATGGAAATGCTGATGATTTCGCCACCCGGAGCGATCGTGAACTTCAGGGTAACCTTACCCTGGAATCCCGGTTTCTTCTTCAGGAACTTGTTGTAGATGTGGCGCAGACCAGGGGTACGCTGACGCACAACCTTCATGATGTCTGCAGCGGAACGAGATCCACCACCGGCACCCATGTCGATATCGCGTTCAGACGGGGTCTTGATAGAGCCCTTGGCCTTGGTAGCGATACCACCGCCACCACCACCGAGAAGGCCTGCGAGACCGTCACCGATACCACCGGAACCACCTTCGGCGTAACCTTCGTTAAAGCCACCGTCAGCCTTACCACGACGGCCACCGAGAACGGTCTTACCCGTCGTCTGGAGACCAGCCACGTCCTTCAGCACCTTGTCGATATCCTTGGAGAACTTCTGGTTCTTCATGAGGTCGTAGGCACCGGCAGAGGCATTCTTGGTCTGAGCGGTCAGGAGCTTAAGCACACCACGAGTCTGGGGAGCGTTAGGCTGACCCTTACCACGCGGCTTGCCACCACCACCAGCCTTCTTACGAGGCTTCTTGGGCTCTTCCTTCTTCTTCTCTTCCTTCTTCTCTTCCTTCTTTTCATCGATGGTCATAGAAGCGGTCAAGTCGGCAGCGGCAGAGTCGTCGAACACGACTTCGTCCACAACCTGTTCGTACATGGAAGCCCAAAGGCAGATAGCCAAAGCAACGACTAAAGAGATACCGGCGATAGCACCCATCTTCTTGTCGGATTCCGGCATCAGGGACGCTACTAACGGATCTACTGCGGGAGTATTCTTTTTAGCCATAGTTATTCCTCCCCGCCGTTCTTCTGCATCACGGCGAATGCAATGTGCGTGTAGCCAGAGAAGCCACAGGTGGCCATGACCTTATACATTGCATCGTAAGGGATGTTCTTGTCGATCTGCACAACGATGTTACCGGCTTCGTCGGCAGGCAAGCCCATCTTGAGGGCATGTTCCTGTTCCGTTGCGCGGCGTTCCTTCAGAACGGAGTCCACCTTGGTCACAAGAAGATCTTCTTGCTTCAAGACGTCTTCGGTCGGAACGATCTTGGCATTATCGACCACGACATAGTTGTTATCGACCACGACCGTCAAAGCCACTTCCTTCGGCTGCACCTTGGAGGTAGACACCGGAAGGATGAGGTTTTCGGCCTGGGTCAAAAGCTGACCTTCAGCGTCCAAGTTCTTGATCATGAACACCAGAATAATGGTCATCATGTCCATCATGGACGTGAGGGAGAAAGGTACGTCTTCGCTAAATTTACGAGTCTTTCTTGCCACAATTAACCTCCCAGCTTAGCAAGGTTGATCTTGCTGAAACCGGCTTCCTTAGCACGGTCCATAAGTTGAATGATCTTATCGAACTGGGTGTCGTCGTTAGCAACGATGATGATGTTATCGACGTCTTCGAGGTCAATGAACTGCGTATGGATCTGAATCAGGTCCTTAGCGATCAGGTCATAGGCGGAAAGCGGGTAGATGATGTTCTTCGCGGCGACATCCGGCTTCAGCGTACGAGCCGAGTTCGGATCGATCGTTGCAAGAACGGCACCAGCGCTCGGCTTCTTCAGCATCGGCGGCGGGGTCAGGCCCATGGGACCTTCACCAGGAGCGGCGAGGAAGGCGTTGTTGCCATCTACGTAGGCACTATCCGGCACATTTTCGGACTGAGAAGAATACACGGCCCAAATCACGCGGCCCGGATCTTCTTCGGATTCCTTGTTGATTGCCCAGAGTTCGATGGTCTCGATTTCATAAAGATACTTTTCTTTATCCATCTCAGAGCCATCCTTGCACTTGGGACCATGACCGCTTTCCACGGCCGACTTCACATCTTCCGGCGCATACGTAATGAGCTGCGCATCGGACTTGCAACGGAACGTCCACATTTCCTTAAAGTAGACGTTCGGCTGGAAACCACCGCGGGCGCCAATCACCAGATACTGGTCAGTGATAGCGAGCGAAAGGTTCAGAGCCTGCTGGTCCGGTTCCGGAGGCGTATCGTTGTCCATATTCATCATGCTGCGTTCCGGCATGTTGATTTCAACGATAGCAAGCTTGGAGAAGGCGGTCATAGACAACAGCATAGGAATCAGGATTGTAAACAAACCCATCGCCGGCAACAGGTCCGGTTCTTCGGGTTTGGCAGGTTTCTTAAGTTCTCTTGCCATTGTTTTATAACTCCGTTAAAATTATCTCTCTATCTTCGATTAAGCGAGAGAGTTGATAATCTTGAGGCCCTTTTCTTCCATTTCCTGGATGAGGCGTTCGGAGTTCATGTTGAGGAGACCCACGATGACCAGAAGAGGCACAGCGGAGAGAAGGCCGAGGAGCGTGGTACCCATAGCGATAGCGATACCGTCGGAAAGAGCCTTGGCACGTTCAGCAGCCGGTTTGTTAGCCACGGCGTCGAAGGTGAAGATCAGACCGTAAATCGTACCCATAAGTCCGAGCAACGTGGAGATGGAAGCCATCACCTGGATAATGCTGATATAACGAGTAAGACGGGGAGCTTCGGTCAGGAACACTGCGTCGCAAGCAGCAGACATGTTTTCGCGACCACCGTTACGGGCAGCAACGATTGCAGCCATCACGCGGGCGATCGGGAGCTTGGTTGCGTTGGCATAGCTCAGGGCTTCGTCATAGCGCTGGGCGGAAATGTGGGTGCCGAACTTAGCCAAGAAATCCTTACGGCCCTTAGCGCTCTTTACCATGATGTAAATAATGCGTTCGATAGAGAAACCGAGGCCGATCAGGAACACCACGAGGATGATCCACATGAACTGCCAACCATCGGATTCGGGGCTGAAGGATTGAAGCATTTTAGACATTAGAGTACTCCTTTATTGAGTGTTTTGGTTTATTTTGAAAATTCTTTGTTCATATTTAATCTTTTTTAGAGCAAAATTGGAGATTCAAATGCGTAAAATCTTGTTTACTGCACGAAAAAAGCCATTTTTGCCCTAATAGAATAGGGGAACCCTATGAACTAGGTTCCCCGTAAAATTGTTTTTACCGCTACTTTTTCTTCTTCTTGGCCTTTTTCTTGGCCTTCGGAGCAGGAGCCGGAGCAGCTTCCGGTTCTTCGGCGGCTTCGGCCGGTTCGTTCACAGAAGAAGATGCATCGTCCATAGAGGATGTAGCAGGGGCAGCAGCACCAGCCAGCTGCTTCTTCAAGTCAGCGAGTTCAGCCTTCAACTTTTCGTTTTCGGCCTTCGCATCCTTGATAATGTCGCGGTAGGTATTGATCTGTTCTTCCGGAGTCATGACTTCAGACTTGGCGATCTGTTCGAGACGAGCCTTCGTCTTGAAGTAGGCCGGGTCAGAGAACAAGGTAGACGGGTCAAACTTTTCGATCTTGGTGTTCAAGGTCTCGTTGTTTTCATCGAGGCTCTTGAGAAGTTCGAACAGCTTTTCGGTCCACTGGTTCTCGATGCCGTAGTGAGCGGCGGCCTTGATACCGGTTGCGCACTGCGGAACGGCCAGTTCCTTGGCACCGTTAGAACGGTTGGTCAATTCTTCACGGTAGGCTTCCAAGTCTTCGTGGACGGCTTCCATAGCGTCTTCCTTGACCATGCCTTCGTATTCCACATATTCCTTCACGATAGAAGCGGAGTCCGGCAGCGGGGAGTTGGCGAACGCATCAGCCACTTCGACGAACACGGCGCAGCCCTGGTAATACATTTCGATGTAGCCTTCTTCAGCTTCAATCACATCCTGGTTGTAGAAGCCCTGGTCGCGGGCAAGGTCGATGTTCTTCTGGAAGATCGGACGAGCCTGTTCGTAGTAGCTCGGGAGCTGCTGCACGATACCGATTCGTTCGGCGAAGATTTCTTCTTCCTTCTTACCGTTGAGTTCCTGTTCGCGGATCTTGGCGGCCATGGTCACGAAGAGCATACCCATCTTGTTGGTAGCCTTGAAGGTCCAGCGTTCAGATGCGTAGGTAGCAGACTTCGAGTACTGGCTCATGGCCTTCTGCAGGATGTCCACCAACTGCTTGATGATCTTGGCCTTTTCCTTTTCCTTGCCCTTCAGGACAATGGGCTCCATCTTGTGGTATTCGTATTCACCGAGGTAGAAGGCAGCTTCAGCCGGAACACCCGGATCGGCGTTCTTGATTTGCAGACCGTACTTGTCGTAGGCTTCGAGAGTCTTGCGGTAGTCTTCGACAGCCTTTTCTTCTTCCTTAAGTTCCATGTAGGCACGGGCGGCACCGATGTAGGCGGCAATCAGCTTTTCCTTATCATCGTTGCCATAGTTCTTGATGAAGAAGTGGTATTCCTGAGCAGCAAGATCCCACTTCTTGGCGTTGCCGTAAGCCATCGGGATAGAGAACGCAGCGTCAAGTGCGTAGGAGCTCTTCGGGTAATCACGGACGAGGTCCTTGTTACAACGAATGGCTTCGTCGGTCATCTTGGCTTCGTCATAGCTCAAGCAGGCGCTGTACAAGTAACCCGGAGTACGTTCATCCTTCGGATAGCGCTTGTAGGCGATTTCGTAAGTCATAGCGGCAGACTTCTTGTCGGCAATGGAGTCGTAAGTCTGGGCGGCAGAACCGATAGCCATGAACGCCATGGAATCCTGCGGGAAGTTGTTCGTGATGAACAAGTAGGTCTGGGCGGCTTCGCGGTATTCCTGTTCGAAGTACTTCTGGTCGCTCTTCTTCAGGTTGGCGGCCTTCTTATGAGCGTCACCCGCACGTACGATACCCTTGATGGTCAAAGGAGACTTGGCGTACTGCTTGGGGAGGATCATGAAGGTTTCGGCAGCCTTGGTGTAGTTCTGGTTCTTTTCGTAAGCGGCACCAGCTTCGAACACGGCCTTGTCGGCAATGTCGATAAGCGGGTAGCGCTTCACGAGAGCGAGGTAAGCTTCAGCACCCTTTTCGTACTGGCCGCCCTTAACGGACTGTTCAGCCATCTGGAAGAGCACATAGGCGATAGCCTTTTCAATTTCCTTGGCCATGGAATCGTTACGAGTTTCCTTGACCTGGGTGTACTGCTTGTAGAGCCATTCGAATTCCGTGAGGGATTCGTCGTAGGAGCCAGATTCCAGGAGGGACTGGGCAAGCATACGGCTGATGAGCAAGATGTACTGGTGCTTCGGGAAGTCCTGCTTCAGCTTGCGGAGCACGCCCACGGCCACCTTGAACTGCTTGGCGTCATAGTGGACGATAGCTGCGTTGTAAGCAAGTTCTGCGGCTTCCTTGTTCTGTCCGAACTTGGCCATGTACTTGTCCACCTGGGCGAAGTAGGCCTTGGTTTCGGCGGAGCTGTAAGCCTTGACAGCGTCGTCGTTGTAGTTCTTCTTCTTGGCGGCTTCGCGAGCCTGGTCCATCATGAGCACGGCGTTGTACGCAGCTTCTTCCTTCTTCAGGAGAGCTTCGGAGCCCATCGGGCGACGGCCGTAACGAGTGGTATCGGTATCAACGATCCAGTTGAACATCTTGGCAGCGTTAGCAAACTGAGCCATTTCCTGGTAGACGAGGGCCAAGTTGATGTGAACCTTGTATTCGTCCCAGGTCGGTTCCTTGGCGTAACGCTTCAGGAATGCTTCGTAAGCCTTGATGGCTTCGGCATACTGCTTCTTGCCGGCTTCCAGGTCACCTTCCTTGGTGAGCTTGGCGGCACGGGCGTGGTGATACTGCGGAATGTCGAGCATAGCGCCACGGATAGCGGTTTCGGCGTTCTTCACCGATTCCGGATACTTCTGGTTCTTCTTATACCAAGAGGAGTTGCGGTCATAGCGCTTCACCACGGTGTAACGGTGCTGCTGGGCTTCTTCGAACTTCTGCTGGATGATGAGGATTTCGATCATCGCGATATCGGCGAGCGGAGCGTCGATGTAGTCCGGGTTGATGGACATCAAGCGCTTGAAGGACTGCACGGCTTCTTCGTTACGGTCGTGGTCCTTGTTCTTCATACCGATACGATAGTACACAGAGTCCTTGAACGGAACCTTCTTGTCCTTCAAGAAAGCTTCAGCTTCAGAGACACCACCACCTTCAAGGTCAGAGAAGGAGGCCGCCATAAAGTCCATAGCTTCGGCGCGCAAGTCTGCAGGGTATTTACCCTTGTCGGCACCGACGATATATTCGTAGTACTTGATTGCTGCGGTTTCGTACTCAGCAATGTTGTAGTAAGATTCTGCCAAGTGGTACATGGCGAGGGCAGCTTCCTTACCCGTGAGGGTTTCGAAGCCGGTCACCTTCTTGTACGCCTTGATAGCGTCGCGGAACTTGCGGTTCATGAAGTGGTATTCCGCGATACGGAGCCAAGCCTTCGGAACGAGACCGTTGTCCGGGAAGTTTTCGACGAGGCGCATACGGAGCTTGTATGCCTTTTCGTCTTCGCCACTGGCTTCCTGCACGGCGGCAGCCTGGTAGATCACCGTCGGGGTCTTGTCTTCCTTCGGATACTTGTCGATGTATTCGAGGAAGTAGCCCAGAGACTTCTGGTGATCAGCCTTCGGAAGCTGGTCGATGTTTGCGCACTTGGCCGGCTTGTTGTCGCGGTCGGCGCACCATGCCACGTCTTCTTCATACTGGGCGTTCTTGTCGAGGAAGTGCTTTTCTTCGAGCTGGAACTGGTAGTGGCCCAACTGCTGGAGAGCAGAGGCACAACGCTTGTTCTGCTTACCCTTACAGTTGTTGACCTGCTTTTCCCACTGCCTAATGGCATCTTCCATGCCCTTTTCGTCGAGGCCACCAGAACGGCAAGCCTGTTCGGCCTGATTCTTCAGGACCTTGTAGGAGTTGGCACACTGGGTCTTTTCGGAGCCCTTCGGCATGGCCTTGCACTTCGCGGCCAGCTTCTTTGCCTCATTAACTTTGTCTTTACAAGGATCCGACGCTGCAAAGGACGAACCTACAAGCGAGCAGACGATTGCACCAACAAGTAAAAATTTTTTCATTTTTTTCTTTCCACCTATTAAGAAAAAAGGGGAAGACCTGGTTTGAAAAAGCCAGGTCTACCTTTATTCAAAGTTTATTCCAAATCACCCAAGTCGTCTTCCAGGCTTTCAAGTTCCTGAGCGGCTTCGGAGTTGGCAGCGCCCTGACCCATCTTGGTCTTCACAGTAGCCAAGGTAAAGCCAGCGTCGTCCAAGATACGCTTACGGTTGGATTCGAAGCGGTCACTCTGAATAGCCTTCTGGGTGAATGCGGCGTAGTCTTCGATAGCGGCGTTAGCCTTGTCGAAGCTCGGCTGCAGGGCTTCGCGCTTGCTCTGCACACGGGGCGTCGGGAGCTGGCGAGCGAGGTCAAGAGCCTTCACCTGCACAGAGTCGAATTCGTCCTGCATAGCGTCATAAGCCTGGCGTGCACTGTCGCGAGCGGCAACGGTCACCACCGGCTGTTCGGTGCGCTTTTCAGCCTGTTCCAGGGACTTCACTGCATTGTTGTAGTCCTTCTTGATGAAGTAGCAGTAACCCTGAACGAGGTATGCTTCAGAAACCAGGAAGGATTCAGGCATATTCTTGATAATCCACTGTGCCGGCTTGATAGCTTCATCAGGCTTGTTCACCTTGAGGAAGGACCAAGCGATACCGAGCATGGCTTCGTCGTAGACCGGAGAACCGGGCTGCACCTGGCCATACATCTGGGCGGCAGCCGGAATGTCGGCCTTTTCGCCAGAGAAGAACAAGTGGCCGAGCTTCACCTTGGCGGCATCCTGCAAGTCACGTTCGGACTGGTTGGAAACCGGCTGTTCGGTAATGTCGCGGAAGCAGTTTTCAGCTTCGTCGAACTTGCCGAGACGGCTGTAAGCAATACCCATGGTGTAGCGGGCGTAGAAGTAGTTGGCGTTACCCGGAAGGATGGCGGCGAGCAGGTCGACAGATTCCTGATAGAGGCCCTGTTCGAACTTGATCTGGCCGGCAACGTAGTCAGCGTCAGCCTTCACGTCGCTTTCACCGAACTTCTGAGCAATATTCTGGTACTTGGCCATAGCGTCGATGTACTTGCCTTCCTTATAGTCGATGTTCATCAACTGGAAGTGGTACTTGGCGCGCTGGTCACTCTGCGGATAGCGCTTGATAGCGTCTTCGTACACGGACTTTGCAGCCTTGTGCATACGGAGGTTTTCGAAGGACTTTGCCTTATAGAAGGCGGCCTGGTCCACAAGGTGGAATGCCGGATACTTGGTCTGAACCTTACCGAAGGCGTATGCAGCTTCCAAGAACTGACGGTTCAAGTAGAGACGCATAGCGGCGCGGTAGTCGTTTTCAGGTTCGATCTTCAAACGACGGTAACGTTCTTCGCCGATCTTCTCTTCGCGGGTGTCACCGAAGCGGCTGGTGAGCTTGACAGCCCAGATGAAGCCACGGTTCTTCTTGGCGTAGAGGTCATCGTGAGACATTTCGAGGTCGAGTGCGAGGTAACGGAAGATGCTCACGTCCTTGACGTTAACCGTAGCGCCCGCAACCGGGTAACCTTCCTTCGTGAAGCGGAGGCGGACACCAAGGTGCGGGGAGAGGTAGTAGGTCAAGGTGAAGCTCATTTCCGGGTTCAGGCCTTCGCCACCTTCCTTGTCGGAATGGAACACGTCGATGAGAGAAAGTTCAGCCTTCGCCTCGATCAGGCGGTTGAAACCACGCCAGAAGAGGGAGAAGTTCAGGTTAGAAGGAATGTTGTAAGCATCGTCGCGGTCACCACCGAAGAAACCCGGAGCGACAAAGCCGCCGTCTTCTTCCATGCTGATACCCGGCTGGGCGATGTTCTGGAGGGCAACGCCCACCAAGAGGTAACCAAACTTAGAAGAGTTCAGCGGGTTCCAGCTGAGGCCCACGTCGGCACCGAGCGTCACCTGCGTCACTTCATCGAACTGGTTGATGTAGAGGACGGACACGTCGAGACCGAGGGCGATGCAGTGCATCAGCCTGTAGGCATAACCGAGCAAGAAGGCGTATTCGCCGTAGGACTTGCCACCGTCAATGGAAGCACCGTTTTCGAAGAACGAGAAACCGAGAGTGTGCTTGTAATCCATCGGGAAGGTCAAGCTCACATATTCCTGGCTAGCTTCGCCACTGATGGAGCTGAAGAACGCAGCACTGAATTCCAGCTGGTCAGTTTCAGAGATTCCAGCGGGGTTCACATACATGGCAGTGTTGCCACCGAATTCCGCGAACCAGTCATTCTGCTGGTACTTGTGCGGAGAATAAGTTGCTTCTGCAAACAAGGAAGTGCTGGCTACCGTGAGTCCAAGGACTGCTGTTTTAATAACACTAGTACGCATCACTTACTCCTTTAATTGATATCCGTGCGGATGAACTCAATACGACGGTTCTGGGCGCGGCCTTCCGGGGTCTTGTTCGTGGCGACCGGCTGCGTGTCACCCTTACCCGAAGTGGTAATGCGGCTTTCGTTGATGCCCTTTTCCACGAGGAAGTTCTTCACGGCTGCGGCACGGTCAGCGGAAAGCTGCATGTTCTTTTCTTTCTTACCAACGTTATCGGTATGGCCCACAACTTCAAACGTAGCTTCGGTGAAGGTTTCCATAATGTCCACCACCTTCATCAGGGAGATGTAGGAATCCTGAGTAATCGTAGCCTTACCGGATTCGAAGTTCACACCTTCAAGCACAAAGACCTTCTTCGGCGGCTGCGGCACTTCGTCCGGGCAACCATCGTCGTCCTTGTAGCTGTTCAAAGTTTCGGGCTGTTCGGGGCAGAGGTCCACACCCTTACAAATGTGGGCGAACTGAGAAAGCATACCCTTGGCTTCGACCCACGGATCGCAGAGACCGTCGCGGTCGTTGTCGGCATCCGGGCAGCCGTCGTCGTCCTGGTAACCGTCGAAGTCTTCGGCTTCTTCGGGGCAGTTGTCGAGGCCCGTGCAGACGGATGCATACTTGTCGGAGAGGCCTTCTTCGGAAACCCACGGATCGCAAAGGCCATCGCCATCGGAATCCGGGTTGCGGGTTTCTTCAACGACTTCTTCTTCCTTCACCAGCTCGGTAGCAGTGAGGCCGATGTCAGCCTTGCCCTTGCCGCGCTTGAGCATCGGCGAGGTGGACTGGCAGTAGAAGTTCGGCTTCGAAAGGGAGTGGTTCACGAACTTCGGGTCGAGGGAAACGTTCGTGCGGTTCACCTTGATGAATTCGTTGAACGGGTAGTAGTTCTTGTAGATGTTGTTGTATTCCACCTTCGTCTGGCCGGCGGCCGGGTCGGCAAACACACCGTAGTAGTGGTTTTCCATGAAGATGTTGTTACGGGCGATCACGTTGGTCGGGCCCTTCAGAGCAAGGCCGGAATAGCCGTTGCGGAGCACGACGTTATGTTCGATAAAGGCGTCGAGGGACTTGGCACCCCAAGCGAGGATGCCGGACCAGCGGTTGCCGTACACCACGTTGTTGCGGAGGTGCGGGAGCGAGATAAACGCACCGATACCGGTAGCATGGTTATCAAGCACATAGCAGTGGTGGATGTAGGGGGCAGCGTTTTCGCAAAGGATACCTTCGATACCGTTCTTCACGGTGAAGTGCGACATTTCGGCGCCCGAAGTACCCATGACGGTCGGACCTCTACGGCCACCATCGATGATGGTCGTAAGGGGATCCTCGCCCTTAAGTACGACACCCATGATCAGGGTGATGTTTTCGTTATAGGTGCCACGCTTTACCAAGATGGTATCGCCAGCATCCGCATTACCGAGAGCGTCAGCAATCTTTGAGTAATCGCCAGGAACATTGATATTCTTTGCCATGGCGGTTCCAGAAAGAAGCATCGCCCCGGCCGTGATTAAGACCAGTTTCTTTAGGGTCATACTGCTACGTTTCTCCAATCATAGAACACTTTAGTTTAAAACCTTTGGCCTGCCAAAAAGACAAGCGTAAAAATTCAAGTGGGAATATACCTTCAAAAACGGCTTTAGTCAAACGATTTTCGCAAAAAAAGCCGTTTTTTCCAATAAAATGTCGAAAAAGACGATTCATCGTGGTATATCTAGTCCTCTTGAGGTCAATCGGCAGATGCCGGTTCGGCCTTTTCCTCTTCTTTTTTGGCGCCTTGGATAGACACACGAATCTCTTGGCAGGTCTTCTTGATGTCCTGCAAAATCTTGCGGGCACGGGTGCCGGCAGACTTGTTTCCGCGCTCGAACTTCTCGTACTCGCGCTTGAAGTTCTCGACTTCCAGTTCAAGATCATTCACTAAGCTCATAAGCAAACTCCAAAATAAAGATGCTGTATGGGAAAATAAATTAATGTTAGGACTAAATATCTGCGATTTTGTAAAAAATTGTTCAAAATGAGTCAAAAAACGCATTTTTTTTCATCTTTTCACAATCTATTCACTTTTAACTAACCGCCACAGGTGTTCCAAGGACGCCCTTCCTCGCTCGCCAACGTTTTCGGAAAAGTCATTTACGAACATCCGGATATGCGATTTCATGACTTCGGGGTCGTCGATTTGGGCCTTTTCGTCGATGAACGGGGTCACCATTTCGGGGCGATTATGGGCCACACGGAGGCTCGAACGGATTTCCGCTTCCACTTTTTCGATCACAGTGGATCCCAGCGTACGGCGAGCGACCGCAATCCCGAGCGGAATGGGAGTTCCCGTGTTTTCTTCCCAGAAGGCTCCCAGGTCCTGAAGCAGGTAGAGCCCGTCGCGCTTCCAGGTGAAACGGTGTTCATGGATAACGACCCCCTGCGGGGCGCTCTTTTCGCGCAGGGAACGGTACACCTGGTCAAAGAGGGCGTAGTTGACATGAAGCGCGCCCTTCTGCGTCTTGGAATGCCAGAAACGGTACAGGAGCGCCGCAGTCGTCTCGGAGCCCGGCAACGTCACGGGAAGCTCCGGATTGAAGCTCTGGGATTCGGAGGAAAGCAGTAGTGGGCCGCAGCCGTAGCCGATGGCACCGCCGCAACCCAGACAGATATAATCCGCCTCGATTTTAGGATAGACCTGAGCGCTGACCTTCGCGACATCAAGTTCGCCACGGCGCACCATCTCGTTCAAGGTCTGCACATCGGCAAAGTGGACGTCCCATTCGAAAGGTGAATTTTCGAGACCGTGAATGAGGGCCTCGTAGATAAAGGTGTCGTTAGGACACGTGGAAATACCGAGACTTAAGCGCATGAGATAAAATTAAAAAAATAAGCTATAGATTGCTTCGCCAACGGCTCGCAATGACAAGGCATTCCGTTACGGGTCTATGCCAAAGACAGCCTGGCGGAGGGCGGAGAGGGCCTCGTTGAATTTCCAGGATTCACGGTCACGGGTGGTGGCCATGTTGCTTACGGCGCGGATTTCAAAGACAGGCACGCGGTAAGCCATGCAGGCGGAAATTGCTGCGGCACCTTCCATATTCTCGATATCGGCATCGAACATCCTGGAACGGGACAGGCCCAGTTCCTCGGTACCCGTGCAACGGTTTACCGTAAGGCCCACCACTGACTTCAACTTCTGCAGATGGGAGGGCGCATGTTCCGGCGCAGTCGCACGCACGGAACTCGGGAACGGATAAAAAGAACCGTCTCGGTCCTGATACCCCATATCACCAACAGATTCGGCATCTACACGCACGACGTCGAGCACATCGATTCCGCGGCCAGGATACGCGCCACAAACGCCAAGAATAAACACGGCAGAAATAGAGATTCCGCGACGTTTGGCATCCCCTAGCAGGAAAGTCAGATTTGTCGCAAAATTAAGGATACCGATGCCCAAGATGCAAGCATAGCCACGACCATCCGAAAGTTCAATTAATTTATCCGAAACAACACCGTCTGCCGTATCGGCATACTCGGGAAAGAAGGAGGCGAACTCCGCCGGAGTCGCAAACGCAAACAAGTGGTCACGACCGGGGAAATCCATCGGCTACTCCAGTTTTTCGACAGCATCCGCAAGCGAAGCTTCAAGCTCGGCAACGCGTTCCACCTTGAGATTGCAGGGGCGGTCGACTTCGCAACGGGCCGTCGCGACGGCGGTCGCCTTGATGAGGCTCTGCTCAAATTCCATTCCCTGACTGTCGGCAAAGAGCCAACCGGCAAAGAAGGAATCGCCCGCACCGATACGGTTGTTCACCTGGATCTGCGGAGGCTGGATCTGCACACCCTGGAACTTCTTTTCGACCAGGCGGAAAGCCCGAACCGGGGAATCCTCATCGGTAACAACCAGGTTCTTGATCGGGAGACGTTCGAGCACGGCAGTCGCCGTCATCTTCCAGAACTGCGGGCTTGACAACACGATGGGAAGGCCGAGACGCGTGAGCAGCTTGCAGTATTCCTGCATGTTGATCTTGAGAAGCTCAACGCCCTTTTCAAGCCAGCCGTCAATGCCTTCGATAGCATCGATAAAGACCTTCTTTCCTGTTAAGTCCAGATCATTCAGCAGCGAGAGGTTGAAGCCTTCCGGGAACGTGCCGCACAGGGCGACATTCTGGGTCGTGCTCCAGTAGTCGTTGAGCGTCTGGATGAAGTCCTCGTTCTCAAAATCGGAAAGGACCGGCGAAGGTTCGATGAGTTCGGTAGACTCGCCCTCGCTCACGACGGTCGTACAGATGCGCGTCGGTTCCTTGATCCACACAGGCGCTTGCTGGATTCCGTAAGCGGAAATCTCATCGAAAATGCGGGAGCCGTGTTCGGAGCCCAGGAAGTGCATCATGAGAGGCGTACCGCCCAAAAGGCGGAGAACCAGGCCGCAGTTGATTCCCTTGCCGGAACCATACTCTTCGACCTTCTTGATGCGATGCACCTCGCCCGGCGTAAACTTGTCCACGTAGAACAGGCGCTGCCAGGCGGGATTGAGCCCGAGAATCAGGATTTCTTGCGACATGAGCTGCCTAGAAATTGACCTTGTAGAACTTGCGCTTACCCACCTGGATTACCAGCTGGTCTGCGCCCTTGATTTCAACCTGGGACTGCGGGTCGGCGAGCTTTTCGCCTGCGATCTTCACGCCGCCGTTCTGAACCATGCGACGGGCTTCGCCCTTACTGGCAAAGGCCTTGATTTCAACAAGCAGGTCCAGGGCACCATAGGTGCCGGCCGCCACACTGCATTCGGCAGCGTCACTCGGAATGGCATTACCGCTGTGAATCTCGCGTTCTTTCGCGGCGGCGGCCTCGGCGGCTTCTGCGCCGTAGTACTGCGTCACGATATCAATGGCGAGACGGTGCTTGGCATCGTTGGGGTTCATCTTACCCGCGGCAATGTCGGCCATCATCTGCTTGATTTCTTCGAGCGGAACGTTCGTCAAGAGTTCGAACCAGTTCTCGACGATGCTGTCGGCGAGGCTGTAAATCTTGTGGTACATCACGTCGGCGGGTTCGTTGAGACCCACGTAGTTGCCGATGGACTTGGACATCTTGACCTTGCCGTCGGTACCGAGCAAAATCGGCATGAAGAGACCGATCTGCGGTTCCATACCTTCGAAAAGCTGCAAGTCGCGACCGCGAAGCACGTTGAACTTCTGGTCGGTGCCGCCCAGTTCCACGTCGCTGTTGATGGCGACGGAATCGTAGCCCTGCATCATCGGGTACATGAATTCGTGCAGGCTGATCGGCGTGTTGGCGGTATAGCGGTTGTGGAAGTCCTCTCGTTCGAGCATCTGGGCCACGGTAAACTGGCCCATGAGTTCGGTCACCTTGCTGAACGGAAGCTTGCTGAACCATTCACCATTATAGTGAATTTCCACCTGGTCGCGGCGGACTACCTTGAAGAACTGTTCCTGGTATTCCTTAGCGTTCTCGAGCACCTGTTCGTGGCTGAGGCGCGGGCGGGCCTTGTTGCGACCGCTCGGGTCACCAATCTGGGCGGTATAGTCACCCACGATGAGCACGACGGTATGGCCCAGGTCCTGGAACTGGCGGAGCTTGCGCATCACGACCGTATGACCGAAATGGACATCCGGAGCTGTCGGATCCACACCCATCTTGATACGGAGAGGAACGCCGGTATCGTAGGACTTCTGGAGCTTCTTTTCAAGTTCATCTTGCGGCACAACGTCGATAACGCCGCGCATCAAAATTTCAAGCTGTTCTTTTACAGGACGGAATTGCATAGTATTAGGTAAGTGGTTTGTGGTTGGTAGGCCGAAGGCCGTTAGTGGTTAGGGAAATTACAAGTCTAAACCACTAGTCACTGAAAGCCCATGTAGAAGGAATGGATAATCATACAGGATAAATATAGAAAAGTGGACAAATTGGATTTGGAGGCAAGGGATATTAATACAACTTTTAATTATTATTAGACCATGAACATCCTGGTCTATTTCCTGTTTGCCCTGTCCGGGTTCGCGGGCCTGATTTATGAAGGTTCGTGGGCGCGATACCTTAAACTTTTCCTGGGGCATTCCAGCTACGGCCAGGTGCTTACGCTCTGCATTTATATGGGCGGCCTTGCCATCGGCAGCTTTGTGGCAGGCAAAATGGTCGTCCGTACCAAGCGTCCGTTGCTCGGGTATGGCATCGTGGAACTAGCGATCGGTATCGGCGGAGTGGCGTACCATCCGCTTTACCTGTGGCTCACGGGGATTTTCTACGACTCCGAATGGACAGCCTCGCTCACGCCGCGTGGCGCAGAAATCGCGAAGGTGGTCCTGGCGACGGGCTCTACGCTTCCGATCGCGATTGCGGTCGGCATGACGTTCCCCTTCATTGCGGCTGGACTTATGCGCAAGAGCGGTGCCGAGGTGTCGCTCCCGATGCTCTACTTTACAAACAGCCTCGGTTCCGCCATCGGCATTCTCGCAACAAGCTACCTCCTGATTCCCGAAATCGGAAACCACGCTACTTTGTACGTAGCGGCGTCTATTAATTTCTTGCTGGCGGCGGTGTTCTGCTTTATCGGCGTGACGACTTCGCCTGTGCCACCTAAAGATGAAGACGCTCCCGAAGTTCATGACGAAGACTACGTGGCCGAATACAAGTTGCCCATGCCGCCTAAAAACACTTGGTTCTGGATTGCGGCGATTACGGGCCTGACCTCATTTGTTTATGAAATTGTCTGGATTCGCTTGCTGTCGCTGTTGTTGGGTTCTTCGAGCCACAGCTTCGATCAGATGCTTTCGGCGTTTATTTTGGGACTTTCGCTGGGATCTGCGGTGAGCGGCAAGTTGCTCAAGAAGGATAGCCTCGTGGTGCTTTCGATGGCGCAAATCCTGATGGCGTTCTTCGCACTTTGCACGCTGTATTTCCACCAGCCCTTCTGGGGCATGATGAACGAGGCGAACCAGATTTTCAATCCGACCTCTGACGGTTACGTTTGCTGGAGCCTGTTCAAGTACGCGCTTTCGATGCTGTGGATGATTCCCACGAGTTTCTTTGCCGGTATGACGCTCCCGCTGATTACCTTGATTCTGACACGTGCATTCAAGAGCGAAGCCCCGATTGGCAAGGTCTACGGCTGGAACACGCTCGGTTCCATTATCGGTTCGGCAGGCGGTGGACTTTTGCTGTTGCCGATCCTGCAGCTCAAGGGCGCACTCGTGACGGCAGCCTTGCTTGACTTCGCGATTGGCTTTATCCTGCTGGTGATTTACCGCAAGCGTTTCCGCTACAGCGTGATGTTCTACATTATGGTGTGCGTGATGGTGATGCCCGCCATCTTTGTGAAGTTCGACCCATCGCTGATTACCTCAGGCGTGTTCCGCAGCTACAAGAACATGCACCCCAACGAAAAGATCCAGGTAATTGACGGAAAGACGGCAACGATCAGTTTCCATGAATCGCCGGTGCATTACTACGTAAAGACAAACGGCAAGGCCGACGCGAGCATGAGCAAGGACCGCGAATCCCCGATTTCAAGCGACGAGCTTACGCAGGCAGCCACCGCCTTTATGCCGATGGCCGTAAAGACCGAACCGTACGACGCCGCGATGGTCGGCTTCGGAAGCGGCATGGGAGCGCATTACCTGCTCGCCGACCCCCTGCTCAAGGATTTCGACTGCGTGGAAATCGAGCAGGCGATGATGGATTTGGCGAAGGGATTCTACCCGTGGAACTACCGTGGCTACGACGATCCGCGCATTCACATTTTCATCGACGATGCGACGACGTTCTTCCATACGAACCGCCGCCAATACGACATGATTATCAGCGTGCCCAGTAACCCGTGGGTGAGCGGTGTGGCAGGACTTTTCGCACACGAGTTCTACGCCAAGATGCGTCGCTACATGAAGCCAGGCGCCCTCTGGGTACAGTGGATTCAGACCTACGAATTTAATGACCTGATGTTCCTGAACATTCTGAAGGCACTCGATACGGTATTCCCATACGTAAGCCTCTATAAGTCTACCGACGAGCCCGACATCATCATGATTGCAAGCGACCAGCCGGTATTGCAGAAGGGCATCGGGCGCTTCTCTACCGATACGGCCCTAGTGGCGGAATTCAACCGCATCCACCGCGACCCGGAATTCTTCGGCGAAAGGAACTTCCTCTTCACGAACAAGATGGTCAAGTCGCTGCTCGACGGCGTAAAGCCGAACAGCCTCTTTATCCCGATCGTGGACAACAAGGCCGAAGAGGCGCGCTTCGTGCATTCCGAGGCGCACATCGTGAACGTGTTCGACAGCTGCGAAGTCTGCTGGCAACAGTACCTAGATCCTGAAGACTACGCACTCCGTCGCCCTGCACGTGTGAAGGCGATGCTTGCCGAGCCGAAGGATGAATTCAAGAAGACTGCATTGCTGGCTTATGTGGATGAACTCATCGCCGCAAAGACGACAGCGGATTCGATGGCAACAATGATCGAACCAACAGTCACTTCGGCAAGCTCAGTGACCTCAACAAGCGTCGTAACCTTGGATAGTGCTGCCGCCAAGGTTGCTGCAGATTCCCTTATTGCCGATTCCGCTACCGCAGACAGCATTCAGCCGGAAGACCCGCGCCTTGCCGAACTTGAAGCATCTACCGGCTACCAGAAGTTCCGCGAGAACTACATCGAATGGATCCGCACGATTCCGCTGGAAGCGCGGGATTCCGACGAGGTCTATGTCAAGGTGAGCGAAGCGGTGAACGCAGGCGCCCTCCCCCGCAGCTTTGCCGACGAATTCAACATCATGGATGCGGCGCGTCAAGGCGTGTACAAGCAGGCGGCGCTTCTCATCGCGGACTTCTTCGACCGTTACGAGATGAACGACATGGGCGACATTTTCCTGCGGAACTGCATCGTGATCGCCCTCCTCGCTGGCGAACCGGAACTTGCGAACATCGTCTACGAAAACGCCATCCAGAAGAACGAAGACTTCTTTGCCGTGGAAAAGCGCCTGATCGAGCGCGAGATCCAACGGGCAAGAAGAAATAAGTAAATAGTGGAACGACGTTCCTGAGGGACGGCTAGGGTAACAAAAAGGCGAGCCTCGGGGGACGAACTTCGTGTGATTGGGCGCGAGCGGTTGGACCGTGAGCCATAAGCGACACAGCGCAAGCGTGTCGTGTTGGCGAGAGGACTGGCTCCAGAGCAAGGATTCTGGAGAATTTAGCCAGTCCGGTCAGAAAAGGAAGCTTACGCCAACGGTCGTGTAGAACGTATTGAGTGAAGATTCCAAGAAGATGTCTTCGCGCATAAGCGACTTGTTCGAAAGGCTCGTGAAACACTGCACCACGCGGATGTTCACGTGGACCCAACGGGTAAGCATGTAACCGAGATCGAAGGCTCCACCCACTTCCATACCGGAAGTCGAAATGGTGTTGTCCTGGGATTCCGTCGCGGCACCGTTCTTGAACTCAGAGGTTCCGTTGAGCTTGAGACCCATATTCAGACCCAGGCCGACATAGAAGTTGTAGTCTTCGAACGTATAGCGGAAAATAATCGGAATGTCGAAAATGAATATGTCGATGCTACCCGTATTCGTGTAGCCCGCATCCATGTCCTGTTCGTAGGCATAGTGCCTGTAATTGAACGTGAGTTCCGGAACAAGGCTCAAGTCCTTCAGCATGAAGTTCATCTTGAGCATCAAGCCACCACCCGCCTGGAAGCCCATCTTCCAGCCATCGGAATTTTCGCCAAAGAACGTGTTGGTACCGACCTGCGCACGGACACCGAGCATCACGGCACGGGCAAAGCCCTCGTTACGCATACGGTTGATTTCCGACTTCTTTGTGGTCTCCGCCTTGTAGCGGGCATACGCACTGGCATATTCCTCGTCGTTCGCAAACTCACTATCGGTAGAACCATCGTAAGCAGGAGCATCGTCCCCCGAGGAACTCTCGGCGGAAGGCGCAGTAGCCCACCCCTCGTCATCGGAAGCATCGTCTTGGGCCATGACGGGTACGGAAAGCGCAAACGCCGTGGCAAGAATCACACTCAATCTCTTAAAATCCATAATTCAATAATAATAAATGAATATGTAAAGCCCGCCTAAAAAATAATTTCAGCGGGCCAAAAGAGTGCAGAAAAATTTTTTTACTTTAAGGGGAAGGCCTTTTAGACCATGCTAGAGCAGCAACGTCGCCCCGAGCGAGACATGCATCGTGTAAAGTTTTGAATGCATTAGGGTCGATTCCGCAATCAGGTCCAAGTCCAGCAGGTTCGTGAAGTTCTGCACGACCCTGACATCCAAAACCAGCCAACGGTTCACCACATAACCGATATCGGCAAGCCCGCCAATCTCGACACCGACCGTCGGAATCGTATTGCTGCGCTTATCCTTCGACTTATGACCCTCGGCAGTAATGGTCTGCTTGAATTCGGATTCACCGCTCATCTTGAGTCCGAGGTTCACGCCCAGGGCAAAGAAAAGGCCATCCTCGTCAACGACGAACTGTCCCATGACAGGAATCTCGAACAGCATTTCCTTGATGGTCGCCTCGTATTCACCGTAATCGGATTCGCTTTCGTAACTGTAGTTGCGGTAGCTATAATTCAGTTCGGTCGCTACCCCAAAAATTTCACCGAGCGGAAGCCGCGCCATAAGGCCAGCCCCGAATTCAGGCCCGATATTCCAGTCACCGGATTTTTGTCCAAAGCTCTTATTTGCTCCCCCCGAGACACGGACGCCGAACTGAACACCCCTCGAAAAGCCCTCTTTGCGGGCTCGGTATTCCGCCGCATTTTCAGTAATATAATGGGGAGTGTCATCGTCTTCCTCGTCGATATTCACCGTCGCCACCTTGGCGGAATCGGCAAGGGTACTGTCGGAAACGGCGCTATCGGCGGGAACCTGCTCGCCAGACGCGGAATCGGCGGAGGATATTTCTGAATTTTCGCCGTAAGAATAGCCTTGTTCAGTGCGCCCCTGTGTGGCCTGGTCGGCAGGGACATAGCCGCAACCATCGCCCACGCAGTTCGGGTCACTCACTTCGCCGGAGCCTTCAAAAACACCCTGCGCAAAAGCGAGAGGGGATGCAAGGGCACCTGCAAGAAGAACGACAGCCAAACGATTCGACAGCGAAAAGGTTTTCATACTTTTAATTATAACAAAAAATCGGGGAAAGCGGACAAAAAAAATGCCCGTCAATAATTCTAAATTTGTGACATGCCTATTCTTTCTGCCCAGAACCTGTTGTTGCGAATAGGGGCAAACGCCCCGTTACTGGATAACGTGAGCTTTGACATCGAGGCCGGCGACCGGATTTGTCTGGTCGGCCGCAACGGTTGCGGCAAGAGCACCCTTTTACGGGTGCTTTCGGGCGAGACCGAGGCGCAGTCGGGCGACATCGTGAAAAAGACGGGGCTTCGCATTTCGCGCATGATCCAGGAGATTCCCGCACACATCGATGGGACGGTTCGCGACGTGGTGATGGGTACCGTTTCCGTCGGGAATTCGGCCGCATGGAAGATTGGCGACGACGCATCGCGCGACACCCACGCCGAGGCAATTCTAGGAAAGACGGGAATCGATCCCGAAGCTTTATACGACAGCTTGAGTGGCGGACAGAAGCGCCGCACCCTTTTTGCACGTGCCCTTGCGCAGGATCCAGACCTGTTGCTGCTCGACGAACCCACGAACCATCTGGACATTCCCGCGATCCAGTGGCTCGAAGGAATCGTGACGCGACTGAACTGCGCACTTTTGTTCGTAAGCCACGACCGCACCTTTGTACGCCGAGTGGCGAACCGCATCTTTGATTTGGACCGCGGCCGTGTACGCTGCTGGGATTTCCCGTACGACAAGTTCGTACAGTTCCGCGACCAGGCGCTTGCCGAAGAGGACAAGGCGAACGCGCTTTTCGATAAACGCCTCGCCGAAGAAGAAGTCTGGATTCGCAAGGGAATCCAGGCGCGGCGGACCCGGAACGAGGGCCGCGTGCGGGCGCTTATTAAAATGCGCGAGGAGCGTGCGGCGCGCCGCACCCGAACGGGCAACGTGAATATGCAGATTACCGAGGCCGACCGTTCGGGGCGCCTGGTAGCAAGACTCACCGACGTAAGCTACTCCTACGACGGTGCGCCTCTCATCAGCGGGCTTTCGACTGAAGTTTCCCGTGGCGACCGCATCGGTATCGTAGGACCGAACGGTTCTGGAAAGACGACTCTCCTGCGCCTGATTCTGGGCGAGCTCACACCCGATACTGGAGATGTGCGCCTGGGAACGAACCTGCAGATAGCCTACTTTGACCAGATGCGTACGCGCCTGCGCGAAGACAAGTCGCTTGTGGAAAACATCGGCGACGGACAAGCCTACATTACATTGAACGGCGTCAAGCGCCACGTATTAAGTTATCTGCAAGACTTCCTTTTCTCGGCGGACCGCGCCCGCGGCCCCATCAGTGCGCTTAGCGGCGGTGAACGCAACCGCCTGCTGTTGGCTTGCCTCTTTAGCCACCCGAGTAACGTTCTCGTTCTCGATGAACCGACGAACGACCTCGACATGGAAACGCTTGACCTGCTCGCCGAACTCCTTGCGGATTACAAGGGAACGGTGCTTACCGTAAGTCACGACCGCGCCTTCCTCGATTCCGTCGCCACAAGTATTTTAGCCATCGAAGATGGCGGCAACGTATTTGAATCGGTTGGCGGCTACAGCGACTACGAAGCGAAGAAAAAAGTCCGCGACAAGGAAGCCGCAAACGCCGCGCGTATTGCCGCCGAAAAAGAAGCGGAAAAAGCAGCCCCGACTGCAGCGACAGCAAGTGCTGCAGCACAAACCAAAAAGAAAAAGCGCAGCTACAACGAGGAACGCGAATACGCCGCCCTCCCCGAGAAAATCGAAAAACTCGAAGCGGAAATTTCGGAACGCCAGACAGAACTTTCAAAACCCGAAGTGTTCACGAACGCCGCACGCATCGTGGAACTCCAGAAGGAAATCGCCGACCGCGAAGCCGAACTCGAAAAAGCCTACGAACGCTACGAGGAACTCGACTCGCTAGGGTAAGGGGAGAACCCTAAAAAAAATGCTTTACTCCAACGACTCGTTGGAGAATTTTTTTTCAGCGGGCCCAACTTTGACACCAATCGAAATAAGCCGTTTAGAGTATTCCATTTATCCTCTAGGCCTAAAAAAGCGAAGTCCCACCGTGGTACGCATTGTTAAGAGGCGCGGTGGGAATTGTTGTTAACAATCTAACTTAAAATTAATCATCAGTCAAGAAGCCTTACTTTACTAAGAACGTTCCCCGACGAATGTTCGCTCAACGGCTTATTTTTTAGCATTATTCTTCGTCATCTTTGACATTGTGAACAACGAGCTTTGTAAAAAGAATGAAATATTTCAAAAAAAAGGCATTGAACGTCTGAAAATTACGTGTATAGAATAGATAGGGACATTTTTCTCTGTCGCTTTATGGGATAACCCATAAGGTCACTCTAAAATATGGACACATTAATGTCTGAAAAAGAAGAAATCGAAAACAATACACCGAGCACGGATGGAAATTTTGGTGTGGCGCCGAATACGCCGGATTCCGTCATTCGCGACATCGCCCAAGAATTTAACGTCATCGTCGATTCCGTGAAGGATAGCGAGAGCAATTTCACCCATGATCGGTTCTTGCGTTTTGCCTTTGCAGAGCCCCGTCGTATGGCGGAACTCCTGACGCTGTTCTCGCGTCATAATCCTTCACTCAAGGCGTTCCTCGACACCATCGATCTCAAGACGCTTCGCGGCACGAAGGAAAACTTCTCTAACGACAAGCATACCGGCTCGGCAGACCTTGTCTTTGAAGCGGACATCAAGGCCGGTGGCGTCACGGGGCTTTATGTGGGAATCATTGCCGAACATAAGTCAACCAACAGGGATAACGTACTCCTCCAGATTTCGGAATATTACCACCATCTTTTCCTGGAACGCAAGAAGGATGTTCCCGTAGTCGCATTCATCGTCTACAACGGAAAGGACCCGTGGAATCCGCTTGCCCAGGAACGTTTCGCAAACTATCCTGAATACTATCGCGACATCGGCTTTCCTTTCAAGGTGGAATTCTTGGACGTGGGGCACGCTATCGACGATGCTGAATTGAAGAATATTTCGCCGTTTACTCTTGTCGCTCTCACTGCGATGAAGTATATTTGGGACGAAAGGAAATTCGAGATTACCTTCCCCGAGGCAGCAAAGCATCTGCTCAAGATGCATAATACCGACGAGGGAAAGGATTTTATCAAGCAGGCGCTTTCGTATTTCTTCTGGAAGTGGCCCCACAAGAGCGAGGAAATCAAGATGGATAGTCCAGAAGCCATTGCAAACAAGGGTTACGAATCATTCGCTGAACACTATGTGAACGTAGGTATTGAAAAAGGGGCTAAGCAGGAGCGCGAGAGGAACGACGCCGCGAATGCGGCCCGCGATTCCAAGATGGCGGATTTCTTGCGCTCAATCGGAGTTTCCGAGAAAAACGTAGAAACGGCCCTTGCAATTAAGTAATCCCCCCTGGCACATTCTCAAGATGTTAAAGAACCGGTCCCTAGGGCCGGTTTTTGCGTTTTCACAGATTCTTTTTGGGCGTTCCCCGGCCAAATGTCATCCTGAGTGAAGTCGAAGGATCTGGCCGGGTCGGGCTATACTCGCCTCGCTTTGCGAGGCTCACCGAGCCTGTAGTCTCGGCCCCATAACAACAGTTCGGCTATCGCCTCACTCTCGCCAACACTGCTTGTTTATACGAGTCACTTTTGGATCGCAGGGGTTACTATCCCTAACGCAACAGATTAGACAATTCATTATTAATATTCTCTATAGCCTTATGCAACACGCCATTTGAATCAAGCTCTATCCTGTTTATTAAAGCACCCCTTTTGCCCCAAAATGAGCTATAATTTTTTTGATATGCATTCCATTTAGCTTTTTCCTTTTGTAATGCATTTTGATTGGGTTTCTTAGGCTTCCTTGCCGATGGATGATAGACTTTATATAAAGTTTTCTTTTTTAAAATGGCATCGTTATCACCATTTACAATTTTAAAACCATCAAAGGCTTCACCACATAGAACAATCTTTGCTGAAAATTCAAGTATTGAATGATTAATTGAATTAGCGCAATCTAAATATGGTTTGTCATTTTTCACACTTATTTCCCTGCCAATGTATTTATACAAAATATTAAGAAAAACTATACCATTTTGTAGAAATAAATCATATAAATCCAAAACACTTGCTTCCAACTCACAATACTTCTCTTCTATTCCTAAACCACGTAACAAAGGCTTTCCCGAAGCAGTCTTATTCATATCTTTAATAGAGTTTTTTGCAAAAGGAATGCCTATCGGATCTGTTGGATACGGATCTTTACCGACAATAGCTAATTTTATTGGTTTTGGATTATTAGGAGACTTATTCTGATCTATGAACTCCACAACCTTACCTAAATACTCACACAAATTATCGGATTGTTTTTGCATATCTTCAGAATCAAGTTTGCAGCAAGGTTTTAGCGCGTTTCTAGTTCTATAGATCTTTTTATTGCACAATTGACACAAAATACAGCCGCAATAATTTTGCAAATAATCCTTTTCAATTTGTGTTCTTATTGTATCTTTACCCATAATCATTTTCTTTTTTTGAGGAACGCTATAATCAGTAGTTTTACCCTATGGAGAATCCTTGACACAACGAACCGAGTAACCGATATCCTTATCGATGTTGCTGAGGCCCGCACTGCTCGCATCCATTTTCCAGCGGCCGGCGGTATTGCTACTGTACTCCGCGGAACTCCAGAAGCCGGCGTAGTCGCCAATGCTGAAGAAATTGCCATCATTGTAGCGGCCAGCAGGGAGCGCGGAGAACCCATAAGTATTCGTTGCTTTAGGCCATTTTTCATAGCCTTTCACTTGCATTGCATAAGGTGACAAACCCATCGCAGAATACAATGCATCCCATTCTGCTTTTGTAGGCAAATGCCACTCTTCAGGGCAAATTCCGCGAACAGGATTAGTTCGGGAGCAAGTTTTTCCATAGCCACAATTTTTCCCATTGGTACTAAATGTTCCGGCACTATCCATAGCCGCAGCCCATGTATAAAGGCGACCATACTTTGAGCAACTATCCAATATGTTGTTGTAGCACCAATTTCGTTTTTTCATACCTGGGTAATTAATGGTATCTGCATAATTCAGGTTTTCTGCCATCCAGGTTTGAGAACCAATAGCAACGACCCTATAGGATTTTCCATCTCTTGAATCATGTAACTTTCCATCAGTCCACACAACAGAAGACTCCCATTTGCCACCATGACACTCATAAACAGAATCCTGATTCTCTGAAATTTCTTTTCGAATTTCATCATTTTCCGTATAGCTAACGCATCCTTTATTCAAATTAACTTCCATTTCATTTGCAGTCCTAAACATATCAGCATCGCACACATACTTGTTGTCTGCATTCACAAACCCATCAACTATCGCGCCATTTTTAGAACAAGTCAGTCCGTAGGTATCATATTCCAAAATGGTCGCTGACGTCCATTTTTTAGACTCGCAAACATAATAACTATTATCAAGTATTTGCCTTTCTCCTTCTCTGCTTTCAACGCAAGCGCCGTATTCATACTCCACATCACCGACACTTGCTCGCCATACTCCATTTTCATAGACATAATGATTCGATGGATCCACGCTTCCCTCTTTCATTTCGCCTTCTACTCCTGCAGCCCATCCGTATGTATCATATTCCAAAGCGGTCGATTCCGTCCACTTTTTGGATTTGCAGGTGTAATAAGCTCCACCAGATTTGCCGACTTCGTTATTTCGACTTGTTACGCAAATACCTAGATCATATTCCACATCATTTGATGTGGCGCGCCACTTGCCATTCTCATAGACATAGTGGTTTGACGGGACCACGCTTCCTTCTTTCATTTCGCCTTCGGTTCCCGCAGCCCATCCGTATGTATCATATTCCAAAGCGGTCGATTTTGTCCAATTCTTGGATTTGCAGGTGTAATAGACTCCATCAGATTTGCCAACTTCATTATTCCGGCTCGTTACACAGGCGCCCAAGTCATTTTCAATGGTGCTTGCAGAGGCTCGCCACTTGCCGTTTTCATAGACGTAGAATTTATTTGTATTGACATTCCCTGCGCGGACATCGCCCTCCTTGCCTGCACTCCACTCGTATGTGTCCTTTTCGAAATCTGTGGCCTTTTGCCAACCCGTCGATTTACAAATGTAATGAACATTGTAATTTGCGCTCAACTTGTTCGTAACAGGTGCCACCACATTGTAACGGGTCGAAGCACAGCCGCCCAATCCATAGGCATTATTCCAGAATATATCCATATACTGTTCATAATCAGGAATTTCCAGAATATTCCAACTCTTTACATTGGCTTGAATAATCGTCTTGTCAAAAGTTTCTGCCCAGTCCGCCATCGCGGCCTTCGTCTTTTCAGCATCAGTGGCATTCCATTCACCATCATCAGCGACATCCTGTCTAAAGGCTTCTATCGCCGAGAGAATTTCTGCATCAGTCCTATCGCCCATAAAGATAATGGACATAGCAAGTAGTGTCGCATTTGCGGCATCGTACCACAGATTGTCATCGTAATCTTCGAATATGGAAAGGTCTTCGGAGAACTTGATGGTGGTCGCAAAGCCAAACGCCGTCATGATTTCGTAATCCGCCTGTTTCTTTGCCGCAGAAACGCTGTAGCCTTTTTCTACCAGTTTCATAGCACGAGCGTATTCCAAATGCGTCAACAGGTTCACATTTGCATTGGTGCGATTGGAAAGGTCCGTAAGTGCCTGGAGCGTCATAGAGTCCGCACTATATTCACCCGTAACTTCATTTCTCCAAAGTCCACGTACGGCAATTTCGGCATACGGATAAACAAGGCTTACTTTCGGAATAACATAATTGCCCTTGTTGCTGGAAATTTCATCGACATACTTGATGCCAGAATAACGAAGTGTGTCGTTATACAGCCGAAGTTCGCGAAGTTCCAGCGGGGAGCCGAACTTGAAAGGTCCCTTTTGAGCGGCGCCCAAAATCGAGACTGATTTAACCAAGTATCCGCGAGTCGAATCCGGAGTCCACTTTACACCGTCGCAATCAAAATACAAGGAGTCCTGATTCACCAGCACACGAGCATTTTTATTTGAAGAGTTGCACAAAACAAGGTCGTTACGATTTTCTACAACCTTATTCGAAATAGAGGACGACGAACTTGTCGGTTTCACTGAACTCGATGACGAATTGGGATTTAGTACCTCGTTTACAAGGAATGTCGCGGAATCCTTGCCGCACACGATTCGCAGGGTAATGGCATCAATTTGTTTAAGAATACAACCTTCTCCGTCCGCGCCATTTTCGCCATTCGTTCCGTTAGTACCGTTCTTTCCATCGGCACCTTTTTCGCCGTCATGCCCATTCAGCACCACTCCCACGGAGTCGCCTCCGCAGAGGATTTTCATACCGCTATTATCACGCAGCGTAACCGCTGTGCAACTCGTACCGTCCTTGCCGTCTTTTCCATCCTTGCCGTTGGCACCGTCTTTACCGTCAACGCCATTTTTTGCAGAAGCGTCGCCAGAGCCATTCTTGCCATCGGTTCCGTTCTTACCATCAGATCCATTTACGCCGTTACGTCCATTCAGCACAACGCCGATGGAATCACCGCCGCAAATGATTTTCAAGCCGGAACTGTCCGCAAGTGATTCGGTTTCGCAATGAAAATCGATCGTTCCATTGGAGTTCTGGGTTGCCGCGCGCCACTTGCCGTTAGCGCATACGCGAAGAGATGTTTCGCTTGTAACAAATATCTGTTCGCCCTCGTTAGACTTTTCACAAGTCGGAAGGTCTTCTGCTTCGGCAACTATATTTGCATTATAGCGAGTATTTTCAGTCACAGAGTCTTCGCCACAGGCGGTGAATATAAACGCGAACATGGCCCCTATCGCTACGCTCCAGGGGGACAGGCGGGTAGTTACATTCTTGATAGATTGATGAGAAAATACCGCAAGCGAATGCTTCTTTGCCATAACGGCCTCCATTTATTACGCAGGAAAAATAACATAAATGTTTACAATTTGAAAGCCTTCTGTATCCCAAAACAAAGGTCCCACGCAGTATTTGTTTAAAAATCTTTACTTTCGATTCAAAAGAGCCGTTCTTTGCAATATTCCAAGTTGCAATATTCATATTCTTATATTACATTTAGAAGGATGGATATTAATGGGAAATCATAAGAGGTCAACTATGATGAGAAAAATGGTTTCATATATGGGTGCCCTGGGCATCCTGGCAAGTTCCGCCTTCGCGGCTTCTGCAACGGTTTGGGGACCTGAAGGCGATGGCGAAAAGGCTCCCGCCTACTGGTACGCCTACAGCTACGGCACCGGGGCTTCGTTTGACACAACTACGACTGCGGAGAACGTCAAGGTTGCCGACATGGTGGCCAAGGCAGGCAGCGCAAGCAACGGAGCAGGTTTCGGTTTCGCATGGGAACAGAACGCCGCCTATAAGGACGTTCCTGTTTCGCTTTCCGGTTACAAGGGCATGTGCCTGACCTACAGGTCCACGGCTCCTTTCCGCGTGGACTTCAAGCAGTCCACCATTACCGATGACAACTACTTCGGCTCGGAACTGAAGGCATCCAGCGGTTTCAAGAAGCAGTACATCGCCTTTGCCGACCTAAAGCAGGGTTGGAAATCCACGACGACGGTCGCCTGGAACATTACCAAGCAGACCGGTGTCCAGTTCGGTTTCAAGAACACCCATGCGACCACGACACTCAACACGAACACAGTCGAAATCGCAAGCATCATCCTCGGTGACAAGTGCGAGACCAAGCCTCCTGTCCTCGTAGGAAAAGAAACGGGTACCGCCACCTTGAACGAAGGCGATACCCTGGATATCGACCTCTCCACGATTTTCAGCGACGAGGACGGCGATGCTGTCGTAACCGCCCTGATTACGAGCGGCAAGACAAACGCCTCGTTCGTCAATTCGAAGACCTCCTATGAGCAGACCGACCACATCTATATGGTGGCTGCCGCCAATACGGATGGCACAGCAACGGTCGTCCTACAAGCAGACGATGGAGAAAACGACCCCGTCTCGTACACACTCACGGTAACAGTTGTGGACAGGGATAATGCCCCGGTCGCCGTGAACGAATCCTACACCGTCAAGGAAGACTCCGTACTCAAGGTCAAGGTCCCTGGCATCCTGAAAAACGACTACGATGTTGATGACCCGAGCGCCCTGTCTCCGCTGACGATTACCGTCGTTACCGAACCGGAGAACGGAACGCTCGTAATGGAAACGAATTCCGCTGGCAACCTGAACGGTGGCTTCACCTACACACCCAACCCGGACTTCTACGGAACGGACGTCTTCACTTATACCGTCACCGACGCCACTGAAAATGTAAGCGAGCCGGCAACGGTAACCATCAACGTGACCGCCGTCAACGATCCGATGGTTCTGGTGAGCGTCAATGCCGACCTTTTCAAGGACACCCTCGTACTTAAGGAAGACTTCGATCCGGATGCAACGGACGCCTTCGAAATTCCCGCAACCGCATTCGTCGTCGACGATCCCGACGGTCTTGAATCTGTAACCTACGGTGTGACCTCCACCGGAATCGTAAAGGCCGAGTACAGCCACGCCGCCGGTTCCCACTATATTCTGTTCACCCCGATTGCCAATGCAAACGGACTTGCAAAGCTGACCTTCTGGGCCAAGTCCGGCAAGGATTCCGTCGGTGTCAACTTCTTCGTGAACGTACTTGAAGTCAAAGACCTGCCTGTCGCAACCGACGACAACTACAAGGTCGTGCAGGATTCCCTGAACAAGATTGCTAAACCCGGCGTGCTGAAGAACGACATGAACCCGGACAGCGCCAAGGCTACGCTTACCGCGATTCTCGTGGAAAATGCTGGCGAAGGAACCGTTAAGCTTGCCGAAGACGGTTCGTTCACCTACGATGCAGGACATTACGAGGGCCTTGACTCCTTCCAGTATGTCGTGGTAAACGACAAGGGCGACACATCGCTACCGGCAACAGTTATCCTTACGGTCGGACACAAGAACCAGCCGCCGCAAGCCATTGCCGGTGTCGCCGACACGATCAAGCGACTTACGACACTCACGGAAGACTTTGGCGGTGCGGTGACCTTCCTGAAGAAGGAAATGCAAACCTGGTTTACCGATGATACAGACGACGCCACCAAGCTGACCTTCTCGGCCCGCAGCGACGACAGCCTGCTCGCCCCGTCCGTGATTGCCTCGACGGGCGCCATCCAGGTCAAGGCGGTCAAGAACGCCTGCGGCAAGGCCGAGCTCATCCTTGTCGCCAAGGACTCCCAGGGCGCCACAGGAGAAATGGTTGTCCCGGCCGTCATCGCCTGCTCGAATGACCGCCCAACCATCGCAAAGTCTATCGATACCCTGTATGCAGGCATTGGCGAAACCTGGAACCTCAAGTACGAATTGAGCAGCAACGTCACCGATCCTGACGGAGATTCCCTGACCTTCAAGGTGGAACCCATCAAGAATTCCACCCTGGTCACCTGGTCCGTGGAAAATGGCGTCGTTTCGATCGTAAGCGACAAGGACTCCGTGATTGCCCCGGGCACCATGTTCCCCTTCTCCATCACGGTTAGCGACGCCGAATTCTCCGGCACGTTCAAACTTCTCGTGATTGCCAAGGAAGCTCCGGCATCGATCGCTCCTGTGCTTGCCGCCCCGAAGGCGACCTGGCAGAGCGCCATCGTCGCAAACCGCGGCACGGTCGCCCTGTTCGATATGCAGGGCCGCGTGATGTGGCAGGCAAAGCTTCCGGTGAGCGAAGCGGATGTGCGTAACGCCGCCGCCCAGGTGCAGGGAAGAAAGATCCTGCAGGTGAATAAGCAGACTTGGACAATCAAATAGATGAGAGAACGGGCCTACGGCCCTACAGACGAAAGACGAGAGATATTTCGTAACGATATTTAAAAGAAAGGGCTCCGCGATGCGGAGCCCTTTCAGACCGTTCGCGCCAGAATCAGCAAAACAAGTGCAGGGTTGGCGCTCACTACCCCCGCAAGGGGGGGCCATGTCCACGTAAGCGCTGAAGCGCTAAGTGGCCAAAGGTCGCAACCGCCCCAGCTTAACGCATGGGGCTTGTTGCTCACGGTTACTGCTATTTAACGAGTGCTTCGGTGTCAAGGGCGATCAGCAGTTCTTCGTTGGTAGCGACGACCATGGCGGTCGGGGTGCCGTCCTTACTGATGATGTGGCCGGATTCCTTGCCGTTCTTTTCGTTGCGGGCTTCGTCGATCTGGTAGCCGAGCAGGGTCAAGTTTTCCATGACGGTCTTGCGGACAACGCGGCTGTTTTCGCCGATGCCGCCGGTGAACACCAGGGCGTCGATGCGCGGGAGTGCCATGGCGATGCCCCCGATGCTGCGGGTCAGGCGGTAGCAGAATACGTCGAGGGCAATCTGGGCGCCCTTGTGGCCTTCGCTTGCGGCCTGGGTCAAGGTGCGCATGTCGTTGGAAAGTCCAGAAAGACCCAGCAGGCCCGATTCCTTGTTCACGAGTTTGTCGAGCCTGTCGACGTTGTAGCCGTACTTCTTGTTGAGGTAGAAGAGGATGGCCGGGTCGATGCTTCCGCAGCGGGTGCCCATCACCAGACCGTCCAGCGGGGTGAAGCCCATGGTGGTGTCTACGCACTTGCCGTTCAAAATGGCGGAGCAGCTGGAGCCGTTGCCAAGGTGAGCGGTGATGAAGCAGCAGTCTTCCGGCTTCTTGCCGAGAATCTTGGCTGCTTCGGTGGTCACGAAGCGGTGGCTCGTGCCGTGGAAACCGTAGCGGCGGATGCCGTCTTTCTCGTAGTATTCGTAAGGAATGCCGTACAGGTATGCCTTCTGGGGCATGGTCTGGTGGAAGGCGGTGTCGAACACGGCGACCTGCGGGAGGCCCGGGAAGAACTTGGTGGCGCATTCCATACCGGTGGCGTGAGCCGGTTCATGCAGCGGGGCAAACAGAGTGATGCTACGAATGTAGTCGATGACTTCCTGCGTGACGCGTTCGCTCTTGATGTACTTACCGCCATGCACCACACGGTGGCCGATAGCCTCGATGGATTCGATGAGCTTCTGTTCGGCGAGGAACTTCTGGACTTCGGCGACTGCTTCGGCGTGAGTAGGGCAATCGAAATTGAAGTCGATGTTGCCGGCCGGGCCCTTTGCCTTGACGTGGCCGTTAACGCCGATATTTTCGACGAGGCCGCTCGAGATGGAATCCTTGGTCTGGGTGTCGATGACAGCGAACTTCACCGAAGAGCTGCCGCAGTTAAGTACGAGTACGCGCATTGTAGTTTCCTTTTTAGTTTTAACGGCTAATAAAATAGGAATTTTGGCGTGGCGCTGCCGATCGAAAAATCTACATTTACCCCGATGTTCAAGAAAATTGCAGCATTTGACAACCGAGTTTCGGTCTACTGGACCAATCGGCATTTTTCGCCGAAGGTGATCAAGTTCCTCAAGTTTTATGTACGCCTGGGTGACGGCTACATTTGGGGCATTTTTGCGCTGGTCGTATTTTTGCATCTGGGATGGTCAGCATTTTGGCCGATTCTTGCACAGACTTTGGTGGCCATGGTGGTTTCGCTTGGCCTGTATGAGGGCGTAAAGCTTAGCACAAAGCGCCCGAGACCCTTTGCGGCCAATCCGCAGATCAAGGCGGAGGTTCCGCCGCTCGACAAGTACAGCTTTCCGTCGGGACACACGATGAACAACCTGGCGGTGGCATCGGCCGTTTTTTATGCGGTGCCGCAGTACGGCTGGATTATGATGCTCCTGCCGCTCACGTGGGGACTTTTGCGCGTCTATTTCGGCGTACATTGGCTGACCGATATTATTTGCGGGTTCCTGCTCGGCATCTTGAGTTTTGCGATCGCACATGCAATCTGGATTCCGGTTTCGGGAATGATTGGGATTTAATCGGGGTGTCATCCTAAGCGAACAAAGTGAGTCGAAGGATCTAAAAGATGAATGATTTTATAAAAGCCGCAGATTTCTTTGCGTCCCTTACGCCTGATGAACGCGTATTTCTGTTGGTGCGTCACGGTGAACGTAACCACATTACACCCGACGACCCTGACTTCGGTGCGCATGTAGGCCTTACGGACCGTGGCCGCGAGCAGGCGCAGTCGCTTGGAAAGTGCATTCCTGCCGAAGGCGACATCTGCTTCTTTTCGAGCCCGGTAGGGCGCTGCGTGGAGACCGCCGAATTTATAGGCAAGGGCCGCGGCGTTGAAAATCCGCATATCGAGAAGCTCGATTGCTTGGCGGAATACTTTGTTCAAGATTACAATGAATACACCCAGGTATTGCGCGAAGGTTTTTACGAAGGCATTTGCGAATGGCTGAAAAATGAGGCCGCCGGCAAACCGCGCGGCGACAAAGAAGCCTTTGCACCGCTGGCCGCGCGTTCCGAAGAGATGCTTGCGATGATGCTCGAGAAAGGCAACACCCGCTTCAACATCTTTGCGACACACGACGCCTGGGTGGTGCCGTGCCTGACCCACTTCTGCGGGATGAAATTCACTCCCCAGCGCTGGATGAACTTCTTGTCCGGCATGGCCGTGGCAGTTTCGCCCCGCGGCAAGCGCATCGTTCCCGTTACGGCGCTTGAAACAGGCTGGCTCGAATTTTAACCTTTTTAGGAGTAAATTTCGCGCCGTTGCCGACATTTACCTTTTTTTTACATATATTTTGTCCATAAACAGTAAGAAGGTGTTTTATGGGTTTTAATTTCAGGGGACTTGCCTTCAAGCAGTCCATGATGATTTTAGCGGCCATTACGGTCGTCTTCGGTTTAATTTTTGGCATCATGAGTTACAAGACTCAAGACATGCTGAACAGGATGACCGTAGAAAACGGAGAAGAGTCTAGCCGCGCAAACGTAAATTACATTGACAAGTTGTTCAATGCGGGAAAACTGGTCGGTGACGATGTCGCCTCCACCCTCGGCAAGCGCAAGATGACCAAGGCGGAACTAGACACCTTCCTGCTACAATCCCTGACAAACGCGCGAAATCTGGTTCCCCAAATCGTGGCAGTCGTACTCGCATACGAACCTGGAATGGGGCCTGAAACACCCAAAGGCGAATTCATGCGACTCGCCCGTTTCACTGAAAACGAAATCAAGCTTGTCACCGGCGGGCACTACGACGACAAGGAATGGTACTACAGTACAAGGGACGGCAAGACCAGCCGCTGGCAGGAGCCATTTATTGGCGAATTCGTTCCCGAACCGATTGCGGTCTACACCGTCCCCATTTTCCAGAAAAATAAGAAAGGCGAAGAAGTCCTCGCAGGCGTCCTTGCGATTGACATGTCCATCGACTTTCTGAAAGACGAAATATCAAGCATTCCTGTTTCGAACTCCGGCTACGCACTCATCACTTCTGCCAAGAACGTTGCCGTAGCCTATCCCAAAAGCATCGCCCAGGGAAAAAGGAACCGCGAGATTGTCGTAAAAGAGAGCCACGGCAACAATCAAATTTTATTCGACCGCAGGACTCGTGATAGCAGCGGACTGTTCATAGGCACCGTCGCGGGCGGCGAAGAATCCGTCATTTACTACACCACCATCAAGGCAAACAACTGGACCTTCATGGTCGTGTGGCCCATCGAGAAATACCTGAAGGACCAGAGCTCCATGCGCAAGCTGTTCCTGGTACTTGCCATTGGCGGTTACATTATCATCCTCATCATTATCCTGCTGATTTCTTTCCGAGTCGCCAAGCCCCTCAAGGAACTTGCGATAGCCGCTCGCAAACTCGGCCGCGGAAACTTCAACGTGACCATCCCGCAAATAACGGGACACGACGAAATTTCCGAGTTTGCAGGCGCGTTCTCGAATATGCTGACCGAACTCAAGGACCACATCGAAAGACAGAAGGACATGAAGCGCATTGAGCGCGAACTAGACCTTGCCCGCAACATTCAGCTTTCGATGCTTCCCGGCAGCGAACATGACGAAAATTCCGATGACGACCGCCACGAACTCACTCCGTTCCTGCTGCCCGCCAAGGAAGTCGGCGGAGACTTCTACGACTTCTTCAAGATCGACAACGACCACCTTTGCGTTGTCATTGGCGACGTGTCCGGAAAGGGAGTCGCCGCGGCCCTGTTCATGATGGTGGCACGAATCATCCTGCGCACCACAACCAAGAACCTGAAGTCCATCGTCGATGCGTTCAACAGGACCAACTTCGCTCTCGCAAAGCGCAACAAGCTGAACATGTTCGTTACGGTCTGGGCAGGCATTATCGACCTGCGCACGGGACATATCGATTTTGCATCGGCAGGCCACAACCCGCCCGCCGTCCGCCACAGCGACGGTTCCGTCGAGTTTATCAAGAGCAAGGCCGGACTTGTCATGGCCGCCATGGAAGAAACCACCTACAAACCGCAGACATACGATCTCAAAAAAGGCGACACCCTGTTCCTTTACACTGACGGCGTAACCGAAGCGACCAACACCAACGATGTCCTTTTCGGCGACAGCAGGCTCCTCGCGACACTGACCAGAGGCGGCGAGCTGAATACAGCCGACACCTGCAAACTCGTCAAGACGGAAATAGACAATTTTGTACAAGAAGCCCCGCAATTCGACGACATCACCATGCTCGCCATCAAATTCAACGGTATCGACGATCCCGTCTGGGAACGCTACGAGAAAACCATTGATGTTTCTGGCGACAACAAGGGTGAATTGAAGTCGTTTGTCGAAGGCATCCTTACACCAATGGATGGAGCAAAGAAAGTGCAAATGCAAGATGCTTGGGACCGCTACGAAAAAATCGTAGACGTCATCCCGGAAAACCAGGACATTCTCACGGCATTCGTCGAAGGGATCCTTGCCCCGATGGAGGGTTCACTGAAATCGCAGATGCAAATCAACATCGCTATCGACGAAATCTACAGCAACATCGTCAAGTTCTCGGGTGCAACCAAGGTCACCCTGATTGTCGAAGTCCGCAAGGCGACACTGACGGCAAGGCTCACCTTTATCGACAACGGCAAGCCCTACGACCCGATCAAGCAGGCGGACCCCGACGTGACGCTCCCTGCCGAAGAACGCGAAATCGGAGGCCTCGGAATCTTTATCGTGAAGAAGACGATGGACAGCGTTTGCTACCGTAGAAACGGCGAGAACAACGAGCTCGCCATCACCAAGACCCTGTAAAAATTTTAATTTAAAAGAAGAGGAAAAATATGCAGATTAACAAGACTACCGAAAATGATAAGTTGACCATCGCTCTGGAAGGTCGCCTTGACACCCTGACCGCACCGCAGCTCGACGCCGAAATCCAGGGAAAACTCGACGGCGTGAAGTCGCTCGTATTCGACTTCAAGAAACTCGCCTACATTTCTTCTGCCGGTCTCCGTATCCTGCTCATGGCCCAGAAGGTGATGAACAAGCAAGGTTCCATGGTCGTGAAAAACGCAAGCTCCGAAATCAAGGAAATTTTCGAAGTGACCGGTTTCTGCGACATCCTGACTGTCGAATAATTTTACTTCGTCAGGTAGAAACTTTCAGGGTTCACCGAGATGCCGTCAATGCGGATTTCGTAATGGAGTCCAATACTTGACTGCGTCCCACTCTCGCCAATCAGGGCGATGGGTTGCCCACGGTGAACCGTCTGTCCCTGGTTAACCAGGTTCTTGCCCAGATGGGCATAGAAGGTACGCACATCGTGACCATGGTCCACCTTAACCGAAAGGCCGAACCCACGATGCTTGCGAACCTCGATAACGGTACCCGCACCCGTTGCATATACCGTATCGCCTTCAGCAGCCACATAGTCAATTCCGCGATGCGGAAGTTCGCTGTCGGTAAACGGGTCGTAGACAATTTCAAAGCGTTTCTTGACGGCATGGCCGTTCTTCATCGGGTGCAGCACCGGAATCTTTTCGGCGGTAACAGAATCCTTTTCGAGGGCGGCCAGCAGCTTTTTAAAGGAAGCTTCCACTTCGTTTACGCTCTTGCGCTTCTGCAACAGAGAATCGTCGAGGGCAGAGCCATCCAGCATAAAGCCGAGACCGCCCACCTTCAGGGTACTGTCGCGGAGCACGCGCGTTTCCTCTGCGCGTAAGATCGAGGAGTCCACCGAGGCGCGGATTTCCTTGAGCTCCTTTTTGATGGCTGCATTCTGACGGTAGACGTTCGTCACGTTTCCGCTCGTTACGTTGTCTAAAATCTGGACCGGGGAGAAAAGGACAAAGCCAAGCACAGCGGCCACTACGGCCACTACGGCGATGATAGCTCCCCAGAAGGAGAAGATATAGCTTTTACCCGAAGCCGTCTTGCTCGGGAATACATGGACCTCAAGCTTCTTCACTTTCGGACCCGGGGTTGTCTATACGCTTGCGCAAGGATTCGATAAGGCGCTTTTCTTCTTCGATGGCACCCAGCAGTTCCACCACGGACGGATCGTCCTTGATGGTCTGGAGCAGGTCGTCGCGGACGGCCCCGTGCAGCTTCTGGCCCAGCGCCATAAAACGCTTTTTGAGCTTGGATTCCTCGTTTGCAAGCTCCACCCGCAAAAGGGCCGTCGATGCCAAATTCAAAGCCTTATTTTTTATCTTATTTAGCGTTTTTTCTGCCATGTTCACATTCCTTTTGTCCGTAAAAAAATTAGTTTTTTATCCGTATAAAAATGGAGATCAACTATGAGCCGTAGCGACCGCAGACGCGCAAAACAGAACGCAAAGCAATTTACACCGAAAAAGGCCAATGCACTGGACCCCAAGATTATCGCAGTCCTTGGCGCTATTGCCGTAATTTTCTTTATTGGAACTATGCTTATCCAGAGAGGCGCATAAATGAAGTTCAGTATCAAGAAATCCGTATTGCAGGACGCGCTGCAGATTGCTATCAGCGCCATCCCCAACAAATCGACCCTGCAAATCCTCAACGACTATTCGCTGCGACTGGAAGGCAACTTCCTCGAAATTTGCGCCACCGACTTGAACCTGGGTGTGAGGATTAAGCTCGAAGTCATGGGTGAACGCGACGGCGAAGCCCTGATCAACGCCCGCAAGTTCTCCGACCTCATCAAGGCACTCGTGGAACCGAGCATCGACACCATCAGCGTGGACGTGCAGGACCACCTCACCCGCATCAAGTGGAGCGAACGCGGCCAGGCATCCATCACGAGCTTTGACGCCAGCGACTTCCCGCCGTTCCCCGAAGTTGAAGGCAGTTCGCTCACGCTCGCCGCAAGCGAACTTGCATTCCTGGTCGAAAAGACCGCATTCGCCGTCTCGACCGACAACACCCGTCAGAACCTGAACGGCGTGTTCATGGAAGCAAAGGACGGCAAGGTTTCCATGGTCGCCACCGACGGTCACCGTATGGGCCGCGCAAGCATCGACCAAGAAGGCGCCAACCTCGAATCCGGCGTGATCGTTCTCCCGAAGGTGCTGCAGCTCGTGCTCCGCCTCGCAAAGAACGAAGACTCCGTCGAAATCTGCACCACCGAAACGCACGTGCTGTTCCGCATTGGCGCAACACAGATTATCTCGAAGCTGATCGAAGGTCCGTATCCGAACTACCGCGCCGTGATTCCGCAGAACTTCGAACGTACCGTACAGGCCAACACGACCGAACTTTTGAACAAGGTCCACTGCATCTTGCCGATGGCCAATCCGCGTACCCACCAAATCCGTTTCCAGATGGACGGCAACAACATGGAACTGTCCGCTACCGACCCGGATGTCGGCGGTGAAACGCGCGAAGCTCTCGCCGTGACGCACAATGGCGAAGGCAGCTTCAGCATCGGTTTCGATGGCCGTTACTTCTACGAAATCCTCAGCATGTGCAAGAGCGAAGAAGTGGTACTCAAGATGAACACCCCGATCGGCGCCTGCATCATCGAGCCCGTTGGCGACGACATGGGCTTCAGCTTCTTGCTGATGCCGCTCCGCCTCGCCGACTAAGGATTGAGCAGATTTTAAACAAATTAAAAAGTCCACTCCGGTGGACTTTTTAATTTCTCTCCCGCTTATTCTAACTCTGAATTCCGAAATCCGAATTAACCTTGTCCAACGCCATCCGCAAACGCATCAGTAAAAAAAATCAAGAGCCTTACCAAGGGAAACTCCACCCTCAAGGCGAACCTGTTCGAAAGCATGCGCAACATCCGCATGGACTACCTGCTATAACGTACGCGTAGCTTATTCCGCCCTCGCATTTTATCTATAATTAGGTCATGGTCGCAAGCGAAGTCAACGCCCTCATCAAGAAACTCTCCCCCTTCATGGAGGAGGATTCCGAGATATTCCGCGAACTTATGACATTCTTCGGGCAAGGATCCAAGATTGATGTCCACCACGGCGACCTTTCCAAGTTCCTGGGCTGCAAGCGCCTCTACCGCGTCATCCGCCTTAAGGGCGAAAGTTACAAGGACTGCGTTTACCAGCTGGTAGACAACTATCCCGAAGCGATGGAAGCGCTCGGAATGCTGCGGTACTACAAGGCTCCCGCCGGGCCAGTCCGCTGGGAAGATGTCGAGAAAGCAGAAATTGCTATGGGGCAGGAACTCACGATGGCCGCCTACGGCTGGATGCCCGATGCATGGACCCTGTTCGAAAAAAACGAAGGCCACGCCGATGCCGAGCAACACGAGCTCGTCGCCATACTGGCATTCGACTTAGGGGACTAGCATATCGCCACTAGAGATCGCCACGCGGCGCTCGCGATGACGAATCACTGTTTTACAAATTCAAAAAACACAACGCCAGGGACCTTTGCCTTGCTGCGGCCCTTCAGGTAATCCACCAGCGGAAGCTCCAGCACCTGTTTCTTGAAGGCGGCGTGGCGAAGCATAGGAAGCTCTCCTTGGCGGAACACGACAAATCCCGTATGCGTCGCATCGAGGTCGTCCTTCGCCGCAATAAAGGCAATTCCCGTCACCATCAGGGGACCTTCGTAGGGTTTCGACGCCATTTCAATGGCGCGGTCATAGGGCAGGTAACGGATGTCAATCGGAGAATCGGGCTTGTCGTACTTGAGCTTTTTCGCCTTGAAGAAGGCCTGCTTCGGCATCGTGCGCTGCACGACCGTGTCGCCGTTCATCGGCATCGGGCGGGCAAACTTGTCATCGCCCACCCAGTCAGCCAGCAGATAGTGCTTACGATGCAAAAAGTCGATGACGCCGTCCTTGTAGCGAATCCTCTGGAGCAGCGGGGCAATCGCGTTCTCGTTAGGTGCAAGGGCCATCGCAAGCGCATGTTCCAGGTAAGTCACGCAGTCCACGGAATCCATATAGACAATCGGCTTGTTCTCGATGGAATCCAGGTAGCTTTCGCCCATGGGGCCCAGGCGGTAAGGCGTCCCCTTCATCATGCGGGAAAAGTATTCAAGACGCGCCGTCAGTCCCGCCACGTTCTGCGCCGAGAGCCACAACTGCTTCATCTTCATGAGCGAGGCGTAATGGTCATTGGTCCGCAGCACCAGACGCGTCCACAGAGTATCGAGGACATCCTTGAGCCTGGCGTCGGGATTCTTGCCCGTCTCATTCAGATACATCGCGACCGCGAGCGTATCGCCGTCTAACGCGTAAATGTACCCCACCAGTCCGTGCACTTCGCCAATGAAGCCCGTCTTGAAACGGGTCAGCCACGGGTACGGCAAATCGAGCATACGCTTGCCACCGGTTCCAAGCCCAGGACCTGCAAAGCTGTTGATGTAGAATTTTCCCTTGGGGTGACGCGCCATCGTCGCAAGCAACGCCGTCTCGGTCGAGGGTTTCACCTTGTTCCTGGGGGAAAGGCCGCAACCGTCCCAGACTTCAAAATCAGCCGTATCGATTCCGATTTCCTTGAGGAACTTCATCTCCATCGCACGGCCGCCCGCGACACTCCCCTCGCCCGCCTTCTGTGCACCCAAGTTGCGGAAGAGTGTTTCGGCGTGCATGTTCTGGCTGCGCTGATTGATTTCGTCAAGAATACTGAGGAGCGGCGCTGCCGAGTAGGTAAAGGACTTTATCTGGATGCCAGCCGGGACATTCTGTCGTTCAACAAATTCCACGCCGCGTTCCTTAAGGGCGTGGATAAAGGCGGCCCTGAAGTAGGCGATCGGATTACGCACCGGCAACACCAGCTGACTGGAATCCACGCCGATTCCGATAGCACCGCCAATCGTGATTTCAGGTTTCGCGGAATCCAGTGCCCAGGTCCACTTGCGTTTCTTTCCAGGAACGGTCAGCATCTCGTTTTTAAGGACAACATAACCGACATCCGGGAGAATTTCGGCGATAGCCGTGTCGCCCACCTTTTCGCCCGGCTTGAAGCGAATCATGGTGCAGTTATCGTTAAAACCGAGCGGAGCGATTTCGGCACCATACCAGGCATCGTAAAAATTCTTGCGCCAGTGTTCGGCACGCCAGGGGCCCTTGTAGTAGGCGGAATCCAGGGAGATTACACCCGACACGGTATCGATCCCGAGCGCATGGATTGAATCCGCCATTGCGTTCAGGACATGGAACGGATCGGCGTAATAACGGCCCGAGAAATTAGGGTCACCCTCGCCACGCACATTCACCGTACCTACAAACTTTTTCTTCTGCACACTCCCGTTCAGCGACACCTCGGTCTTGGGAGCATAATCGAGCGGCAGATAATGGAGAGCCGTCGCCGTCGTCAAGGTCTTCAGCGTACTTGCCGGCGTGAACTTTTCGGCACCGCGAATATTCCCCAGTTCAACGCCCGACTTTACCGAGCGAATCGAAAGCCCATAGCGGGAACCAGGCACCATGGAATCCACATAGACCTGAAAGGAATCCAGCCTGAAATTTGCGAAAGCGACTGCCGAAAGGAAACAGACAAAGACTAAAATTTTTCGCATACTAATGCTTGCGGAAACGAATCATGAAAATCAGGAGCAGAATGATAGCGACGGCACCCAGCGAGACTACCACAATCAGGCGCGGGCTGAACTTGGGCGCATCACTCACATAGCTGAGGCCCTTGTCATATTTCTTTTCCTCGACCGGCTGCATCAGAGCATTCTTGATTCGATTGCGAACGGCGGCGCGGTCAGCATCCTTGAGGCCAAAGAGTCTATTGATTTTTTCGTGCGTTTGCAGAACAAGCCTTGCCGTAGTTTCGTGGACATCGGTATCGCCTTGCGCGATGTTCTTTGCGATAGAACTCACCATCGAGTTCACCATCATTTCAATTTCACTCCACTCGGGAATGTTCTGGCAACTACGGCCGTTCTGTTCCAGGCCCGTGATCAGATGATTGTAGCGGGGATCCTGCATCCAGATTCGGATAAGGCTTGCATCCGGCGGAATAAAGCCGCTCTGTCTGGAATAGTAGTCGATATTGTCGGCGCGGACCATAAAAAGGAACAGGTCGTTTGCCAACTTGCGTTTCGAGCGGTTGCCGTTCCTGGGCAAAGCCAGGTGCGATCCACCGACAAAAGTGAAATTTCCGACAGGACCACCAGGCGCCGAAACGGATATCAAGCCGTCCTTGGCAATCGGGCTTTCCTTAAGCCCGCCAATGTCGCTATCAAATTCAATCTTGCGAATCAGTTCGGGGGTACCGAAAATCAGCAGCTGCTCGGAGCGCACGAAGCGATCTGCCGCCGAACTGGAATTTTCATGAAGGTTATGGGGAGAGACATCCTTATCGTGGAGCAACTTCAGGTAATGACGAAGACCAACAAGCGTAGAAGAATCCGCCAGGGCGCTACGGTAACCGCTATCGGTCTCGGCGACAAAGTCGCCCCCGAAATTCCACAGGAACGGAGACATCTGCTGGTAACCAGTCCAGTCGTCCTTGACTCCGAACTCGAAAGGAACCACCAGGCCTCCGGCCCTATTCTGCACCTTGGCTTCGGCAATGGCGCGCATCACGCCAAAGAACTGTGGATAAGTCTCAATTTCGCTATCGTGCAATCCGAGTTCCAACCAGACGCGTTCATTGGCAAAGAACCCGCGAACATCCAGGAACCAAGGAATCGAATAGACAACGGTGTCGCGACCGATATGAGAAGCCTTCATCATTTCGGGGTAGAAACGGCTCGTATCGACAGCATCCAGCATTTCCGTCAACGGGGAAATCAAGCCCGCCTTGGCAAAATACGGCACCCAGGTGGACCCCAGCTGTAACACGTCGGGATAGTCCGTTCCCGATCCCGCCTCGGTCGCAAGGACCTTGTTGAGTTCGGCGAAAGCGGCGCCCCAGTCCAGGAAACGGATCTTGACAGGAACACCACTCCGCTGCGTATACTTCCGCATGAGTTTCTGGAGGGCCGTTCCCGTGTTGATATCCTGGTCCATGACCCACAGGACTAGCGTATCCGGGTGAGGAGGAGCTGCCCGAAGTTCCGGAACGGCAAATGCAGGGACAACCCCGGCCAAGGCCAGGACCATCACAAATAACGCAATGCCGTAAATCCGTTTAAGCATAGTTCCTTCTCAAATATCTAATATAAACAAATTTATTTAGCAATTCTCAAGAAATCGTCAAAATATTTCGGATATGTCTTGTTGATGCAGGCAGGATCCATAATCTTGACGGGAACGCCACCCAGGGCGACCAGGCTAAAGCACATCGCCATACGGTGATCGTTGTAGGTCTCGATCGTCGCGGGCTGCAACTTTTCCGGCGGATAAATCGTGATGGAGTCTGTCGTTTCGCGGACCTCGGCGCCCACCTTGCGGAGTTCCGCGGCCATCGCCGCGATACGGTCGGTTTCCTTGACACGCCAACTGGCGATGCCGCTGATCGTCATCGGTGCATCGGCAAACAGAGCGAGTACGGCAACCGTCATTGCCGCATCGGGAATTTCAACGGCATTGAACTCGCCGAGGCTCTTGAGCTTGCCCTGCGGTCCTGTACATTCCACCCAGTCGGGCCCCATGGTCACCGTGGCACCCATTTTCTTAAGAACTTCGACAAAGGCAATATCGCCCTGACGGCAATCCGTACCGACTCCCAGGACGCGCACCTTTCCACCAGCAATGGCAGCAGCGGCAAGCGGGTAGCTCGCGGAGCTGGCATCACCTTCGACCATATAGTCGCCCGGAGTCTTGTAGACGCCCTTGGGCACATAAAAATCCATCAGGTCGGCATGCTTTACCTCGATGCCGAAATGCTTCATCACGTTGAGCGTGAGGAGGATATACGGAGCAGAAATCAGCTCGCCCTCGACATGGATATGCAGCGGGGATTCCGCATACGGGGCGCAGATCAGGAGCGCCGTGAGGTACTGGCTCGAAATATTGCCGCGCACCGAGACGGAGCCGCCCTTAAGGCCATGCGCATTGATGCAGACCGGCGGAAAACCATCCGTCTCCATATAACTGATATCGGCACCAAGCGAACGGAGAGCATCGACCAGGTCACGGATCGGACGTTCCTTCATGCGTTCCTCGCCGCTCAAGTGGAACACGCCACTTCCCAGCGCAAGCGCCGCACACAGAGAACGCATCGCTGTTCCCGCATTGCCCAGATAAAGGCCGGCGAAATACCTGCCATCTTCCAGCAAGACCGCCGGGGCATCAATCGGGGCGCCATTACCTTCGATAACGGCCTCGGTAAAATCCTCGGACATTTCCACATGGACACCGAGCGACTTCAGGGCCTCGCCCATGTAGCTGGTGTCGTCGCTTTTCAGGAGATTGTGCAGGCGTGTCGTTCCTTCGGCAAGGGCCGACACCAAAAGCACGCGGTTCGTGATACTTTTCGATCCGGGAACGCGAAGTTCACCGTTATAAGACTTCAAAGCGGGAATCTGTATGTTACTGGGGCGAAAAAAAGGTGTATCCATATCCATAAATTTATAAATTAAAAAGACGAAAAAGACCACACGGAGTTTAAAACATGAGCGAAATCACAGACCACAAATTTACGGTCCGATTTTCGGATTGCGACGAACACGGCAGACTCAAGCTTTCGCGCCTCTTCCAGTTCATGGAAGAAGCGGCCATCGCCGATGCCGAAGCGAACGGTTTCGGGCTGTGGAAAATGATCAAGGCCGGCTACACCTCCGCCATCACACGCATGAAGGTGAGAATCAACCACACTCCGCTCATGGGGGAAACACTCGGGGTCACCACCTGGATCAAGGAAATCTACAAGGACAAGGTGGTACTCAAGGACTACGCCGTTGTCGACAGCCAGGGCCGCGCCCTCGCCGAAGGCACCTCGTCGTGGATCCTGGTGAACCTGAAAACCGGATTCGCCGAGAACCCGTCCAGAAGCCCCTATCCCTTCCCGGTGCAGCTCGAAAAGAGCGCCCTTCCCGAAATGCTCCAGGTACTGCCCATGGGCGAAGAACCGCAATTAGTTTATACGGAAAAAGCCCGCAACAGCGACCTTGACATCAACCACCACGTGAACCACTGCCGCTACGTGGACTGGATTATCGACTGCCTTTCGAAACAGGAACTCAAAGAACGCGGGATACGTTCCATCCAACTGAATTTTGTCCAACAGGTTCCGCTCGGTGCCAACATCAACATCATCCGGTTCAAGGACACAAACCACCACGCCATATTCTTCGGAATGAACGCCGACATGGAAAAGAGCCCGACGACAAACCGTTGCCATTTCCAGGTCCGCGTAGGCTTCAGGGAATAATACTCAGGGCATCACCACTCCGATTCCAGGCCACATTTCAAAAGAGACAGTCCCGTGCAGGTCCGTGCGGAAAACCGCAGCGGAATCCCCTGTCACATAGCGGAGCTTCTGGAGGACTTCTGCGGTCGGGTGGCCGTAGCGGTTATTGAGGCCAACTCCTATCACCGCATACTTCGGCGACACCCGCGAAAGGAACCTGAGCGTGCTACTTCCCGCCGAGCCATGGTGCGGCACCTGCAACAAGTCCGCGGACAGGCTAGGCGAAAGCTCCAGAAGTCGACGCTCCCCCGCCGAATCCAGGTCGCCCGTCAACAGCAGCGATGGTTTTTCGGCATCGTCTTCGAGTGCCACCTTCATCACGACACTCGCCCCGTTTTCGCCGAACCGCCCATATTCGGGAGGCCACAGGACATCCAGCTTCAATCCATCGGCAAGCCACACCGTATCACCACGGACGAGTGTGTCTACAGGAATCGCGAACCGTCGCGCAAGACGCAGGACACTGTCAGGCACCAGCCCCGACGCCGTATCCGGTCCCACCAGCAAGCGACCAATATGCAGGTGCCCCGTCGAAAGCGCCTCCCCCATTTCCAGAAAACCACCCACATGGTCGCGATGCCCATGACTCAGGAGCACCCATGAAAGCGAGTCCACACCGCGAGCCAGCAGCGAATCCACCACCCCCACCGAATCGGGGCCCGAATCGTACAACGCATAGTGGCCATCCCTTGAAAGCAGCACGGCAAGCCCCTGCCCTACATCCAGGACCGTAACGCGGACGGGCTCCGGGTTCTCCTCTCCATCGGAACTATAGGCGCAGCCGCCCAGGACAAGCCCTGCGACCACCACGATACCGCCCCACAGCATGAAACACAGCAGGATCCAGACAGGGATCCACAAGTTCGTATTTTCGCGTATCACCATAAGACAAAACTCCATTTTTGCAAAAGTCTCTCCTATATACACGCACGAACCGCGAAAAATGGGAAAAAAGGCTCCAGACACGACTTATGGCAAGCTACGACGCGCCATGTACGAACAAAACGGGGATTTTTTACTATCTTTTAGCTTAACCCGAGGTTTATAATGCAATTACCCAAGTACAAGAAGAAAAAGCGTATCAAGCTGAAAGTCTGTCAGGAACCCGGCTGCGGCCGCGAATTCTGGGGCCACCCGATCGCCAAGTACTGCGAATTGCACCGCGACATCAAGCAGCGCCAGAAGCAGAAGAAGGACGTGGACAACATCGAGTCCAAGAACATCATCTTCCGCCACAACTACACCGAGTCGATGGACCTCACCTTCAAGTGCTGCCTCGAAGGCTGCAACGAGACGTTCACCATCCGCGTGTTCCCGAAACAGTACATCTACCCCCGTTTTTGCGACGAACACCGCAACGACTTCAAGCGCGCAAACTTCCTGCGCATCATGTCGAAGCTCAAAAACGACTAAAATTTCGAATTTTTCGTAAAAATTTGGATGCCACCCTTGAAATTTGGGGTGGCTTTTTTATATTTGGGCTCACAATCATGGTGGGTGTAGCTCAATTGGTTAGAGTCCCAGATTGTGATTCTGGATGTTGTCGGTTCGAGTCCGGTCACCCACCCTTAAAAAAGACCTCGCATTAGCGGGGTCTTTTTTTATTCCGGCATAACGCCCCGGCTAGTTCTTGATGCAACGGACCGGCGAGAATATTCCGCCATCGGCCTCCCCGAGAGATGCGTCATACGCATCGAAAGACCAAAGTACAGGTCCATCGCTTGTCGAATCGGCAGTCCAGAAATCAGCCGCAACCGCATAGGAATAGTACTTGCCCGAATCATAAGATGTTCCGAGCACAGAGAACCCGTAATCATCCGTACTTTCCCTGAAACCGGAACCCAGCACGAGGGTCGCCTCGGCAGCACCTCCGACCGATTCTAGCAACAGTTCCACATCGGCACGGTCCGGCAGACGCCACCCTTCGGGACAGACATTCTTCGCAACCGACCACGTGTATCCTCGGCCCAAATTGCAAGTCGTGTCATAGCAAGCCGGATTGTATCCGCTACAGGAGAACGTAGAAAGAGCACGATGCAGGCAAGACGTTTCTATGGAGTCGCTAAGATCATAATTCAGGTTTTCCGCAAACCACACCTGATTTCCAAGGGTTACCGTCCTATAGGTCCTTTCATCGCGCGAATCTACAAAGGTTCCCTGAACCACATCATTGGGAGAAACAGCTTGGTTCGAATCAGGAACATCCTCGACACACCGCACCAAGGCACCCTGCGTCATCAGCGACAGTTCATACGAGCTCGACGCATCAGCAAAGGACAATCCGACCGCAAGAGAATCCTTTCTGCTCAAGGTCAACCATTCATAGGCATAAATAAGAACCGGCGTTGCCGAAAGGTTCCTGTAGGAGGAACTCCAATAATGAGCATCTTCGTCAAGCGCCCCCGTGGTCGCGTTCCATCCTGCTTTCGCGAGCAAATCCGCGAAACCATCCGCAGAAGTACTTTGCAACAAACGATAAAAATCCTTGTGCGTCGGCACTCGCCAGCCCTCGGGGCAAACACTCAAGAAATCGCCCGTATAAAGGAATCCGCCGTTTTTGCAATCGTCGCGGAAGCACTCAATACTGCCGTTATCGTACCGGAGGTCATCCCCCATCCAGTTCACGCCGCCGATATCAACGACTCGGTACACATGTCCATCGCGGGAATCCTTGACGGTACGGCAAGTGTCACAGCCAACCGCGCGCCCACCCACATTCGCAACCCAGGTTCCCCCTTCGCCACAGGTGAATTCCAGTCCGTCAAAGCGACTGGCCGCATACTTAACCTTTTTACCTTGCCCTGCATTCGAGACATCACATTTCCCGAGTCCGTATAGGTCTTCCCAGAAACGATTCACATACGCTTCAAACGCAGGCACATTACCGATTTTCCACGCCGCAATATTCGAGCGAATCTCCGAGAGACGCCCCGCAAGGCTCACCTCGCAAGCAAAGTCAGCCACCTCGGCCTTGAGCAGAGAATCGTTCCACACACCGTCGGCGGCCAGGTCTTCGCCCAGCTTCGCAAACCGCTCCATAAAATCCGCTTCGGAATCATCCCCCAACAGAAGGACATTGATTGCCAAGAGCGCCGCGTCACCTTCGCCATTCCCGAAAATATTCAAATGTTCTACATTGTCGTAGTCGCCATCGTCGTAGAACGCAGCGAATATTTCACGGTCCGCCTCGCGTTTCGCCTGCGCAATGGAAAGTTCCTTCTGTTCCATCAACGCCTGCACACGCTCGTATTCCAGGTGTGTGAGCAAGTTAATGTTCACCCGCGGCTCTCCTTTGATATCGGCGAGCGCCTTCATAAACACAGGACCATTCGATTTATTGCCGGTGACCTCGTTACGGAAATACCCGTTGACCTCCAGCAAAACGTACGGGGATTCAAGGTTTACATTCTCGATCGAGAACTCTCCCTTGTCGTTCAGAACCGATCCCTTGAAACTTTTCCCTGTCTGCAAGAGACTTTTACCGTCCAGTTCCTGAAGCGTAACCGAAGAGCCAACTAGCACCGGTCCCTTCTGCGAAACACCTTCGATGCTTCCCCCAAAGGATTTCTGAGCTCCCGACGGATTGTCCGTCGAGCACGCCGCCAGAAACAGCCCCAAGGCAAGCGATAATGACAATTCAACTTTTTTCATAAGTTATCCTCCTAATTCTCATTCCTAACGCAGCGAACCGAAAGCCGGGCTCGCTTGTTGTTCCATTGACCCGATGCCGAATACCCCCCGTCCATTTCCATCATATACCCGACTTCAAGCGTATCATTTGGCATATTGAATTCCACATAATCGGAAATAATCCTAACCGAATCGGAACTACCCCAAAAAGCGGCTACACCATCATCAAAATAGGAACCTGTCCCATCCATCATATAATAAAACTCGCCAACTGGTTTAACCGTAAAATCGTAAACATCATTCGAATCCGGCAGTAGATAATCGCCCTCGTACCAATCTTTTAAATCACTCAACTTAAAATTGATATCGTAGTAGTGGATATAATCAACATCACCCTCAATACGTCCTGCCACCAAAGAGAGTAGTTCACTCCACTCCTCCCGACTGGGCAAGTGCCAGCCTTCAGGGCAGACACCGCCAACAGAATCAGAACCTACAGCGTCGTTCCACGTATAGAAGCATTCACCATCTTGCAACAAGCACGGCTCATGCGACGAATCTCCCTTGTAGTGCATATTTTCGGCAAGCCAGGCCTTGCCCGCAATTTCGGTAAAACGGTAAGAGGCGTTATCGCGAGGGTCAATCATATACTTGTCAGCACTATACACCTTCGTCTTTTCCTGATTAGGCTCGTCAACAACGCAGCGGACATAAGCAGAGGCACCGGGAGCACTCCTAACTTCTGCAACCGTAGAATCAATCCACAGGACATTCCATCCAGTAGGATAATCCTGCGTCGAAATCCATATCGCTACACCCCTGTTCATATCCGTATAACCGGCATCATCTTCCCAAGCAAACCAGTTCGCCCTAACCGCATATCCGCCAAGTTGCGCGCCGAAGCCATCCATCGACATCAATCTATCGGCAGCTTCTTTCCCAGCTCCGCCATATTGCTGCAACAGATTCATTACTTCGTTATATATCGGCAAGCGAAATCCATCGGGACAAGCCTTCAGGGCCGATTCATAATCATACAGCATTCCATAAGCCTTGCAATTAAGTTCCTCGTCGTCATAGCATAGACTCTTGTTTCTGGTATTTGTCACGGGGAACTTGTACCTTAAGTTTTCAGTCATCCAGCTGACATCACCGATACGCAAGACTTTATAGACGGCATCATTTCGCGCATCAGTCACCCCGTAATAATCGACACCTTGCAATTCCCGACGACCCGCCAAAATCCAGCGCCCCCGGTCTTCGTCACAAACAAACTTTGTTCCATAAAGTTTGCTCAAGGGATTTGCATTCTCGCGCACTTCATAGAAATTTCCTTCGTCACAGTTACCAAGATTATATTCAGCCGTCCAGAACTTATAAACATACGCTTCAAACGGCGGCGCCTCAACACCGGACATCCAGAGTTCCACATTTTGGCGTACACGGTTCAACAAGCTTTTTTCATTCGAATTTTCCGAATAATCGTTTTCGACAAGGAAAGCCCAGTCCGCGACCTCGGTCTTGTCCGCCCCCAGCCAAGTACCGCTATCCGCAATCGAAATCGACGCTCGGGCAACCCGTTCCGAAAGATCCGCCGCAGAACCATCCCCCTGCATCAAAACACTCAATGCTATCAGAATCGCACCACCCTTACCCGTAAACAGGTCCAAGTCCTCGGTACTTTCCAGGTCATCCGCAATATTAAATGCCGCAAGGACTTCCCGTTGCGCCTGCGCCTTGGCATCGGCAAAAGACAAGCCCGCTTCTTGAACCAAAGCCAGCACGCGCCCCGCTTCCAGATGCGTGAGCAAGTTCACGTTCACATGGCTACGGTCCGTTAGGTCCGTCACCGCACGCAAGGCAAGCATTCCCTCCGATTTTTCCCCGGTCACTTCGTTGCGGTAATAGCCATTGACTTCGAGCAGGGCATATTGCGAAGCAAGATTCACTCCCTTTACGACAAAGTCACCCTGGTCACTCTTGACACTAGCCCTGAAACTATTTCCCGTCTGAACAAAAGTGCGTCCGTCCATTTCCTGAACAGTCACCGAAGAGCCAACCAAAAACGGCCCCTTCTGCGACACGCCCGCGACTTCCTTGTTCGTAATCGCAACAATACCCGCATCGTCTGAAGTACCCCCAGCGATGTCTTTATCATCAGAGCATGCAACAAGCCCAAGAAACAGACAAAGGCCCGTCAACGTCCAAAGCAATCGTTTTTCAGTCTTATCAAACAAATTACTTTTCATTTTTTTCCTCCCGGCCCATTTTGGGTCCTCGTCCCTTTTTACCATTTAATTTTTCACTCATCGGAAACAGCTGTATGTTCATACGATACACCTGCTCCGTGTCTTCGTCTTCAGACGCAATCGCGATAACGCGGCGACGAAAATCTGCGATTTCTTTTCGGATGCGGTCGTGGGCGCGTTGCGTAAGCCCCATGGTAATGCCCGACATGTCGCGTTCCGAAAGCGGCAGGTTCAGCGACTTAATCGCAAACTCCCCCATCTGGCGCTGCATATCGCGGGCCGCTACGGGGACTGCATCTACGGAGCCCATCGAAATTGACCGGTCCGTCTGCCGGTAGTTTCCATTACGATCCTTTTTCAGGAGCTTCGCACGCACCAAAAAGTCGAGTGTCTCGGAAACTTCCGCCGCCGTAATTTTCGGCCTGCAGGCATGAGCCATTTCTAGCGGCTTTGCACCGGGCATGTGCGGCGCCAACTCGCGAAGCACCGGATTCTTCCACGACTTGAAATAGTTGAACTCCTCGTTCCCCAGCACGCGTATCTTATGGGCATGCGCCAGCGCACAGCGCTCCTCGAACGCGGCACGTTTCGTCTCGTCGCTCTTCGCATGCGCATAGGACACCAGCAATACAAAGTAAGTCTGCTCGAAACCGACCAGCCCCATGGCCGCAGCAACCGACCCTGCGGCGCCAATGCTCAAGTTCTTCTTTCCTTCGCAAACATACTTGAGATAAACCGCCGACGAAAAGCCGGCATCACGCGCAAAGTCGCGCCAGGTAAACGCCGACGTCCGCTTGCGTTCATCGTAGTAATCCTGGATGAACTTGCGATAATCCGTGTATTCAATGATCTCTATCATGTCTACAAATATAGGTTTTCAAGCCATTTTAGAACACAAAATTTGCATTTTCTCGCAAATTTTACCATTTTCACTAATTTTTTAAAATTATAAGCAATTTAGAATACATTCCGTGTATTCCTGGAATACAAACACAGGTGAGCAACAAGCCACAAGCGTTAAGCTGTGGCGGTTGCGAGAGCGAGACGAAGGAGGAAGAACTCACTTAATTGGAGTCGAGCGGTCATAAAGAAACACCCGCCAGCAAAAGCTGGCGGGGTCTTCTCCTAACCATCCTCCCGCCTGCAAAAGCGCAGGCGCAAACCGGAGGAGTAAATTTCTATAGCCTAGTTCTTTAGGCAACGCACATATGCCTTGGGAGCCTTTGACACTCCGAACGTCCGATTCCCACGAACAGTGATTTCAAGTGCGCTAAAGTGCGAATTTTCGACAGGGTAATCCGCATCGAAGGATCCGTACATCGGCTCTTTCCACGGGTCATTTTCGTCAAATGCCGGAGCATCGTACGACAGGACATACTCGTCAAGAGTATAGGCGTGGTAATAGGTCTCCAGGTACTTGGGATCCATAATGGAGAGGTTGAAGTCAAACCTGTTGAAGAACACTCCGATAAGGTCCTTTGCAAAGGCCGTTTCAATGTCCGACGCCCTCCATCTCTCGTCTAGCAGGTTCTCCGGATTTTCAACATATTCAAAGAGAGCTGTCCATTCCTCGCTGGTCGAAATATGCCAGCCGTCGGGACAGATTCCCTGGTGAAGAGTATCCAGCAGATCAGCCTTGACGGGCCCCTTCATGTACTTGTCGTCAATCTGCATGGCAGTCGTCCAGCTATAGCTTCCGACAAGGCGCTTGTTCATGTCGGCACCCTTGGAATACGTAACCGTGGCATCGGTGTATTGGAGATCTTCCGCCATCCACACATAGGTTTTACCCTTGTGTTCAAAGCTTACCGTCTTGTACGTTTTTCCGTCACGCTCGTCCGTCATGGTGCCGTTTTCGTGTTCAATTTTCAGGAGGAGCGAATCGAGATGTCCCTTCGTCGTAAGTTCCCAGCTGAACCCATTGCAAAGGAGGTAGCCCCCTTGCTGCACTTCTCTTTCCCAGCTGTCCAATACGATAGGCTTATCGAATTCCCGGTATTGTCCCCAAAGATCTTCCGTACAGGCTTCAATATCTACATAATGCAGGAACACGCGCTTGCTGAATTCGTATTCTCTCTTCAGCTTCCTTAAATAATGATCCTTGCGTTCATCGGCGTCATGCTTCTCCTTGTCCTCGATATCACGCTCGGTCGTAAATTCCATCGCGGCATGCACACTCGTATAGTAGTAGGCGTATCCCGCGACATCCTGCAAAACGCTATCGCTGAGCACCCCGTCGTCGGCGAAGTCGTCGGTGAAGGAGTCAAGATACTGTTGCAGCTTTTCGCAGCCTTCCTGTTCCTCATCAAGCCAATCGTTCCATTCGGGGCGACCATCGACAAGAGAACTGAGGTTGTACAGAATCAAGTCCGCATCAGAAGTATGGTAGATGTTCAAGTCTTCGGACGCACTGACCTCGACAGAGAATCCAAACGCCTCAAAGACTTCCCTGGCGGCCTGCTTCTTGGCCTCGACAAAGGACTTTCCTTCCTTCACCAGATTCAGGACTCTCTTGTATTCAAAATGAGTCAGGAGGTTAATGTTCACCGTCTCGCGCTTTTGCAGATTCGAGACAGCATCAAGCCGGATGGAACATTCGGAAGGTTCATCGTCACTTTCACGGATGTAGTTGCCCTGTGCAGAAAGGAGCACGAACTGACTTTCCAGATGGAGTCCCTTGAATTCGAAATCGCCATTGTCGCTAATGGTCGTAGTCGAGAATTCCTTGCCCGTAGGCGTAAAGCTACCATCCGCTGAAGTCTCCTTCAGAACGACATCGGAACCCTTCACGAGAGGTCCCTTCTGCGAGACACCCACAATTCGCTTGTCCGAAAGAGCGACCGCTCCCTCGATTTCTTCGCTCGTGCCAGCGGTATCCATTGAACAGGCACAAAACAGCGCCCCAAACGTAAGAGCAGGCAAAAGCCATTTTTTCATATTTAAATTTTCTTGTTTATACATTCTTTTGTTTTCCTTTACCCAAAACAGATAGGAGTTAGTTTATTTTCTCGGTCAGCGGGAAAAGTTGGAAATTGAGTCTGCACACCTTATCCGGATGCGGCTCGTCAGCGACTATCGACACGATGCGCTTGCGGCACCGCGCAAGTTCCTCCACGACCTTCTTGTAGCTTTCTTCCGTCACGCCCATGGTGATTCCACTGAAGTGGCGCTCCGAAATGGGTAACTTGTCCAAAGCCTCCAGCGCGAACTCGCCCATCTGGCGCAGCAGCGAATGCACCGCGACGGCGACCACGTTCAGGCGCCCCGTTGTAAGCGAACGGTTCGTCTGGTGGTAATTGCCCTTGATGTCGCGCGTAAGGAGCCCCGCCTTCATAAGGAAACTCAGGCTCGCGCTCACGTCCGCCGCAGAAATTGCAGGCCTGCAAGCCTTCGCAATCTCGTGCGGTTTCGCGCCAGGCATCGCAACCGCCAGTTCACGCACCACGGAATGTTTCCAGGTTTCGTAGAATGTATACAGATCGCTTCCGAGAATCTTCACATGGTGTGCGTCGCTCAGCGCCTGCATCTCTTCAAAAATCTTCTTCTTTTCGCGGTCCGTCTTCGCGCCTTCGTAACGCACCATCAAAATAAAGTAGTCGTACTCGAAGCCGAGCAACCCCATTGCAAGCGCCGTTTTCTTCGCTCCTTCTTCCCGAAGACGCGTCTTGCCGTCGCAAACCAGCTTGAGGTACGACCCCGATGCGAAACCCGCAATCTTCGCGAACTCGCGCCATGTAAACGCCGAGGTCCGCTTGCGTTCGCGGTAGTAATCGAGTACGTACTCGCGGTAATCCTTGTATTCAACAACCGATTTCATGATGACTATAAGATAGATTTTTGAAGCATTCCATGCAACATTTTCTAAAAAACAGAAATTGCGAAATTTTGAAAAATTCGCCATATTTATTTTCATATTGAAGAAATTTCAATTCTATAAAACAAAATAGGCGCGGTATAAAACAAGACCGCCGAATTATAAAACGAACGCAAAAGAAATCCCCGCCGACGGCAGGGATTACATTCGCAAAAATGCTAAAGGAGTTCGCTAGTCCTCGATGCAGCGGATATAGGCGGCATATTCAGTATCGTCCTCCTGGAAATTGTTGCTAAACCAGCTGTAACCGAACTTGGTTTCTTCCTTCGTCCAGAACCAGGTTTCGTTAAACACACTCACTTCGTCGTATCTTGTGCCGATTGCAGAGAATCCCAGACGGTTTGTCGCGCCGGCGCGTTCCCACAAGCCGTTCGTCGCCAACAAGTCGCCAGGAGCTTCAGTTTCCTTCAACAGGTCATTCCACTCCGTAATCGAGGGAATGTGCCAACCGGACGGGCAAGGATTGGCGGCACCGCTATCGGGAGAGATTTGATCCAGGCTGTAGGCCCTTCCAATAACGACGGCGCGAAGGGAGTCCTCATAAGTGCGACCGCTCGTATAAACCATCACCAATTCATCATCTCCGCGAGTGGGTATGTAACGCAGGTTCTCGGCCATCCAGCGGTGTTGTCCGATAACGATCGTCCCGTATTCGTTACCGTCGCGGGCATCCACAAAATTCTTGTAGTGCAAATCCGGATTGAAATAGGCCTTGGCACCATCCTTCAACTTTTTCTGCTTGGCCGCCTCGGCGGCTTCAGCTTCAGCCCTGGCCTTCAGCACGCTTTCCTTCAACTTTTGATAAGTTTCAAACTCCGCCACGGAATCGACACTTCCCTGCACACAATGCAGATAGAGCAAACTGGAGCGCCCCGCAAACACCGGATACAGGTAATCGCTGCCACCGGCAGGCTTGTCCGCATACAGGACAAACGAGACCGCATTGTAGTCGTTGCTTTCGATTCGCGTTCCACCGGTCGGTGTCGTGAGGCTAACCCCGCGAGAAGGGGTCGATGTCCAGAACGCCCCCGGTTCCCAGCCCTGCTTTTCCTTCAAGCATTTTCCAGCCGTATCGCAAGATTCTTTCAGTGCAGATTTCAGCTCATTGAACTCGCTCATATTGGGGACGTGCCAACCCGGCGGGCAAATACCCAGTTCCAAGGTATCGTCAGGATACTCTCGCCCTTCCAGCGCAGCCTTCCAGGAATAACCGCAGCCCAGCACCTTACCGCTCACGCTATCCACATCGCATTCCGTATAGCCCGCCATCGAGCTGTAGGTAACGGAATCAACAAAACGCAACGGTTCCACGAACCAGGTCAAATCGCCGATTTTCTTGACGGTATAGACCTGCTCGTCACGCGGGTCCACCATGGTAGACGCCCCGGCAACCAGCTTGCCCCCATTCACCGAAGAGCCGCCCGAGCCGCCTTCGGATTCTTCCGACGCCGCACTCGAGCTTTCGCTACAGGCAGAAAGGCACAAACCAATCGCAAGGGGCAACGCGAACAAGAACTTTTTCATAGATCCTCCTAAAAGCAAACAGTTTCAAGCCAACCACGTTCAATACAAATTTAACAAAAAAAGTCGACCACCTACCAAGCTAGGGACAACAAATTAAAAAGGAACCCCCGGCGCACTGCCGAGGGATTCCTTATATTCGATTATGGATCCCGTCGCGCGGCTTTCGCCTTGCTCTAGGACGACGTCTTACGAGAGTCTGGAAATCATGTAACCGGCGCAAACTGCAGTACCGATCACGCCAGCCACGTTCGGGCCCATGGCGTGCATCAGGAGGAAGTTCTGCGGGTCATACTTGGCACCTTCCACCTGGGAAACACGGGCAGCCATCGGCACGGCGGACACGCCAGCAGAACCGATGAGCGGGTTCACAGGGTTGTTGGGAGTGCACTTGTTCATGATCTTTGCAAGGAAGAGGCCTGCAGCGGTCGAGAAACCGAAGGCGACCACACCCATAGCGATAATCATGAGGGTCTGCGGACGGAGGAAAATGTCGGCAGACATCGTGAGGCCCACGGAAGTACCGAGGAAGATAGTCACGATGTTCATGAGTTCGTTAGAGGAGGTCTTCACCAGGCGTTCGACAACGCCGGCTTCCTTGAAGATGTTACCGAGCATGAGCATGATGATAAGAGCAGAAGCATCGGGCACCACGAGGATGCACACGATCATCACCATCACGGCAAACACGATGCGTTCGGCCTTGGACACCTTGCGGAGCGCCTTCATACGAATCTTGCGTTCCTTGTCGTTGGTCATGAGGCGCATGATAGGCGGCTGAATCAGCGGAACGAGGGCCATGTAAGTGTAAGCTGCCACGGCGATAGGTCCGATGAGGTGCTTTGCTAGTTTGTTTGCAGTAAAGATGGAGGTCGGACCGTCGGCGCCGCCGATGATACCGATAGAGGCTGCTTCACCGAGAGTAAAGCCACCGAAAGCCACAGCGCAGAACATGGTCGCAAACACGCCGAACTGAGCGCCACCGCCAAGAAGCAGTGTACGCGGGTTAGCGATAAGCGGTCCGAAGTCCGTCATGGCACCCACGCCCAGGAAGATGATGGGCGGGAAGAGTTCCAGGTGGATACCCTGGCTGATGTAGTAATAGAGACCGGCCGTCGGGGTAAACATACCTTCGATGCTCCAGCCACCATCGTAGAATCCCGCACTCGGGATGTTCACCGCCAGTGCGCCGAGCGAAATCGGCAAGAGCAGCAGCGGCTCATACTTTTTGACAATCGCCAAGTACATCAGGACGAAACTCACGATCCACATCACGATCATCGAAGGGGTGACGTATGCGAATCCGGTGTCGCCTGCGAACTCAACGACCGAATTTAAAAGAGAACTCATTTATCTGTACCTCTTAGGCGATGGTCATGAGAGTCTGGCCGTCGACGACAGTGTCGGTTTCCTTGACGGCAATGGAGTTCACTGTGCCGGCGCACGGAGCGACGACCGGGTTTTCCATCTTGAGAGCTTCGATGATAGCCACTTCCTGGTTGGCAGCAACGGTGTCGCCGACCTTGACCTTCAGTTTGAACACGGAGCCAGCGAGCGGGCTCTTGACTTCGGTACCACCGGCAACAGCAGGAGCGGCGGCAGGAGCCGGAGCGGCAGCGGGGGCTGCAGCAGGAGCGGCGGCAACGGCGGCATTGGAATCAAGAACTTCTACTTCGACATCGTAGGTCTTGCCTTCGAAACTGATACGGACGGTTTTCTTCATTTTGATATTTCCTGGCTTAAAAGCCTGTTGAGTTTTAAAAGTTTACCTTACTTGACGATCGTCCAAGCAGGAGAGTTGATGTTTCTGTAAGCAGTCACGCGGCAGGGCTGACCGATAGCCTGGGTCGCCGCTGCGGTCACGAGGGCGAGGAACTGGTCGTTGCTCATGCCCGGGTGTTCTTCGAGGGCTGCCACGGCGGCAATGCCGAGGAAAGCCTGGAGCTGCTTGTTGGTGAAGCCCGGATGAACGCTCTTTGCGTTCGGATCCCAGTCGCAGTGGGCAGGACCGATGGTCTTGGGTGCTGCAGCGGCGGGAGCGGCGGCCGGAGCAGCCTTAACTGCAGGTGCCGGAGCCTTGTCCTTGTTGAGGCCGAGCTTGGCCATGATGAAGTTCGTGAGGTAGCAGAGCACCGTGAGGCCCACGATAACCACCATCACCACGATAAGACCGGTTGCCTGGAATTCGATCAGGGAGCCGATACCGAAGGTGTCGGAGTCGCCCTTACAGCCCTGTTCGGTCGAAAATTCGCCCTTGCAGTAGGTCGAGCCCAGCTTGGCCTTGGCGATGGGCAACACCTTGTGGCCGCCGGCGTTTTCGATAGAATCGCGAACGTCGCGTGCAAGAACTGCCTGATCGTAGGTCTTATAGAGAACCGAATGGTTACCAGCGTGGTTTTCCACGATCTTGTAAACCATATCGTCATTCATACCCGGCATAGAAAGCTGCGCCTGGACCTGGGCGGCATCGGAGGGGAGCATGAGTCCGAGCTGTTCGTCGAACTTGCCCTTCACCTTTGCTTCAGGTTGCGGTGCAACGAGAGCCGGCTGCTGCACATCCTGGGCCGGGGCTGCGGCGGGAGCCGCTTCCTGAGCTTCGGGTGCATTGGTCTGTGTTTCGTTCATATTGGATTCAATCCATTCTTTTGGGTTTCTGTTTTGTAAAAATCAGCGGGGAAAATATAGTTAAAGGCCTGTACCGCGTCATCCGGCACACACAAAAATACACCCCGTATAAGATTTCAGGTATATTCCTAAAAAACAATCAGAAAAGGCCAAACTTTTGTTCCAGAGCCCCAGATTATCATATTACGACACCATCTGTTTACATTTTTGTAAGGATGATATCGTGAATTCAAATCGCTAATGCAACACCTCGACCCTTTTCGGGGCTGGCGACGCAGGGGATGCATGCGCCATCACCTTGCTGTTGAAAGTGCTGCCGTTTCTGATTTTCGTGGGGATTGTGATGTCGCTGGCGTTCTGTGGAGGGTGATTTTTTTCAAATTTGGCGCAATTTGTAAAGCCAACGGGCTAATCCAACTTGGAAGGGGTTGCATTTTGAGCAACTAAAAAGGTATATTTAGAAAGGAGGTTCCTCTTATGCCTATCGAACTGCTGCAAGAAAAAGTCAAAGCCATCCCCGCAGAATATGTAGGGGAAGTTTCTGATTTTATCGATTTCATTCTCCAGAAATCGCTAAACACGTCCGTCAAGCGGAATGTAAAAAAGTTCGGTATCGCTAAAGGCCAGTTTTCCATCCCCGACAATATCGATTCCTGCAATGACGAAATCGCAGAAATGTTCGGGGTGAACGGATGAAAGTCTTACTGGACACACACATCGCTCTTTGGACTCTTCTCGACAGTGAAAAACTGCCGATCGAAGCGAGAAACCTCATTAACCAAGAAAATGTAGAACCTGTTTTTAGCCTAATCTCCATGTGGGAGATTGCTATCAAGCACGCAATTCATCCAGACCAAATGCCAATCACTGGTGCTCAATTCTTGGACTACTGCACTCAGGCAGGGTTCCAGCAATTGATGATTTACGAAGAGCACGTTCTGGAAGTCGAAAAACTAAAACGAGACGAGAACGCACCATCGCACAAAGATCCGTTCGACAGAATGCTCATTGCCCAAGCAAAAGCAGAAGGGATAATTTTGCTGACACACGATTCGTTATTAGCAGGATATAACGAGTCCTGTGTTATGACGGTCTAACTATTTGCCAGAACTGTTCACATGAAATGCCGCAACTGTTAAGGTTGCGGTTTTTGATTTGTTTCAGGGCGGGCGGCGCGAATTGACTTTCTCAGGAAATTAATGTATATTGGTTATTGTCGAGATATCGGCAACAAGTGCGTGGTCCTGCCTCAGTGGACAGAAACAAAAGGCGAGTGGTCCTACCTTAGTGGACAGACTCAAAAGGTGCGAGGTTCTGCCTTAGTGGACAATTTTAAAAGATCCTTGACCGAAAAATCCGCTAGATAAAAAAAATAGATCCCGTATAAGGCTAGGTTTCTATCGAAACGCATGGCATGAAGCCTGCTTTCACCTTAATGGGACCTGTTTCTTATAAAATATATAAATAGAGGCAAAAAATCAAATAGCCAACCGTTTAATATCGCCTTTTTTGGACGTTCCCCACTGGCGTGGATCGGGCTATATTGCAAGGCGCCCCGTGTGTGCCTGCGGCACCCTCGCGCCACTCTTGCAACGGAGCCTTGCAAGCAAGTCTCCGCCCCAAGGGGTCACTATCCCTAACGCGAAAAGCGTTATTGTTCACCGAATACTTCTTCAACCATCGATTTCAAACGTTCAGCATCTGCCAAATGTGGCATTCCGTAATTCCACCATATAGGTAGCCACTTAATCTTTGGATTGCAAAATTCCATCGCCTTTTTCAGGCTCAATTCATCCTCTTTAGGAAACCGTACTCCAGGTATAACGCCACAAAGTGAATCCGATATAGAAAACGAAACCAATTTATCAGGATTCTTCAAACTTTTATCTATAAGAAGCAACCGAAATTCTTGTTCATCTCTATAGTCTTGGCATTTTTGAAATAAAAAGTCAATCTTTTCCGAAGTTAAAAGCGACTTGCAATTCTGCGCTAAGGATTCCTGTAAGGGATAAAGATTGTTTGTGTAAGTCACTTCTTTACAATAGGTTTCACACGAATCGAAAGCTTTTTCAAACGACTTCACCAATTTTTCTTTGTCAAATATTAAGCATACACCCTTGTGATTGTCGGCATATTGAGCCCACATCCTAGAACGAGCCCACCCCTTGGATAAATTGTTATAGCAGTTTTCTTGGGAATCCTTCGGCGGATTATAAAAAGACATATCCATAGCAAAAGAAGCAAACCGAATCGAACGCTCTTTTTCATCCACGGCATTTATATAGTCGCCAACGATTATAGCAAGTTCTTCATTTGAAGGGTTGCCATGAATCACCCGTCCGTCATCACGATGATCTTCAAATTCTAAAGGGTCATTCTTGTTCACAAGCGGACCCAAACGCATTTGTTGGCTCAATAAAATTCCCAACGCAGCAGAATATGTCGTATAATGAAACAGGAACTGGTTCTCTTTTTCAGGTACATTGCGTTCTAGGAGGATGTCAGAAGGATATTGCATTTACGATTTATTCTTTTTCAGGATAAGTCACTAAATATGTTTGGATCAATTCACAGATATTGTTAAATATATCTTCTTTAGAATTTGTATTCTCAACAATACTGTCATAGAAAAAATCTAGACCTCCAAGCATTATTTGAGTAAATCGTTCTTCATCGGGCCCAGCAGCTTCAGTCCCTCTTATTCTAAAAGCCTTGTTTATTCTCTCTTTTAGCGAAACACTTCCTTTCTTGTCATTCAACATAACAAGCTCATAGAAATATTCTATTTCGCGACCATATCGGATCATTTGTTCCGGGTCAATTTTTGCGGGTTCTATTTTTGAATCATTATCAACATTCGCGCTCAGGTTTTGCCAAAGACCTAGAACAATACTGATGTAAAACACATCAATATTTCTGCATGACAACAACTCTGTAAGTTTACGTACTTTCTCGGCATGCAAGCCCTTTATTTGGTACAATTGATTAAACAAAGCCATTTTTATCCTCCTCAACTTTTGTGCATTGGAATGATTTATCCATAGGAACCAGCTTGTAACTCCGTCCAATCTTCGAGAACATTCTTTCTCTTGCTATTTCACCATCAACATCCTTAATAAACACGATAATTTGCTCAGACACCTTAGGTAAAACATCACAAAGAGATATTATTCTTTCTTTGTCTAAAACAGAAAACGGAGCATCAAGAACTAGAGGATATGATTCCAACTGCATTTCAGCATTTTCCTCTCTATTTTGCTTAATTACATCAAGAAGCCCAGAAAGGAAAGCAAATATTACAGAGAGGCCCTGACCTGTTGAAAGCTCTTTTTGGGATGTGGTTGTGATATTATATTCATCATCTATGCTAATCGTAAAATCGGCGTCATATATTTTCTTAAAGGCATTCTGCACAGCATTTACAAGATTTTGTTTCTTTTCTTGTTCATCCTTACTAAGTTCCTCTTCAAAGTCCTTTACAAGTTTGTCCGTTATCTTTTTCCACTCAAGAACTTTTCGTCCTTCTTCACTTGTTTCAAGCAAGTTTTCTCTTTCTCGTTTTAATCTATCTGATTCTGATTTTATATTGTATATCAATCTTTGATAATTTGTGATTTTCTCTTTTGAGTCCTCCAAATCTTTCGTAGACAATTTCAAATTTCTTTCAATCTCAGAAGTATCCTCGGCTTTTGCAAGTCGTTCATCAAGAACTTTTATTTCCTCCTCAAGGCCATCTATTGATTCGAGATAATCAATAACTCTTTCTTTCCTAGCTTTCAAATTATTCCAGAGATCCTCACCAAAACGCTTTTTATCTTGTGTTTCTCGCCTTACTGTAGATATAAGTGTTCCTAGCGACTCGGGGGGAACTATGTGTCGCCATTTTTCAAGTAAATCAAAACTTGCCTCATTTTTATTTATACAAGTTCCACAAATACATTTCCCTCTTTTCTCAATCCAATCTATAAGGTCTGCATGCAATTTATCGGGAATGTCATCGGATTCTATATCCGAAGCCTCCTTTAAATAATCCAGCATTGCATCCATAGCATGTCTTGCAAAAAAATAGGGTGATGATTTGACAAAATCCAAAATTCCAGACTTGTATTCTTGTTCTATACGATTTTTCTGTTTCGTACACTCATTTTGCTTGGACTCTCTTTTTTCTGCAATCTCTTTTGAAGATTCTATATTTTTCAGTTTGCTCTTATATTCTGCGATTTTTTCTAAATGATAATCACGACTATCTTCTTCCTCTTTCATCTGGTTTTCAAAAGTTTCCAGATTCTTTACGTTAGAACTAATTTTTGAGTTTAACTGATTTAACTTTTCGTTAAAATTTCCAGATATACCGGAAGCACTGTACTCTTTTGAAATAGATTTCAAATGTCTTATGGCATTCTTATAATAATCAAGATCCAGCAACGTATTTACGGCTTCTCCGAAAGCACGCGATTTACCCTTCTTTATATCATCCGACATAGCTTCTATTTTTTCGCCACTCAAGAAAAAATATTCAGATAACTCTTCTGGAATTATTTCATTAACAAATTCTTGTTTGTTCGATACCTCTTTTTGCACGCCATTTTCAATATAATACACATGAAATTGCAGAGACAATTCACCGAACTTATCATTCTTTTTTCTATATGTAGAGGTTCGGGTTATTATGTAATCCTTGCCACCATGAGATATCTCTAAAGAAACCGTAGCAGGACAGGACTGACCATCCTTCAAAGAATCAATCTTCTTCTGCGATAATATATCTTCTGGCTTTTTAAAATCTGACTTGCCATACAAGCACCACCGAAATGATTGGCAAAGAGTTGTTTTTCCAAAACCAGTACCACCCAAAACAAATGTTATGTTTTTCTCTGGTTCAACAGAGAATATGATTTCATTTTCACCATCATACTGACGGAAATTTTTCAAGACAATCTTTTTTATAAGCATGATTTTTCCTCAAGTTTAACGGAGTTTTGAATCAGTCGTTTGATTTTTGATTCCATTTCTTTAGGTTTGCTAGTTTTATTATGTTTGTTTTCATGTTCCCACTCGGCAATTGTATCAAACAGTTTTTTGTATTCTTCAGAATTCATAGAGAACATCCTCCGCATTCATTTGTTTGGTTATTTGAAATTTCCTTTTTATTTCGTCAATTAGAGACAATGTTTTCGATTTGTTTAAGGCAAGTGATCCGAACTCCGTCATTCTCGTAACCTCGTTACGTATCAATGTTGAATACATCTCATTTTCTGAAGGATCCATTGCACCTGCAACAATCAAATCATACGGCAAAGTTATAAAGTCGTAAATAGTCGCCTTTACCTTATCTTTGTGTCTCCTTAAAACACGACCTCGTCTTTGAACATATTCTTTTGGATTTGTAGAACTAGCCAATATAAAAGCTGTTTCGACCATAGGTATATTAACACCTTCGTCCAGACATCTAATTGCGACAATCGCTTGCAAAATTTTTTCTTCAAAACGCGTTATTATCGATGAACGTTCTTCCGAACTTTCTTCTGCGGTAAACTTTGCAATGCGCATATCAAATTTTTCATAAAGATTCATCGTTATCGCTTCAATCTGCCTAACATCATCTTGATTTTCCGAGTCAAATCCATGAATATCTTCGCTATATTTTGTAGCACCACAGTAAATCAGAATTTTATTTTCATTCTTATATGGTTCAATTCTCTTTATAAGTTCTGTAAGTTTATTTTTTGCACCAGCAATTAACCTAGAACGAGCAATAGCCAGCTTTTTTCCATATTCAGACAAACATTTTTCATGCGTTTTTGGAGATATTCGAATCTCTCCCGCCATCTGCTTTGTGAGTTCCGCATACGACTCCCGCTCTTTTGAATCCAATGAAACAACAACCGGAATATAATCATAGGGAACTAAATATCCAGCATCTATAGCCTCTTTCAACCCATACTCTATACACTTTTCTCCAAAATAGGAATGAAGGAATTTCGTGCCAAATTCGTCCATATGACGGTCTATTGTCGCAGACAGCGCCAATTTATACATGAAATTCATTCTTTCAAGATACTTTATAGCATCTTGTGCACCTAAATTATGAGCTTCATCAGCAATTAAAAGAATCGGTTTTCTATTTTTTGCCAAAACTCCTTGAACGAAATCACTTTTAAATGTGGCGATTGTGGACACCAAGCAAAAGAAGCCCCGCTCGTTATCACAAAAATTTCTTTTATCAACAGCCCTTTTTAATCTTTCTTTCCAATCTTTTTGTGGTGAAGATCCAAACGCAACAATTGGTTTTATATTGAATTTCTCTATATCTTCAAGCCATTGCGTGACAAGATGAATGTACGGACAAAGAATAACGACGCTCAAATTACCACTATCGCGCTTTCGCAAACTATCAAGAGAGAAAAGAGCCGTAAGTGTCTTACCCGTTCCTGTTGCCATATCATAAATACCGCAACACCCTTTCGCCATCCAGCTATTGATAGCTTTCTTCTGATATTCACGAAGCATATCAAAGGAAATAGATTTCTCTTCACCAGTTCTATAGTCAGGACCGGACTCATGAACATTTGATGGAACGGAATCTGTAAAACCTTTATCCCAATTTGGTACACTAAAATCTATATTTTGTCTTTTGTATTTCTCTAGAATTTTACTCGTTACCGACGGAAAATCAACAACAGTCAGTTTTTGTTCAGTATTATTCCAAATATTTTCAAAGGCGTTTATTTTTGATTGAGCCCGTTCTCTATCTTCCGGTTTCCAGTCACAGTAAACATTAACAGACTCATAATTATATCGCATAGCGGTTCTTGATTCGTTCATGCTTCCGTCAAATGCAATTTTCCGACCATCAAAATCTTCAAATACACCTAACTTTTCATGATATATTCCAACTTCATTCCCAGAATCAATGAAAGCTATTTTCAACGACAGGAATCCATTGGCAATTAAATTCGCCAAAAGATTCAGTCTTGCATTTCTAAAATAATCCGTTTCTTCAATATCTAATTCCCCAAGTAATCTGCGCTCTATTATTTCAGAACGCTTTTCATAGCCAGCACGTATAGCATCAACATCTTCATCACTTAACTTAGGAGAAGCAACAATTTGTATTTGCCCCTTATTTTTGACAAGTTCGGCAATTCCCTTAGTTATTTCAACTAATGATGTTGACGAAAAAAAGCCTACAGAGCGTTTGTAAATTTTAGCACAGGAAAGAGCAGGAATAAACAATTCTTGAACAACATCGTTCTGAGGAGAACGATATTCATTACGAATTGTTAATGTTGTCAAAGAATTCATTTCGTAGATTTATTTAATTCCATTTTTTAGAGACATTTCTAATCCATCAAGGGTTGTCTTCAATTTTGAATACAATCCTTCATATCGTTTGTCTAGAAATTCCTTTAAAGTTGTTGTTCCAATAACGCAATCTAGATTTGGTAAAATTCCTCTTACATTCTCATCGTTAGAATATTTCGAGTAATCCATATCAAGAATTAATTTGTTGTCATATTGCGTTATGAGCAGCATGTTTAACGGAGAATTAAACGGATTATCTGCTTTTGTTCGAAGTTCTTTAGTGGTTTGGCTAATTTTTTTCTTCGGATCTGAACCCAACGGATTTATGTGATGTATTTCCAATTTTCCTTCATAGAAAACATTTATATCATCATTGTCGGATTTATTATTCTTTTTATCTACAAAGAAACTTTTATATCCAAATCCCCTACTTAAATAATATTGGCAAATATAATCAGTCATGCTCTTTGACGGATATTTTTCCGTTTCTGCAGCTCGACACATCGTAAGAGTTTCCTTATCCGAGTAGAATTTCTTATTCAATACATCAGTTCTAAATTCTTTCAGATAGGCAAATTCACTTACAGGCGATGAGGATGCAATGTAAGACTCAAATTTTTCAATAGAACTAAGAATGTCTATTTTTTGATTTGATGGATACATCCACGCAAAAATGCTTATCCAATACCAGTACTCAAACAAATCGTGCATCTTCTTGTTTTTAAAGAGAGATTCCTCCGCGAAAAAATATGCAACAACAGTAAGCTGCGCCTTATAATTAATGGCATCAAATTCCCGAATACCACATCTCGTCTGAAAAAAGAATAATGCTCTGGCTATAGCAACGCATGTAGATTTATAATTCTTCATGACATCTTCAGCCGAAATTTTCAGAATTTCCGTTTCTTTTGTCACTAACGGCGTGAAGTACTTGTCTGTTTTCTCTCCTTTTATAGCTTTTGCCGAGAATTTTTTTCCTTTGTTCTTGTGCGTTAAAAGAGCCAAAACATCCAAGAAGACGCTTGTAAACATTTTCTTCATTTCCCCCTTTGATGTTATTACATTTGCAATATCAAAAGGATTGTATGACACCTGATTCTGAATAAGCGTTTGCATTTCAGACGAAAGCACATTTTTATCAAATTCAAAATTCGTATTTAGAGAATCAAGAAGTTGTTCGTAAAAATTTTTATCATCTTTCGTTCCGACTGTTGCAATAATCAAATCAAGAATGCTTAATTTTACTCCACCTTGGTTTAAATTGCTATAGATATCAATAGCTCGAGCCTTGTCGGAATTCTCCACCTTAATTTCTTCAAGTCCAATTTCACTCAAGCATTCTGTGAAATAAGCGGACAATGCATTTGTCCACATATTTTTAGCAATATCCTTCTTTTTTCCTTTATGGTGATTTGCAATTTGGTCCATTATACTTGCACGGAATTCTGCAATTAAGCCCTCATGTCCATTAATAAATTGGAGCAGGAAACGGTAGAAGTTAGCTCCAGTTTCATCAGGATTAGGGGAAGTACAATATTTATAAATATCTTCGAAAATTTTTTTGTTTGTTATTTCAAATGCTTTCTGTTTCTTTTCTACATTCTCTGATATTTCAAACACATATTTTGAATCAATGACAGCATTGATTTCAGAACTTGAAAAGAATCTTTCTTTAAATGAAAGATTTCTCACACCAAAAATATCTTCACTATTTTCATTATCTTTTGCAGGAAATTTCACAAAATAAAGACATAATAAATCATTTGACGCAATGTCTTTTTCAGCATTAAAAAAGTTTTCAAAATAATATGTTGAGAATCCCGCAAGCAAACTTGTAAATCGTTGTTGTCCATCGATTAAATAATCAACTTTTTTCTTAGTTTTTTTGAGAATTCTGCTTCGTGGTCTTGCTCCAATTTGTTTGCAGTTAAACTTATCATCTTGTGATTCCAGGCTAAGAATGCTGCCAACCGGTATTTTTGCAAGAATACTTGCATACAATCGTTTCATACGATCCTGTTCCCATACAAACCCTCGTTGGAAATCCGGCAGAACCAAATCATTAGTTTTAATTCTTTTTAGGATATCTTTGAAATTCATGATTACATTCTCCTAGATTATAAATTTTCTTTCAAAAATGACATGGTCTTTTTCAACAAAATAAAGTCTTCATCTCTCGTTAACGCGCTACAACTAAATCTCACTGTCCCCGAAGGGAACGTTCCTAAACTCATATGAGCAAGTGGAGCACACTGCAATCCACTTCGAACAGCAATGTTTTTCTCGGCAAACACACTTGCAGCAGTATCACTTGGCAGTCCGTCAATTACGCAAGAAACTATTCCTACATATTGATTACTTTCATTATCACCAACGATTTTTACAAAATGATAAGAACGAAGGATTTTCAGCAATTCTTTTCGTTTTAATTGTTCATGCTCCCATAAATAATCCATTCCCTCATCTAATATCCAACCCAAAGAAGCATGCAATCCAGCAATTCCGGCAATGTTAAGGGTCCCCATCTCATATCGTTGAGGTATGTCATTAGGCATATCCTGATTGGCGCTTTCAAAACCGGTACCCCCAAATAAAACTGGGGTCAAATCAAAATCAGGCTTCATCGCAAACCCGCTAATTCCTGTTGGCCCATAAAGCGTTTTATGTCCGGCAAATACGGCAAAATCGATTGTTTCCAAACCGACATTAATATCCACTAGGCCCGCAGTTTGCGCCATATCTATAACGGTAACGGCGTTGCATTTTTTCGCCATTGAGCAAAGCTTTTCTACTGGAGAAATAAGACCTATCACATTGCTTGCATGGCTCACCACCATCAAATCGGGAGAATCTTTGGCAAATTGCGCCAGGATTTTTTCAAAATCGTAGGTTAGATTCTCCTTGATGGAAAGGAGTCTCACATTAATTTTCCCTATTTTCTCATAATGGTGAAGAATCCTTGTCACTGCATTATGTTCAAATGGAGATATATACACATTTGCTCCTGCAGTCATTTTGCCATCAAGAACGCCCTGCAAAATCATATTCAAGGCAATCGTAGCCGAAGTCGTGAATACGATTTGTTTATTTTCGCAATGCAGCAGTTTTTTAAGACGATTTCTGGTTTCAGAAATCATCTTACCTGCGCCTATCGAAAGTTTGTGGCTTCCACGGCCAGCATTTCCACCACATTCTCTATAGAATGTATTCATGAAATCATAAACACATTCTGGTTTCGGGAAAGTCGTCGCCGCATTGTCGAAATAAGCCATTAATTGTTCTCCCCACACATTTTTTGAAGAATATTTACAATAACCTGCCTCTTTTCCGCAGATGTCAACGCCTGGCCCATTGTATTAAGCGCGTCTTCCATTTTATTGAAGAGCAATCGTGATCGAGGAGTTAGATCAACCTTACTAAATGTTTTTGTAGATTCGCGCCCCTTTTCGTCGATAAAGGAAAGCCTATAGCTATTATCCTGATTTCGTTTATCGGATTCTTTATAGTTTTCTGCAGTATTTTTGCACTCTTTCAATTTATTTTTAAAAGAATCGATTGTATTAAAATTCCAATCAACAACTCTCAATCCAGTCAAAATTTCTGCAAGATTTTCAATGAATTTTGATTCGTCCGACATATTCTGATAGAAAAGATTCAGCATCCTATCAGTTATACCATCATCAAATACATTGTCAGAAGCGTTCTTATCAAGTCTCTTAGTCCATTCTTTGCATATAGAAGGCACTGAGGCTTTCTTCACCTGCTGATTAGCGAATACATTTCTTGTTATATCTAAAAGCGACCGCTTTAGTCTAATTATAGAATCATCAATGTCTTTTTTGGCATCGGATAGCTTCGTAAGGACATTTTTCCCACATGATGTTTTTCCCGTAAACACCATTGGAATTCGTTCAAAAAGAATTTCTTCACAACTTGCATTTTGTGTAAACAAATTCAAAAAATCAACAAAGACCTGGTCGGTTCTTTTGGGATTTGCCTTTGAATAAATTTCTTTCGTGTACTTAGGTAAATCGAAATACCAACGATTCATCGCAGAAACCAATCCATCAATTTCAAGCGATTTCATCTCGTAAGAAGTGAGCCACTGACCATACAAAATTTTCATATCACGGATGTATTTTTCCTTAGTCGCATCCCAAGATATGTATGTCAGAGTATATGAATCAGGATTTTTATTTATCTGGTTTAAGGTCTGCGCAGAAATTTCTACAGAACCATTTTCATTATGAATAGAAATAGACTTTTTATGGCAATGCAAGAAGGCGGCAATAAATATCGGAATGATTCCTTTTCTCATGCCGATTCTTCCACTAGGTGATGTCAATTTTCGATAAAGAGCATCAAAGGAAACCTTATTCTTCTCAGCAGCATTATTGACAAACCATTGCAGAGCGTCGATAATAGGTTTTACAACGGCAACATCATCCTTTTTCTGGAAATCAAAATTTAATCTTACGTCATTCTTTTCATTAATCAACAGACCAGTATTTATCAAAACACTACGCATAATGAACACATCAGGGCCCGTTCCGGTCAAACCAAGATTATATTCAAGTTCATTTCTTAGTAGAGCAGAAATAACCTTATCTCGGGCGTTCTCCATTACTGTTGTTGGAGAGTTTTTGTTGATAGCCTCGTTCTTGATAATCGGAGCTTTTGAATAAATATTTTCACAGATTTCAGAAAGTTTTTCAGAGAGTTCCGATTTTCTACCAATACAAGCGTCCTCTCCACAATAAATATATGACGAAGCGTTTCTTTCGGCTCTGGTATAATCGGCAATAAATCCGTGTAATACCTCGCTTAAATCATCTATCACGACTTGATATTCGTCTTCTAGAGCGCTGTCGCCATGAGATTTCTCGCGTAGGGCATAAACTGCGCTATATTTTTTTGCAGTACTTTCGATTTCGTTAAACTGCGTGGGAACAACAAACAAAATTTGTCTCTGTGCAGCAGAAACTTGTTCGACCAAAGTGCGAATCTTTTTTGCTGAATTTTTCCCACTTAAAACGACCGCGATAACTCGACCATCAGAATCACTATCGGCATATTTACTTTGCCAGTCCGTATCTTCTAAGAATTCTTTATCAGAAACAAATATGAAATCAAACCATCGAGTCATCTCATACTTGTCATTATATCTCGAAGGATATAAATACGCACTGGTATTAAACTCGTTTAAAATATCGCACAAGTCAAATTTACTGCGCTGCCGTTCAATTTCATCATTTATCGTCTTTTCAATATCAACACCAGAAGATTCTTTCAATTTCAAATAAGAATTACTCTGTCGCAAATAGACGACGAATTCTTTTTCTACAAGATTATCAATAGCTAAAAGAATATCTTCTTCTGAGTATTCATTTTTGAAAATGCGGAATATTTCTTCTTTAACCGGCTTGATTTTTTCAAACTGTTGCAGGATATAAAGCAAGCACAATGTTTTTATGATCTTACATTCAAGAACTTTTTTCTTCCCAATTTTATCCAGAGCGCGACTTGCCAATAAATAGACATCGCGAATTTCATTATTGTAGATTTCCTTCTTGAAAAGCTGTTCAAAATAATCAAACAACAAATCAGGAGTTACCAACTTGAAGTTAGAATCGTCATACCCACTTAAGAATGCAGAAAGCGTCGAGTGCCCTTGTGCCGACAAGAACGTAAAAAGAGTTCTTTCATTTTGTGCAATCTGCTCTGAAAGTCGAGGAAGAATAAAAATACTGACCGGATGAAGCGGGTAGCAATCAAGTAGCAGTTTTTGCACCTCATCGGGCTTCATTTCATTAAACAACGGGTGCTTACCATATAGTGCAAACAGGTCATCAAATTTCCGGCTTTGACTTTTCTTAAAGCGATTCCAATCAGCGGGTTTCTTCTTAATGACCGATGATATTATCTCATATACTTGCGTAAAATTATTGTTGAGCAAGACATGCTCAAATCGTTCTGAGATACCTCGCCATCCATCTGTTTTCTGTTTCGGAAGTTGGTCAATATAATTCGCAATCTCTTTATGCGAAATAAGCATAAGGTGCATCTGCGTATCACCACTTCTTGAACACTTTTCCGCAAAATCTTGCAACATTTTTGTGTCGCTAACACTTGCCGTTGATATGTTGGCTTCAAGATACTTGCTAAACTCATCGTACACAACATAAAGACCGGTCCATTTTGAGGTCCTTTTTAATGCCTTAGCAACACTTTCGTATAAATCAACAACATCAAAACCCACAAACGGATTGAATATACTTCCGGCAGTCAATTCGGGATAAATCTGTTCGAATTGGCGATATGCATTCACATCAAAATCCTGCAATTTTTCAATGAACGCTTTGGTTGTTCCGTTTATTTCTTTTGCAAACGCTTTAAATGTTTGAGGATAGTCTTTTTCCCATTTTTGAATCGTTTTTATTGCCGCGGCATAATTGGTTTCCGGCATAACATCCATCAGGTTATTATCGCTCAAAGTTTTCTGCAAAGAGAATATAAATGCCTGATGCAAACTTGTACTATTGCCAGAAATAACTACAGGCAACAGCTTAACCTTTCCGCTATAATAATTATCCAGCAGTGCAGATAGACGGTTATTTTCTTGAAGTTTTTCGTTTAAATGATCAAATAATTCGCGATTCTTTTTCATCAACAAGGAAAGAATCGTAAGTACAATATGGCTTTTGCCTTTTCCATAAGCACCAATTAGAATCCTAGCTCGATTAGTAGCACTACTCTGAGTACTTTCAAGGATGTCTTCTAACAAGGACAACGACGATCTCGTTGGAATAAAATTCCCCAACTTCTCTGTATTATGCAAATCATATTCAATATTTACAGAATACTGGAAACCACTTGCAGTTTGAATCATTTTGCTCATAGCATTAAGCCCTTTCATTTGCAATGGATTCGTAATACTTTTGAACGCAATCAATGTACTGTTGTTCTGGATGCTTAATCCTTACAACATCCAACCCTGCTGTTCTAATAATCTTCGCTTCGCCCAGTTTTTCAAGATTTCGTAAAACTTCAAGCAATGTTATCGAATCAAGATTAAAAGCCTTTCCAATACTTTCTGAAGTCAATAGCAAGTCTTTCAGTAGAATTTCCTCTGTTCTGCAGTGTTTCTTCTGAATTAGAGCTAGCGTAATCCAAGGATTAAATGACGATGCACTCAAAATATTCTTCCTATATACACCATCTCTCTTATTCAGTACTTCAATAAGGTTCATCTCTCCAAACGGGCAATCAATATTGCTTTCAGCAGAAACCTTTGCGGGATTCAATTTATAACGGGGAACATACGTTCCTACAATGCAGTTAAAGTCATCTTCCAGAGTTCTCGTGGTTCCAGATTCTTTTTCATCTTCACCAATATTCATTGAGATGTAGCTTCGAATAAAATTCAGAAAATCTTCTTGTGTAAACTCACTCATCAAGAATTCATTGAAAAACACATACCAACTGGTGGCAAGTTCTTTATTCGTAGCAAGTTCATAGTGAAGCAACAAAAGCGTTCCCAATTCCTCAATATAACGGTCGTTTTTACGAATTAAATTTCCCAAATCCGTAAATTTCTGTACTCTCTTTGTTGCTGCATTTTCGTATGTGATGCCGACAGCCTGCAACCAGTAACGAAGAGACTTAACCATGTTGCTACCAATTCCAAGCACATCCATTGGATTATTTTCTTTATCTATAAAAACACGGCCCTCAGTCTGCTCTACATATTTTATTCCCTTAGAAAGCCAGCCTTTACGGATAAAAAAAGTTTCATGAGCTCTAAATTTCATCTAACGAACCTCTTTCGTTTTCAAATATTTTCCCATTAAACATCCCATCGCTAAGACAGATTGATTTACACACATTTTGCAATGGACGCATTTATTTTCATCAATGTGATATCCTTCAGCAGTTATGCTAATAGCGCCTGCCTTACACACACTTTCACACTTCAAGCATTTTCTGCAACCATTAAACTTTCGAATCTGATAAGCAATTTTTCTTTGCAAATCGTCATGATCCGCAACATTCATTGTCCTTATTTTTACAGCATGTTCAAAGCCATCGACAGTAAACGGTTGGAGAGAAATGATTGGCACATTTGTACGAACATCAAGTACAAGAACCTCGTGAAGAAGTTTTCTTCCTAATTCACGATTAATCTTTCCGAACGGCACAAACATATTCACAAGTTCATCATCAAACGGACGAACTAATCTGTAATTTTTTGCATGGTCTTCGGCGGTACAATTTGTGAATTTGATTTTTACATCATCGGCTGCTGCCAAGCCGTTCCCACCTTGACGAGCTTTCCATGCGCCCGAATCCACATATTCTTCTGGATCAGGCTTGCCAATTCTTTTCGCAAAGCGAATTAGGAAGTCTCGCCATTTCTTAGAATTCTCGGGCATGTAGATTCTACTCAAAAATTGAGCTCGCTGATTGTTGTTCGGACAACACCAGCAACCTACGCGATCGTATCCTAAACGATACGCATCGTTAAAATCAACTTTCTCCGCCAAAAGATAAAGCCATATATCGATATCTTTCCAGTCAATGATTGGAGATGCAACAGTTTGCTTTTGTATTTTAACAGATTCCTTGCCGCTTTCGACACGATTGTATTTGCTTCGGCTCGCACTTTCTGCACGACGAATTCCATAAAAAGTCAGTATTTGCTGATTTCTGTACAGAGAATTCAATACACGCGTAATCGGTCCTGTTTTGAACATGGAACAGCACCAACGCATAATTCGTGCTGGAGGACCAATGTCTTCGCAAACATCCATAAAATTTTGATCTTCATTGATAGAAGTTTCAAAAATTGCAAACGGATGATTTTTCTTAAATCTTTTTGCGTATTCAACCGTTTGCGGAAATTCCAATGTTGTATTTCCGAAAATATGAACAAGACTCGGATTACCTAATGCTTTCGTTACAATGTCTGCTGTAACGGAAGAATCTTTACCCCCAGAAAAGGATAAAACTATGTTTTCTTCAGGATAGTTGGCCGCTTCTTTCTTAATAAAAGCATGCGCTTCGCTAATCAGGGCGTTAAGGCGGTTTTTATTAGCGGCAATAAATTTATTTTTGAAGTCTTCAAAACATGCTTGAACTTTCTTGGATTTATTGCTTTTTTCGTTTTCCTTAATTAATACGGAAAGGACATCGCAATCTTCCGTTCGAAAAGTCTTTGAAGGAATGGACTTCATCTTTCCATCGATATAATAACGGCTATCAAGAGCCCATACAGAGCACTCCGAGTACTTCAAAGGCTGATCGTGAGCTAACAGAAGTTCCAACAGCAATCTTTCCGCAGGGAATACCGGGCGCAAATCAGTTGACAGAAATGTCGTTGTTGAACGACAAAGCGGGCATACACTTTTGCCATTAACGCCATTAATCTGTTCTGGAGGCGTGATTACGGGAACACGACAAGATTGGCACCAAAAAACCTGTGCAGAAAGGAAACCGGAACTTTCGTGCTGTTCCTCATTATCAATACGCAACGATGACTTTTTCTTCGTCAATCAAACCTCTGCCAGCACGCTCTTGTACTGACAGTTGGTAGCGCATTTTCATGAAATAGAAAAGGGGCGCAGGTCCACCCGTCTTAGTCCGAGGCTACCGCTAAGTGCCCAACAAAGAGACAGGCGAAACGACCCACGCCCCAAAATCTTCGCCAAAGGCGAATAAAAGGGCAAAGCACCATAAACCCGCATTGCTACAGGTATGATACAATGGAACACGCCGCAAAACGGCATGTCCGCGTGAGCGTTGCCTTGTTCCTCTCTGTTTGAAGTATTAGCGGTATTTCGAACTAGAGAACAAGAGCAAAACTCTATTTTCTTTAAAAATACATAATAATTTTGACAGTGGAGTGCCACGACCCGAAATCGGGAGCCTCTTTAGCAAAAAAACGCAAAAATTACCCCAAAAAACGCATTTTTCAGCTCTTTCTTCCGATTGTCATAATCTGACATTTACGGTATGTATATTTGTAAGGGCGAGGTTCTATGCCGGTAACTTTCCTTATCGTGCTAGGCCTCCAGCTACTTGCAGCTTTGCTGTTTAGTAGCTATGGTCCCCTTTGGGGACATTTTGGCCCTTCTGGGGGCTGGCGACGCAGGGGATGCCTGCGCCATCACGCTGCTGTTGAAGGTTCTGCCGTTCCTGATTTTCGTGGGGATTTTCGCGTCGTTGGTGTTCTGTGGGGGATAAAAAACTTGCTTTTTCAACCATTTTATTATATATTTGGTTTAAAATGCAAGAAACAAACGAGAAAAAACTGGAAAAAATACTGAACGCGAACAGCGGCTACATCACGCGAAAGCAAATCGACAGCCACAAGATTCCCTCGTGGTTCTTGACCGATTTCGTGCGAAAGCAGGGCCTTGTCAAGGTAGACAAGGGATTCTACGCCCAAGAGCAATGGATCAGGGACGATTACCTTGTTTTTCAATACAAGTATCCCAGATTCATCTTTTCATACGTTTCCGCACTATTCTTGCATGGGCTAACAGATCGCCTACCCGATTATTTCGAGGTAACTGGGCCCAAGAATTATAGGCCATTTTCTCCGAACCCTTCCGTCGCAATCCACACGGATTCTCGCGATGAAACCTACAGGCTTGGAATTTGCAAAATCAAGACTTCGCTTAGACATCTGGTGGAATGCTACGATACGGAACGAACGCTTTGCGAAATCATCAAGAACAGCCGAAAGATCGATGCAGAAATTTACGGCAAAGCGCTCAGGCTTTACGCAAAATCAAAAGACAAGGACATACGCAAACTTCTCCGCTATGCCAAGATACTGAAAATAGAGCACAAAGTGGCGGAACTTATGACGGTGGTATTGAATGAAGATTAACTACGCGAAAAAATCTTCGTTTGCAAAAGATGTTCCATTTGAAGCGACAATTGAATCTTGCAAAGAGATTCTTGATTGTATTTTCTAACATTTCGGGGCTGGCGACGCAGGGGATGCCTGCGCCATCACCTTGCTGTTGAAGGTGCTGCCAATACTCATTTTCGTGGGGATTTTCGCGTCTTTAATGTTCTGTGGAGGGTAAAAAGAGGAAACTCTTGACAGAATCCAATAGAATGCTTAAATTTATAGTGCACAAATAAACAAATGCTCAAAATATACTTAAAATATTATAAGCCATGAAGCCAATAAAAGAAACAATTCACGCACAGGGTATCGAAATCGGAATCTACACGACCGATTTAGCGAACGAGTATATTTCAATCACGGACATTGCCAGATACCGAAGTGCAGAACCTAGATTCACGATACACACATGGTTAAGGAATCGCGATGTAGTAGAATTTTTGGGCTTGTGGGAAATCCTGCATAACCCCAACTTTAAACGTGTCGAATTCGATACGTTTAAAAAAGACGCCGGAACAAACGCCTACACATTCTCTATCAAGGAATGGAACCAAAATCTGAACGGAATCGGGATTGTCACAAAATCAGGTAGGTATGGCGGAGGTATTTTCGCTCATACAGATATTGCACTCGAATTTGCATCATGGCTTTCCCCTGAATTTAAACTCTACATCATAAAAGACTACAAACGGTTAAAATCAGATGAAACCAGTCACCTGTCTCTAAACTGGAATTTGAACAGGGAATTATCGAAGCTCAACTACAGGATCCACACCGACGCAATAAAAGAGAACTTGATTATACCCAAACTCACACCAGCACAAAAATCATTCGTCTATGCCGACGAAGCAGACTTGTTAAACGTGGCCCTTTTCGGCAAAACCGCCAAAGAATGGCGAACTGAAAATCCCAAGAAAAAAGGGAACATTCGTGACTACGCAAGCATAAGTCAACTTCTTGTACTTGCTAATCTTGAAAGCTATAACGCCATTTTAATTGAACAGAAAACCGAGCAAGGGGATAGACTCGAACTTTTGCGAAAAACCGCAGTAAATCAACTAACCACTATCGCAAATCTTGAAGGGCCATTAGCCAACCTGCCTCAATTGGAAAAGAAGTAAAAAAAGACGACCGCAGCGGTTAGGCTACGGTCTGAATTTCTATGGATCCTATCGCGTCCTCACGGACGCTCCAGAATGACAGTCGCGGAATTACGCCGGCTTCACGACGATGTTGACCAACTTACCCGGCACAACAATCGACTTGACGACAGTCATGCCCTTGGTAAATTCCTTCACGCGGTCGTTGTCCATGGCGAGCTTTTCCAAAGCGGCTTTGTCCATGTTCTTGTCTACAGAGGCCTTCGCGCGGACCTTGCCGTTCACCTGGAATACGACTTCCACGGTGTTTTCCACGGCCTTGGAGTGGTCGGCTTCGGGCCAGGCGACGTTCGTGAGAGATTCGTTGTGGCCGAGGATGCTCCACATTTCTTCGGCGATATGCGGGGCAAACGGGTGCAGGAGCTTCACGAACGTTTCGCACGGTTCGCGGTAGCGCTTGTCCATCTTCATCATTTCGTTGTTGAAGATCATCAGCTGGCTAATCGCGGTGTTGAAGCTCATGTTCTCGATGTCGCTCGTGACCTTGATAACCGTCTGGTGCATCACCTTCTCGATAGCTTCCGGAGCGGTTTCATCAACGTAGACCGGAGCGGCATCGTCGTCACCGACAACAGAACGCCAGGCGCGGCCGAGGAAGCGGTTCATGCCTTCGATGCCCTTGGTCTGCCACGGCTTCACGGCGTCCAGCGGGCCCATGAACATTTCGTACAAACGAAGGCTGTCGGCACCGTAGTCGCGCACGACGTCATCGGGGTTCACGACGTTCTTGAGGGACTTACTCATCTTCGCCACGATCTGCTTGAGCTCGATGTCGGTTCCCTTCTTGAAGAACTTTCCGTTCTTCTCTTCGACTTCGTCGGTGGGGACTTTGGAGCCAGCGGCGTCTTCGTAAGCGAAGGCGAGAATCATGCCCTGGTTGAAGAGTTTCTGGAACGGTTCGTCGGTAGAGACGAGGCCAAGGTCGAAGAGCACCTTGTGCCAGAAGCGGCTGTAGAGCAAGTGGAGCACGGCGTGTTCGGCGCCGCCCACGTAGAGGTCCACGGGCATCCAGTACTTTTCGAGTTCCTTAGCGACGAAGGCGTCGCCGTTGCAGGCGTCGATGTAGCGCAGGTAATACCAGCAGGAGCCAGCCCACTGCGGCATGGTGTTCGTTTCGCGGATACCCTTGCGGCCGTTCTTGTCCGTGATCTGGAGCCATTCGGTGGCGTTTGCGAGCGGGGACTGTCCGCCGTCACCCGGCTTGTAGTCCTTGAGTTCCGGCAACAGCACCGGCAGTTCGGCATCGTCCACCGTAGAGATTTCGCCGTCTTCCCAGTGGATAATCGGGAACGGTTCACCCCAGTAGCGCTGGCGGCTGAAGAGCCAGTCGCGGAGCTTGTAGTTCACCGTGGCCTTACCAATCTTGTTCGCTTCGAGCCATTCGATGACCTTCGCGATGCCCTGCTTCTTGTTGAGGCCGTTCAGGCAAAGCGTGTCGTTCTGGCTGTTGATGTAGGTGCCGTCGGCAGCCCAGCAGGCTTCGCCAGCGAGAACCTTCGGACGAACATCTTCGGGGCAGCTTGCATCGGGTTCCATGATGCAGATGACGGGCAGGTTGAACTTCTTCGCGAAATCGAAGTCGCGGGTATCGTGAGCGGGCACGGCCATGATGGCGCCGGTGCCGTAACCGGTCAGAACGTAGTCGGCGACCCACACCGGAATCTTGGTGCCGGTGAGCGGGTTCACGGCGTAGCTACCGGTGAACACGCCGGTCTTTTCCTTGGCGAGTTCAGTACGGTCGAGGTCGCTCTTGAGAGCGGCGGCGTGCACGTATTCCTCCACGGCGGCCTTCTGTTCGGCAGTCGTGAGTTCCGGCACCATCGCGTGTTCCGGGGCGACGACCATGTAGGTGGCACCGAACAGCGTATCGCAACGGGTCGTATAGACGCGGAGCTTGCGGTCAGTCGGCTTGCCGTTAGCGTCGGCAATGGGGAAATCCACTTCGGCACCGTAGCTCTTGCCAATCCAGTTCTTCTGCATGTCCTTGACGCCCTGCGGCCAGTCGAGCTTGTCGAGGCCCTTCAGCAGGCGGTCGCCATACAGCGGGATGCGCATGAGCCACTGCTTGAGGTTACGGCGTTCCACTTCCTTGGTGCCGCACTTTTCGTGAGAGCCGTCGTTCAAGACTTCTTCGTTCGCGCACACAATCTTACAGTGCTTGCACCACCACACCTGTGCGTCGGCGTAGTAAGCGAGGCGCTTAGAATCCTTGTACTTGCGGACTTCTTCCTTGCCCTTGGCTTCCACGTCGGCAGGAATCGGAAGTTCTTCGATGGGGCGACCCTTCTGCTGGGCTTCATCGAACCAGGTGCCGTAAAGGCGCTTGAAAATCCACTGCGTCCACTTGTAATACTTCGGGTCGGTGGTGTTGACTTCCTTGTTCCAGTCGTAGCTCAAGCCAAGGCGCTTGATCTGGCGGCGGAAATTGTCGCAGTTTTTCTTGGTGGTAATGGCCGGGTGCGTACCAGTCTGGATGGCGTACTGTTCAGCGGGGAGGCCGAAAGCGTCCCAACCCATCGGGTGCAACACGTTGAATCCGCGGCTGCGCTTGTAACGGCAGATGATGTCGGTGGCGGTGTAACCTTCCGGGTGGCCCACATGGAGGCCTGCGCCACTTGGGTACGGGAACATGTCCAGGCAGTAATACTTGGGCTTGGACTTATCGGTGCCCGTCTTGAAAGTCTGATGTTCTTCCCAGTAGGCTTGCCACTTGGTTTCGATCTCTTGCGGATTGTACTTTGCCATTGCTTTATACCTCTAACGCCACGGCGAACCCGCCGCGGCCTCATTAAATTTTCGGGCTAAAATTTAGAAAATTCATTTCCAAAATCATTTGACAATTTTCCCACTCGTATCGATATATAGACGTAACAAAGAAGGAAACGTCACATGAAAAATCAAGCAACCAACACCCAATTCGGCAAAGAGAAGAACCTTAGCGAAGAAGAAATCGTGGAATCGCTCCGTTCGTCAACGACCTGCGCCTATATGTTTTCCCCAAACCACGGCGACATCGACACGAGCAACCTGATCAACATCGTCAAGACCGACGACAAGACCATCCTGCGACACACCGTCAACATCGCAGGCATTCCGACCGATACCTCCATCCGTTTCGAAATCAACCACGGCAAGGGTGGCCCCCGCTACAACATTTTCGGGCACCACAACAGGTTGAGCTATATCCGTCGCACATCCGACGCCGAGGTTGCCCTCAAGCACTTCGCAAGCACCGTAAACGAAATCGTGGGCTACTGTTTCGAACCTCCTGCCACACAAAGTGCAATTTGGCCCTAAATGGCGCTAGGGTGACCCTAAGCGCTATTTCTTGATGCAACGGACTAGGTACCCATTCTTTTTCGCCTCAAGTCTTGCATCTCCGCTACCATTTTCTCGGAAGATGAATGCTTCGGCCGTAGTATCGGCAAGCTGCACCACGGTCCAATACCCCGTAAGACTCATGTTTAGTTCCTCCGTGTAGTCAATTCCATTCCTGTAGAAAATGTTGATATAACCTACCGGCATCGACGAGAAACCGCAAACATCTGTATGCAGGGTATCGTACCCCGTCATTTTCTTGCTCAACCCGCCAACAATGCATTCCCCAAGAAGTTCAGTCCATTCCGACTTCAGCGGCAACCTCCATCCGTCAGGACACAAGCCCTGATACGACGCCGAATCCTTTATGTCAACCTTGGTTTCATTGGCACTCGACGGAAGGTTCATGGTCGTATGCCAGTTGTAAAGTCGACCATATTCCGAACATCCGTTCTGGTTTCCCGCGCACCATGTTCCAGAAACATTGTATCTCAAGTTTTCGGCCATCCACATCCGTTCACCGATTTTAATTGTCTTGTAGCGCGACCCGTCCCTGGAATCCGTCAAGCTTCCGTAATCAGATGAACTTCTGCGCCAGTTTCCATCGAAGCATTCCACGTTATAGCCTTGGAACACGCCCACGGCACCTTCATTAGCGGAACTGCATTTTCCAAGGAACTGATCCGGTCGACCCGCAACCATCCACGCATACACACTGTTCTTACTCAAACCGCAATAATATTGCTTGTCTTGAAAAGTGACCGTGTCACCATTGTGGGCCCCCTTGCAAATTCCATCGACAATGGATTTCTTCCCCTTTGCGGCAGCGCTGTCTATCGGAGAAATGAGACGCCAATTCGTCGTCGAAATAAGCGCTAAGTCATTATCACAATAGTAGCGCTTTCCCTCGTAACCAACGATAAGTCCGTATTTCCATGGATAGCGACTGTCGCAAGCTCCATACATAGCCCACTGCGTAGAGTTCGTCCATTTTTTATTGCCATCGCCGCAGACGTAATCAATACCACCGTATTCCTTCCATACAAAGCCAGAACCATCGCAGAAGCCCAGGGCTTCGTCGAGTGTAGTCACTTCTCTCCAGCGGCTAGGCGAGCATCCATACTTTTTACCGTTATGCGTTACTATTTCTCCACGAATTTTTGAATAGCACTCCCCATGCGCTTCTTCCAGTTCCGTATACTTCTGCCACAGATCCGATCTCGCACAGAAGAACGTCACCCCCTGGAGAATCTTCTTTTCTCCATAGTTCGAAGATTCGCATGAACCGAGGAAATCCCTCGCTGCGGCCGAGTTCCACGATCCCTTCTCACACTTGAAACCGTATTCATCGTGATCAAGGTAAAATTCACCCTCCTTTTCAGGAGTGCAGTACCCCGCCTTCGCAGCAACTCCCGACAGGAGGTTCCATTTCTTGTTTCGGCAGCCATATTTTTCACCATTGAACTCGACGACTTCGTATTCGCGCGCCGCGGTACAAGAATCATGCACCGCAATCAATGTCGGGATGACCCACCCCTCTTTCATACAAATATATTCCTTCGAATTGTACGTTCCCGTCTTCTTTAAAGTCGCCTTTGAGCAGATGCCAAGCGAGTCATCCAAAGTCGTCGACTTGCGCCATTCCTCGAACGCGCAGATGTATTTCGTTGTCCCGAAGTACTTTTTCTCGCCGTCGCGGGCTTCAGTACACGTTCCGAGCACCTCGGCCTGCGTCGCAGCGCGCCATACGGAATCGCAGATGTAATCCTTCGCATACCGGTCGATCCTGATTTCGCCCTTGATAGAGGGGATGCAGTAGCCGAGATCGCTCTCGGGGAAACTGAGGCGCGTCCACTTCGGTCCCTTTTCGCAGCCATAGTCGCTTCCCTTGAAATAAAGCGTCGTGTACTTCTGCTTCTCGGTGCATTCGCCGAAGTAGTCCTCGACAACCGTCGAGCGCCATCCGGTCGTATCGCAGTAGTAATCAGTCTTGGAGGTCGTCGTGTCAATCTTTCCCAATCGGCTAGGCGTACATACACCGATATCCTTTTCGGTCGTGGTCAGCGATTCCCAGCGACCATTCTTGCGGCAGACATAGGAGTTTCCCATGAACTCCGCTTCCTTGTAAGACTTGGTGCTATCACATTCGCCGTGCACATCAACCAGAGTCGCCTCTCGCCAAGAAGTTGTATCGCAATAGTAGAGCGTCGTATCAAATTTCATCTTGAGGGTATCCATCTTCCCTGCAATCTTGGGAGAACACACTCCAAGGCTATCTTCCTTCGAATTCAGAAGATCCCATTTATCCGTCGTGCGGCAAGTATAATGGCGGCCCCTGTAACTGTCCACCTTGTAATACCGGGTACTGTCGCATTTTCCCATAAAGTCCGACAGTTGCGCCTTGCGCCAACCATTCGCACCGCAGTAATACAAGGTCGTATCCGGTTCTACCAAGGAATCAATTTTACCTAGACGCTCAGGAGTGCAGAGGCCAAGGCTATCTTCGATTTCCGTCGGCAGGCGCCATTCCTTGTTTTCGCAGATATAGCTTTTCCCGTTCAGCTTCTTGACAGTCCATTCATTTGCGCTATTGCACTTCTCATCAAGATCGTTCATGGATGCTTCTTTCCAGGAATCGTCGCAAACATAGAGGATATCATTGTAGTAATACCGCTGTCCCCGTTCGGAACTCGGACAATAGGAATCCACAGCATCTACCCACTTGCCGTCCTTGCAACGGAAATTACTTCCTTCGCTCGCCACGAAAATATCGCCGAACCTGTAGGCCGAAGAATCGCAATCAGGCAGAAGTTTCTTGTTTTCCACAAAATACGTGAACTTCATGCAACGGACAGAATAATAGCCCTTCGAACTGACCTTTCCAAAAAGCGCACCCGCCTTGTTCTTGATACGCACATAGCTGTAATCGCCCGTAACCAAGTCCGACGAAAGCCCCGCATTGGAGCAAACGATAGTCCCCTTTTCCTCGACACAGCTTCCACCCATTTGCGGATTGAACCCAAATTCCGGATCCGTAAGGGATCCCGCAAAACGGATCATATACTTGTAGTCATCTTCCGAAGGCAAGCCGAATCCTTGCGGGCACACGTACGCAGCATCCTCTTCCAGATACAGCTTTCCGTAGAGTTCGCACAGTAACGAATCATTGTTATAACATTTGCCATAGGACGAATGAATCCCGTCATTCACGTTCTCGGCCATCCAGACATAAGGTCCGAACTGGATTGTCTTGTAATCCTTGCCGGTTTTGGAATCATTCAAAACGCCCCTGACGATTGTCGAGGCGCCCATTCCCGAATTGAAGCCGCTTCCGATCGCGGCAGAATCCAGATAGTCATCGACATTGAAATCGTCAACCGACGAACTGGAGAAATCGACTTCGTTGCCACCTGTTGAGCCGCTGTTTCCGCCGCAGGCGAACAGGAAGAAGGAAAAACCTATTGCGCAAATGATGGATAAATTTTTCATATAAAGAAAATAATAAAATCTGGGCATCCCATGACAGGTCCGCTTGACAACTCGCTAGAATTTATTCTTCTTGGCTAGAACTTATTCTTCTTGCGGGCAAATTTCACGCCAAACCACAACGTATTGGCAATATCGGACTTGCTGACATCCTGGGTATCGGACGATTCCCACTGCCCTTCGATATCCATCGACCAGGCAACACCCACGCCGACATTCCATGTCTTGCCGATGGGGAACAGTTTTCCCATTTCAAACTTCAGGAACAACGGCCCCGAAAATTCGTGGTCCACCAAAGAAGCGTAATTATCATCGTAGTAATGCAGGCCGACGCCAGCCGAGACTTCGATATACGAATTATACAGCGGGGAGTCCGAACCGTTCAGAGGGAAGAACGTCCCCTTGATACCGAAACGGATATCCGTTACATCCGTATTTACGCCTTTGCAAACGGAATCAATTTCATCGCCCTTATAGGAACTTTCACCCGACTGGCTTCCAATATTTAAAAATCCACGAGCACCCACGACATCCTTAATCAAGATGCCTAAAGAAAATTCACCGAAAAAACCGCTGCCGTCAAATTCAGACGACTGGACAATCCTTCCTTCGCCATCCCCGTAATCACTATCTTCGTCATAGCTCTGCCATGTCATATTGTAGCCGAGATCGGCACCCATGAACAGCGACACCTTGGATTCGCGTTCTACCGTGGGCGCCGGCGTATACGGGACCTGCTGGGTGGTGTATACAGGCGCTCCGCCATACTGCGCAAAAGCGTCAGAAGTAAAAGCGAGTACCAATGCGGCACTCGCGAGATATTTTGACATTGTCATTTTTCTTTGTCTCCTATTACCCTATAGAATTCCAAAAACTGCGCGGGGGAAAGTTCCTCGGCGCGGACCGTCGTCGGATAATCCAGCAGCTCGATGGCTTCCTGGATTTTTTTCTTGTCGTAGGCGCGGCCGAACGAATTGGCGAGCGTCTTGCGTTTCTGCGTAAACGCGGCGCGGACAAAGTCGAAGAAACCTTCGGGAGCCTGCAGCGCATCCGCCTTGGGCGTAAGCAGCATGGTGGCGCTATCGACATTCGGGCGCGGCGTAAAATGTTCGGGGCCAATCTTCCTCAAAATCTGCGTGTCGGCGTAAGCGGATACGAGTACAGACAAACTGCCGTAGTTACTGCTGCACGGAGCGGCACAGATGCGTTCGGCAACTTCGAGCTGCACCATTCCCATAAAGCCCTTGGTCAGATGCAGTTTCGGCATAAGCCCCGCGATGATGGCAGTCGACACATTGTACGGGAGGTTTCCCGTCACCCACGGTTTTTCGTGCGACTCGAGGAATGCCTGGAGGTCGAACTTGAGAAAGTCAATGTTCTCGATGCGGAAATTCTCGCGGCCCTGGAATTTTTGTTCCAAAAATTCGACACACTGTTCGTCGATCTCGACAGCAGTGAGTTGCACGGCGCGGTCGAGCAAGTGTTCCGTCAGCGCGCCGTGCCCAGGGCCGATCTCCAGCACGGCCTCGCCCGCCTGCGCAGGCAAATCCCCCGCAATCATCTGCGCGGTAGGAACATCCAAGAAATTCTGACCAAACTTACGGCGACGTGCTCTATCCATATCGGCAAAGATAGCAAATACCGACGCTCCGCCTAACCGCGCCTGCGGCTAGAGGCGCGCCTTAACAGCCCCGTCAAAAATTGGTAAAAGCGTTCGCTGCGGGAATTATCCTGCTTGTTCTTACGCAGCGTAATCACGATGTCGCGCTTGAATTCGGCATCCGTAATCTTCAGGAGACGGATTCGGCGGTTATTGACGCGCCCCCACGAAAACTCCGGCCAGAACCCCACACCGATTCCGCTCGCGATGGCATCCTTCACGGCAAGCGCATTGTCGCTTTCGAAGGTGATGTGCGTCTTGAAACCGATACGTTCGCAATACTCGTTAAAAATGCTGCGCAGCTGCTTGGAACCGTAAAGGCCGATAAAATTAGTCTCCTGCAATTCCTTGAGGCTGATACTGTCGCGCTTTCGGTACTGGGCCGTATTCGGCACCGCCAGGTAGATATTCTCGGTGCAGACGAAATTTTCCTCTTCGGAATCTTCACCACCATAGTGGCGAACAGAAGCCTTGTAATTGGCGTAGGTGCGCACGCAGATATCGTAGAGCGTCGTTTCTTCGTTCTGCACCAAGTTAAAACGCAAATCAGGATCGTTCCGCTTGTAAAGAATCACCGCGTTCGTCACGAAAGAGGATGCCGCAAGCACATTCAGGTTGACCGTCGCGGACTGTTCGTTTTCCATGGCACGGAGCTGTGCCGGAAGCGATTCAATATCCTCGTAAAGGGGCTTGACTTTCTTATAAAAATATTCCCCGATTTCGGTCAGCTTGATGTTTCGCCCCTGCGTCTTGAAAAGCTTTACGCCAAGTTCCTCTTCAAGCTTGTGGAGGGCGTGCGTAAGCGCAGGCTGCACAATGCAAAGGGTTTTGGCACTCTGCGTCACGTGCTCGGTGCGGGCGACTTCCAGAAAGTACTTGAGATGCGTCAGTTCCATACGATTTTATTACCAAGAAGAATTCATCAATTTTATTGATGAATTAAATATAAATAATCTATTAGACAATATGAATCGACAGTTCTAAATTTGCTCGCGAAAACAAAGGAGTACTTATGAAAAAGATTTTCAAGACCATCACGACCATCGCCGCCACCCTGTGCGCCGTAGCCACCTTTACCGCCTGCGAACAGGCCAACACCTGCAACTACGACGAAGCTTCCAACACGCTTTCGTGCCCCGACAAGGTCTACAAAACCGTCAAGATCGCCAACAAGATCTGGACCGCCGAAAACATGGCCGTCTACGTTCCCGATTCCAGCTCCTGCTACGACAACAACCACGCAAACTGCGAGTCGACCGGCCGACTCTACACCTGGAACGCCGCCAATAACAACCTCTGCCCCACCGGCTGGACGCTCCCGACCCTCGAAGACTACAAGGCCGCTTTCGCCGACAAGAACGCCGATGCCCTCAAGGACGCCGCCGGATTCAATCTCCAGTTCGCCGGCTTCAAGTACTACGACGGCAAATTCGCCGACAAGGATGCCAGCGCAAGTTTCTGGACCAGCGACAAGTATGACGATTCCAGGGCTTATCTTGCACGCGTCACCGACACCCGCACGACTTTCGAACACTACAACAAGAATATCTTCGCCTCTGTCCGCTGCATTAAGAAATAATTCAGATTTCAAGAATCAGAATTAGATGAAATAAAGTAATATTATTTCAAAAACATTCGGAAAGAGGAAATAATGACCTGGCTCATCGACTTATTCACAAAGCCCTCCGTCGCCCAGCAAGTTATCGCCATCGCCCTCACGGCATCCATCGGCCTCATGGTCGGCAAAATCAAGGTCAAGGGAATCAGCCTCGGGGGCGCAGGGGCTCTCTTCGTGGGCATCCTGCTCGGACACCTCGGCCTCCGCGTCGAAGGCAACGTTCTCCACTTTATCCAGGAATTCGGCCTCATCCTCTTCGTTTACACGATTGGCATGCAGGTAGGCCCCGGCTTTATGGATTCCATACGCCGCCACGGCCTGGTGCTGAACGTCCTTTCGACAGGCATCGTTCTCCTCGGCGTCATCACGACGCTCTGCCTGTATTTCTTTACTGATATGCATAACAACGTACCCGTGCTCATCGGAATGCTCTGTGGCGCCGTCACGAATACGCCCTCCCTTGGAGCCGCTAACTCAGCCTTTGCCGCGGCCGGGGTGGACACATCCCTTACGGGTATCGGGTACGCTGTTGCATATCCGTTCGGCGTCATCGGCATCATTCTGGTAATGATCCTGATGCGCGTCATCTTTAGGCAGAATCCGGCCAAGGCTGCCGAAAACTACGCCAAGGAAATCGCGGCGAACGCCAAGGAAATCGAATCCTGCAGCCTCACGGTCGACAACCCCAACCTGTTCGGAGTGACGCTCAAGGATATCCCCGACCTAATTTCGAGCGGAGTCGTGGTCACGCGCCTCCTGCGCAACGGGAACATCACTACCCCGAACGGAAATACCGTCATCGTGGAAGGCGACAAGCTGCATATCGTGGGCATGCCCGAAGCGGTCGCCGCCATGGAAAAGATTATCGGGCACCGCCTCGAAAAGCCCATCACGCATGTAACGAGCAACGCCGACAAGCCGATAGTCGTCAAGACGATTCTCGTCACCAACAAGAAAATTCTCGGTCGCACCATTGAATCGCTTGCACTCGCGGAACGCTACGGAGTCAACATCAGCCGCGTAGTCCGCAGCGGATTCAAGTTCACGGGACGCCTCGACCTGCGCATCAAATTCGCAGACAAATTAAGAGTCGTCGGCACCGCCGAAGGCATCGAAGCCGCCGAAAAGGAACTAGGCAACTCGCTCACCGCGCTCGACCACCCCGAAATACTGCCCGCGTTCCTGGGAATCTTCCTCGGAGTCATCGTCGGAAGCATCCCGCTCGCCCTCCCCGGAATGCCGACACCGCTGAAGCTCGGTCTCGCCGGAGGCCCGCTGATCGTGGCCATCCTCCTCAGCCGCAAACGCAAGATTGGCCCGCTGAACTTCTTCATGGCGAACAGCGCAAACCTCATGCTCCGCGAATTCGGCCTCACGCTCTTCCTCAGCTGCGTCGGCCTGAACGCAGGCATCAAGTTCTTCGACGTGCTCCTGAACGGTGACGGGCTCTACTACATGGGACTCGCCGCCATCATCACCTTCGTTCCGCTCGCCATCATGGCTACCGTCGGGCACCTGGTCTTCAAGGTCAACTTCCTTTCGCTCTGCGGTGTACTCGCGGGCGCCACCACCGACCCGCCCGCCCTCGCCTTCGCGAACAGCCAGGCTGACAGCGAAGCAGTGAACATCGGCTACGCCTCGGTCTACCCGCTCACCATGCTGCTACGAATCTTGAGCGGACAAGTGCTCGCGATTCTCTTGCTACAAGCGATGTAAGCAAAACGAATAGCCGAACGGTCTTTGAGAGCAGCAAGCGACTCGTATTGACGAGTCGTGGCCGCGAGAGTGAGGCGATATCACATTGTCTAGGTTCATTTGAGCCGAACGGTCTTTAAAGTACTCCATCTAGAAACAGCAAAGGCTCCCCGCAAGGGGAGCCTTTTTAAGATTCACCTACAAATTAAAAAAACTGAGGGGGCCAACGCGGGTTCTTGGAGGACATATCGATCTTGTAGAAGTCCTTCTCGAAGCGACCATCATCCAAGCCGTACATCTGCATCACGTGGCGAGCAATCCACTTACCAAGCTTCATCACGGTGAGTTTCTTGCGGAGGCGGCCCTGGCAGTCACGGTTCATGATATCCGGGAGAGTCGAGGTCGTGAGGATTTCGTCGATAGCGTGGCTGTTAAGCTTTTCACGGGCTTCGGGGCTCGTGTGGAAGTGCGTCACGCCGAAGCAAACGCGGTTCGGGTTGCCCTTCTTGATGTGTTCGCAGCACTGCACGATTGTGGTACCGGTACGGACCATGTCGTCGAACACGATCACGTCCTTGCCCTCGATTTCCTCGATGCTGATGTCGGAAAGTTCCGGGTTGAAGGTCATGCTGATTTCGCGTTCGCCAGTACGAACCTTGTCCATCACCACACGCTTGCATTCGGGCAGGTCGAGCGCTTCGTAAACGGCGTTCATGAACGGGCGTGCGCCCTTGTCCGGAGAAACGATCACGAGGTTGTTGCCGTCCTTGCCAGTCTGAACAAAGTTGCTGTTCTTGATGTAGTGGGCGTAGACGTCCGTCGGAATCAGGTTATGGAAATTGTCCTTGCCGAAGATTTCAGCAAACAGGTTCTGCACCTTGATGCTGTGGTTGTGCACCGTGACCACGGCATCGACACCGGACTTCTTCAAAAGTTCGGCATAAAGAAGGCTCGTGAAGGCCTGGCCGTCAAACTTCTTCAGGTCGATGTCCGGGCGATCCTTCTCGAGTTCACCGATGCGGTGCGGACCGCGGTCCTGGGCGCTGTAAAAGAGGTCCGGTTCAACCAGAACGACCTGTTCGGCACCGTTATCCTTGGCGGCGCGGGCCAAAATGCAGTTACGCATGGCGTAGTCGTTACGGCTGCGTTCATGGTTCGAAACCGAGCAAATCAGCACGATCTTGCCTTCCAAGCGGCGGCCGATATGTTCCATATCGTCCACGTCCAGCATATAGCGGGGGCAGAATTCGGAGTTAGCGAAGGTCTTCAGGGAGACCATGTCGGAAATATCTTCACGGAGTCCGATGTACTGCGCCATGTCGATGGCGAACGGATCGTCGGTGAAGTTACCGGTCACGATAAAACGATCTGACATTTTGTTGCCTTGATTTGAGGGTTGAACCATTTGGTATGGGCAAATATAGAATATTCCGATAGCCAAATTCAAGGCCACCCGCCAATAGTCAACATTTCAAAAAAAAGACTTTCGCCAATATCTGACAAAAGCCTTAAATATTACTTTTAAAATTTTCTTATCGAGCTAGAAGCGAGCAGAGCGAGGCGCCGAGCCTCCGTAGCGTACTAAAACGTACGTGAGGGAGCGAGCTATACGACACTTGAGGCGTAGCCTCTTAGTGAGAGTTATCCCCTTTGGGGAAACGCCGTAATGCGCCGTTTATAAATCAATAATCCTGTCGTTCTGGAGAAGCTGCTCAAACGTCTGCCTTTCGCGCACGACCTTCAGTTCACCGTTGGTGTACATGGTCTCGGCGGCGTAGCGGCGGCTGTTGTAGTTGCTGCTCATGGCAGCACCGTAGGCGCCAGCATCATGAAGAATCAAAAGATCGCCGACCTTTGCCTTCGGGAGCTTGCGGGTCACCACGAAGCCACCTTCTTCCTGCGTGAACACGTCACCGGATTCGCAGAGCGGGCCAGCGACAACGGCGTCCACCGTTTCGTTCAGTTCGCGACCGTCGCGTGCGATGATAGAAATGCCGTGATAGCTGCCGTAGAAACTCGGACGAACGAGGTCGGTAAAGCCAGCATCCACCAGGTAGAACAGGTTGTCGCCCTGCTTCTTGACGGCGCGGATTTCGGCCATCAGGTAGCCGCTTTCGGCCACCAGGTAGCGACCTGGTTCCACTTCAAGGTGAACCTCGTGGCCGATGCTCTGCTGGATGCGCTTGCGGGCATCGTCCCACAGCTTGTAGTAGGCGTTCACGTCAATGCGGTTGCCCTTTTCTTCTTCGTGGTAGGGAATCGGGAGGCCGCCCCCTGCACTGATGGTGCGCAAATGAGAACCCAGGCGACGGCTCGCGTCGACCATGGCATCGCAAACCTGAGCGAGGTGTTCAAAGTCCGTGCCGGAACCGATATGCATGTGCAGTCCCGTAATCCACATGCCGTTCGCCTGCGCGAGCTTGATGCAGTCCTTGATCTGTTCGTGCCAGATGCCGTGCTTGCTGAGGTCGCCACCGGTATTGGTCTTGCGGGAATGACCGTGGCCAAAACCCGGATTCACGCGGATAGTGAGTTCGGACTTCACACCGAAATCGGCGAGCTGCTGGATCATGTCCGGCGAGCCCACGTTCACGGCGATGTTGTGTTCCTTCACGAGTTCAAGAGCATCCTTGTCGAAGATATCTGCGGTGTAGACAATTTCGGGAGCCTTGCCCTTCTGCTGACCACCCTTGAATCCGGCCTTGAGGGCACGCACGATTTCGCCAGCCGAAACAGCATCGACTACGCAGCCGAGCTTACGGATGAGAGAAACCACGGAAAGGTTCGGGCATGCCTTCTGGGCAAAACGAACGGTGTCAAATACCTGGACATCCTTCACGCACTTCTCGATCGTAGCGCGGTCATAAATCCAGAGCGGCGTGCCGTACTGTTCGGCAGCCTTCACAAAAACTTCTTGAGGGATGGAATAATTTGTCATACGGAGAAAATTTAGAAAATGGCTATGAGGTATGAGGTCGCACTGACGCGCTTTGAAGTCGCTTCGCTTTGGGGAAAGAGAAATGGATGGCGTGGGATTTGTGCTGACTTTACACAAAATGAAAAAGGTCTCGGTAAACCGAAACCTCTCTCGTCTTTCGTCTGTAGCCGCGAAGCGGCGTTCTTTCGTCTAAAATTAGACGTGCTTGACCTTGTTGTCGCCTTCGTCCCAGTACTGACCGTCGCAAACGAACTTGTATTCGTAGTCGCCAGCATCGAGGGTGATCTTGCCAGTCCAAAGACCGGTCTTCTTGTCCTTCTTGAGCATGTCCTTGTCAACAGCCCAGTTGTTGAAGGAACCGGCAACGGACACGGTCGTTGCGAGCGGGCAGTTGGCTTCGAACACAACCGTCACCTTCTTGGGAGCCTTAGCGGCAGCCTTCGGAGCGGCGGGCTTAGCGACAGCCTTCGGAGCGGCCTTCTTAGCAGCCGGCTTGGCTACAGCAACTTTCTTTTCAGCGGCCGGCTTAGCAGCAACAGCCTTCTTGGCCGGGGCCTTCTTTTCGGCGGGCTTTGCGGCAGCCTTAGGAGCGGCCTTCTTGGTAGCGGGCTTAGCTACAACAGTCTTTGTTCCTTTGGACATATTTATCTCCTTGCATTGTTTTTGCGCACAAAGATAGCAAAAAAAAAATATTTTGTCTAATAAAAGTTTACTTTACCGACCAACCTGCAATTTTGGGTGATGAAGGTTTTCTATATTTGGGCCATGCTCAAGCAAATTATCGCCCCTAGCGTTTTAAACGCAAACTTCCTCGAACTCGGTAACGGCCTCAAGGCCATCGAAAACGGTGGCGCCGGCCTCGTCCACCTCGACATCATGGACGGACACTTTGTCCCAAATATCAGCTTCGGCCCGGGAATCTCCGCCTGCGTGGGCAAGGGAACCAAGCTTCCGCTCGATTGCCACCTGATGATCGAAAACCCCGAGAACTACGTGGGCGAATTTGCAAAAGCCGGCGCAAGCATCATCAGCGTGCACGCTGAAACTACGAACCATCTCGACCGTCTGCTGCACCAGATCAAGGAGCTCGGCGTAAAGCCCGCCGTGGCCATCAACCCGGCAACCCCGCTCGAAAGCATCAAGTACGTACTCGATATCGTGGACATGGTGCTCATCATGTCGGTGAACCCGGGATTCGGTGGCCAGAGCCTGATTCCTTACTGCCTCGACAAGATCCGCGAACTTCGCCAGATGAAGCCGGAACTCAACATCCAGATTGACGGCGGCGTCAAGCTAGACAACATCCTCGCTTGCAAGGAAGCCGGCGCAAACATCTTCGTGGTCGGTTCCGCCATCTTCAGCAAGCCCGATCCTGAAGCCGAGTGCCACGAATTCGCAGTCAAGGTAGGAGCCTACCAAATAGACGAACGCCGTTAAGCGCCATCGAAAAAAATCTACCTAAGCGTAGCTCCATTTGCTTTATAACGCTTTTCGCTGTCACGGATAACCACGCTATTGCGCTCTCTCTGAACGAAGGGGGCGTTTTTCTTTTGGGCACCCAATGAACCAGCCGAAGGCTCGCGAGCCGCAAAGCCCGTCGTCTTCACACTTTCATCGACATAGATCTTGCCCAAATACACGGCGGGCTGTTCTTCACCGCAAGACCCTATGCCAGTAGGTACGCGGTTGGCAAATTCGATTTCACCGATTTTCAAGTACACTTGGTAACGTCCTTTGCCCCGTTTATTTAATTTGGTTGAAATTTCAATTTCATTGTTTCCGTCAAACGTCATCACGGTATCACCGCCCGCAATAGAGATGGTGCGGCTATGGATGTTGCGGGAATCAACGTCCGGCAGCTCATAATAAGTCGGCATCGGGCACATGGCCAAATTGTTCCCTTCCAAATCCTCTAAAATGGCGAGCCTTACCGGAGCGTTCCACGTCAAGTTTCCAAAGCCCACGTTCTGGATACGCAATTTCGCACGCAAATTTCCGTCGGCGCCTACCGTATCGCTCAGCCACGATTCGCGCAGCACAAAGCGGTAGCCCAGGTGGTCGTTGATGTACTTGAAACCCGAAAGCGAATCGACACGCGCCGGGTCGTAATCGAAATCCTTCTGCTTGAAGGGCGTCTTTTTCCAGCTATCAATCAGGTTGTTGTTCCACTGAATATTCAAATAGCTTGTATGCGTGCGGAATCCCTCGTACGCCAAAAACTCCGGCGTATTGATGACCTGGTAGCCATCCGCCGTCGTAAGCGCCTCGCCGCCGTAGGGCGTGTTGATGCTATACTTTTCAAGCCAAGCCACACCTTCTTCGCGACAGATAGAAGTCTTGCAGTCGGCGCCCCAAGTGCCGTAATCGTACTGCGTTCCCAGATAGCCATCGTTGAACATTCCCACGCGGTACATGGAGTCACCCTTCGCCTTCGCAATCTCCGCAAACTTCTCGCCGTCGATGTGGAAGTCGACTCCCCAGTTGTCAAAGCCCAAGACCTTCGCCGAATAGTTCCCTGTGCGCGTGAGGATTTTCAGTTCCGGCGGAGTATTGCGGAGCATCAGGTTCACCGCCTCGGCTACGCGATCGTAAGTAATGCTCGTGTCAGAATGCATCTCACCATAAGCGCCATGCATCCCCATCTCAAGCGCCACGATTACATCGGTATTTTTCGAGAGCACCGGCGCAAGCTGCTTTACATGTCTCAGTACCCATTCATGCTCCGGCGTCACGTTGCTACGCCCATTGTACCACGGGTCATAACAGATGCGCACAATCACATAGCCCTTGTTCGCGCGGATATTGTCGAAGGTCTGTTGCAAAACGTTCAGGGCATCTTCCGTCAGGTCCTGGCTCACTCCGCGCAGCGTATCGCGCTTTCCGCCTGTCGTATCGACGCCAAGCATTGCATTGCTGCTGAATTCCGAAATCTCCGCACGAAGGTGCAATAGTTTGCCGTTCGGTTTTTCAATCGGCATCCCGCTCGAAGGTTTTAAATGCAGAACCTGCGGCTTATAGAAACCGCGGTCATAATTACCGAGCGTCGCCATCGCGTCGGTCGTATCGATAGACTGCTTCACGAGGCCAGCCGCAAAGAGCGATGCTGGTGCAAACAAGAATATGCCGAGCACGGCAATCTGCACAACATTCCGCGTCATCTCAGAAATCTTCTTCATCGACACCCCCAACAAAAAAACGGACACAGCCTTAAGCCATATCCGTAATATATATTATTTTAAAGTGGACCGCCGTTTTTTTAGCGTTCTATTTTACTTCTTAAAATATTTCTTCACTGCCGGGTGATGCGGCTGCAATTTTTTCAATTTCTTGTAGGACGCCTTGGCTTCGGCCGTCATGCCGAGCGCATCCTGGATGGCCGCCATGTGTTCCCAATAGACAAAATCTTCATCGAAACGCGGACTCTTGATTTGCTTCATGGTTTCAAGCGCCTCGGCAAACTTACCCTTGCGGTAAAGGCCCCACGCCCAGGAATCCACATAGGCCTCCGATGGTTCCGAATCCTTGTACTTAGCCGACTGCAAAAGTGCCTTTTCAACCAAAGCAATTCCCTTGTCCAATTCCTCGGGAGTCCGGTTCAAGTCAATCAAAGTATAGCCGTAGTAGTTCTGGACTTCGGCCACGTCAACCTGTGGCTCCGCAAATCCCAGAATATAGTCGAACATCGCGAAGGCTTCGTCGTAGCGGTCCATACGTTCCAGGTTCATCGCCATCAGCACGCGAATTCCGAGATCCGCAGAATCCTTCGCAGCCAAGTCACGATAAAACACGTCCGCACGTTCACGCAAGGCAAGCGACTTCTTGACCCTTGCGGAATCACCAATATCCTTCTGCCAAATTTCCTGCGCTTCCACGCACAAAATCCGAGCGTACACGCTACGGAACTGGCGACGGTTGCGTTCCACGTCATGGGCCATGCGTTTCATCGAGGCAGAATCGGCAATGCCTTCCATCGGAGTCCACTTATCCCACACGGCAATCAGCGAATCTAGCATCTTGTAGGCCTTGCCGTACATTGCCGCAGTGCCATAAGTCAAGGCCAGCTGGGCCTTGTCGCCACCGAGCGCTACGGAGTCCGCCTTCTCGGCATAACGCACGGCTTCCTTCGGCTTGTTTTCCTTGAAGGCAATCGCCGAAAGCGTATGGTAGGCACTCGTCACATAGACGCGCTGGTCTACAATATTCTCGGCGGCATACTTTAAATGGACCTTCGCGCTGTCCAGGCCGCCAAACAGATACTCGTAATGTCCCAGGAAATTAGCAAGTAGCGGAGTACGCACGCCATCTTCGATGTACTTTTTCTTCAGCAGCTCATAGGCGGCCTTGCGGTCCGTCTCGGCGAGAGTACTCATCAGGAGCACCACCATCGATTCGTCATCGGGCGTAGATTCCGTAAGCGTATCGACAACCGCACGGACTTCCTTCAGGCGCTTCTGGAACACAAGCCCCTGCACCATCTGCAAAAGCATCTTCTTGTCGCCGGTCGCCTCGTGGCCCTTCGCAAAAAGTTCTACAACTGCAGAATCCTTATGCTGGTCCAGCAGCAGTTTCAGCTGGCGCTGGAAAAGCGTCGGCATATAATTTACCTGCGGCAGAAGCAGGTCATAGATGCGCACGAGTTCCTTACCGTCCTGCACCGCTTCCAAGAAGAGGCTGTAGTCATACAGGAGCGTCATGTCCTGATAGCGGGAGGTATCGAGCGCCGCATTGAAATACTTGCGGGCGGAATCGGCGCGGCCATCCTTCACATACAAATGAGCGAGCAAGCCGAGCTGGAATGCCGTCGGGCGACCCTTCAGGCGATTGGCGCGCTGGGCCTGCAACAGGGCAACAGAATCCGCACCCTGCGCCGCCATAATCTCGGCAAGCTTAAAAGCCAGGTATCGGCTATTCGGATCAGATTCCGCGGCATGCTGCCAAAACACGTTCGCGAGGGCGCGTTCGCCACGCAGTTCCATTTCCTGAGCGCGGATAAACGATTCATGAGCCGCATCGATATTCTGCGGCAACGCAGGTTCTTCGGCGGAAACCTTCTTGATGGAATCAAGTTTCGCATTCACCGCTTTCGCGATTGCAACGGAATCATCGGCCGTCAGGGTTTCGCTTTTTTTCGCAGACGAGGCGCAACCGCCAAACGACAGCGCCATCACCGAAAGCGCTACCACAACCGCAAGCGAAAGGAAACGGGATTTCATCATCAATCCTAGTCCGCGATCACAAAGTCAATCTTGGAATCGGGCGGCAGATAGTCGCCATGCTTCGGCATCGTCTCGATAACCGTACCCGGCTGACGGCCTTCTTCATCTTTCTTGCGCTTGATCTTGCCGACCTTGAAGCCGAGGTTTTCAACTTTAGAATAAACGTTGTCGATGAGCTCGCCGCTAAAATCGGGGAGCAGAGTCTTGCCCTGCGTTGCACCCGCCGAAATAACAACCTTCACCGTATCGCCCACGCGGACCTTCTGTCCTGCAAATGGGATCGTACGAATCACGACTCCGCGAGGAATGCTCTGGTGGGCGCCCTTCACAATCGCGCCCTGCACGAGGCCCGCGCGGCTCAAGGAAATCGAGGCCTGCTTCTGGCTCTTGCCACGAAGATCAGGAATTTCCACTTCGCGAAGTCCCATACTCTTGGTCAGCTTGACGGTACGCCCGAGCTTTGCGGTGCGTCCGGCAGCAGGCATCTGCACCAGCACGAGGCCTTCCGGAATCTGCGCGCTGTAGCGGCCTTCTTCGAGCCATTCGTACTTGAAGCCAGCCGAGTCCAAGGCCTTTTCCGCAGCTTCCTGCGACATGCCTTCAAGGTTCGGCACCTCACCTGTTGAGGCGAAATGACCCGAAAAAATCGGCATCACTAACTTGTCGACGGCAAAGGCAAGCACAATCAAAAGAACAATCCAAATGCCAGCGGCCTTCACAACTGGAGCCGTCTTGAACCACGTCAGAACTTTGTTCAAAATACTTTTTACTTTATCCATAACCAATTCTGAATTCCGAAATCCGAACTCCGAATTCACCTATCCTTTAGTAGCTTTCTCCTGCAGGGCGCTTTCGTCGAAGATCACGATATCCTTGCCGGTCATGGCGATTGCGTTTGCCTTCACCAGCAGAGAACAGATGCGGCTCACCGTTTCGCGAGTCGTACCCGACATATCGGCCAACTGCTGCTGGGTCGGGCGGTTGTGAATCACCGTCACCATCTGGCCGTTGTCCGTATGGATACGCATACCGCGTTCTTCCATCAGGTTCAGGAGAGTACCCGCCACGCGGCCACTCACCGACATCGTCGACAAGGAACCGATCTGCTTGTTCGCCTTACGCAGTCTCTTGCTCATTTCGGACAAAAGAGACATCGCAATTTCAGGCGTCTGGCGAATAAGCGTCAGGAACGGTTCGCGGTGAATGATCATCAGCTGCGCATCGGTGACGGTGCGCACCGAGGCAGACCTCGGTTCGCCGTCGATGAGCGACATTTCACCAAAGAAGTCGCCGCGTTCCAAGAAACTGAGGATCGTCTCGCGCCCATCGACACCGGTCATATAGACCTGCACCGTCCCCGATGCAATCAGGTACAGCGCCTTCATCGAGCAGTCGCCTTCGAGCACCACAGTTTCGTCGCGGTTGAAGTCCTGGACAACAACCAAATTGGCCAGCAAGCCAAGTTGTTCTTCCGTCAATTCAGAGAAAAGGTCAACCCCTTTCAAGAGTCCACATACATCGTTGTCCATATCCTTCTCCTTCGTTAGATCCTAGTCCAAATCCACGATAATGCTCTGGTCACGCTTTGCACCGATCGAGATCATGCCGATCTTCACGCCCACGAGTTCCGCCATGCGGTTCAGGTACTTACGGGCATTTTCCGGCAGTTCTTCGAGCTTGCGGCACTTGGTGGTATCGCACTTCCAGCCCGGCATTTCTTCGTAGACCGGCACGCAACGACCGACCTTGGAAAGCTGGTTCGGGAAGTTCTCGATCTTTTCGCCGTCGCATTCGTAGTGAGTGCAAATCTTGATGGTATCGAAGGTATCAAGCACGTCGAGCTTGGTGATGGCGAGGTGAGTCAGGCCGTTCACCACGGCAGCCTTGCGGACCACCGGAGCGTCGAACCAACCGCAGCGGCGGTTACGACCGGTCGTTGCACCGTATTCGTTACCAATCTTGCGGAGCGTGTCGCCCGTTTCGTCCAGAAGTTCGGTCGGGAACGGACCGTTACCCACGCGGGTCGTGTAAGCCTTGACGACACCGACAACCTGGTCGATAGCCGTGGGGCCAATGCCAGCGCCGCAGCTTGCATAGCCTGCAACCGTGTTGCTGGAGGTCACGAACGGGTAAGTACCCTGGTCGATGTCGAGGATGGTACCCTGGGCACCTTCGAACACCAGGCGCTTGCCAGCCTTCACGGCAGCATAGAGCATAGCGCTCACGTCGCGCACGAACGGCTTGATCTTCTGGCCGAGTTCGAGGTAGTCCTTGATGACCTGTTCCGGATCGATTTCGGGAACATCGTACATCACCTTAAATTCTTCGTTGTGGACCTTGGCCATCGCTTCGACGCGGGGGCGAAGTTCGCGTTCGTCCATGAGATCACCCACGCGGACGCCGATACGGTTCACCTTGTCGCTGTAGCAGGGGCCAATGCCGCGGCCCGTCGTGCCGATAGCGCCCTTGCCAGCCTTCTTTTCCTTGGCCTTGTCGAGGGTAGAATGGTACGGGAGCACCACGTGTGCGTTGTCGGCAATGAACAGGCGACCTTCCGGGTTAATTCCCTTGGTGTGGAGGTCAGCGATTTCGGCAAGAGTCTGCACCGGATCGAGCACAACGCCGTTACCGATCACGCAAATCTTGTCGTCGTGCATAATGCCCGAGGGAATCAGGTGGAACACGAACTTCTTGTCGCCCACTTCCACGGTATGGCCGGCATTTGCGCCGCCCTGGAAACGCACGATGTAGTCTGCGTCCAGAGTCAGAAAATCAACAACCTTGGCCTTGCCTTCGTCACCCCATTGGGAACCGATTACAACACGATTTGCCATATATCCTTCATTGTTTTTTGACCCGGCGAACGAAACCCGAACAGGCAGCCCGCAGGTCGATTGCTTGTTAAACGACGAAATTCAAACGCAGGGGACTTCCCTGCGCCCTTTTTCGCCATAAAGATAGCAAAGAGTGACGAATCGCACACTATCTAAAAGTGCCGATTTGCATAAATCAAGGGCTATTTTTCAGCAGGGAATCCAGTCGGGCCGACAGGCGCTCCGCCCCCAAGGCACTCAAGTGGTCGAAATCGTAGGCCATCGAGTCCGTATAGTCGTGCGCGCCAAACTTATTTTCGTCCACCAGAATAAAATGGGGATACTCCCTGGACAGGGAATCGAAATAGTCAAGAGTCTGCTTCGCGAGGTTCCTCTGGGTTCCATGACGGCCAAAGCTTCCTGTAGACGCATACTGCGGTGATTGCGGATAAACTAATCCAATAACCTTAAAGCCCTTGTTTTGCGTCGTATCGATAAAGGTCGTCAGGCTGTCTACAGCCTTCTTGTAAATCCTTTCTTCCAGCAGCGGCATAATCGTATCGCGCATTATCTGAGGTTCGCCACCCCAGCCAAGCGACTCAAGTTTCAGCAAACCTAACGTATTCACATATTCCAAAGAATCTTCTACAGTATAACGATTGTTCTCGTCAACGATACGAATAAATTCTGCAGGAACGCTATCCTTCCAAAATTGATGGTTACGGTCATAAATATAACCCGGAGCCTGTTCAAACAAAGTAAACATTCTCGCGCTGCGGCTATTACTCATCAAGTCAGGAGAAATCTCGATGACGAGGTACTTGAGATTCGTTGCATGGGGTAAGACATAGTTGTTCGCCATATAAAGTTCAGCCCACAAGTCGCCACCCACAGAGCCAAAATTAAACGAGGGCATCGAGAACTGCAGAGGGTCAACTCCCCTTTCGGTCCTGGAGCTTCCTAACGCAATCAACTCAAAGGAATCCTTATTGTCCCAGAACATGCGCATCTTCACTGACATCGCCTTTTCGCCTTCCTGGTATACGGCATCGCGATACACGCCTGCACTATCCAGCTCAAGATCCCCCGCCACACTCTTCGACATCGCCCATAGACACGGATGCCACAATTCTTCACCTTCGACAAGATCGACAATGCTGGAATCGCCTACATCCACCAACGCAATCTTCCGATGTGCACCTGCAGAATTGACGATGGTGACCACCGCCAAATCTTCGCGGTCCGCCCACTCGGAATGATCAAAAGTATAGCCGTCAGGCGCAGGAATCGCACGCACTAGTTTTCCGCTGCTGTCAGCGACAATCAGGCGCTCGTGCGTCGCATATTTCTTACCCGCAAAATTCCTACCAGCAGCACTACCAAAATCAAGGAACAATGTCCTGTCGGAGCCGTCGCCAGAAAGAGAGGCGTTACAGGCCTGCGCGCCATCAAGCCAGACATTATCCTTTCCATCCACATTCACGCGAAGCCGCTTGGAACCTGACACGGCGCGATGGATGCCGTCGCTATGCCCCTCGCGAGAAACGCCGCCATGGTAAGCCCCGGAGAGAATCTTTTTCGGTTTACCGAATTGCCCCTGCGAAAAAGGCACACTCCAGGTCGCTTTCGTAAAGAAAGCCGCATCGTCACTATTGTCTCCCGCATCATCCACGTAGACAATCGATGTATCCCCCGATGCATTCACATACCAGCGCGGAATGGCAGCACTTTCAACGTCAAGCTTTACCAGGCCGCTTCCATCGGCATCTAGGTTGCGCACATAAAGAGCGGACTTTCCCGACACGCCCTCGATTCCCGTACAGAAGGCAACCTTCATCCCGTCCGGAGAAATTTCCGGATGGAACACGGGCAAGGTATCGAAAATTTCAGCCACATTCACGCGGCCATCCTTGTAATCTACAAAAGCGAGATTACCCGTCTGGTCGTTCCTGAAAGCAAGCTTGACTCGGGTCGTTCCGACTTTCTGGCGGACATCTGCAGAAGAAGCCTTGACCACGGCCAAGTCACCAACGGCGCGGCCGTTCGACGCCATCCACGACGCATGGGGAATCGCTCCAAACGCCAGACGAAATCCCATATACCCCGTTGTCGTCGACGCCGACACCGTATAGACATCACCCCGACTATATAAAGTCATATCGCTAGCCGGCTGAATGATAGACCCGCCCTTGACAACTTTTTCTAGCAGCGAATTTCCAACCGGAGCCCCCGCATAATTCGTCACGGCGGTATCCCGTAAATTTCCGAGCCAGTCATTCGTCAATTCCAGCACATTCCCCGCTAGGTCGCAAAAACCAACGGAGTCCACAAAATCGCAGATTTCACGCCGAACGATACCGGAATTCGCGGCATTCCAGCTTTGCTCTGGATTCCAGGCCTCAGTTGCCGCCAAGACCCATTCGGCCTCTGTCGGCAAGCGGAATCCCTCAACTTCTGGGTGAAAAGTCAATCCCTCCAAATAGGCGCACTTTCCATTCTGATTGAGCAGTCGATTCAAGTAAGTATAGGCGGTATCAAAACCCTTCGCCTTTCCATAGGCATTTGCGATAAGAACCGCATCGTAATACGATACATTGACCTTGGGCACGTTTCCCGCAACACATTCTAGATCTGCGCGCAAGCCATCATCCATTTGAGACGCCAACTCATAATCGGCGCAGCTAAACTCATGAACGCCCAGCGAAAAATCGTAATCCAGGGTCACCTTCATCCGCGGCTTTTCGGAGGCTTTTGCCCGTTCGTCATCGCTGCCGAGGAAAACGGATGCACCCATTGGCTGCACACGCAACATCCCCTCATGAACGGAATCCGCAACGACCTTCACCTGTACGGGGGCATCCTCTGCAGGGGAAACTTCCGCGGAGCTTGAATCATCTCGCTCTGCGCCGATTTCCGAAACAGAATTTGAGCACGCCCCGCAAAATAAAGCGGTCAGCAGCATACAAAGCGAAAGTAATCTGAAGCGTACATTATCCACAATTCCAAAAATAATAAAACCCCGAAAGTCGTTTCCAACTTTGAACTGAACCCAAAAAGTTGGACAGTTTAAAGTTAGGATAAAACTGAGTTATGAGTCCGGTATTGTACCGGACTCATTCCGTTTAAGCGTAGCTTTATCCGGTCGTTGTTGTAGTATCTGATATATTCCCTCAGTTCCTG
>JAGAHT010000061.1:0-2118 GCA_017626945.1 Fibrobacter sp.
CCATCCATGACCCATTCTATTTCGAGCCCCGTCATCTGCAGCACGTTCTTCGCAATTTCCGCATTGACCGGGTGGTCTTCCACCAGCAAGATGCGCTTGCCCTCGAACTTGAGGTCTTCCAGATTCTTGAGCGGGTCTTCCTTGTGGGCTTCCGCATTCTGCACGTCCAAAAACTTGAGGTAGATGGTGACGGCAAACCGCGATCCCTCTCCGGGCCTGCTTTTCACCTGGATGTCGCCACCCATCATGCGCACGAGGCTCTGCGAAATGGTCATGCCGAGTCCCGTTCCCTGTATGGCGGCAGTCTTCTTGTCGTTTGCACGCGTGAACGGTTCGAACAGGTGCTTCTGGAATTCCTCCGTCATGCCGATGCCGTTGTCTTCAAAGACAAATTCGTAGCAGGCGACACCATGGGCGTTGGTGGGCCTTTCCGCCACCGTGAGCGAGATGGTCCCGCCATCGGGAGTGTACTTGATGGCATTGCTCATCAGGTTCACGAATACCTGCTGGATGCGGTGGCTGTCGCCGATGACGTTTTCGTGAACCACGTCCGCAATGTCAACCTTCAGGGTGTGGTGGTGGCTCTCGAGCTGCGCCTTGGTCATCGCAAGCAGCGTGTCCACGAGTTCCGAGAGGTTGAAGTTCTCCTCGTTCAGTTCCACCTTGCCCGACTCGATCTTGTTCATGTCGAGCACCTCGTTGATGAGCGAAAGCAAGTGGCTCGAGGCTTCCGAAATTTTCTTGAGGCAGTCTTCCACGCGCTCCCGGTCGTCCAGGTGGGCAGTCGCGATTGCCGTCATGCCGATAATCCCGTTCATGGGCGTACGGATGTCGTGGCTCATGCTCGAAAGGAAGTCGCTTTTCGCCTTGCTGGAGGCATTTGCCGAATCGATGGCGTCGCGCAGCACCTGCTGTATTTCCTGGTCCTTGCGCACGTCATCGTCCACGTCCTTGAAACCCGCCACAATTCCTGTCTTGCCATTGGGGAGCTGCACCTGCGCAAACTCGATGCGGTAGTACCGTTCTTCGCTCCCGACGATGCGCTTGAACCCTACGCCGAAAACCTTCTTGCTCGTGGTGTTCGCCACAATGTTTTCAAGCGTCAGTTCCTTTTCCAGGCGCTCCCTGTCCAACGGGGCAACATAGTTGTTGATGTAGTTCGCCTTGGCGTCTTCGTAGGTGAGCAGTTCCAGGGCCTCGTTGGTAGGCCTTGCGTGGATACTGCCTTCGGAAGTTTCGGCACGGAATAGCGAGAAACTCCCGGTCGCGATGTCGTTGATGAGCCAGACGGCATAGTACGCGCGGCTCAGCGCATCGATGACCGCAGTAAATACAGCCTTGTCCGCCTCCATCTGCACGCGCTTTTCGGTAATGTCCGAAATAAACACGTAGAAAAGCCCGCCGTACACATCGGAGTTCACATAATGGCCGTAGTCGTCGAGCCAGCGGATTTTACCGTCCTTGCGGACAATTCGGTATTCCACGTAGTCCAGGTTACCTTGGCTCTTTTCGATCTGGTCCACAATGGAGCCGGAGACCTTCTCGTAGTCGTCTGGGTAGAGCATCCCCTTGAAGGTATAGCCCGTAAGCTGCTTGAACTCTTCAAGCGTCTCGCAGCCGAAAATCTTGAACACGGCCTTGTTCGCGTACAGCAGTTCCTCGTTGCCAGTCGCCTTGTAAATGAAAAAACCGCCCGGCATGTCTTCGCCGATCTGCTCGATAACTTGCAAAGCCTGTTCGCTCAGGGGAAGGTGTCGACCGAACATGGGGACCTCGTATTCTAGTAATTCTGTTTTAAAGATATCTAAAAAAAATGCTTTGTCGCACAATCCGATACCTTTTTATTTCTTTTTACATATATTTATTCACGGATAAAAGGAGTTTTCTCCAATGAAAAAACTACGCCAGATCACTACCGTCAAGAGACACGTCCTAATCGTAGACGACGAAGTGGTAAACCGAGAAATCCTGGGTAATATCCTTTCCGTGAACTACGACGTCGAATATGCCGACAACGCCAAGGAAGCCCTCGCAGCACTCTCCAGGCAAGACAAGCGGTTCTCGCTTATCCTGCTGGACCTGCTCATGCCCGTGATGGACGGGTTTGAATTCCTAAAA
>JAGAHT010000062.1:0-36098 GCA_017626945.1 Fibrobacter sp.
CGTCTGCCATGGATCTTTCCCGTCTCGATGCGGGCGTGTACATGGTGCGCATTGCAGGCTCCGTGAATCTTGCACAGAAAATTCTGCTTAAGTAAGCTTCATCAAATTATCAAATGAAAAGGCGCCGGATATTTCCGGTGCTTTTTTTGATAGAGTTGACAAACTCCCTAATTTTAGTGTATATTTGTGCAGTGCAGGATTAGGCCAGGCCTCCCCTGCGAAGGATTTCACACATTTAGTATATTTGAATTATGGACCAGCCGCTCGCCGAAAGATTACGCCCCAGGAACCTCGATGAGTTTTTAGGCCAGAACAAGATTCTGGGCGAGCAGAGCCTGTTGCGCAAGAGTCTCGAAAACGACAGCGTGCCGAGCATGATTTTCTGGGGCCCGCCGGGCTGCGGAAAGACGAGCCTCGCCCACGTGATCCGCCAGCACACCAAGAAGGCGTTCGTGGCGCTTTCGGCTGTCGCGAGCGGCGTGAAAGAAGTCAAGGAAGTCCTAGCGGATGCCCGCAAGATGAAGGCGATGTTCAAGGACACAATCCTCTTTATCGACGAAATCCACCGCTTTAACAAGGGGCAGCAGGATGCGCTGTTAGGTGCCGTCGAAGACGGCACGGTGACGCTTATCGGCGCCACCACCGAGAACCCGGGGTTCGAGGTCAACAGCGCCTTGCTTAGCCGCTGCCAGCTGATTTTATTTGCGCCCTTAAGCAAGGAAGACTTGCGCACGCTGATTTTTAGTGCCTTGCGCGACCATCCGCGTGGGCTTCAGCTGAAGGATGTTGAAGTCGAAGACGCCGTCGTGGAAAAACTCATCGCGCAGTCCGACGGAGATGCACGATTCCTGCTGAATCAGATTGAATGGATCGGCAAGAATCTAGGCGACAAGAAAGTCATCGACGAAAAGCTGCTCGAAGAATTCCAGTACAAGAAACCCCTGCGTTACGACAAGGGCGGCGAGGAACATTACAACCTGATTTCGGCCTTGCACAAGTCTGTGCGCGGAAGCGACCCCGACGCGGCCCTCTACTGGCTGCACCGTATGCTGCAGGGCGGCGAAGACCCGCGATTCATTCTGCGCAGACTCATGCGCATGAGCATGGAAGACATCGGCCTTGCCGACCCGAACGCGCTACTGCTTGCCACATCAGCCCGCGAAGCCTACGATTTCATGGGAATTCCCGAAGGCCTGATCGCTCTCGACGAGCTCGCGATCTACCTGTCGCTTGCCCCCAAGAGCAACAGCGTGGAACTGGCGGGAATGAAAGCCGACCAAATCGTGAAGCAGACAGGCACGCTCCCTGTACCACGCGCCTTCCGCAATTCGGTCACGAAGGTCGGCGAAAAGTTGGGCTACGGAATCGACTACCAGTACGACCACGACAGCCCCGGCGCCTACTCCGCCCAGGAACATTTGCCCAAGCAACTCGAAGGCACCGAGATTTACCAGCCCAAGCCCTACGGCAAGGAAAAACAACTCGGCGAAAGACTCGCGCAATTAAAGCAAATCAAGCGGGAAAAGAAAAACGCTCAGTAAGCGCAAACATCGTTACTTAACATCTTGCAATATACAAGATGTTAAGTAATTTGTAATAGCGCCCTAAAATGGGCCATCGAGGAAAATCAATTTTTCTTCTTAGATTTGTCAATGTACGGATGCCAAGAAATATGGTCATACGATACTTCGTCCAAAATCTTTCTGGGTTTCCAAGTTTCTTCATCCCCCTTCGTAAAGATTTCTTTCATTCGTTTCACATTATAAGCATTTCGAATGGTTTTGTTAGTGACAAAATACTCGTATACATGAGATAGTACTGTGTCACCCTTATTACCAATAGTCATATCATCTTTAGGTTTACTACTTTCATAGTTGACCTTTATGCTAAGTTTCAAAAAAATCTCATCAGGTTTTTTCCCGTTTAGTGCCCATTCTAACAAGATATAAAATAATACCGTATTATCATAAACAGATTTTAATTCACCATTTTTGATTTCATAATCCAAAATTCTAAGCCTTTTTACACATTCAATAACTGCATTTACCTTAGTGCAAGGCATTGTATTCTCATCAGTTGAATTATCTCCTTTTTTAAAATCAAAAAAATCTATAATGTCATCAATTATATCGGTATTTAGAATCAACTTGTCGTTTTTTGAAATTTCATTGCCATTCTCGTTGTCTTCCTTTAGTCGATATATGAGTTCCTTGAGTTCTTTCTTTACATCAAAAGATTCTAAAATATCATCAATTCTATCAGCATCTAGAATCAGCTTATCGGTTTTTGAAATTTTTTTGTCTTCTATCAAGTGATATTTGGTTTCCTTGAGTTCTATGAGATCTTTTTTAAAATCAAAAAAGTCTATAATGTCATTAATTATACTAGCATTTAGAATCAACTCGTCAGTTTTAGAAATCTCTTTGTTTTCTGTCAAGCGATATTTTATTTCCTTGATTTGTTCCCACAGACGATGTAAAGAATATTGGACTTCTAGTTTATCAGCAAGAGTTTCACCATCAAAATACGTGACATTATCAAAATATGCCTCTGCTTCATCATTTACTTCATTTTCAACGAATTCAAAAATATCATGGACATCAGCTATAGCATGTCCCATCTCGTCAATTATATTTTCTAGTTTCTCAATTTCAGAAAGAGGGCGATACAATGGAAGACCCACCAATTGACAATTAGGTTCAATTGTTTTTAAATGAGTTCTTAAGATTTTGCCATCAAAAGCGTCATCTAGTTCCCATATTTTTTTAGCGATATCCTCAAAAATTTCGTTAACTAAGAAGTTACGTGTTTTTGCTCCATCAATAATAATTTCCATCGGTTTTACTATATCGAGTAATTGGCAAAACGCAGTACTCCATTCTTCGAGTTGCTCTTTTTCATCATCTTTGAGATTTTTTATTTTAGTAAACGGAAAATAATAATAGATGGTTTTTTCAATAGGGTCATTCTCTGGAGATTTATTTTTTAAAGACCAATACTTTTCTTGAAGTCCCATGCGGTAACTTTTATTTTGAAATGCCGCAGCATATTTTTCATCTGCTTTTGACTTGTATATTTTTTTAGTGCCCACAAATACTCTCATTCCTACACTAGGAACTGGAGGGATGGAAAGATATTTTTCATATCTCGGTTGTTTTAAAAACTCTACTAGTTCGATAAATTTTTTAATTCCCATATTTATATCTCCTTTTTCTGTATATATATACTTTTTTTGGGAAAATTTCCAAATTTCTTTTTGAACGCTCAGCGCTCGCAAAACGATAAAGAAAAGGTATCTTTGAGATATAACGAAGAGCAAGAAGAAACTCTTCTATCACACAAATCAGATAACGCCCGAAAAAGGCCCTATAAAGCCAAAAGGATAGCGCATGCTACTCTATCTCGAGTGTTGTCTTAAACCACAAGGAAGATAAAATGGACACTACCACATACTCTAACCGAGAGCTTGGTTCCCATCCCACTCGTGGGATCACCTGCCAATTTTTGTTTAAACCCTATTCTTACTAGGGAGGATCCAGTGCTGATTTTGGCCGTTCTGGTAATCAACTCTCTGGTGGACTAATCCACTTCAAACCTAATCACTACCCCCAAAAAAAGGAAGTTCTTTTATGTTCGAACTCATTGTTAGCATCGCTGTTCGCGAAGTCATTAAAGAAATCGCAAAGGGCCTTTAAAATCATGAATCGCCTGATTACCCCCATCATCGGTTCTTGCCACGATCCCTTTTGCCAGCTCTGTCGTGGTTCCGCAAGCATCAAAAGCCAATCAGCCTCTCTATGGGAATATTTAGAAACGACCCTAGACTTGATTGAACTTGAACATGCACGCGGAAACTCAACACCAATTAAGTTGGCCATTGTGGGTCGAGACCCTTATCCTGAAGAGGCCATTGGCATTCCGTTTGCAAAGCCTACCATCGCCAAAACGGCGAGTTCCCTTTCGGGAGGAGTCATCTTTCGCTCGTTAGGCGTGGATATCCATGCCTGGCGCGGCAAAGATGTCAAGGTACTCTTTGAGAAACTTCTCAAGCAGCGAATCGTTTTCTTGAACGCTTCGTACGTATTCTTAGGTAAGGGTCCTCTTGTCCAAGGAAAACACGGAGCTTACCTTCACTGCGCAAATACCGCCAACTCGATTGTCTTCAATGGCGCCGAGCAGGTAGTTTTGTGCGGAGAAGCTGCCAAAGGCTACAAATGGGCCAACGGGTTGAAAACGAAGTCCGTCTTGCCACCCAAATTCCACTGTGCACCCCATCCTTCGGCAAGGGTGTATAACAGAAATGAAGCCGAATTCCAAAAATATTGGGCCCCCGGTGCTCTTGTCAACATGTTCAACCTCCAAACCGCCATGTCGACAGTGAATCACGGCCTGTAACCAATAAACAAAAATAGGAGATCCCTATCATGGCAATAGAAACTCTCGCCGCTTTCGCGGCAAAGAAAATCGTAGTGGACGCAGCTCCCGTCTTGGTAACTGCTATTGCAACCACGGTAACGAAAGAAATCATTGACAATAGCGAAGATATCGGAAAAACAGTTGTCAGTGTTGCTGGAGATGTGGTTTGCGCCCCTTTCAAGCTTGCGACTGGCATCCTTGAGGGCATTAATAGCCTGCTCTAGAAAGACAAACCCTGAATATACTTGGCGCATGCCCGAAAATGGCATGCGCCTACATCCCGTCAATAAAAAGTATTTTTTCTATTGACTTTTGTATGACAAGAATGTAGTTTGTAAACAGATTTTTTCAAGTTGAGGGACAAAGCAATGCTTTTCGTTTATAGTACACCGGCATTTGACAAGAAAATGCAAAGCAGTGATTTCAAGGTTCTTCAAACCTGCATCAAGACCCTGCGGAGCAGAATCGAGAAAAAGCAGCAGTATACCGGTTTTACGCCGTTTAACGACGGCTACTACGTAAAGAAAAAGCTCCAGTACAAGTACCGACTTATCGCTAGTTCGGAGATTATTCCGGAAAATGTTATAGATAATGACGAACACGAACTCCTTGTTTTTCACGATTTAATGATTCGCAAGGATCCGGATTATAATAGTCCGAGTGATTCCCATTGTTTCTGCAGGGACCCTGAAGGATTTGCAGCGAAACACAACTACAAAACATCTGATCATAAAGAAAGATGCATTGAATACTGTCGCAAAAGACTGAACGAGCAGAACGTCCCAAAACCCAAGAAGTCTCCAAGCGATTACGAAAACGAAATTCTCTATGGAACGCTTCGAGGCGCGAAAGACAGGAATTCCATATCTATTTACGAACTGAAAGAGTGGGTTTCTAGTCTCAATGACGATTCAAATGTTGAAATTTTGAACACATTTTTGCATAATCTGTATGAATCAGTTATTAACGCAATAACTGATGCTGTTGGGAACGATTTAAATGGATGGGATATTCAGAAAGTTGAATACGGTTCAAGGCACCAGAGGTGGTTCAGCTATTACTATAACCCTGGTGAGTTGATTTTCGTCTTGGGCAGGATTGAGACAAGTAAGGATGAAGCGAATGCATTTATTTCGAAATACAAATCTGTTTTTGAGTCATTCGACAAAAATAATGTTCTAAAGCACGTATCACGTTCGTATCCCGAAACAGTTGTGCAGAATCCTAAGGATCCTTCTCTGTGGGAAAATATTGAGACCGAGAAATCGAACAATATGGCCCTTTCTCCGGAAGAACTGGACATTTTGTCTAGCGTGTTGAATTCGGAATCAAGAAAGTACCCTCTGTTCATCAATGGTCGCGCCGGCAGTGGAAAATCCACCATATTGCAGTTCTTGTTCACGTCTTACTATTTCCATTATTTGCAATCGGAAAATGAACACGATGCAAGCCCAATTTATTTCACCTACAATGAAAAATTGCTTTCAGCGGCTCGAGAAACCGTTGACAAACTTTTGGAGAACCATGAATACATAGGTAGCATAAACGATGAGGCCAAGAAAAATGCAGTCATAGAGAAAAAAAAGGCCTCCCGAGAGATTTCGTTCAGGAATTTCAGTGAATTCTTGTTAGAAGTTGCAAGTACCAACAAATCAAATCCGTTCTCATTGCATAACAAGATCGATTTTCAGATGTTCAAAACCCTTTGGCACAAGAGGTTTAAAAACGATCAGGAAATTATGCGCAAGACTACGCCAGAAATATGCTGGCACGTAATACGCACCTATATTAAGGGCGATTCCGTCGAAGCCCTTGTGGATGTCGAAGAATATGAATCTAGCCCAGGTTATTCCGTTTCTAAGGAGATGTTCAAACTTGTCTACGAAAAGGTTTGGTTGCCATGGTATAGCGATATAACACTATTTACAGATAAAGGCGATCAAGAATTTGAGGCAAAACCTAAATCTCAATATTGGGACGATCAGGACCTGGTCCGATATGTACTAAATGAGGACGAAGAAAGTGAATCGGGCTCTTTGCTGAATAGGTATTTTGAAGAACATGACCGCTTCTGTGCCATTTTCTGCGACGAATCACAGGACTTTACCCGTATTGAGTTGGAAGCGATTCTTGAAATGTCGCTATTCCTGTATAGAAAGGTAAGCCAAATCTATATCAATAAGATCCCATTTGTATTTGCAGGCGATCCGTTCCAAACACTCAATCCCACGGGCTTCTCCTGGGAGGCTACCAAAAAGGGGTTTGTGGAAAAAATCGCACGTGTATTGGACAAGAATGCATCTACGGTTGATTTGAACTACAAGGAATTGAAAATGAACTACCGTTCTGATTCCAACATAGTGAAATTCAGCAATGCTGTCCAGATAATCCGTGCTGCAAAATTGAATCCCGAAAAGAATGGTATTGAACCTCAATTACCATGGAATGAAGAGCCCGGCTCTTGCCTATTTTATGATTGGAAAAATGCAGAATTTTGGAATTGGCTCGAAAAGAATGTCGATGTCAGTTTCATATTGCCCTGCGAAAGCTCTAATAAGGGAAAATTTATTGAAGACAATCCCATATTACGCGAGCATCTCTGTGTTCCCGGAAATGAAGGCAAATACAAATACCCCGTATTCAGCTCCCAAGATATTAAAGGGCTTGAATACGACAAGGTCGTTGTCTTTGGCTTTGGTGCATTTGACCATACATCGAAAGAAGGAGGAAATTCCAGGTTCGCTAAGCTGCTCAACGACGGTATCAGCGATACGGATAGTCACCTGCTTGAAATGGAATATTTCATAAATCGCTTATACGTGGCGGTTACTAGGCCCAAAAGATTGTTATTTATTCTAGATGAGCCTAGTGACACGTTTTGGGATAAATTGAAGGTGGATCAGGGCACTGAACAACCGGTAATTGAATGGCTTGAAAAGATTATTCCGACAAACTGCAAGGGAACCTGGAATAAAGACGGTAGGGCTTGCGAAAAGATCGCACTCCCTATCCGCGGCCGTTCCAATTCGTTGAGCGGAGAAACTTCCGGAGAGAATCGTGAAAAGTTTGCCGAACAACTTTTACGAGAAGGCATTGACAACCGTGATGAAGAACGCCTAGACATCGCGTTGCGACGTTTTATAGAAATCTACGGTGATAGTGCGCAAAAATGCTTAGAAATAAAGGGCGATATTGCGTATGTGAAGGCCGACTACAAAACAGCTGCAAAAGAGTTCAATGAAGCGGGTAAAAAGATTTCATCTATTCACTGCTGGTTCCTGACACTTGAGAAAGAGCAAGATATGGCCTTGGCAGAAATGGTTAAAAATGCCGACGCCGATCCAGATTGCCGCGACTCCTTGCAGTTTAAGTTAATTACTCATCTTAGAACTAATAGTTCTGCGGATTTTTTTGTCGCCGCATTGGACGAATGCGCCGTATTGGGAAAGAACTATGCTGCATTTTTAAAGAACGACATTTTTTCTTGGGAAAATGATTACAAATCATGGCAGTGGTGCTTTAACGGGATTCTGCGTACATTGATAAACGCAAACCTATCTCAAGATCAGGTGTTAAAAATTAGCAAGGCAATCGACAAGCAGAAACTGTTTGACTTTGATTATTCTGTTCTGATTGATTTCTATTTCAATACAAAACTGTATGATAAACTTGCAGAATTGGAAGCATTTGAACTATCTGCAGAAGACCGAAAGAAGGTTAACCTAGCTAAGGCATATAGGGAAGGATTCCCGAAAAGTCTGCATATCTTTAATGACACAAAGGATTACGCTACAATTTGCGACATTTACAGAGAAGAATACTCCTCTCGCAGAAACAAAATTGTGGATGTGATGGACCCTTCTACGGTCAAGATAGTCTTTGACGCGAATAAGCAGAAGAAGAGCCTTATCGACATCAATACACTTACATGTTTGTTCGCCCTGTATATTGATCCAGATGTATGGAATGCATACTATAGGTTGCAAAAGAAAAATACGGGTTACAAGCAAGAATGCGTGAATCTTATGTGCCAATTTGGCACAAAGAGGAATGACAATTCCTTTGTCAAGGAAATTATTGATACGCTCAAAAAGAATACAAAGGTGGATACTGACGAGGCGTTCAACCTGTTCTACATTTGCTGCCTGGGAATTGTTAACGAGCATCCAATCGGCATAGACTTGAAAACGTGCATGAGTTCTCTCAAAAGGTCTTTTGATGATGTTGAAGGCTCCGTAAACAGGTTTGACTTATCCTATGTTGACTTAGTGCAATTCGGCAGACTTTTTGAATATGTCTCCACGCAAAGTGTTGATGATGACAAACTCCGTTATTGGGGAAATGTGGAAGAATTCTATGGAAAAGTTCTGAAACTCAACCTCCTGAAACCTGAACAGAGAACTTTTATTTCTAAGCGAATTGTTTTCGCCAAAGAGCAGATTGCCGAAGCATATGATCGCTTGTCAAGAAGGCGAGACTTGAAACCGGCTATGCAAGAGAACTACATGAGGCAAAGCGGTATCTTCCGTCATGAGGCTCAAGACTTTAGAATTAAAAACGGCATTTCTGTAGGCGAGAAGATTGAAGCTCTTGCCAATACGAAGGATGTCTATTCTCAGACAATAAAACTTGCGTCAATGGCATGGAAAAATGACGGTTTCATTATTAAGCACCAAGTTCCAATTGTGGAAACGTCCTCCCCTCTCCAGGACAACGTTAATCAAATTGAGCAGGTTACCGAGGTGCCCGAAATCAAAGAACCTGTAACCGAAACGACTACTGCTGAAGAACACGCAACATCTATCGAAAAAGTTAACGAAGAGACTGCTGAGATTATCCAGGAAGAGGCAGCATCCGATATTGAGCAGATTGCCTCGGTTTCGGAACAGACAGCCGTTATTGTCAGCGAAAGCGTAGCCTCAAACGACGTCCCCGAAATCAAGGCAAACGAGAAGTCTGTTGAAGTGGTAGAAACAAAGAAACCTGTTAAGGAAACAATCGAGGCATCTGAACCAATTGTGGAAGAAAGCCCCGTTTCAAACACACCTGAAGAACCAGATTCTGGCAACGCTCTCCTTTATCCGGACTCATTCAAGATGGTTATCGCAGGCTATACCATAACGGGAGAACCTGAGGATGGCGATTTCAATATTTCGATTTTTGCCGACAATCCCCAGGGACAGACTAAGCTTTTGTACACCATTAATCCGTATGGCGCTGTTCGCAAGCCTCAAAAAGGAATTCACTTGGCCGAAAATAGATTGTCCTTCACTTACGGTGATTTGCCCGAAATAAAAATTTTGGACTATGATGACTACTATCTTATTTCGATAGGTTTCATATCACTGAAGGTCAAAAAAGCACAGGAATAAGTCATATATTTCGCGACCGTTTATTGAAGGGCAGCCCGTTCTATGCCCACATATTCCTTGTAGGCATCACCCACAAGCCATTTTTCCGCATGTTCATTCACCGCCCTAAAAACGCAAGCCTTGTTAGTGCATTCGGCAATTTTTTCTCCAAGCCTATTGTGGAAAGATTTGCTGTTTGGACCAGGGACATACCTCCCACGCGTCGCATCATAAACCTGATGCGCACCGCCATTTTTAAACGCCATATTGCCCGTCTTCTGAACCATCTTGGTCGTCATATAGGCAAGGTATACTCCGTCCTTCCCCCATTTAGGGTTAACCAGGAAATCCACAAAATTTTCGGATTCAAGCCATTCATGTACACCACCTGCACGAATACCGCTTTCCTTGATAAACGTTTTGTGACTATTCCAAATACTTTTGATCAGGTCCTCCCTTCCAGAATTTTTCAGGCGTACGAAAAATTCCACAAAGCCCTCCCTAAAGCTTTTTCCTGTGTAATCAACAACGGCCTGCTTGAAAGCCAACCTGTCGCTGACAATGTCAATTTCCCTAGACCGTGAAAACACAATTTTCGGCATTTTTTCCAGTTCTTTCACAACCTTTGCATTTTTACTCGCAACAATGGCCGTTGCATACTTGCCTTCCTTTAAGGCACCAACAGCAAACTTCAAAAACGGTGTAACAATTTCTCCAATTTTCCCAATACCAAAAGGCATTGCGAAGAAAGTTGCATTGACAAGCTGCTCCTTGCCATAATCTTTCCAACTAGATTCAACACAATCATCGCTATAACATTGTTTATCTATGGCCCGAAAAGACAATATTGTCAACTCAACAGCTTCAATCCCAGCAATGGTAAAGAAACCTACTCCGCAAACGGGACCCGTCACAGGAGCAGAAACTGGAGCTACGAGGGAACTCGCACAAAAACCCGCATCAACAATAACACTTCCTGCAATGATTTTTTGAAACAAATCATTATGTTGCTCCAGCTTCTCAGCAATCCACCAACCGCTAATCCTGGATCCCCATTTCTGAAGCGTCCCCAATTCCTTTATTTCTCCCTCATCATATCTAAGCTTGACGGTGTCGCCGTTTTCATTCGTAGCACGAAAATAGTTACTGAGCCCCGTATGTCTAGACCAAATCCCCTTGATGTTTAATTCTCCGAATTTATAGGGAATGAAACTGTTCTGTGTAAACATGTCCGAGAAATGACTTGAAGAAATTTCACCAAGCCCAGCAATCTGTCCATCAGCAAAATGGCCCGTATAAGAATACAGACTGCCGACAGCAATATCCCCTATGCCATGAGCCTTCGCATTTTCAAATTGACCATGATAAAATATAGTGTCACCATCGTGAACAACTATCAGAACACCCGTTCCAGCAACCAGGCCATCTTTCATGGGACCAAAATATATGGCTTCGTCATTTTCATTGAATGGGATACTTTCAAAATCAAAGAATTCGCTTTCCGTAGCGTAGTCTTCAAAACTCCCGTCATAAATGCGTGACAGAGATCCCATAAACACCGCATCCGTGTCGTTGAACGCCCCATGAATTATCCTTCCAGTATACAGTTCTCTCACACCAGTGTTCGTGTAAATACACGAATCAAAATCCAAGCCATTGAATCGCCCTTTATAGAATTCAGTAGACGTATCTGAATGGATTATGGTGACTTCGGCCGATTCATCTTGCAAAACGCCGTTCTCGACACCCCCCTGATAAATCGTCCGCGTATTAACGGCCTCCATTTCGGCATAGCCGTTTGCCATTTTTTCACCTTCAAGTTCGCCTTCAAAAATCACGCGTACGGTGTCCGAGCCATCAAAAAATTGGTTACTTTTGCCACCGTAGATTGCGGATAAGGGGCCGTAATACTCGTAGACCTTTTCGGAACCCTCCGATTCAATGCGCTTGAATTGATTAGAGGTTTCGACCAGCGAGATATCAGCCGCATGGACGAATGCTATTGCAGCAAGAAAGATTAACAGGAACATGGTGTCTCCTTTTCCTCTTTTTAGAGAGTTGGAAAGGAATTGTGTTGCGGATTAATTCTCACCCCAGCTGCAGGAGTGTAGGTAAAATCAAAGGTTGCAGGATAATCACCAAAAATTTCTTTTAAAGGACGATCCGGCTTACCGAATTTGATCGCATAGATTGCACCTACCTCCGAGAGAAGCGCGAAACCATTTGCCAAAGTCCTGCAACTCGAAACGATTTCCTTGAGTTCTTTTTCGGATACAGATGAAGCCGACGAAATTTGAGACTGCACAGCCTCCGCAGAAACAACCACAATATCAGTCGCCCTACCATTTGTCGCACCCCTTGACACACTACCATCATTCGGCAAAGGATGTTTCAGAACCTTGAACCGAACCTTACTTCCATTAACCAGAGAATCTCCCGGCTTAACATCAGAAAGATAAAAGTGATAGTCACCATCAGGTCCACAAATTACGCCCCATTCTTCGGTTCTTCCATCAATAAACTTCACAATCCCAGTACTGATTTCAGAATCCCGCAATTGAAGGTTCGTCATTTCAGCTGATTTCGTGAAACTCACCCTTGGATATGCAGAATGGACCGGTTCAAAAATACTCTGAGCAAGGGAATCTGCTCGATCATAGAGAAGCGATTCCAAAGAAATTGCATAATCTGCAGACTTAATTAGGAGATCACTAGTAGGACGATGAACCTTGTCAACATCAAAATACACGACAACAATCTTAATGCCTATAGCGTGCAACAAATCAAAAGTAGAAGCAAAATCGCTGTCACCGGCAAACAGAACCAAGTAACTATACTGCACCGTAGGAACCGTATTGGATCCAGCACCAACGAAGGCATCAAAGAAAATGTGAGCGATATTTAAGGCATCAATTCCATCTTCTTTATAGCCCTTACTTCCATCAGAACGTTGGTTGTCAACCATCTTCAGCGGCCTAAGCTTGCTATCTATACCTACTTTCAGCAACTCATGGCGGAATTTTTTCCGATGTTCGTCACTCCAAGCCGCATCCCCCATAAAGACAGAGGAAATGCTCTTATCGATAAACAACGAGGAATCCCCCTTTTTTTCACTCAGAAAACGAAGAATGTACTGGAACAATTTATCCCAGTTGAGCATTATGCCGATCTTGAGCAGGAACTCCCAAATGATGTAGGCGTAAGCCCCATCGATATGAAATTTGATTTTACTATTATTCTGATTACTCATAATGAAACCCTCTTGGTTTATTGTGATTGATTGTTATGTTGAAGTTGCGTTATTACTAATTTCAATATCCACAATATAGTTCCCAGTCTCAACAAAAAAAAGAGACCTAAACAGCCTAAAACAGCTTATATTTTTTTCCTATCACCTATTTCGGCATATGCGAAAAAAGTCAATTTTTTATTTACTATTATTTCGGTATATGCGAAAAAACGAGGTTTTTTATGAATAAGGAAGCTTTTAACAAGGCTCTTCAAGAACTCAAGAATCAGTATGAGCTTCTAGACAAAGATATAAAGGCTTTTTTAGGTATGCCCCATTCTAGTTTTTCAGACCTAGAACATTTGAAAAATGGATCTATCAATATTGAAAAACTAGATCATTACTTTTCAGTATACAACGACTCCAAGGCGAATATAGCCATGTCTAAAAGTATGCCATTAATGGATTGCATATATTACAATCTGTTTCATACAAGCTATTTGATAAAAAAACTTGCAGAAGAACAATCTGATCCTGACGATAGAGGAGATATCCTTGCAAAATTAGAGCATTTCAAAAATGTGATGGAATTTTTCCATCCTTCCATTCTTGTTAGAGATTTTTATTGCCAAGAAGATGAAACTTATTACAGAATATGTGATGCAAGAAAAGCAATAAAACTAATATGGGAAAAAGATGAAAACAAAGAGATAAAAAACACTTTAGACAAGGCCATTGACATTCTTGACGAACTAGAAAAAAGAGTTATAGAAGAACGACGTGATATTGATAATTTGTCCAAGTATGATGTAGCAGACAAATTAGCAAAATTAATCGACATACTACCTAAACAAAATATAGAGAAACGTTCTGAAATCGAAAGCATATTCAATGAATTAGATATCAAAGGTTCACTTCGTCTATCAAAAGCAGATTCTTATGAGGACAATGGTTCAAATGCAAATTTCAGTCTAGTTCTAGATGAATTTTTCAACCAAGAATTTTTAGATAGTGACGTTATTGACGAATTCCTACCAAAAGTAGAGTCTGACGATTACACGCCCACAGATTGGAATGATAAACAAGAAAAAAAGAATGGCAAAATGCCAATTTACTTTATTTTTAAAAGCACTCGAAAATATGTCAAAGCCTATATTGACGAAAAAATTTTGGTGAAAAAGACTTCTCTTGAATTTAAAGACGCCGTTTATAAACAATACGAAAGAATTAGAGATTTCGTTTTAGAAGAATATAATAAGTTTTCCGCCCAAAACAAAAACTTCAACGAAAAAGAGATGTGGGTGAAAATTTATGAAGAAATAGAGTCATGGGAGTGCGCTTCTCCATCAATAACAAAAGAAGATATAGCAAAAAAAGTTCGGAAAACAATAAATGAAGATATGAAGAAAAATTATACGTTGCTTTATGTGCTTAGAACCGAAACTCGCTCTGGTATAGACAATTAAAACCCCATTACACGAAAAGTTCTCGTTTCCGAGGGCATTTTAAGTATGCATTTAATCTAAAACTGCTTCAGCAACCTGATTCTCTCGGGCGTATCGGGGTGGGTGCAGAACATGATGTTCGCCTTCGCGATGAGGCCCTTGAGTTTCATGTCGTTGTCGAATTCTTCGTCGGGGTGGATGATGTAGAGCTGCGCCACGTCGCTACGGCGCACGGTGTCGAGGCCGGGGTAATCCGAAATTTTTTGCAGGGCAGAGGCGAGCGCCCACGGGTCACCACAGAGTTCGGCGCCGCCCGCATCGGCCACGTACTCGCGGGAACGCGAAATGGCAAGGCGCGTGAGCCAGCTGAACAAGTAGCCGATTGTGCTCCAGATCAAAACTAGAATCAGCGCAAAGATGATGATGACGCCACCGCTTCCCCCGCCGCGCCTGCTGCGAGAATGATTGCGGGGGCCGCGGAGCATTGCCGAAAGCAGTTTCATCGACACCATCTGAATGGTCGAAAAGATTCCAACGAACACGATGCACACCACCATGAGTCGCGTATCGCGGTTCTTGATATGCGTGAGTTCATGCCCCACGACGGCGGCGAGTTCCGCATCGTTTAATTTGTCTATAAGTCCGGTCGTAAGCGTAATTGTAAACGAGGGAATGTCGATTCCGCTCGCAAACGCGTTCAGGCCGTTATCTTCGACGATGTTGATCTGCGGCATCTCGATGCCGCCTGCAATGCAGAGGTTCTCGACAATGTTGTAGACGCGCAGGTTATCCTTGCGCTCAAGGGGTTTCGCATGCGTCGCATGGCGTATAATGGCGGTATTCGCGCAATAGGCGATAATGAACCACACGCCGACAATCTGCAATGTGTAAGGAAGCACCTCCCAAAAACTATGCCGCACTTCGGGCCAGTGCAGAATGCCGTACTTCATATATGTGGCGTGGCCTTCGGGGCACCCACCTTCGACAATCGGGCAGAGTACGCCGAAAAAATCCAGGCATAAAATGACTGCAAACACCATCACCAGAATAATAATGGGGAACAGGCACAGCAGCAAGATGCTGTTGCGGTTGTTCCGCCAAATCTGGGTCTGGATACCGACGTATTTCATTGAAGGCGCTCGCGCCCAGTCACCCTAGAACTTCACCTCGGGGGCCTTGTTGAGCGCATCGCGGCTTTCGGTGGCCTCGTACATGGGCACGCGACGGAATCCGAACATTCCCGCAACGATGTTGCTCGGGAAGACTTCGCAGGCGTTATTCAGTTCGCGGGTCGTAGAATTGAAGAAGCGGCGTGCGGCAGAGAGTTTGTTCTCAATGTCGGCGAGTTCGTTCTGCAACTGCAGGAAGTTCTGGTTCGCCTTGAGCTCGGGGTAGGCCTCGAGCGAAATGCGGAGCCCAGCGAGCGCACCGGACAGCGCCTTGTCGGCGGCAACCTTTTCGTCGACGGTCATCGCACTCATGGCGGCGGCACGGGCAGCGGTCACCTTCTCCAAGGTTTCCTTTTCGTGTCCCGCATAGCCCTTGACCGTATTCACCAGCTGCGGCACCAGGTCATAGCGCTGCTTGAGCTGCACGTCGATATTCGCAAAGGCGTTCTCGCGGTTGTTGCGCAGCTTCACGAGTCCGTTGTACATCATGATAAACCAGGCGACAAAGACGACCGCCACGATAGAAACGACCAGTCCGATAGTCATATTCAACTCCTTTTTAATTTCTTACAAAGAAATGTATATAAAACGAACGCGACCCCGTAGGACCGCGTTCGCTAGTTGAGATAGAATAAGCTTCAGAATCTAGTCTTGGATGCGGGTCCAGTTAAGGATACCCTTCTTGACTAGGTAGATGTAGCCCGCTTCGAGGATAACCAGGAAGCCGAGCAACACGAACAGCAGGTCCCAGCCGCCCTTCAAGAACTGGACGGTCCAGGGGTAGAGGAACGCCACTTCGAGGTCAAAGACCAGGAACAGCATGGCGACCATGTAATACTTGACGGGATAACGTTCACCCGAGGTGCCGGACACATGGGCCACGCCACATTCGTAGGAAGTTCCCTTGATGGAAGTTCCCTTGATTTTACCCGGATGCAAGAACCAGTTTGCGACCAACAGAGCCGTAGGCACGACAAGAGCCAGAACCACGAGAATGGTAATGGCAAAGGTAGTATCGAAAATCTCAACGTTCGTCATAGTGAGGCAAAACATAGTAAAAATCTTTTTGCTAGTGAAGTGCTAAAATGTAAACTATATTTGCAAACATGAAAAAGATCACTACATTTTTGGGATGTGTGGGTGTGGTGTGCTTGATTTCGGGTTGTTCGTCGGATTCTGACGATCTGGAAAAGATCGTGCTTCCAAACCAACCCACCGCCAATGTGGCATCTTCCAGCAACTCAAATTCCTCCATCTCTTCCGCGACTGCAGCTACTAGTAATTCTTCTAATTCCGGCGCCAGCAACCCAACCTCTTCGGAAAACCAGTCGACCGATTCGCCCAGCGATACCGTTCATAAAGAAGTCGTCATTAAGTCCGAGCTGGATGATTATCCCGACCCCTATTTCAGCAGCGGCGTTTTCTGCTGGAGCGAAGAATGTGAAAAGGAATGGGCAGGCAAGTCCTCTGCCTCCGCGCCCAAGTCCAGCTCCTCGATGACCATCGACATCGGCATGTCTGTCGAAGCACCGGTGTACCCGACCGTAACCGAGACACAGATGATCGATGCGCGTGACCAGAGCGTCTACAACCTGATCCGCATCGGCACTACTCACTGGATGGCCTCGGACCTAACATACGCCACGGCCGATGGAAGCGTATGTTACGAAAGCAGCGACGCCAACTGCAAGACCTATGGACGTCTCTACACTTTCGCCGCAGCCCAAAAGGCCTGTCCCACCGGATGGCGCCTACCTAACAGGGCGGAGGCTCAAGCCGCAATCGAAGCAACCAATATGCCATGGAGCTTTTCGGGACGTTGCTCGGGAAGCGACTGCAAATATGCCGACGGCATGGGATTCCACTGGACCGCGGCCGCGCAACAAGATGGCGACAAGATGAATGTCGACCAATGCTCCGGAAGCACCGCAGTCATCATCGTGGAAAAGAACCCCGATTCCGACTACGCTGCAGAACCGGCCAATTTCTTCCAGGTGGATTGCCAGGCAAAGCTCTTCAGCGTCCGCTGCGTAGAAGGCGAATAGCCTCGCCACAGAACCGACACCGGCGCATACCCAAGTCGCTCCGACCAGGAACGCCGCATAAAAACTAAAAGACCCGGACCAAGTCCGGGTCAAATTTTTTTCCGCTGGAACGGGGCCTATACACCGCCAATGCGGTCCATTCCCTCGTCCAGGAGAAGCGACACGTTCTCGATTTCCTTTTCCATCTGGTCATGGTAAATCTTCGCACGGGAGAGCTGCTTGCGCAGTTCCATATTCTCCGACACCAGCTCCACTGCCAGAAGCGCAAGACGCTTGCGGTTGTCCATCTGGAACTTCGCCGAACGGGCGAAGCGCTGGTCGATGTTGCTTACAATTTCCGCAAGGTCCGCATCGGGCAAGTCGGTGCGAATCTGGATTGTCTCCTGCGCTACGGAAACATTTACCGATCTCAAAGGTTCGATACTAGCCATTACTTTATTCCCACGCCGAATGGATCATCGTCCATCAGCATCCTTATCCGAAAAAACTTGTCTGCGAGCCCTCCTGCTTGCTCGCGAACAGGTCGTTGTCTTTTTCGTCTGCACTGTGAACTTCGATGGTCGGAACGTCGTCCTCGGTTTCCTGCGATACGGATTCGTCCACCTGCGGTTCTTCCACAGCCGCTTCTGCAGATTCATCGGCGACCTGCTCTTCGGCAGCGGCCGGTTCCTCTGTCGGAACTTCGGTAAATTCATCTTCCGTCGGCGCAGTTTCGGTGGCAGCCTCGGCGGCGGGCGCCATTTCGTCGCCCTGGTCGAGCTCGATGTCGGTACCCAGCTCGTTTTCGATAGTCGCCACAAGCTGGTTGAACTTTTCCTGTGCCTCGGCGATTTCGTCGTTCTGCGCCTGCAGCTGTTCGTTAAGGCCCTCGATCGTGTTGTTCTTCTCGTTAAGCTGCGTCATGAGCGATGCGATGGTCGCATCCTTTTCGATCATCTGGGCGTTGAGCGAGCTCAGGAGTTCGGACTTCTCGTTCACCTGGCCGTTCAGCAGGTCGGCGTTGGAGTTCAGTTCCTGCACCTTCGCGTTCAGGCTTTCGATGCAGCCGTCCTTTTCGATAAGCTGCTGACCGAACACGTTGATTTTCTCGTTGAGCGAAGCGAGTTCGGCATCCTTCTGGTTCAGCATCTCGTCCTGGGCGTTCACCTGGTTCGCACGGGCGTCAAGGGCCGCCTTGCAGTCGGCGAGGTCGTTCTTGGCAGCCTCCAGCAACAGCGACTTGTCCTGGGCCACGGCCTGTGCCTGCGACAGTTCACGCTTGATTTTTGCATTTTCTTCCTTGAGGGTGCGGACCATTCCCAGGACACCCTCGATTTTCTGGGACAACATGCTCACTTTTTCTAAATTCATCTTTGCTCCGATTTACATTTTGGAACTTTTACATTATTAAGATAACTAAATTTTTGCATAAAAGCCAAATGATTTCTGTAAATGAACATATACAGCGGCGGCTGACGGAATTGCCGGACCGGCCGGGCGTTTACATCATGAAAAACGCCCAGGGGAAAATCATTTACATCGGAAAGGCGAAAGTGCTCAAGAACCGCGTGCGCAGCTACTTCGACGGCTCCGAGCACAACGGGCACCGCGCGGCAACGCTCATGCTCCCCTTCATCCGGGACATCGAATGGATCATTACCGAAAGCGAGCAGGAGGCACTGATCCTCGAAGCGAACCTGATCCGCAAGCACACGCCCAAGTACAACGTGCTCCTGAAAGACGACAAGCACTTTCCGTACCTCGCGTTCTCGGTCAAGGAACCCTTCCCGAGACTCACCCTTTCGCGTTCGGTCAAGAAGGACGGCCGCCAGTACTACGGCCCCTACATGGGCTCCCGAGTTATAGACAAACTAATAGACCTCGGCGCGCGGCTTTTCAAGTTGCGGGAATGTTCCATGGAACTGCCCGCGAAGCGCCCCGTACGCCCCTGCCTCAACTACCACATCGGCCGCTGCAGCGCCCCTTGCGCAGGACTCATCAGCCAGGAAGAATATGCCAAGGATGTCGCCAACGCGAGGCTCATGCTCGAAGGCAAGCGCGACGACCTGATCGACCAATGGCAGCGCGAAATGGAAGAGGCTAGCGCGAACCTGGACTTTGAAACCGCGATGAAAAAACGCGACGCCATCCAGGCGCTGCAGGCGACGGGCACGCACCAGAAAACCGATACCAGCGACCCGAACCTGTCCCTGGATGTGGTAACGCTCCGGCGTAACGGCGACATGGCCGCGGCAGTGATTCTCGAGTACCGCAAGGGCGTGCTCATGGGACGCAGGCACTACCGGTTGGAATGCAAGCTCGAAGACGACGAGACGGAAATCTTCAGGCAGATGGTGCTCCCGTGGTACATGGAGGCGCCCCTGATTCCTGCCGAAATCGCGACCGACATCGCGCTCCCCGACGACAAGGAGGAACTCGAGGCGGCACTCAGCAAGCAGGCAGGGCGTAAGGTGCAGTTCTCGGTTCCCCAGCGCGGCGAAAAGCTCGGCTTCCTGAGGCTTGCCGGCGCGAACGCCGACATGATCCTGGTGGAAATGCGCGCCGAGGTCCAGAAGTACAGCGAGATCGACCAGAGTGTATTCGAGCTGCAGAAGGTTCTCGGACTGAAGAAGACTCCGTTCCGCATCGAGTGCGTGGACATTTCGCACCTCAGCGGAACCAACACCGTGGCAAGCCTCGTGGCGTTCAAGAACGGGCGCCCCGACAAGAGCAACTACCGCAAGTTCATCATCAAGACCGTCGAAGGAGTCGACGACTTCGCGAGCATGCGCGAGGTGATGACCCGCCGCATTAAGCGCCTTGAAAACGAGGGCGTGCCCATGCCCGACCTGTGGGTATGCGATGGCGGCAAGGGCCAGGTGGACGCCACGATGCAGATTCTGAAAGAGCTCGGCCACGATCAGGATTTGCCACTCATCGGCCTCGCGAAACGCCTCGAAGAAATCGTGTTCCCCGACGACCGCAAAAGCATCGTGCTGCACCGTACGAGCCCCGCGCTGAAGCTGTTGCAGAACGCCCGCGACGAGGCGCACCGATTCGCCATCACCTACCAACGCAGCAAGCGCAAGAAGGACCTCGAAGTCGAATGGCTCAAGATGCCTGGCGTCGGACACGAAACCCGCATCAAGATTCTCTCGAAGTACCGCAGCGCCGAAGCCTTCATGGCGGCCCCGCTCGAAGATATCGAGCTGCTGCTCGGCAAGGTCCGCGGCAACAACCTCCGCGAAAAAGTCGCCGAATACTGTGCCGAATTTATAAGACCCGACTATGAAAAACAGGACGCCGGCACCCCCGCCGAACCCGATGTCAGCGAAAAATAATACTCCAAAGTGGAATAGGGCTCATTTGTCTACAAGCGCCCTTTAAACCACAAATTCGCCAATTACCGAAAACAAATATTTACGAGATGAGATTTTTACAAAGCCGTCAAAAAAAATTTCATTTTTACTCTTGTTTTTGTGCATCAAGTTGGGTATATTACGATTAGGCATCCCACGGATTAACGCCCGATCTAACAGTATTATCAAAGCTCGTCGCTCTTGGTGTTCAGTTTAGGCGCGCTCCGACGCGAAAAACAAACCACCGAGGCACTGCTATCATTTTTAATGAAGTAGTTTCGAGTGTTCCACCGTGGCGGATGCCCTTTTTTTATTCATAGAAAACGGCAACGCGACCGACAATCCAAAAAAAGCTATCTTTGCACCGCTATTTGCAACGATGGAGTTTTTATGGCCTCTGAAAATGCGATTATCGAACGTGCCGAAATGTACCTGCGCAAGCTTTCCTGCGGAATCAACCCGCTGACAGACGAAATCCTGCCCGAAGGGGATTCCTGCAAGCAGGAACGCATCAGCAAGTGCCTCGCCTACGTGGCCTCCCTGTTGCAACAGCAGCTGAACCACGACCAGGTTGCCCCCATCGTCACCGAAAAGGCGCCCCGCCCCGCAAAGCGCGCGCCCAAGCCCCATATGCAGGAACTTTCGATCGACGCCGAATCGCTCAAGCGCTACCGTTTCTTCGACTACCCGGTCTCTATTTCGCGCGTGGTACGCAACATCAACGAACTCCTTCCCGACAACATGAACCACCTGCTCTATGCCGACGTGGCGAATTTCCTAGTGCAGGAAGGAATCCTCTCGAGACAGGTCGCCGAAGACGGCAAGGAAGCGAACCTCCCTACGCCCGCAGGCGAAACCTACGGATTCGAGAAGGGCGAATCGGACCTGCGCGGACACCACAACATCTACACGCAATGCTGGCAGCAGGCGCAGCAGTACATCCTGGACAACATCCAGAAATGCGTCGCCATCGCTAACGAGCGCTTCGCGAACCGCAAGGCCAACCAGGACGAATGGGAAGAAAGGCCCGCCCGCAAGGCCAAGCAGAAATTCCATGTGACCGGCGAAGAGCTTGGCAACTACCCGAGCGAAGACACTCCCGTTCCCGTGAGCGAAATTGCACGCCGCCTGAACGCCCTCGTCCCGGACAACATGGAACGCATTTACTACAAGGTAATCCGCGACTGGTACGTGGCCGAAGGCTACCTCGAACTGAAAACCTCCCCCGAAGGCCGCGTCGCCTACCTGCCCACCGAAAAGGGCTCGCTCGCAGGCCTCATGGTGGAATCGCGCACCGGCAAGGACGGCGAACTCTACGACGTGGTGATGTACGACATCAATGCCCAGCAGCTTTACCTGGACCACCTCGCCAAGCAGGACGAGCCGAGCGAAAGCGAACAGGCGTAGCGACGCGCAACGGCGAAAAACCTTTCCTGCGTCAAAGGACATTTGCATATACAAAAAAGTTGCCGTTTCCTGCGGCAACTTTTCGCTTTTCGAACTTGGAATAAATCCTGGATTCGACTCTACGAAGCCTTCTTGCGGCTCTTGCGGGAGGAAGCCTCGCCTGCATCGCCAGAATTGGCTTCAAGCGCGACAGTCTTTCCGGCGGACTTCTTGTCGGGAGCCTTGAGACCGTTCTTCACGATTTCGGCGGTCACCACGAATTCCTTGTTGCCGGATCCCGGCATCTCGAACATCGCTCGCTGCAAGGTCTTTTCCATCACGGAGCGGAGTCCGCGGGCACCCGTCTTGCGGACCATCGTCTCGCGGACGATTTCCTTGAGGGCGTCATCTTCGAACTTGAGCTCGATCCCGTCCATTTCGAACAAGCTCTTGTACTGCTTCACGAGAGCGTTCTTCGGCTGGGTCAAAATGTTAAGGAGCGCAGCCTCGTCGAGTTCCTCGAGGGCGACAGCGACCGGCAAGCGTCCCACGATTTCGGGAATCAGACCGAACTGGATCAGGTCATCGGGTTCGAGCATCTTGAAAAGTTCGCTGAGCGAATTTTCCTCGGCACTGCGGATGTCGGCACCGAAGCCCATTCCGCCCGTATTCACGCGGCGGGAAATAATCTTGTCGAGCGTCTCGAAGGCGCCACCGCAAATGAACAGGATGTTCTTGGTGTTCACCTGCACGAGCGGCTGTTCCGGATGCTTACGGCCACCTTTGGGGGGAACGGCCGCGACGGTACCTTCCAGGAGCTTCAAAAGGCCCTGCTGCACGCCTTCGCCACTCACGTCGCGAGTAATGGAGGGGTTGGCAGTCTTACGGGCAATCTTGTCAATTTCATCAATGAAGATGATGCCGCGTTCAGCGCGGGCCACGTCATAGTCGGCAGCCTGCAACAGGCGAACGATGATGCTGTCCACGTCTTCGCCCACGTAGCCCGCCTCGGTCAGCACGGTCGCGTCGGCAATGGTAAAGGGAACGTCCAGGAAACGCGCCATCGTCTGCGCCAGAAGCGTCTTTCCCGAACCCGTCGGGCCCACCAGCAGCAGGTTCGACTTCTCGACTTCCTGCGCGTCGGGGTGAGCTTGTTTGTAACGCAGACGCTTGTAGTGGTTGTACACCGCCACGGAAAGGGCAGTCTTCGCCTGGTCCTGGCCGATCACGTATTCGTCCAGGTGCGCCTTGATTTCGGTCGGGAGCGGAAGCGGTTTCGAAGACACCTCGGCAGCGGCAGATTCCTGCCTTGCACGGGCACGGTCTTCCTCGATAATGCGGTTACACATGGTAATGCAGTCGCTGCAGATCTGCACGCCTGCACCCGTAATCATCTTCTCGACGCGTTCGGCGGGCTTGCCGCAAAAGCTACAAGTCACCGTCGGGTGGTTCTTCCCGCTACGATACATTAAATTCCCTCTTTACGCGGAACAAAGATTTCGTCGATGACACCGAAGGCCTTGGCTTCTTCGGGACCCATGTAGAAATCGCGGTCCGTCTTTTCGCGGACTTCGTCAATCGACTTGCCCGTGTGCTTCGCGACGATCTCGGTCAGGGTTTCCTTGGTACGCACGATTTCCTTCGCGGTAATCTGGATATCCGTAGACTGACCGGTAGCGGCACCGGACGGCTGGTGAAGCATGATGCGGGAATGCGGCAAGGCATAGCGCTTGCCCTTGGTTCCCGCGGCAAGGAGCACGGCGGCCATCGAGGCGCAACTGCCGATGCAGATGGTCGCGATATTCGGGCGCACGTGCTGCATGGTATCGTAAATGGCAAGCCCTGCCGACACGTAACCACCCGGGCTGTTGATATACAGCGTGATATCCTTTTCCGGGTTCTCGTATTCAAGGAAAATCAGCTGGGCCATGACGTTGTTCGCCACTTCGTCGTTGATCGGCGTGCCCAGGAAGATAATGCGTTCCTTGAGGAGACGGGAGTAGATATCGTAGGCGCGTTCACCGCGTCCGGTGGTCTCTATGACGGTAGGGATGATCATTCAGTTTACCTCTTACTTGTTTTCTTCGGCGGCCGGGCGGATACCGACGATAAAGTCGGCAGCCATCTGGACGCGCAGTTCGTCACGCAGCTGGTTGATGCGGCCGGACTGGCGGAAGTGGCCCTTCAGTGTTTCGAAATCCACATGGTAGGCCTTTGCCATTTCCTGCAGGCGAGCGTCAACGGCAGCCTGGTTCGGACGAATCTTTTCCTTTGTTGCAATAAAGTCGAGAATGCGATGCTTCTTGATTTCGCGAATAGCTTCCGGAGTGAGGCCGTTCAGCTGTTCTTCGGTCGGTTCCACCACGTCCTGTTCGCTCTGGGCGTTGCGGTTCAGCGTCCACTTGATGAGGTCGTACACGCGGGACTTCGGCACTTCGAACGGGTTGGCTTCGATAATCTTGTCGAGAGCTTCGTTGATGGCCTTGTTCTTCGCGGCGTCCTGCTTCTGGTTAGCGAGACCTTCGGCGAGGTTCTGCTTGAGTTCCTCGACGTCCTTCACGCCAATCTGCTTGCAGAATTCTTCGTCCATGGTCGGCGGAACGATTTCGCGCACGTCGGTCACTTCCACCTTGAACTGGGCGGTCTTGCCGCGGTAGCGTTCGTCCTTGTGGTCATCCGGGTACTTGAAGTTGATTTCCTTGGTTTCACCGGCATTTGCACCGGTGAGGCCTTCGTCGAATCCCGGAGAAGCGGACTGGCCGAGGAGGCTACGGAATTCCTTGTTTTCCGGGAGTTCCTGCTTTTCGCCGTCGATCACCACTTCGAGATAGTTACCCACGACCACGTCGCCCTTCTTGGCGGCACGGTCCACATGTTCGTCCTTGCTCCACATCTGCATCAGACGGTCGTATTCGGCCTGGACTTCTTCTTCGTGCACAGCCGTATCGGGAACGGTGATGCCCGTGTCGGCATAGCCCTTGATGTCGATTTCCGGATCCATTTCGACTTCGACCTTAAGTGCGATGTCGTTTTCCTTGTCGTCCTTGAAATCCACGACCTTCATCTGGCCCACCGGAATGATGTTGGCGTTCTTGAGCGCTTCCTGAACGAGCTTGTTCACGACTTCGTCCACGGCTTCCTGACGGATAGCGCCGCCAAACTGCTTGAGGACCATAGCCTTCGGCACCATGCCCTGACGGAAACCCTTCATGGTGACCTGCTTCTTGTACTGATTCAGCTTCTTTTCGAAGGGGGCAGTGAGGTCCGCCTGCGGGATGGTGATTTCGAGGGTGCGCACGGTTGCGCTTGTTTCTTTGATTTCTACGCTCATGATGAACTCCGAGAGTCGGTTGAAAAGAGTAATGAAAAACATGCGAGAGGAGGGAGTCGAACCCTCACACCGAAGTGCCAGATCCTAAGTCTGGTGCGTCTGCCAATTCCGCCACTCTCGCGATTTTGCACCCAAAGATACAAAATCTCGAAGACATGCAAAGCGGAAACATCTATTTTATGGCACGTTGCAAGCGTTTAGGAACATTAAAATCGGCGTTTTCATTTCTCTGGTCAACATCCTCATCCAGGGGGTGTCCGTCCTTGTACAGAATATTATCGCCAATAATCTCGGAATTGTCAAATTCGGATCGTTCGGAATTTTACAGAGCGACTACACCATCTTCTGCGCCCTCGCCGATTTCGGCATGGCGACGCTAATTCTCGCCTTTTTCGGGAAACGCGCCACCCAGGGGAATCTCTTCAGGAACGTCCTGCAGCTCAGACTCTCCATGACCGCCTTTGCCGCACTGGCGATGGCAGTTTTCGCATGTACCGTCCGCAGGGGCAGCGACATCTTCGAAGGGGAACTGATCCTTGCGCTCGGGCTCCTGTTCCAGCACGCCTTCTTTGACTGGTTCTTCATCTGCGGACACTTCTGGAAAAAGCTCCTGCTCTCGAAAATACTCCACACGGTTTCGTACTGCACCGTCATGGGAATCGCCCTGTGCGTCTTCAAGTTCGACACGATTCCCTCCATCGCATGCGCCATGATCGTCGCGGCACTCCCCGCGTTCGGTTTCGGTGTCGGCCAGGCGTTCACCCTGAAGGTCCTTCAGGTCGGCATACACACCTTCCGCTTCTTCAGGCTCATGTTCAAGGCGGCCTGTCCCTATGCGCTGTCGAGCCTCGCAAGCTTCGCCTACCTGCCCGTGGGCCTCTACACGGTCGCCCACTTCGCCTCCCCCGAATTCCTGGGCGCCTACAACTTCTCGCACAAGCTGGTCATCCTCGCCTCGGGACTCATGGTACACTTCATCTCGTCGAGCCTGATTACGCTGCACCAGACCGACAGCCGAATCCTCCACCTGCGCGACCAGGCCACCTTCACACTGTTTATCGTCATGGTGACGACCCCCTTCTGGCTTTTCCCGCAGTACACACTCCGCCTTGTCTTCTTTGCAGCCCCCTGGACCCCCGACGTGCTCGAGACAAGCTGCCACTGCCTGCGAATCCTCGCCTGCTCGCTCATACTGCAGGCCACCCGCATGGGCATGATCTCGACACTTCTTAAGGAAAAACGCACCTGGCTCTACGGCGCCATGATTACCGCGGGTGGGCTCCTGAACATCGCCGTCTGCATTGTCGGGGCACCCCGACTCCCGTCCGCCTATCTCCCGGTGCTAACGCTCACTGGCGACCTGTTGCTCAGCCTGCAACTTGTCGCTTACTTTGTCCACAACAGACGCATCCGCTGGTAATCTCTTTTTCGGCAATTTCCAGGCGCAGGCCGTCGTCACGGCAAACACGAGCATTCCCCAGATACAGTAGATGCCCTGCTTGTAGCCCGACGTAAAGAACCACCAGCCGACAAAGTAGATGAAGAACGAATAGAGCGCCACCTGCCTCGGCGAATACGGACCGCACAGCTTGAGGTACAAAAGGGTAAGCCCCATGCCGCACAGCAGCGGGAAAAAGAACACGCCGAACATGAAGAAGTCCTTGTAGACATCCCAGAGGTAGTTCACCGTATTGAACCCGTAGACCTTCTGCACGCGCTCGTTGAACGCATCGTCCCAGCGGAAACTCTGCCTGAAGCTGCCGCTCACGCGGGCGTACTCGAAAATTCCATGGAAAAAGTCAATGCCGTAGGTGTGCGGATGGATCTCCCTGTCGGGCGGGGAATTGACCGCATAATCCAGGTTCCAGTAATTGTTCGCCACGTACATGTAAGGGAGCTTCATCACCACTTCCATGGCCTTGCCCTGGACATCGCTGCCGCCATACTGCGCACGCACGCTACTGATACCCACGAAGGCCGCGATAGCAAGGACGAGGAAGACGCTGATCACCACCGGCGAAATGCGCTTGTACAAGAAGTTCATCAGAATAATCAGGAAGCCCACATTGAAGAAGAGGGCCGTTCGGTTCGGATAGGCGCAAAAGTTGAGAGCGATCGTGAAGAGCACCATGAACTTCGAGATAATGCGCACAATCCTGTCGTCATTGAACTTCTTGAAGGCGGCGACCCCGAAAAGCAGCACCGACAGGGGGCCGCTACTGACCAGCAGGGCGTAGTAGCCGTAATTGATATCCTTCGACATCCACTTGGCCGGATCGGGCGTAAAGACAAGCAGGTTCCCGGCCATCTGCACCACGCCAAAAACGCCGATGGCAAAAGCGAAAAAGGCCAGAAACGAGAACACCAGATGCAGCCGCCAGTTGTAGTTCCTCGGCGGCGTAGGCTGGGCGATATCGCAGGGAACCCGTTTCGACTTGGCGAACAGCTTCACCAGGAAACTTCCCGTACAGAACGAGAGCATCCCAAGAATCCAGATCATCCAGGTCTTGGGCTTGAAATCCGTCATCGCCACGTCGAGACGCAGGTACGAAATTCCGAGAGTGATACTCTGCGAAAAGACATAGACGGTAATGGGGCTAAAGAAATCCTTCTTGAACCAGATCGCCTGCACCAGACAAAAAAGGGACAGTGCAAAGGCGAATACCGACTCCGGATATTCCATTACCCAGGAGAACATCAACTATCCCTTGGACTTCCTGCGGAAAAATCCCTTGAAGGCAATCCATTCGCGGGCGACATCGGAACCCTTGCGTTCCTCCTCCTCAAAGTAGACGAGCAGGCTGCAAATGATCGTGCCCAGAAGCACGGCGACGGCAAAGGTGAAGACGAGCGTTACGCCACGGAGCGGGTAAATCTTCTTGTCGTTTTCCCAGGGAGCCTCCAGAATGTGGAGGTTCGTCAGCATCTTCGCCTCTTCAAGTTTCATCTGCTCGCTCTGCTGGCGGAGCAGCTTGTACATCGCCTCCTGCACACGAATCTCGTTCTCGCGGCGCATGTATTCGAGGCCAAGTCCCGGGGACTTCTTGAGGGCGACCATGCCCACGTTGCGGTTCTTGCCGTTCAGGGCGCCATGCAGGGCCGTATTCACGCTGCTGTAACGCTTGCTAAGTTCGTCGTAGCGCTTGCTACCCGTGCCGCGGTCCGCCTTCTCGAAGGCAAGCTCCATCGCCACCTCCTCGCGCTTCGCCTGCAACGAGCTCATGTACTTGAGTGTCGACTCGAGCTGAATCTCGGGATCGTAGAAATCGTTTTCCACCTGGAACTTCACGAAATCTTCCAGGAGCGAATCCAGCGCGTGTTCGCAGCTGTCGAGCCTCGACTGGAAATATTCCCTGGACTGCTTCGCCTGCGCCGTCTTGAACGCGTTGAACGCGGAGTCCGCCTTTTCGAGCATGAAGGAGACCATCTTCGCGGCAAGCTTGTAGTCCTCGTCCTCCATCGAAACCGCGAACATGTCGTCCTTGTTCATCTCCACGCCGAAGTGCTTGCGGAACTTCTTAAGAAGGTCGGCATGGAACTTTCCATCGAACTCGTAATGCTCCGCCAGGTTGAATTCGCGGATGACCTGGTCATGGAGTTCCCAGGAATTGAAAATCGTGGAAACCGCGTTGGCGTCCTCGTCGCTCGAGGTCAACCCGAGCAGGGAACTCATCCCGGACATCCCGCCCATCATGGAACTGAGGCCGCTCAGCGATGCCTGCGAGGCGGGCGGAGGCGTCACGACCGCGGTCGCCGCGTACATGGGCTTGATCACCCACATGACCGCCACAAACACGGCAAGCGTAGGCAACAGGACAATGGCCGAAAACAACTTGAAGTGCTTCAGGTCGCTGTTGATCGCCTTCAGGAGGATTTCGATCAAGCCGATGGAGGATTGTCTTTCCATAAAACGCTATCTGTTGTAGTTGACATAAATGATGAACGCCGAGGAGACCACCGTCAAGAGCGAAGCCAGGAACAAGGTGAAGTCCTTGAAGGATTCGTAATGGCTCTTGGGAATCTCGATATAGTCGCCCGGCATGATCTGGTCCTCGGTCACGCTCAGCTTCAGCGCCTCGGGGTTCTTGCCGCGCCAGACCCTGATCTGGTTCCAGGTACCCGAAATCGTGTTGATACCCGATGCGGCCACGTAGTCGATCGCATGCCACGAGGGGTCGTACGGATGACGCCCGATATAGTTGACGGCACCGCCCACGTACACGAGCATGTCCTGCACCGTGAACTCGACTTCGGTATTGGGAGCAACCTTGGTCTGCTTCATCTCGGCAATCGTGATCCAGCGGGGAGCCTGCCCCGGTTCGCGGACACACACGGCCTTGTAGCCATAGTTCTGCATACGGGCACCGCCCGCGAGGTCAAAGTATTCCTGAAGGGTGCGGCCTTCCTGGTAGGCGACGCTCGTCCTGAAGCCAGGGAAAATCAGGGAGACGTTGTCGCTAATTTCCACGAACGGAACGAAGACTTTGTCACCCTGCTTGAGCATGATGTCGTCCTCGAAGTTACCCTTCATGTACATGGCGCTGTAGTCGATATGCAGGGTATCCTTGTCGCGAATGACCATAATATTTTCCTTGTTGGCCGTCGGAAGGAGCCCGCCCACCTGGCGCAAGAAATAGCTCAGGCGCGTCTGCGGTTCCACCAGCTGCTGGCCCACCATACTGATGGCGCCCATCGCGTTCACCTTGAACTTCTTAAGAGCCGCCAGCTGCACAAAGCACTGGTCTCGCTTGTAGCGCTTGGCCGCAAGATCCAGGATCAGCTCGCGCGCCTCGGCAAGAGTCTTCCCGCCCACCACGACTGCGCCGCATTCCTCGATAGCGACGGAGCCATCGGGATACACCTGCAGCGACAAGTAGTTATCCTCGAGCATCAAGTCCAGGAAATCACCAGGTCCGAGAATGTAGGTGGAGTCCACGGGAACTTCCGAAAAGGACGGCTGCAGGGCCGCGCTGCTACGCGACGAGATACCGCCCTTCTTCGCGGAAAAAGCACCCGACGACTGGAACAGATCATCGTCCGCAAAAACCGATACGCACAACAGGGCAACAAATAAAATAAAACTTCGCATGTTTCTATAAAATACAAAATTAGCGGGGCAATAAAAAAACAGGCCGACGTAAGTCGCGCCTGTTTTTCAATCTTTTTGCAAAGATCAATTATGCCTTGCTTTCGCCTTCGACCATACTCACAGCTTCGGACTTGGCAGGTTCGGCAGCCTTCTTAGTCTTCACGACGATTTCGTCTTCGACGAGACCGACGAGAGCCATTTCGGAAGCGTCACCAGCGCGGTTCGGGCCGAGCTTGATGATGCGGGTGTAGCCGCCGTTACGGGAAGCGTAGCGCGGACCGATCGTTGCGAACAGGTCCTGAACGGCCTTCGGGCTCATCACGAAGCGGGAAGCTTCACGACGTGCAGAGAGGTCACCCTTCTTTGCATAAGTGATCATGCGATCCACGCAGCTGCGGACGAGCTTAGCCTTGTGGAGAGTAGTGCGCACGTAGCGGTTGCTCTGCTCGGCTTCCATGCCCTTCTCAAGAATAGAAGTGGTAAGAGCGCGGAGGATGGCACGCTTGTGCTGGGCATTCACGCCCAATTTCTTGTTTTTTACACCGTGTCTCATGTTTAATCCTTCAAGTAGTCATCGACGTCCATGCCAAAAGAGAGGCCCATGGAGGTCAACACCTCGTTAAGTTCCACCAAGGACTTCCGACCGAAGTTCTTGTATTTAAGCATATCGTTTTCCTTGTTGCGCACAAGTTCGCCAATCGTATGGATATTAGCCATACGGAGGCAGTTGCTGGAGCGAACGGAGAGTTCCAGATCGTCCACGCGGGTGCGCAGGAGCTGGGCGATACGCTGACGTTCTTCATCCATTTCAAGTTCTTCGGGGCTTTCGAGGTCGCCTTCGAAGTTGATGAAGATTTCCAGGTGGTCCATGAGGAGCTTTGCAGCGTATGCAAGAGCATCTTCAGGATCGATAGAACCGTCAGTCGTAATTTCCAGTTCCAGACGGTTGTAGTCCGTCTTCTGGCCAACGCGGGTATCGCTGATGTGCATCGCGACTTTCTGCACCGGGTTGAAGTTGGCGTCCATGGCGATAACGCCAATCGGAGCGTCCTTGTCCTTCAATTCGTCGGCAGTGACGTAGCCGCGACCGCTGGAAATCTTCACTTCCAGGGAGAGCGATGCGTTACCGTTCAAAGTAGCGATATGGACGTCCGGAGTCAAGATGGCGACATTCGGATTGTCCATGAAGTCCTTGGCCGTGACTTCGCCTTCACCGGACATGTCCAGGCGGAGGGTTTCATCGTGGTCGGACAGGAGCTTCACGCGGATGCTCTTGAGATTCAGGATGATGTCGGTGACATCTTCCTTCACACCCGGAATCGTCGAAAATTCCTTATCGACGCCTTCAATTTTCACGGAGACAATAGCCGCACCCTGCAGAGAGGAAAGGAGCGAGCGACGGAGGGCGTTACCGAGGGTAATACCCCAGCCACGTTCCAAAGCCTCTACGACAAACTTGGCGTAGCGACCGTCTTCGCCGGTTTCCACTTTCTGGAAGCTGCGCGGCATCTGAAGTGATTTCCACATCATTGGCGATACCTCTTTTAATTAGACTCTTCTCTTCTTTTTAGGACGGCAACCATTGTGCGGAACGCCCGTCACGTCTCGAATAGAGAGAACTTCGAGGCCCGCATTCTTGATAGCACGGACAGCGGATTCACGACCGCCACCTGCGCCCTTGACGCGGACATCTACCTTGCGCATACCGAGGTCGAAAGCCTTGTGGGCAGCGACTTCAGCGGCGAGCTGGGCAGCGAACGGAGTGCTCTTGCGGGAGCCCTTGAAACCGGAGTTACCCGGAGAACCCCAAGCAACCACGTTGCCACGAGCATCGGTGATAGAAACGATTGTATTGTTGAAGGAAGCGAACACGCAGGCGATGCCCTGGATGTCAATGCGCTTCTTGCCCTTCTTGACCTTTTCTTCTGTAGCAGCAGCGACCGGAGCTTCGGCAGCGGCAGCAGTTTCCTTAATTTCTTCTTCAGCCACGATGAATCTCCTTACTTCTTCTTGTTAGCCACAGTCTTCTTGGGACCCTTACGAGTGCGGGCATTGGTACGGGAGCGCTGACCGCGGACCGGAAGGCCCTTGCGGTGGCGGATGCCGCGATAGCAGCCAATATCCTGCAGACGCTTAATGTTCAAGGTAATTTCTGCGCGGAGCTGACCTTCCACGGAGTATTCGTCTTCGAGGAGATGGCGAATCTTACCTTGTTCTTCTTCAGTCAGGTCGTCACACTTCTTGTTCTTGTCGATGCCCAGCTGAGCACAGACCTTGTTAGCGGTGAACAGACCGACACCATAGATTGCCGTCAGACCGTACTCGACGGTCTTGTTTTTCGGTAAATCGACACCAGCGATACGTGCCATACGATCTCCTTATCCCTGCTTCTGCTTGTGACGGGGGTTCTTCGAACAGATGATGCGCAATACACCCTTGCGGCGGATGATCTTGCAGTTTTCACATCTGGGTTTGATGGAGGCTTTGATTTTCATAGGTTTGACCTTTCTTTGAAAATACCTATTACTTGTAACGGTATGTGATTCGCCCACGATTGAGATCGTAGGGGGAAATCTCTACCAACACTTTGTCGTCCGGCAAAATTCGAATGAAATGCCGACGCATTTTTCCTGAAACATGAGCGAGAATCTCGTGGCCATTTCCAAGCTGGACACGGAAGAAGGCGTTGGGAAGAGCTTCCAACACAACACCTTCTACTTGTATTCCTTCTTCTTTAGCCACTAAGACGCCATCCTGCCGCGAATGCGGCCATGCTTGAGGAAACCTTCATAATTCTTGGTATGCAACTGGGCTTCGAGTTGACGGAGCGTATCCAGCGCCACACCGACCACGATAAGTACCGAGGTGCCCCCAATATAGAAACTCATATTGAGTGCGTCTTTGAGATGGAGCGGACCAACGCTGATTAAAGCGAGGAAAAGCGATCCAGGCAAAGAAATTCTCGTGAGAACGTGGTCTATGTACCTTGCAGTTTCGTTACCCGGACGGATTCCCGGTATAAATCCACCACTTCTCTTGAGGTTTTCGGCAATGTCGTTAGGGTTGTACTGGATTGCCGTGTAGAAGTAGGTGAAGAATATAATCAGGAGAGCGAAGATCACACTGTAGGTAATGTGACCCGGGATGAACGCAGCCGCAAAGGACTGCATCGCGGAAACGTTCGGGAACCAGGAAGCGATCATGGCCGGAATGAACATGATGCAGCTTGCGAAGATCACGGGAATCACGCCAGCGGTATTCACCTTGAATGGCAGATAGCTGGACTGACCGCCCACGACCTTGGAACCGACCGTCCTGCGAGGACTTTGGAGTGGAATGCGACGGTTCGCTTGCTCGACGAATACGATAAAGCCGATAATCAGGATCACGACAGCGAGAATGAAGATCTCGATGGCGAGAGGCTGGATATCTTCCTTAAACATTTCGAATTCGGCAAGGGCAGCCCGCGGAAGGCCGCCGACGATACCGGCGAAGATGATAAGAGAAATACCGTTACCCACACCGTGCGAGGTAATCTGCTCGCCAAGGTACATCACGAAGATCGTACCAGCGGTGAAGGTCAGGGTAGCTAGTAAGCGGAAACCGATGTTTCCGGCACCAGAGGAGAAGTCATCAGCCAAGACAGACACTCCGGCACCGGTAGCGGTTGTCACCTTAAGGGACGAAAGCCACACAGAAATGCCCCATCCCTGCAAGGCAGCGAGAGCCACCGTAAAGTAACGGGTATATTGGTTCAGCCTAGCGCGCCCTTCCTGACCTTCCTTCTGAAGCATCTGGATGGCGGGAATCACGGAGCCCATCAACTGGATGATGATGCTCGCGCTGATGTACGGCATGATACCCAGGGCAAAGATGGTAGCCTTAGCAAAGGCACCGCCCGTGAAGGAGTCATACAGGCCGAACAAATTATTCGAGTTACGGAAGAACTCCGCCAAGACGGCAGAATTCACTCCGGGGATTGTGATGTGTGCACCAAGGCGATAGATGATCAGAACACCGAGCGTAAAAAGGAGCTTCTTACGCAGGTCTTCGATCTTGAACGCATTGGCGAACGCATCAAGGGCTTTCTTGAGAGCTTCCATTAGACGATCTCGACTTTGCCGCCAGCAGCTTCGATCATGGCCTTGGCCTTTTCGCTGATGGCGTTAACCTTTACATTGATTGCCTTGTCGATGGTACCAAAAGCGAGGACCTTGACCGGCAGTTCGATGTTCTTGATGAAACCCTGGTCAAACAGAGCCTGGGCGTCGAAGTCCGTCACGCTGCAAGAAGCGAGCTTCTTGAGGTTAACGATCTGGAATTCAACACCGGCGTGCTTGAAGCCACGCTTCGGGATGCGACGGTGGATCGGCATCTGGCCGCCTTCGAAAGCGACGCGACCGGCCTGTGCACTCTTACGAGCGCCGGCACCCTTCTGACCACGGCCAGCGGTGGTGCCCCAACCGGAACCCGGACCGCGACCAATGCGCTTGCGGCTCTTGCCCTTGGCAGCCTTGCCAGGATTGAGAGTATTGAGTTCCATCTTAGATCTCCTCGACCTTCACCATGTCAGCCACGGCATTGATCATGCCCTGGATGCTGGGGGTCAAAACGTGTTCAACAGACTGTCCGATCTTACGGAGGCCGAGAGCAGCCACGTTAGCGCGGTGCATCGGGAGACGGCGGACAGTACCCTTAATCAAAGTAATACGAACTTTCTTCATCGTGTATTACTCCTTAGGCATTGGCACCGCGGAGAGCGGCGCAGTCCTGTTTGTTCTTCTGAGCCAAGAGACCTTCGAGGCAGGCGCTCACGACAGTGCTCGGGTTGGAAGAACCGTGAATCTTGGTGAGGATGTTGCGCACACCGGCCAGTTCGAGAACGGCACGGGCAGCGGCACCGGCGATAACACCAGTACCCGGAGCAGCCGGCATCAAGAGGATGCGGGTTGCGCCGCTCTTGACTTCGATGTCGTGGGGGATGGTGCCGTCGAGGAGCTGCACTTCAACGATGTTGCGCTGGGCGGCTTCGGTGCCCTTGCGGATGGCTTCGGAAACTTCCTTAGCCTTGCCGAGACCGACACCGACCTTGCCGTTCTTGTTGCCAACGACAACGAGAGCGGAGAAGGACATGCGGCGACCGCCCTTGACGGTTTTCGCGCAACGGTTGATGTGTACAACCTTGTCTTCAAATTCAGAAACTTGAGCTTCGCGTTCCAAAGTGTACCTCACTAGAATTTGAGTCCGCCTTCACGAGCTCCCTCAGCGAGAGCCTGAACGCGACCGTGATAGATGTAAC
>JAGAHT010000006.1:0-40563 GCA_017626945.1 Fibrobacter sp.
CAACCCGGCGGAGACAGCCCCGAGCCACGGCGGATCCGTGGCAAGTCTTGAGGCTCGGCAAAGCCTGGCTAGGGAAAGCCGGCGCACGGGCGGCTCATCCGTAAGAGGGATGGCGAAAGTAGCACAGCCGTCCGTGCGTTCCTTCGGTGAATCCGGTCTAGTTCACATGACGGACGCCCAGGCGAACAGTCTCCGTTCCTATTACGGCGAAGACTTCGACCGTGCCGTGGGCATCCTTGAAAACTACATCCTGAGCCTGCCGAGCAAGGCCGAGGGCGACGAAAAGGGCGACTCCAAATATTGGCGCGAAGATTACGCCAAGCGCAATCACTACTTCACGATGCGCCGCGACAACTGGGTGGACAACGCGCTCAAGAAGTCTAAGACCGTAGACATCAGGCTCGAAAAGGCAAAGCAAAATCCGAAGAGCTTCAAGCAGATGGACGCCGACGACCGCACCGAGTTCTTCAGCAAGTCGATTTTCGACAAGGAGGCGATATGACGAAGGCCAAGACCAGTCTTTTGCCCGCCGCAGAAAAGAAGGCTTACGGCACTTGCAGGCATGTGATGCTTACCGACGCCGAAGGGCACCACCTGCGCGAAGTTTACGGTTCCGACCTGGTTCTTGCCATCGAAATTCTCGACGCCTACATCGAGAACGACGGCAAGGCGGCGAAGCGCTACAAGAATCATGCGGCAGTGCTGCGCAAGGGCAACTGGGTTTGGGAAAAAATCCGTAACCAGAAGCTCGTCGAGGCCCGCCTGCAGAACGCGGCCCACCCCGCCAAGAGCTTCAAGCAGCAAGACCTTGACGCCCGCACCGAATTTTTCAGCAAGTCGATTTTTGACAACGGAGACGTTCAATGAACACCCAAGAACAGGTAAACAAGTTTTCCAAACTGCTCAGGATGCAAGTCATAGAATTCCTTGTCAAGGAAGACGTGTTCAAGTATCGCGGCGAGCGCTTGAACGACGCCGACCTGATGATGACCGTCAAGCTCATCGACAAAATTCCGTGCTGCACGCGCAAGCTTCCGGAATTGTTCCGCGACGCCCACCGCTACCACGAAGATATCGGCATGATGCCGCATGCGGCAACCATCGCCGACCTTGAATTCTGCATGAAGCAGCGCTACATCGGCTTCCAGTGCGAACAGCGCATCTCGCATTCGTGGCTTCCGTACAAGGAAGACGAAGATTTGCGCAGGCTCCCCGCATTCAAGCAGCTCGCACAAGTCTACGCACCGCTTATCCAGGCAAGCAAGAAAATACTCCCTCCGGTCGACCGCAAGGCCGTCGTGAGCGAGGCACAGGCAATCATCAACCAAGTTTCTAACGCAATCACCGCATAGGAGTTTTATGTCAACGAATGTATGCACTTTTGTCGGCCGCCTCGGCGACAATCCTGAAATCACTACCATGCCGAACGGCAAGGAGCGCGTGCGCTTTTCCATCGCCGTGGACCGCAACTACAAGCGCGAAGACGGCAGCCGCCCCACCGACTGGATTCCGGTCGTCATTTGGGGCTCCGCAAATTACGCCCGCAAGGTCCACCTGGGCAAGGGCGACAAGGTGTGCGTCACTGGCCGTTGGGAAATCAACAACTGGACTGACAACGACGGCATTCCGCGCACGACGGGGGCTCTGAACTGCACCGGCATCGAACTCACGGGCCACCGCACCACCGACAAGAACCAGGCCGCACAGGACGGCGCTGCCGCCACCAATCCGGAATCTAACACCGCAGTCGACGAAGACTTGCCCTTCTAAGGAGAAAAAAAATGAAAAACGAAGAAAAGCTTTTCTTTGTCCGCGCAAACGGCGAAGACCTCGGCATCATGACCATGCGCGACGCATTCCGCTGGAGCTGGAGCCAGTCCGCAGGGCAGCACGTGTCGCTTTCGTTTGAGCCCGTCAAGAACCTTACCCCGATGGAAACCGTCTAGGAGCACGCCATGCGGAAACCGAAGAGACAACAGCGCCCGCTGACGGACGCGCAGGCAGAGGAAGCCGTGAAGCGCCATAACTTTTGGCGTGCACTCGAAATGCTTTGCGCCAAGGTCGGCAAGGCGAAGGAGTTCCACTGGTACATCCGCAGGCGTGATCCTGACGCGACCATCGGTCAGATCAGCGAATTCAAGCGCAAGATGGTGCGGCTGCTCAGCTTCAACTACGATGTGCACCGCCGCCCGAACCCGAACTTCAGCAAGAAACTTTTGCCGAGCGGGGCCCCGGGAGCAGAACCGCTCAGCTACCCACCGGAATGGAGAGAATAATGGAAGTCACACGCCTGAAGGGCAAAACCTTTTGTGGGTCCTACGTGGTAAGCGTCTTTGTTTCTTGCGAAAAAATCGACAGGATAGAGATCAGCGGGAAACCACACAAGAGTGTAACCGAACTGTGCGAAACCCTTGCCAAGTCGCACACCAGGCTCTACGCCGACAGCATCAAGGCAATCAAGTTCACCATGGCAAGACACAACGAATATCAAGGAATCGCACAATGATCAACGAATTGATGATAGATATCGAAACAAGCGGCAACAAGCCCGGCTGCAAGGTCCTGAGCCTCGGAGCCTTCGGGTTCGACAAGGACGGCAACCAGGTGGAATTCTACCGCCGATTCGACACCAAGTCGCAGGTTGCCCAGGGCCTTTTCGACAACGAAGAAACGATGAGCTGGTGGGACAGGCAAGGCAAGGAAGCCTTCGAAGAAGCCTTCGGCGGCGACACCGACCCTATTCAGGGAATCGCCGATTTCAAGCAGTGGGTCATGCAGAATTTCCGCACCGGCAAGTTCGACAAGTTCAAGGTGTGGAGCTGCGGAATCGATTTCGATTTTCCCATTCTCAACCGCTTTTTCGAAGCGTTCGGCTTCAACGGTTGCCCGTGGATTTACTGGATGCAGTGCGACTACCGCACGGTAAAGAAACTATTCCCGTTAATCAAGGACGCCGAAGGCAACGTGCTCAAGCACTCCGCCATCGAGGACGCCAAGGCACAGATGCGCGGGCTCCGCGCGTTCTACAGCTTGACAAAGGACTAGAGCGAAGGGCCCCTCACGCATGAGAAAGTACGACAAGACATTCAAGACATGGACCAACATTGACGTGAAGATCATGCGCTGCGGGGTATGCCCGCAAGGCCGAAGCATCAGGGCGTGCAGGGTGTTTTGCAACCGACACGGTATTCCGTTCCCGGGCAAGCGCGAAATCGACGAAGTCGAAGCCCTGATTGAAAGAATTGAAAACAACCACAAGGAAAAAGGCATCGAAATGAAAAAGGAAAAATCCAACGAAAACTTGCGCATCATCAATGTCGCAAGTATCGACGAGAACGACGACAACCCGCGCACCCGCATCGAGAACGTCGAAGACCTCAAGGCATCAATCAAGGCGAACGGACTCCTGCAGCCCATCGTCGTGCGCGGCAACCAGCCGAACAAACACTGGAAGGTGATTGCAGGTTCCCGCCGTTTCAAGGCTTGCAAGGAACTCGGGCTCGCCGCCATTCCCTGCATCGTGATCGAGGCCGACGATGAGAAGGCCTACGAACTTGCGACAGCCGAGAACATCGTGCGCGAGAACATGACCGCAGTGGACGAGGCAAACGCCGTACAGAAACTCTTTGCCCAGGGCAAGACCCGCACGGAAATTGCAGCGATGTTCGGCAAGACCGCCCGCTGGGCCGAAGGTCGCCGCCGCATTGCCGAACTCGGCGGCAAGGCGATGGAATACCTGGCAGCCGGCAAAATCAATTTGGGCCACGCCGAAGTGCTTACCATGTGCCGCCAGGAAGACGTCGAGAAGTGGCTCCCCCGCGCCACTTGCTGCAGTCCCGAAGACCTAAAGCACGCCATCATGAACGAAAAACCGCTCCTGGAACGCGCTCCGTTCGACGCCAAGAAAACTTGCAAGAACTGCGAGAACCGCAGCGACAAGCAGACGGACTTGTTCGGCGATGTCACCTGTTGCTACTGCCTTGACCGCGAATGCTTCAACAAGCAGGTCGCCAAGCACGTTGAATCGCTCCGCAAGAAGTTTATCAAGGAAGGGATGACCGAAGTCCCAGAAGACGAACAGACGGACGCAATGTACGAATGGAACGGCTATGTCTGCGAAAATTCCGACGACGAAGACGACGCCAAGTTCTACAAGGACTGCATCGCCGAAGGCAAGAAGCCAATGTTCTGGATCCAAGAGAAAACCGCCGAATACGGATTCGTTTTCCGCAAGGAAGGTTACGACAAAGAAGACGATTGTGCCAACGATGATGACCGCAACGAAGACCCGGACTCCTGGGATTGGCAAATGAACCACATGGACTACCGCCGACGCGAAAAAGTCCGCAAGGAAGCCAGCGAAGAAGAAAAACGTATTGTCGCAGACAAGCTCAAGGGCGTATTCGGTAACATCAGCAACACCGCCAAGGCATTCATCCTGGAAGCGTTGGGCCGCGTATATGAAGACGAGAACGGCGACACGGAAACCTACCTGAAACACCAACACGATGCCGCCGACAATTTCCTTGACGAAGTCGCCGACCACATCACGAACTGGTATAATGGCGTCGAGCCCGACGTCCGCGAATTCCTGGAAATGGACAGCCGCGAAGAATTCGAACGCAACGCCGCAGCCGCCATCCCGGAAGACGATGCGGAAGAATCCGACGAAGACAATCTCGAAAACGAGGAGGAAGAATAATGGCACAAATCTATATCACCCCGACTTTAGAAATCCCACCCGTAAAAATTGACATGGAGCGACTTTACAACATCGCCCTTGATTCAGCACACAAAGCTGCTGAAAAAGAAATCTACGAATTCTACATGAGTTACGGGTCGCCTTTCAGAAAGAAGATAAAAGAAGCTCTCGAAAAAACAATTCCAGACGGCAATTTTGAAATTCCGAATCTCCTTGAAAAAACTCAAGACGCCCTTGTTGCCGAATTCGAAAAAAATGCAAACAAGTCTATTGTCGAATGCTGTGCAAACCAACTGAAAGAATGCTTGACAAAATTGCCGGTCGAACAAGATGGTTCTATCAAGTTGAGCAAAGTATTCAAGATTATGTCTAAAGACTCTGAATACAACGACGACATAATAACGATGGAAGCTGAGAAAGATTGTCGCGACACATGGTACAACGTAACGGTAAAAATTACTTCCGACGGCACAACCAAAGAATCACACAGATTCACGCTTCATGCCAACGATTATAGTAAAGAACATCAAGACAAATACGTCGTCTTATCAATTAAAGACGAAGAATCTTATGAAGACGCAAAAATGGAAATTGACGGGCTAGAAGTAAGCATTCCCGTGTTCAAAAATCTCGCACATTCATCAGTCATGATGACAATCGCAAAACTTGTAATGTTCAAAATTCCTGTTGAAATTGACGATACATATTTCACTAACGAAGGCGAGGAGGAATAATCCCATGGCAAAAGAAAAAACTGAATTCGAAATTCTTGCCAACACCTTGAAGGCAATGAACAAGCAGTGCACCGCCAAGGTCAAGGACAACCGCGCCGCACTCACCGCAATTTTCGTAAGCTTCAAGACTCAGCTGGCTTACGCTTGCGACGGCCACCGGCTCGCAATTCTCGATTTGAACGGCCACATGGATCACAAGGAAATCGAAGAACTCGCTTTCTACGCCGACATGCAGGCGATTGAATACGCAAACGGTTTTGCCTTGATTTCGGCAAAGAAAAAGGAATTCTTCATCAAAAATTGTGGCCAGGGAATGCTCGACACGTTGGATCCGAATCAGACTTTTAATTATCCGAACGTAGAAAACATTTTGCCGAAAGCAGAAGGCCTGCAGCACGTATCCGAAACCGGGGCCGTATTTATCCCAAGCGGGCTCAACGCCATCGACAAGGTAGTCACTGCAATGGAGCAAAATACAAGCAACTCTGTTGCAATCCGCCTTTACGGCAAGAAAGATTCAAAGGGACGTCCAGGCATTCACCTCGCATTTTACAGCCGTCTGATCGTCGGCCTTGCTCCGCTGCATATCCCGGAAGAAAACCTCGAAGAAATGCCGACTGACACCGATTACTACAACGCAATCCGCTTCGCTCCGGACAAGGATCCTGAAGAACGTGAAAGTGGATTGGAAGTAACCGAAACCCACATCGAAGAACCCGAAGACGGCGAATAGACCTTAAGCTCGCGCACGGCATTTTACCACAACACATGTGTAAAATACTCCCCTATAAACCAACCGTGCGCGGGCAACCCTTTAGCCCGATGGTGTGCAAAACTGAAAGTTAAACCAATTATTTCAACTTTCTTCTTCTAAACCGTAAACATACACAAAGACCGCCGCCGGAGGGCAAAATTTAAAACACCTATAAGGAATATTTAAATGAAAATCCGCGAACTCAACAACAACGAATGTAAGAACATAGCCATCAATTACCTTACGCATGAATATCGTAATTACCACAAGTCCGAAGTTCTTACACCACAAGATTATGACGCTTTCGTTGAAAAAATTAGACAAACGAATTGTGCTACCTACTGCACAGAAGATGGAAAGAGCGCGGTAGTTATGACGCGAAATCACGACAAGTTTAATTCGCAATACGTATCCATTGTTTTTGTCAACGAACCGGACCGTAACAAGGGAATCGCAAAAGCGTTGCTGCTACACGCAATCGAGATGTCTCCAAACGGCGTATCGCTACACGTAAATGCTGACAACAACATTGCTTACAACCTTTACCGTAAGCTTGGATTCAAGCCTTACGGCATGCAGATGCCCATGCGGGAAATTTTCATGGCAACAAAAAAAGGCCTTGGCGGCAGGGAGAACTGGTAATGAATGGACAGAAGAAACGTGGCAGACCGAAAAAGAAAAGCTTTAACGAACTCTTGCGCGAAAAGATGGCCAGGCTTGCAGACGAGGCTATCGAGCGCCAGATGCCCAAGCCCGTCGCAGAACCGTCTCTCGACAGCAAAGACCCGCTCCAGCGCAAAAAGGCCCGCGACAAGGAAAAGCAGAAAGAACGCCATTACCGCTATGACCACAGCGAAAAAGGACGCGAATCGCAACGCCGCCGCTCCGCACGGTGGATTGCAAAGCCGGGCAAGAAGGAAATCAAGCGCAAGTCTCGTAAAGCCTGGTACGATGCCAACCGCGAGCGCGAAATTGAAAGGACTGCAAAATGGCGCAAGGACCATCCCGGATACAACGCGAAGCACCAGAAAGAACGCCGTGCATGGATCAAGGAAAACGACCCCGCAAAATACGCAGAAATCCTTGAGCGCGAACACAGGTACCACAGCAACGCACACAAGCTGCATCCAGGCAAGTCTAAAGAATACCAGAGTAAGTGGCTCAAAAAATTCGAGAAAGAGTACGGGATCAAATACAGCACTTATCGCTACAAGGTTAGACACGGACAAATGGAGGAATTCGCAAATGACAGCATTTCACCCTGAATACAACGAATACGCCACTTGCGTAAAATGCGGCCTAAAAAAATACTGCAAGTACGACGGCAAGCGCACAATCTGCTACGCTTGTGACCACGGTAATTTTCCACGATTCAAGAACACCAATGCCCATCGATAAGCATCACCTTTTACCAAACTGCAAACCGGCTCCGCTTTACGCCACAGTCCCAATGGCAGAATACCAGGCTCTGCAAAAGAAGCTTGACATCTGCCAGAAGGAATGCATCCGCATCGCCGAGCTCTATCAACGAGACAAACAACTTTTCAACACCAAGATCAAACGCATCATCCGACACATCAGGGAGTTTAAGAAATGACGGGACTTATTCTAGGATATCTTTTCGGAACAGCAATTGCAATCATCTTGGCGATTAAAGGAAAGATTTGATGAACGCAAAGATTTTTCCAACGATCCTAATGATCCTGCAATTCATCGCGGCAATTCCCTACGCCTTCGAAGGCAACGCCAGGATGACCGTCTACTGGATTGCAGCTGGAGTTTTGACACTGGCTTTAACATGGCTTTAATTAAGGATAAACAAAATGGAAACAAGATACTACCCTGCTCAAACCATCGTCAAAGAAGCTTTGTGCGATAATTGCGGAACCATACTCAAATACGTCAAAAGCGATTTTAGCAAACCAAAATTTAGCTGGCTCCATTGTTGCGAAAAATGCCATAAGGAATACTGGCTGGACAACAGATATCCACTTACAGATTATTGTATCGACATCAATTCACCTCTTTTACAACTTGAAACAGACCCAATACCATTTGAAGTAACAAATGAACCTAATCATAATTCTCTCTATCACAGTTTCAATAATCGCCATAATCACCAACATCAAGCACAAGGATTGACCATGAACTTTATCAAACTTGGAAAAAGGTACATCAATCTCGACGCCATTGCAGCCGTCGTTCCACGCCAAAAAGGACTTGGCTACACAGTGAATTTTATCGGCGGCACGCAAATGGATATTTGCGAAATGGATATGGCCGACATCAGAAGAACTTTAGAAATGGCATCGACAAGAGAAGTCGTTCTCGACAAAGCAAAGTGCAAAATTGGAGGTGTAGAATATTTCAAAAGAGGAGCATCCCATGAATAAACAAACGAACATTTACAGAAATTACACTTTCTACCATCTGGCAGACGGCAGAATCCTTGCCAACATGCCAACCGTCGGAGACATGATCTTCAAGGATGAAAGCGAATTCAAAGCCTACATCGACGGCTACTTGATCACACAAAAGTTCTTTGGTGAAATCGAAAACGAGCTCCGCCACGCCGTTGCAAAGCATACAAATTTCTGCGAAGGCTTTGTCGACGACAAGACCGGTATGTACTGGGCGCATTGCGAAGAGCAAATCAAGGCCCGCAACGAAGACCATGCACCGACAGCAGAAAGCGTACTGCTGGAAGAAGTCGCAGAGGCTTTTAACGCCTACCAGCACGGCGACAAGAAAAACGCGCTCAAGGAATTTGCTCAAGTCGGTGCAGTCGTTCTGCGCTGCATGGAATTCATTCAAAAGGAGATGTAAGGAGAAAATCATGGGATTCGAAGACATCGCAACAAAAAGCGACCTCGCTGAAATGGAACGCCGTATTCTCCAAGCAATCCTCGACAAAGTCCAAACAAAGGACCGGACTCTGAACATCGACGCAGCTGTCAAATACATCAAGGCCAAGAATCGCAGCACCATTTACAAGCTCACCAGTTCAGGCGAACTCGCTTACCTAAAAGTAGGCAAATCGCTCGTATTCTGGGAATCCGACCTCAACCGTTACCTGGCAAGGAAACGCAGATCGAGCAACGAAGAAATCGAAGGCAAAGCAGCACTCCGGGGAGTATAAAATGGATGCAAAGAAAGACGCCAAATGGGGATGCAGTAAATGCGGAGGTCGTTTCGTATTAAGCAACAATCACGGAAGGACGGCTGCAAAATACGGTATGTGTCCAAAATGCATGTGCGAAGAAGTGATTGAAAATTACCACAAAATGAAATTTGGATGGTATAAAATCCAATACACGATTCCTTTTTTGCTTGTATGGTTTGGCTACCGACATTTCTATATTAAGAAAATGGAGAATTCGAAATGCAAGAGACTATTACCATCGACGGCAAAATGGCAGAATCTCCAAAATCAATCTTAGAAAAATCGTTAGCCGATTACAAAAAAGCCTTAAATCACGCACTCGAAGGTGCCCTTCAAGCAACGGTAATCGCAGCTCTATTTTTACTCTATGATGAACAAGAGAACCAAAATGAAATTCTACACTAACCCAGCGAAAGACGATGAGTTTTGCGAACTGACAGGCGTTGCCGACCCAATTGACATTGATCCAATAAACCCAAAGCTAGGTTATTACTACTTATTCAACGAACTCGAAAACAAAATACACACCCATTTTGACGGGGCCCAACGATTTCAATCTTTTGATTTAGCAAGATTCATTCGAAGTTGTTCGACAATGTGGCCGTTTTTGAAAATATACAGACACTGGGAACATTCGGCAGCAAAACAACAAGCCATCAACCATAAAAAAGAACGATTCAAAATCTACGATTCATGCGATTTACGTTTCAAACTTTAAAAACTATATCATCCATTCCCCGGAATGAATTCCGGGGATTTTCTTTTGGAAATTCAGCCTCTTTAAAAAATTTTGGTCACTTTTTGGTCACTCCGCAAGCACAAGGCAAAGCACAACATCAGTATTTACAAGGGATTGAGCGAATATTAGAGAACTACTCCAGGTAGTTTCTACACAAACGAAACGTTTGGGAAGCTCGGCTCTGCCGGGCTTCTTTTTTTATTGAACCGCCACCCGCAGTCACAGGACAATTCTGTCTGTAAGTTATTTTTAAACTTTTTGGATGAATTTTGCAATAAACCCCAAAAGACCGTATACGCTATCTCCTTTATTTACATATATTTAAGTCAGATAGAAGGCGTATTTTATGCAAGCTTTTCGAGCGCGACAAAATATTATGGTCATCGAGGACCAGCCTGAAATCCAGGAGACGTTGCAGAACATCCTGGAGGTGGATTTTAATATTACCGTTGTCGGAAACGCTCAAGACGCACTGTTCTTTCTCTCGGAAAACCCGACGAATTATTCGCTGATTCTGCTGGAGCAGGATATAAACGGCATGTCCTGCCACGATTTTCTGATACAGCGGAGCCAGTACGAAGCCCTAAAGAGTATCCCGACCATCATCCTGGCCAACGAACACAGCTCCGATGACGAGACATTCAACCTCGGCGCCGACGAATTCATCAGAAAGCCTTTCAATTCGCCCTCCGTCATACTCGCCCGCTGCACACGCGTCATTGACCTGTTCGAAAACAAGAACCTCATTTCGCAGACGGAACGCGACAAGCTTTCGGGACTGTACACCCGCGATTTCTTTTTCGAGTATCTCAAGCAAATCATTCCGCTCGATATGGGCGCCGACCGCGACGCCATCGTCATTGACATTGAGCATTTCCGTCTGATCAACGAAATCTACGGGCGTTCAACCGGCGACCTGATTATCTCGCAAATCGGCAACTACCTGCAGCAGATGCTTGCAACGCTGAACGCCATCGCCTGCCGCGCAGGCGCCGACGTGTTCTACATGTACTGCATTCACCAGGAAGACTACCAGGATTTGCAGGCTACCCTACAGGACATGCTTGAACAAGTGGCGAACGTCAACAACATCCGTATCCGCATCGGAGTATGGCAATATGTGGACAGGAGCATCGTCGAACCCGAAACCTGGTTTGACCGCGCCAAGACCGCCTGCGACCGCATCAGCGGAAACTTCGCCACCTCTGTCGCCCTCTACAACAGCGGACTGCACAACAAGCACCTCCGCGAAGAGCGCCTTATCCGCGACATCCACGAGGCCGTCGCACAAAAGCATCTCAAGGTCTATTACCAGCCCAAGTACGCCATCCAGGGCGACAAGCCCCATCTTCGCTCCGCCGAAGCGCTTATCCGCTGGATCCACCCCGAGCTCGGCTTTATCAACCCAGGCGACTTTATTCCTTTATTCGAATCCAACGGACTCATCCAGATGGTAGACTACTACGTGTGGAAAGAGGCCGCAGCGCAAATCCGACGCTGGAAAGAAGAATACGGAATGAGCGTCCCCGTTTCCGTCAACGTGTCACGCATCGACATCTACGATCCGCAGCTTGAAAACAAGCTCTGCAACATCATGGAAACGAACGGACTTTCTCCCAACGAATACATGATCGAGATTACCGAAAGCGCCTATTCCGAAAATGCACAAGGTTTAATCGAAGTGCTGGAAAGCATGCGCAACAAGGGCTTCCATATCGAGATGGATGACTTCGGAACAGGATATTCTTCTTTGAGCATGTTGACCGCACTCCCCATCGACATTCTAAAAATCGACATGTCCTTCATCCGCAACATGGAAAAGGACGAAAAGAACAAGAAGATGGTGGAACTGATTATTGACATTGCCAAGTTCCTCAAGGTTCCGGCCATTGCAGAAGGTGTCGAGACGGAATCCCAGCTACTCACATTGAGGAAAATGGGATGCGACGTGATTCAGGGGTATTTTTTCTCCAAGCCGGTCCCTCCCGAAGAATTTGCGAAGTTCATTGTCAGAGAAAAGGCCCTTTGGGCAAAGAAAAAGTAAAAGCCCAAGTAAATTTTGTATCTTGTGGTCATGAAAGATTTGATTTCCAAGATGACCGCCAAACTGAAGGGATACCTAAAATCCCTGAACTGGATTTTCTTGCTCGGGCTTGCCGCATTCAGCATCGCCCTTGCCATCATCAACAACATCCGCGTCGAAGACTCGCACTCCGTTGAGTGGATCGGCAGCCAGGAAATCCTGGAAAAACCGGACGAGGTGCTGTAATGAAGAAGACTCTGATTTCTGCCGCATTGCTCATCGTCGCCACGTTCCTTGTCACGGTCGGTGTCGCCGAGATCTCGTTCCCGGAATCCATCCTGACCTTTACCGACCAGGACTGGCTTATGGAAATCTGGCCCAAGGCCTACCGCTATAACATCCACGTAGGACTTGCCGCAATCATTATTGCAGTTGGCCTCTGCGTCCCCGCCTATCGCCTGCAGAAGGACTTTGCCATCCGCGCCCTCGAAACACTGTTCCGCATGGGAATCGGAGGCATGTTCATCTTTGCAAGCGTCTACAAGATTCAGGATCCGCACCAGTTTGCCGTTCTCGTGGCCCAGTACCAGTTCTTCCCTGCACTGCACCTAGAAAACCTGAACAACTTCTTTGCTCTCGTCTATCCGCAGTTTGAATTCTGGTTTGGCCTCGCCATGATTGTAACCCCGTTCGTGCGCGAATCTGCGTTCGCTATTTTCTGGATGTTCATCAGTTTCATCATCGCTCTCAGCTGGGCGCTCGGCAACGATCTAGGCATCACCTGCGGATGTTTCGAACTTGAAGACGGCGCCGCTCACGACAAGGCCGAAGCCTGGACCAGCCTTATCCGCGACCTCATTCTTATTTGGCCGACACTCTGGCTCGCCACCCGCAAGCACCGCAGTCTGATTAAGGTCTGGCGAGAAAAATAAACCGAGACCATTTGAGCGAAACGATAATCCAAACGAGTATTTAGTTTCGAAATAAATAGAGTTCCACCCGCGAGGCTTTATTTGTTATGTATTTCTGGAACGGGTTTCATATCCCACCTACGCACACAAATCCATCAGGTCGTATACCCAGTTCATAAGCCTTTTTCATAAATTCGTAATTCCGCAAGCGGCGGGCACGAACTTCTGGAGGTTCGGGGCGACGTTCCTGCATTGCTGCAAGAAAACGGCGGGCATCTTCACCAAAGAGTATAGGAGTTTCACGAATGGGTCTGGCCATAGCTTTGTCCTTTGTCTATCTCATATAAGTAACGGACATATTAACTATGGAGCATCACTAAACAGGTAAAACCCGGCAACACACTTCTACGGTGGTGTCTATAATATAAAATGTTCTAATTCCAAAAGCAAGGGGTCGCCTGTTGGGCCGTGCATTTTGTCAACAGTAGTTTGCAAAATGAAAATTAATTTTCAAAATTAAGACCAGGCTTTTTGACAGGCAGAGCAAGATTATTCTTCGTCTTTGACGCAACGAATAGACTCGATTTTTGTATTCCAACTTAGAATATAAAAACAAAAAAAACAGCAAAGCCAGGATATAAATCCTGGCAGAACATGCGGGTTAGTCCGTGAAAAAATTTCAAACAAATCCCAGCCGGCCTTCCCCGCTCCGGAGAAATTCATTCATGTAATTTTTGGCGATTTCGCAGGCGGTAGGAACATCTTTGCCGAGCGCCACATTCGCAAGAATTGCAGAACTCAATACGCAGCCTGTGCCATGCTTGCCCTTGCCGGGGAGCCGCGGACTCCGGAACTTGTATTGTTCATCTTTGTACCACAAGGTATCGATTGATTCCTTGCCGTGAGCATGGCCGCCTTTTAGCAGCACCGCAAAATCATGACCCATACGGATTTCACCGCGGGATTCCGCAAGTCCGAGCCCCAGATAGCTGTACTCATCCTGATTCGGTGTCACGAGGTCAATCGACTTCATAATCGGCAGGAACTTTTCTGCATCGCGCATAAAGTGGAAGCCTGCGCTAGCACTTGCAATCGGATCCCACACGATGAATGCATCTGGCGACTTTTCACGGACAAATTCAACGATACGCTTGAGCGTGCGAGCCTTTTCCACAAGACCGATCTTGACATACTTGAAGGTATGCTTCTTGAACAGCGTCTCGAGTTGCGCCTCGATGCGGTCCCAAATGACCCAGCCCGGCGCAACGAATTCGTCTTCGTTCTGCTGCGTGAGCGCGGTGCAGACTGCCTGACCATACACGCCGAAATGCGCCATCGTCTTGATGTCCGAAATAAAGCCAGCCCCTGCCGAACCGTCAAAGCCGGCAATCGTCAGCACATGAATAAGTTTTTCACCCATATTACCCATTCCCTTTTTTTCGCCGCGACTCTCGCCTTATGCGATGTTTAAAGATTGCTCGCGGATACACTCGACTTCGTTCTTGAGTTCGATGGCAAGAGCAGCGATGTCGGCGCTCTGGCACTTGGTACCGAGCGTATTCGCCTCGCGGCCCATTTCCTGCAGAATAAATCCAAGGTTCTTGCCCTGGGCGCCGCCTTCCTTGAGGGCATTCAGGAACAGTTTGTTGTGGCTGCGGAATCTCGTGATTTCTTCGTGGATGTCGAGCTTGTCGGCCATGATGCAGGCTTCCTGCAGCAGACGGACATCGTCGATTTCGGAATCCTTCAGGAGCACATTGATGCGTTCCTTGAACTTTTCCTTCCACACTTCGATTCGCTGCGGATCGAGAACTTCAATCTTGTCGAGGACTGCGTTCAGGTGGTTCACGCGACCCTCGAGGTCGCGAGCGAGGTTGGCACCTTCCTTGGCGCGCATCTCATTCACCTGGTCGAGCGCCTTGTCGAGTTCCGTGGCCAAATGCTTTTCGAGTGCTTCAGAGTCCGCATCGGCGTCGGTAAACTGCAGCACTTCGGGGAGTGCAAGTACATGTTCCAGCTTGATTTCGCCCGTAATACCGAATTTCTTTTGCATAGTGCGCGTAATGTCGACGAACTTCGCAATGGCAGCTTCATTGTAGGAAACGGGAATGTTTCCGCCGGTGCCTGCACCGAGCGTCACGCTAAAGATAACCGAACCGCGGACCAGTTTGTCCTTGATTTGGTTCTTGAAGCTGTTTTCGAGGTAGGCCAGGTTTTTGGGCAACTTGCAGGAAATGTCCAAAAAGCGGTTGTTCACGCTGCGGACTTCAATTACGCAGCTTGCGCCCTGGTACATGGACTCGCTTTTTCCAAACCCCGTCATCGATAAAATAGCCATATTCAATCCTTTTGCATTCATTAATAGATTGCTTCGTCACAGCGTTCCTCGCAATGACGTTGCAACTATTTCTTGCTCACCATTGCAATCACATGTTCTGCGCCGAAGTTTGCAAAACCAATCGCGGTCAGGAACTTGCTGAGCTTGTGTTCGTTCTGGTAGCTGATGGTCTCAATCTTCAAGCCTTCCTTGTCGCAAAGGGTATGGAAATCCTTTACGGTCAAGAGGCGGATGTTCGGCGTGTCATACCATTCGTAAGGCAATTCCTTGGATTTCGGCATACGACCGTGCAGCATCAGGCTTCCGCGGGTTGTCCAGTGACCGAAATTCGGGAAGGTCACAATCGCACGCTTGGCCACACGCAAAAGTTCGTTCAGCAGGGCCACCGGGTCACGAATTTCCTGGATGGTGCGGTTGATAATCGCATAATCAAAGCTTCCGTCCTTGAAATCTCGGACGCCACTTTCGTCAAGGTCGCGCTGGATGACGGGCACGTCGTTTTCAAGGCAATCCATGATGCTCTTGAAGTTGCGCTCGATGCCGAGAACTTCAACATGCTTTTTCTTGTTCAAGAAGTCGAGCAGTTCGCCGTTACCGCAACCGAGGTCGAGCACCTTGCTGTTTTCCTTGACAAGGCTTCCGATAAAGTCGAAATCTTCGGTGTCGTGGAATACCGGCATCACCTGCGTATCCGTCGCGGTCGGGATAATTTTACTGTCGAGGAAACGACCTACGGCCTTTCCGAGGTCACCGACTTCGATAAGAAAACCGTCGTGGCCAAATTGAGTGTCGAGCTCAAGGCTTGTAACCGTTTTACCTGCATTCAAGAGAGCGCTTGTAATACGGCGCGATTCGTGCGGCGGGAAAAGCCAGTCTGTACTCAGGTTCACGTTCAGGAATTCCGCCTTCACGCCCTTGAATGCGTTTTCAAGAGAACCGTATTCGGTTTCCAAGTCAAAGCTGTCGGTGGCATGCGCTATGTGCAAGTAACTATTTGCATCAAAACGATCCACGAACTTCGCACCCTGATAACGCAGGTAGCTTTCGAGCGGAAGGTTCAAATCGAAAGGTGTGCTGTAGGTGACGGCGTGGTTACGGCTTTCTTGGTCTTGGGCGCGTTTGAATTTTTGTTCCATGCCCACGGCGCTGAGGTAGGTAATGTGGGCGAGCTTGCGGGCATTCGAAAGACCGACATCAGGGTGAGCCGATTCGTAGTAGTCGCCACCGTTAAAATTCGGGTCTTGGGTAATCACGTCGCGGGCGACGATTTCAAAACCGAGAGCCTGGCTGCTGAATCGCGGAGAGCTTGCAATCACAATGCAACGACGCACGAGATCCGGGTAGTAAATGGCCCATTTCATCGCCTGGAAACCACCCATGGAACCGCCGATTACGCAGCAAAGCTGATCGATGCCGAGGCCCTTGGCGAGTTCACGCTGGGCATTCACCATGTCGCCGATGGTAATCATCGGGAAAGTGCTACCGTAAGGCTTGCCCGTGCGGGGGTTGATGCTAGCCGGGCCCGTAGAGCCCTTGCAGCCGCCCAGAATGTTGCTACAGACAACAAAGAACTTGTCCGTATCGACCGGTTTTCCGGGGCCAATCAGGGCATCCCACCAACCGGGTTTCTTGTCGTTTTCGGTATAGTATCCTGCCACGTGGGCATCCGCCGTCAACGGGGAACACACCCAGACAACGTTGCTCTTGTCCGCGTTCAAGGTTCCGTACGTTTCGTAACGGATCGTCAGCGCCGGGAGGGTCTTACCATTCTCCAACATAAAGCCCTGTTCACCATAATCCTTTTCAAAGGTCTGGGGAACTACGGGACCAACGCTGTTTTTATGCAAAAATTCACTCATATGCGAAAATTTAGAAAAAATGGGCAAAACACGTAGATTTTACCGAGGATAAGCCACCAGTAAAACCCCTTACGCGCGCAAGCTATAGATAAAATCTATAGCAAGCTATAAGAACATATTTTAGCGGACGAATTCCTACTCAACCACGAAGTGTACGACTTCCGAACCCACCTTGGCAAAATAGGTTCCAGAACGGGGCATGTCCAGCACAACATCGTGAGCAAAGGCCTTTCCAAAAGAAACCCTCACCCCCTGGGCATCAACAATGGAATAGTCAAAACGATTCCGTTCCGACTTCAACAGAACACGGCGTCCCGCCACTTCAACGTGAACATTTTTCAAGCCCGCCTGGGCCACACGTTCTAAACCCCAAATAATATTTCGACGCTTGTATTTCAGGTGCAAAACCGTATCAGAAACAACGTGCAAATAAAGATTATACTTTATCGGGAATTTATTCCCATAATCGTCGTACCAGTAATCGGCAACATATTCATTGTCACGTTCACCTTCAGAAATAGGAATCGAATCAAGCCCTTCAACCGTAAGTTCCCTGTAGAGCGTCGAATCCACCGATTCATACAACCTAACGAGATAGATATTTCGAGTAGAATCGTACATGGCATAGATACTCTGGTCCATATTCACAGCATCAACTTTTCGGTCCCAACCCTTGAAAGTATACGTGTATCCGGCCGACTTTGCAAGTTCGGGATCCTTTCCTGGATAAACCGCCTTGCCACCATTTTCGACAGAATCGCAAGCCAATTTCGTTTTTAAGAGATCTCCGTTATAGTAACAAACTAACCACTTGATTTGAGGAGGTTCGTCCGTAAACTTGGCGAAAACAGAATCATCTGCATTGAATTTGGAATCCGGAGCAATTCTCTTACCCGCCTTGGTAAACCAACCTGCAAAATAGGAACCCTCGGGAACATCGATGTTCGTAGGAACAGACACGGATCCGTCGAAACGCGTAAACATGTCATATGTCTGTTCATCCCCTTTGAAAACAACCCTACGGATTGGCTGGTGTTCTGCATCCGCAAAAACAGGATACCCTCCATAACGGGTCCATCTTTCCGAACTTTCCGCCGCACCATTCTGGGTATTCAGCACCCACGCAAACCAATCCGTTTTCATTTCCTTGGTCGTCAGTGCGTCATAATAGCTAACCGTCGAAGTATCCTTGTTGAATGCAGGAATATCATCCTTATTTTTTCCAGTACCGAACAGGCTCTTGATGAGGGAAGAATCGTAATAGCAGTTTTCTACGATGGCATAATTCGTGTCGCCAATGCCGTAGGCACTCGTGATTCCAGCTATAGCATAGCTGTTCTTCACCTCGCCCATTCTATTGGCATAATCGTATCGGCCGCTCATATTCTTTGCGACAATACCACCTGCAGAATTGCCCCACGAATCCTTCTCGATTTGCATGGAGCTGTAGGTGTCCAAGACGCGACCATAGTTAATCGCCACGATTCCACCCATCTTGTTCGAGTGCGAGCCAGCACTGATATAGCCATCCGTGTGGCACATTTCAATAGTGCCCTGGTTTTGAGCCGTAATTCCACCCAACTTGGCAGAATGGCTTTCACCTTCCATATACACATCGGCATAGCAGTTCCAAATATCGCCCTTATTTTCGCCTGCAATTCCACCCAGCATCCCGGTATGAGAATATCCCAAGATAGAGCCCTTTACAGAAGAATTACTGATGTAGCCCTTGTTCAATGCCGTAATTCCACCGGCATAGTCCGTAATATAGGCAGCACGGATAATACCCTCCGCGTGGCAGTTGTCAATGTATCCCCAGTTCATTGATGCAAAAGCGCCCGCATAGACAGAACTCACATGGGTATTCACCATATTCAAGTTGCGCAAGATCGCACCTTCATCTACAATATTGAACAGCGACGTAGTTGCGGAAAATCCATAGATCGTATGGCCCTGGCCATCGAAGATTCCGTGCAAATTTCCGACATAATTAAGTTTGCTATTGTAGAAACGCAACGTTGAATCCATTTGTCCATCTTCGGTCAAATAGATGTCCGTTTCAAGAACGGCATTCAGGACATGACCACCTTCGTCTCGACCAAGCGTATCCAGGAACCAACCAAATTCGTCAATAGACGTGATCACGTAAAAGGACTTGCCGTCTATTATCTTTGTCGTGGGTTCGCTAAAGGTATAGTCCCATTTAGCCGCGGCCCCAAACGCAAAGGCAAAACAGAACAAGCAACAAAATATCAAAGAAGAAATACTCTTCATTTCTAATTCTCCATTGTCTGCAATTATAACAAATTATAAAGGGAAAGCCAGCTTTCGCGGGCTCAATCTGCTAAAAAACGAACACTAGACCTGTCGGGGCTTTCCCGTCCAGCCGAGTTTTTCGCGGAGGGCACCCACGAATCCCGTATGGCGCATTCGTATAAAAGTCGTCACCGACTTACTTTCGGAAAGCGTCACGATATCGTTCGGTTTCAGCACGATAGTCGTGCGACCGTCGAAAACCAAATCCAGCGGGCCATCGACCGCCGATTTCATCTGCAATTTCTTGGACGAAAGCGACAGCACCAGCGGGCGTACCGAAAGGCTGCTCGGCGCCACAGGAGTCAGCACCACGGCAGGAGTCGCCGGATGGATAATCGGGCCGCCGGCCGCCAAGTTGTAAGCGGTAGAACCCGTCGGTGTTGAGACAAGCAGAGAATCCGCCCAATAATCCGTAAGGGCGGTACCATTGTAGGCAACACTCACGTTCACCATGCGCTCGGGTGCGTGCGCACGCACATGCACCTCGTTCAACACCGTCTGCTTGGCGACCTGTTTTTTGCCATGGTAAACGACCGCATCGATCATCATGCGCTCGCGGGTCGAAAAGTCTCCCGCAAACAGGCTATCCAAGGTCTGTGTAAGGTCCTCGACACGCGTCTCCGCCAAAAATCCGACTCGACCTGCGTTCACGCCCAGAATGGGCGTGTCATGCCCGAGCGCCATATGCGCCGCCGAAAGCACCGTACCGTCCCCGCCGATAGCAAGCAGCAAGTCCGACTTGCAAAGAGCACTTTCCTTGACCACCTTGATCGGCTTACGGGCGATTCCCTTCAGGTTTTCCAAAGCGCAAAATTTCACCTGCGGATGCGCCGTCGCCCACGCCGAAATCACGTCGAGCGCAAGCGCCAAATCAGGGCTCTTGTCTTTCCAGCCCACGATGCCAATTGTCCGAAAGTGAAAGTCCTTTTTCATCCTACGATTCCTCCGGCTTTGCCGTCGCCATTTCAAGCATCTGACCAAGCTTCTGCAACACGCCCGGATAAGTGCGTTCCACCAGTTCCACATTGGCTACGGGTTCGTCGTTTTCGAGCGCCATTGAAAGCACCGAAAGGGCGAGACCATTCTCCGGCGCCTCTCCCCCGTCAAAGTCACTCCCGTTCACAATCGTCTCGAGTCCGCGGATGACGAGGCCATCGTCGTAGACACCGACTTCTGCACCGGTCTTGCGCAGGTTTTCGGCGAGGGCTTCATTGCGCGCCCGCATTTCCTTGCGGATTTCCTTCGGAATCCGAAGGATCGTTTCGCCCTCGGCGAAACAGGCCGCCACCGCAAGGAACGGATATTCCTCGAGTCCCGTCGCTATCGTATCTTCCGAAAAGCGGCGGCCCTGCAGGCGTTTTCCCGATGCCAGCGGATAAACCATCACATCGCCATAGACATCGCCAAAGCGTTCGCGACGACTCACCGTCTCGAAATTTCCGCCCATGCGCTTCAGGCAAGTAAGCGCACCGGCGCGCGAACTGTTCAGATCCACATTCTTCAGACAGACTTCGGTATTCTTCGGGATGCCCGCAATCGTTGCCAGCAACACAAACGCCATGGCCTCGGTGGTATCGCCGGGAATGTAGTAGTCGCGCCCCGTAATCACCTGCGTTTCCGAAAGCTCCGTGAACTGCGTACGTTCAATCTTCTGACCGCGCGCCATCATCATGCGGCGTTCAAGCTCCGTCAGCTGTTCCATGCCGCGGCCTTCGTACTTCAGGTTTACGCCAAAATAGGCAAGCATCTTGGTCCACTGGTCATGAACCGAGCCCTTTTCCTCAAACGAGATGTATTCGCCGCGAATCAACGTCCGCAAAAGGATCCTGTTGCGCATCACCGTAGAAATGTTTCCGAGCGAATCCTTCTTAATCGGCAAATTTTCTGCCGCAAAGGTAAACGTGAATTTTGCCGCCTCATCGGAAACGGGCTTCACCTTGAAATACTTCTGCAACATCTCCTTGGCGCACGCAACTTTCGCTATTCCCGCCTCGTCCTCTTCGGCGGCAAACGTGTAAATCTGCTCCACGTCCTTCGAGGCAAGCGTCCAAAGCATCACGCAGCGTGATTCGCTCATGTCCATCGGGAGCATGCTCGGAAGCGCATACTGGAAACCCTTACCTTCGAGCACCAGCTGGTGTCCCTGCTGCACATACGAAAGTCCGAATTCCTTGAGGGCCTCGGCAAAAGGTTCAACGCCGGCGGCAAACGAAAAATCTTCGAAAACGGTACGGCCATTCACCAGGAGCGCCATCACCAGCGCAAGCTCCATGCGTTCGCGATCAGGATTTAAGATAAATTCCATTAGAGTTCCTTTAGCGTTCCTTTACATCGTAACCGAGTAGTTTCAAAATCTGGACCGCACGGCGGGCCTCTTCGGGAGTCTTGAAGGCAAGCAGTAACGTTCCCGCAATATTCTCGCGGACCTTCATCAATTCGATATCGCGGATATTCAAGTTGTTCTGTGCCAGCGGAGAAAGCACCTGCAGCAAGGCACCCGGCACATCCTTCAGGGGAACCGTAATTTCAGAGAACGCAGCGGCCGCGTTACGGCCCTTTTCGAAAAGACTCGCGCGACCTTCGTTCCCAGCCTTAAAGACCGATTCCAGTTCTCCGGCACGGTCATCGGCGGCGGGTTTACCGTCAGAAACCACCTGCAAATGATCCATGGCCTCGATGGTCTTGTCAAGCCCCTCGCGCACCTCGCGCAAAGCAAGCACCGTCTGGTCGCGGTTAGTGACCGCAATATCGTGCCACATATTCCAGCCAGATGCGGCAATGCGCGTCATGTCCCTAAAGGCACGGCCCGCGTAATGCTGGTAGCTCGGCTTGACCAGGCGCTCCGGCATACTCGCCGCAAGTGTCGACGAAAGCATCTGCGGCATGTGCGAAACCCACGCCATCGTCCGGTCGTGATGTTCCGGCGGAAAGACAACCGCGTTCGCCCCGACAAAAGAAATCAGGTCCAGAAGCGACTTGTAATCGGCCTCCTCCACGCCTTCGGGCGGACACACGAACCAGTAGGCATTTTCAAAAATTGACGGGTCGTTGTATTCAAGGGTGCGCTTTTCGGAACCCGCCATCGGGTGGCTTCCCACGAACACGAACGGCTTCGGCAGCTTGGCCCCCGCCTTGCAGATTTCCACCTTGGTACTGCCGATATCGCTCACCAGAATTTTTGGCTGCGAAGAAAGCACCGATAAATCCATCTGCGCCAAATTTTCGATCGTATGCAAAATATGCAGAATCGGCGCACACAGCAAAATCATATCGGAACCAGGCACCCAGTCCGTAATTTCGTCGTAGCCGAAACATTCGTCAGCAAGTCCCAATTCCTTCGCCCGCGCAAGTGTTGCAGGGCTGCTCACCGCACGCACCACCGTAGGCAACTTCGCCTGCTTGATAGCGGCGGCAACGGAACTCGCCAGGAGTCCAAATCCAACGAAGGTGATCCGCATTATTCCTCCACCTTCCGGGTTTCTTGCATAATGACTCTAAAGATATTCTTGATAGACTCGGGCGTAAGCGGTCCCTTGGTCAGCGTAGAAACCTTCTCGAGAACAGCATCTTCTCGCGCCGGGTCAAAAACCGGGAGTCCCTGTTCCTTCTTGATTTTACCGATTTCAGTCGCATAAGACGCCCGCTTGTTCAGGAGCGAAATAATCTCGTCGTTCAATTCATCGATGCGAATTCGCCAGTCTTCAATCTTCATATAGCGTAATGTAGCAAAATCAAAGTTAGGGAGCCTGGAACTCCAGCCCGAAGGGCGCCAAAACAAAAAGCCGACCGGCACCGCGGCCAGCCAGCTCTTGAAAAGCGCGTATTTATCGATTAGAAGATAAAGGCTACGCCGACATGCGGAACCACATTGATTCCGGAGAAGAGGTAATTGATGCCCCAGCTGTCGTCGTAATCGTCATAATCGTCACTGTTGTTTCTGTCATAGGAGAATGCACCCACGCCGAACAGATTCGTCGTCACGTCAACACCGGCAACAATGCCAAAGTTGTCCGTCAGGCGGAAACCGACAATAAAGTCGCCACCCAGCATCACGTCAAAGACGAACGAGGAGTATTCAACGCCCGGATAGTCATCTTCATTTTCGACCAGTTTAAAATCGATACCCATAAGGACGTGCAACGCGACAATGACATCGTTTGCCACGGGAGCCATACCCCAACCAAACTTCATGTTGAAGTCCATGCCACTCAGGTCAATACCCCTATTAGCACGTTCCGGTTCCATTTCACCCGAGACATAGCCCAAGGTCAAGCCGAACACAGAAGAATAACCGCTTTCGTTCACACGGTAACGGGTCCAGCTGAATTCGTAACCAACGGAGCTCCAGTCAGCATCACCTGGACCATCACTGTTCATGTCCCAGGTTTCATGTTCGATAGGAAGGACGAAATTGAGCGTCTGCAAAGACATACCCGACTTCTGCTTGGGCTGGGGTGTGGGTTGGCCGTATGCCTGTTGCGGCTGGGCGTAGCCATTGTTGTACTGTTGCGGCTGACCGTAACCCTGCTGAGGCTGGGCATAGCCGTTGTTGTACTGCTGCGGCTGGCCGTAAGCCTGCTGCGGTTGAGCATAGCCGTTGTTGTACTGCTGCGGCTGGCCATAACCCTGTTGCGGCTGGGCATAGCCGTTGTTATACTGCTGCTGACCGTAACCCTGTTGCGGCTGGGCATAGCCGTTGTTGTACTGCTGCTGACCATATGCCGGCTGCGGTTGTGCATAGCCGTTGTTGTACTGCTGCTGCGGTTGTGCGTACCCCTGCTGCGGCTGGGCATATTCGGCATAGCCATCATTCTGTGCAAAAGCGGAAAGTGCCAAGGACAGAACCGTCGCAAGCATCATTTTCTTCTTCATATTCACTCCTGTGAGCCAAATTAAGTTATACGGCACGAATATAACATTTTTTTCTTACATCGTTCAAAAAAGATTACACTTTCGGACGATTTATATTCAATGCTAGCTAGAATGACGATTTTCAGTGACGGACATCAACCGAATACTCGTCAAAAGCATCCTTGTTCGCATAAAGGTCACTGCCACGCCAGTCAAAAAGGGCACTACCCCACTCTCCGTACAAGGTCGGTTCCCAGAAAAACGCGCCTATCCAGCGGTCTAGGCCCCGTACCATTTCATCAGTACGGCGACGCGATCCGTCATAATTATAGTGGTTGTTGGCATCGCCACCGTTGTATTCCGCCACGATAAATTCAAGATTCGGGTAATTTGACGCAAGACTTTCAAACAAACTTTTCCAGCTATCCGGCAAGCCGTCATCGTAAGCCGTATACGCAGAAAAGCCCATCACGTCTGCAGGGACCTTCTGGTTCTTGAAGATTTCTGTCATCCACCAGTTCACGGTTGACGTCTTGTGAATGCCCTCGATATGAAGTACCGTCTTGATATTCTGCGAAACCGCCTTGACTGCGCGGATACCCGCCTTAAAGTACTTAGCCGCATTCGCCTTTCCGCTAGATGTTCCCATATCACCGTTGATGCTCGTCGGAGCCTTGTCTACATTTTTCCCCCAACAGTTTGTGCTGCTGTTAGGCACATGAATCATAATGCCCGGGGTAGTCTCGTTTCCAATTTGCACCAAGTCGGGGGTCGCATTTACCTGCTTGAGCGTGCTTACCAAGTCGTAAGTGTAAGCGTAAATGGAATCCGCAAGAGCATCGGAACTCTGAACGCTACGCCACCGGCTCGGGATAATTTGCTTGCCCGGATCAGCCCAGTTGTCGCTATAATGAATGTCGAGGAGGAAAGCCATTCCCGCCGCCTTCACCTTTTGGGCATAGGCAACGACATGCTCCTTGTCGGCATAGGCCTCGGCATCGTGTTCGCAGCCTTGCGCCGCATAACCATACTGAGCCTTAGGCGAAACAAATGTCTTTAGGCGAATGGCGTTGAAGCCGTGATTCTTGAGCAGTGAAAAAATATCCTTTTCCGTTCCGTCGACATCGTAGAATTTCGCACCGAAACGTTCATACTCCTGCACCGTAGAAATATCGGCACCACGATAAAAGCTGAAATCGAGTGGCGGTTCCGCAGACGAAGAAGGCGGTTGCGACGCGGAAGATTGAGGAGGCCGCGACGCAGAAGAATGTGGCGGTTTCGAATCCGAGGAATGCGGAGGAAGCCTTGCCGAAGAAAGTTCCGGCCCAAACGAAGTACGGGGATCCAACGCCGAAGATGCCGGTAAAAGCGTATATGAAGAGGTTGGCCAAGCCGACGAAGACAGGGATTGCGCAAGCTCCGCAGAAGAAAACAGTTCACCTTGTGATGAAATCGAAAAATCTGCCGAAGAAACTCCCTGCTCGATGTAGAATGTGTCCCGCTGGACACTCGCCGAAGACTGGACCACCTCGTAATCAAAGTCAGCCACGCTGCCGGAATCACCACCGCAGGCCTGCAAGCCCATAAACGACGCAACAGCAAGGCTCAGGGCACACAGCGTCCCTTTTTCTAAATAACCCATTCGATATCCCATACCCTAAATTTAAGCAAAAAATGCAATAATGTTCCCGTTAAAATTGTAAATTTAGTGCATGGAACTGTGGAATTTGCTGATATCCAAAAGCGTTCAGGGCTTTATCGAAGAAGCCGCATCTAAGAAAATGGATGCCCTCCAGATTTCGACCCGACTGAACAAGGACGGTTTCAGCAACGAAGAACGCGCCGCCATTATGGACTATATGGCGCTAGTTCCCAAGTTCCGCAACAAGTTCTTTGACGAGAAGGAACGCAAAGGAAAATTCCTGCTCTGCGACAGGCTCGCCCTGGAACAGAGTACCGCAAAGGATATCGGACGCTGGAAGGCGAACCTCTGGCCCAGCGAAGGTTCTGTAAACGATTTATGCTGTGGCATGGGAGGCGACAGCTTATTTCTCCCCCATTCGCTAAAGATTACCGGGGTGGATCTCGACGAAAACCGTCTCGCCATGTACCGCTACAACATGCACGCCCTCGGAAAGGACGTCAACACGCTCTGTGCGGATGTGCGCTCGGTCGATAATTCGGCAGACTATTTCACTATCGACCCAGCCCGCCGCGCGCTCGAAGGAGAAAACCAGCGCGACCTGCGCAACCTAACCCCTACGCTCGAAGAAGTCATCGAAATCAGCAAACGCTACAAGGGCGGCATGGCGAAGCTTCCGCCCGGCTACCCGCCGGCAGAAATTCCCGACGGAACCGAGATTCTTTATTTAGGCGGTCACAGCGACTGCCGCGAATGCCTCGTGTTGTTCGGCGCGCTCGCCAAGAACCCGGACACCGTCCGCGCCGTCATCATCGGCAAATCAGGCGAAACACTTGCCGAATGGAGTCGGGCGCGCGACCGTTCCCTCGAAACATTAGATGACGACCTTCAGGAAAAGCTCGACAAGAACGACAGCCTCGAAGGCAAGGACCGCACCTACCGCACCGCAACCAGCAAGAGCGACCTTCCGCTCGGGGAACTCGACAAATATATCGCCGAACCCGCACCGGTCCTAATCCGCAGTCACCTCTTTAACGCAGCGGCCCTCGCCTGCGATCCGAACGCGCACCTGATTTCAGAAGGTATCGCCTACGTCACCAGTAGTATGCCCCTCCCCGCACCGGGTTTCGCCTGCTACGAAGTTCTCGCCCACGCAGAAATTGCGACAGGCGCCGTCCGCGCGATGCTCAAGGAACACGAGATCGGCAAAATCACGCTCAAGCTCCGCGGCGTCAAGCTAGATCCCGACGCCGAAATCAAGCGTCTCAAGCCCAAGGGGAAAGAATCCGCCACACTTTTTTACACCCGCGCCTATGGTGAAAAAGTCGCCATACTCGCGAAGAAGGTAACAAATGACCGTCAAACTCGAAGAATCCTGGCTGAACCTGCTCGCAGACCAATTTGAGCAGCCTTATTTTAAACAAATTAAAGAAAAGCTCTTGCAAGAAAAGGCAGAACACCATGTGGTGTACCCACCGGGATCCCAAATTTTTGCAGCACTCGATTTTTGCCCGGTCGACAAGGTCAAGGCGGTCATTATCGGGCAGGACCCCTACCACAATCCGGGACAGGCTCACGGACTCTGCTTCTCGGTGCCCCTAGGAATTCAGCCGCCCCCCTCGCTCGTGAACATCTTCCAGGAACTGCACGACGACCTGGGGATCAATCCTCCCCCGCACGGGAACCTCGAAAGCTGGGCTCACCAAGGAATCCTTCTGCTGAACGCATCACTCACGGTACGCGCCCACATGGCAGCAAGCCATGCCGGAATCGGCTGGCAGCAATTTACAGACACCATCATCAAGCGTTTGTCCGAAACCCGCGAAAACCTTGTTTTCTTACTTTGGGGCAGCTTCGCCATCAAGAAACAGGAACTGGTTGCGAAAAATCGCGGGCACCTGATATTAACCGCCCCGCACCCCAGCCCGCTTTCCGCCTATCGCGGTTTCTTTGGATGCAAACATTTCAGCAAGGCGAACGAATATCTAAAAAGTAAGGGCCTCGAGCCCATTGACTGGAGCATTAAATAGACTAAAGAACGGACCATTGGTCCTACAGACGAAAGACGATAGGTTAATTCAAAAAAATTTACTAATCATTTTTCTATATTAAATAACATGAATCGCAAGAATACATTTGGCCGTTTATTGCTGTTTATTGTGCTGGGCCTGATTATCGGCGGAATCCTGGGCGAATGCCTCGGGGTGCTGTTCGGCCAGCTTGGCGAACTGATGAACGCGGGTGGATACAACAACGTGGTCCACAACTTCTTCGTGTCGTCGTTCAATTTCAACATCGGTTTTGGCGACAAGCCCGAGCCCGTGGTTCTTGACCTCTACCTCGTCAAGCTCGCCCTCGGATTTGGCATCAAACTGAACGTGGTCAGTGTCATCGGCATGATTATCGGCATCTACATTATGAAATGGTCCGGAGAAAGGTAATGTTTACTATTGACGAACTTCAAGCTAAGTTGGCTGGCGGCGCTACCGCTGTTTCGCTCGCCGAAGAATCTCTTAATAAGATTGAATCTACCAAGAACTTGAACGCCTACATTAGCGTATTGAACGAACGCGCTCTTCAAAAGGCAGCCGAATCCGACAAGCGTCGTGCTGAAGGCAAGACACTGGGCGCCCTCGACGGAATCCCCGTCGCCGTGAAGGACAATATGTGCATCGAAGGCACGCGCACCACGGCCGCCTCCAAGATTCTCGAAAACTTTGTCGCCCCCTACACCGCGACCGCTATCGAAAAACTCGAAGCCGCCGGTGCAGTCATCGTCGGGAAGACCAACATGGACGAATTCGCCATGGGTTCGAGCAACGAGACCTCCTATTTCGGTAAGGTCGTGAATCCGCTCGATGAAACCCGCGTTCCGGGTGGTTCCAGTGGCGGTTCGGCCGTAGCCGTGGCCAGTGGCACGGTCGCCTGTGCGCTCGGCTCCGACACCGGTGGTTCCATTCGTCAGCCCGCCGCCTGCACAGGCGTTGTGGGCTTAAAGCCCACCTACGGCCGCGTCTCCCGTTACGGCCTCTTGGCTTACGCAAGCTCTTTGGACCAGATAGGCCCCTTCGGTTCTACCGTTAAGGATACCGCCACCCTCCTCGGCGCTATCTGCGGCATCGACCCCCACGACAACACCACCAGCACTCGCCCGACCGAAGACTTTACCGCAAAGCTCGACGCCGGCGTCAAGGGCAAGGTGATCGGCGTTCCGAAGGAATACTTCGGCGAAGGTCTCGACCCCGAATGCAAGGCCGCCATCGAAGGCATGCTGAAAAAGCTCGAAGCCGAAGGCGCCACCCTCAAGGAAATCAGCCTTCCGCACATCAGCTACGCCGTGTCCAGCTACTACATCATCGCAACCGCCGAAGCAAGTTCGAACCTTTCCCGCTACGACGGCGTTCGCTACGGCTACCGCAGCAAAGAAGCCCGCAAGCTCTTTGACCTGTACGCCAAGTCCCGCAGCGAAGGTTTCGGCAAGGAAGTCCAGCGCCGCATTCTCCTCGGAAGCTACGTGCTTTCTGCAGGCTTCTACGACGCCTACTACGTGCAGGCCCAGAAGGTCCGTCGCCTGATTACCGACGACTTCAACAAGGCATTCGAAAGCTGCGATGTGATCGCAAGCCCCACGATGCCGGGGCTCCCGCTCAAGTGCGGCATGAACGAATCCGACCCGATGGCCGTTTACCTCAGCGACATCTACACCGTAAGCCTGAACCTTTCGGGCCTCCCGGGCGTAAGCGTGCCGTGCGGCATGGCCGGTGGACTCCCCGTGGGTCTCCAGTGGATCGGCAAGCCGTTTATGGAAGCCGACCTGCTCAGCGTCGCCGCTGCAACCGAGGCCTTGAACAAGTAATTATCTCGGCGGACAGCCCAAACGCAGGCTCCGTCATACAATTCCTTTTCAGGATTTGTTCTTCGGAACAAGTCCTTTTTTGCAAAGAAATAATCATCTTGTCAAACAAGCAATTTGTCGGAAATTCAAAAACTCATCCTTGAAACAAAGTCAACTCTTTTTTAGATATGGGATATGCTATTCGGACACCTTTCAAAATTATTCGCAACGATTCTCGTTCTATGCGGAGCACTATTTGCACAGCAGATCGACTCGGTTAAAATTGCGGCCATACCCGACAGCATCCGCGAAAAATTGAAGGACGAAAACGCTGTTTTCAGCATCGAAGAGGCCAGGATTCTTCGCACCGCTATCTTGGGCGATTCCGTCGTCATGGAACGAGAAAAAGACACACTTGTCGTGCCGAAGGACAGCCTCTATGGCTCCCACGTAAACCCATTAACCGTATCAGCCGAAGTTCTCGGTCAAAACGCGATCGTTTGGGCATGGGATTATTATGTCCTTGATAAAGACTATGCGCACACGGGTCCAAGCTACTGGAAAAGGAACTTTCGCGAAGGCTGGAAATGGGATCATAATCACTGGGCCATCAACTTTTACGGTCACCCTTACCAAGGCTCCATGTACTATGCCTCTGCAAGAGGCAGCGGCTACGGATTTTACAGCAGCCTCCTATTTGCAGCACTCGGCAGCTCCACCTGGGAAATGTTCTGCGAAACGGAATATCCCGCCCCGAACGACCTTATTTCTACATCGATCGCGGGCTCCATATTCGGCGAATCTCTCTACAGACTTTCGCGTGCAGTCTACAACAGACCCGGCGCCCCTTGGTACAGGCAACTTGCCGCATTCGTGCTTGAACCTGCCGGATATGTTCAACGGAAAGCGTTTGGCAATCGCGACTTTTACACGGGATGGGTTCCCATCGAACTCGCCGTTGCGACAGGCATGGGGTCACGATTTGGTTCCGTCTACCGTATGGGTGGCGAAAATTCCGACGAAGTCGACGCCGAATGGAACGATCGTCACGGATTCCTTGCTGTTTCGCTGGAGTATGGAAAACCCTACACGAAAGTAAAGCGCCCCTTCGATTATTTTCAGGCTGAATTCATGAGCGAAGGCGGCTTCGAAGGAGCAGTGCTGCAACTGGACGTCATGGGAAAACTCATTAACCGAAACATTCACGCGCGTGGACACTGGCTGGACTTTTCAATCAACCTTGACTACGACACCTTTTACGGCGACCTGGCGACCGTCAGCACCCTGTCTTTGGGTGGTGCTATGGATATCGCGCTCTGGCTAACCCCGCGTACACGTTTCCGCGTCATCAACCAACTCTATTGGATTATGCTCGGTTCAGCAGACATGGGCTACGATGACATTATCCAGGAATTCAACCCCGACTACCATCCAGATAAAGACAGTTACCAGTACAATTCCGGCGTAAAATACAGTCTCACCCTGGAAACCCTCTACAAGAACAAGTGGAAATTTTTCAGCAAGACGACCATCGACGCCATGAAAACGATCGAAGGAACCACACCCGATTATGGCGTGACCGGCTGGGACTTTTTGTTGCTCAACAAGACTGCGCTCGAATACAAATTGCTGAACTGGATGGACATCGGCTACCGTCTCGACACCTATGTCAAGATGGCCGCCTATTCTTCTGACATTGCCGAACCGATGTCCCGCAGGATTCACGCCTACACCTTGTATCTAAATTTCCACCTGCTCGGTGAATAATCAATAGTTCTTTTTATAATACAGGAGTCTTTATGAACGAAGCAGAAAACCGTCAAAAGGTCATTGTCCGGACAAGCATCATCGGCATCGCGGCAAACATCGTGCTGTCGGCATTCAAGGCATTCGTGGGCTTTGCAACCAACTCCATCGCCGTAACGCTCGATGCTGTAAACAACCTTTCCGATGCATTGTCTTCGGTCATTACGATTGTGGGCGCAAAGCTTTCAAACAAGTTGCCCGACAAAAAACATCCGCTCGGTTACGGACGAATCGAATACCTGAGCGCGATGGTGGTTGCAGCAATCGTGCTTTACGCCGGCGGAACCTCGGCGGTGGAATCCGTCAAGAAAATAATCCACCCCGAAGCAGCGGATTACTCCACGGTTTCGCTGGTGATTATCGCCTCGGCAGTGGTAGTGAAGCTCGTACTCGGTAAATTCGTAAAGCGCCAGGGCGAACGCGTGAACTCGGGCGCGCTCGTGGCATCGGGTGCAGACGCGTTATTCGACGCCATTCTCTCCCTTTCGGTGCTGGCATCGGCCATCGTCTTCATCCTCACGGGCATTTCGCTTGAAGCCTATGTGGGCCTCGTGATTTCCGCTTTCATCATCAAGTCGGGCATCGGCATGCTCATCGAAACTCTGGACGACATTCTGGGCAAACGCGCTGACGGCGACCTGGTCAAGAAAATCAAGGCGCTACTCACCGAAGAACCGCAAGTCCGCGGCGCATACGACGTCATCCTCAACAATTATGGCCCGGACAAGTTTCTCGGTTCTGTACACCTAGAACTCCCCGATACCATGACTGTCGAAGAAGTCGATGAGCTGACTCGCAGGGTACAGGCGCGCATACTCAAGGAAACCGGCGTAATTCTCACGGGCGTAGGAGTTTATTCGCACAATACCAAGAATGACGAAGCTGCCAAAATTCGCAGCAACGTGTTGAAGTTGGTGAAGGCGCATGAGTGGGCATTGCAGTTCCACGGCTTCTACGTGAACCTTGAAGATAAGGCTATTCGTTTTGACGTAGTCATGAACTTCGAAATCAAGCCTCAAGAAGGTCTGGACATACTCCACAAGGAAATCAGCGAAGCCTACCCCGACTACGACGTACATATTGCAGCAGACATCGACGCATCGTAACGCCAACCAGACTGTTTCAATTCACAAGCTATCCTTGCGAAGCCGTAGGTTTATTCCAGGTACACGACCTCGCCCATTTGCGGCATGAGCACGGGCTTGCCCGATTCCTGGGCGGCGCGTTTCGCATTTTCCAGCGGTTCCGTGTACGAATGCTTGCTCAGGCAGAACTTGGAATGGTGAACCGTCATGTAGCGGTTCGCGCCCAGTTCCACCATTTCCTTGCCCAGGTATTCCGGCATGGTGTGGATAAGCGACCAGTCCTTGTTATACTGCCCGTTTTCAAGAATCGCCAAATCGATGTCGGTAAATTTCTTTCCGATTTTTTCGAAGTGCGGGCCATAACCCGAATCACCGCCAATCCATATAGTGCGCTTGGGAGACTTGAAGGCGAATGATGCCCACAGAGTCTTATTCTGGTGCAAATCGCGGCCCGAAAAATGCCTTGCCGGAGTCGCTGTCACATAAAATCCTTCGCCCAGGTCAACAGATTCCCACCAGTCGAGTTCCGTAAGTTTTTCAACGGGATACTTCCAGTATTCAAAATGCTCGCCCACGCCGAGGCCAGTCACCACGCGCTTTACGCGAGGTTCCAGTTCCGTAACCACCCGGTAATCCAAGTGGTCCCAATGGTCGTGGGTAATCACCAGATAGTCAATATCCGGCATGTCGACGGGCTTGTAGATGTCCGTTCCCTTGAACATCTTGTTCACGAAACTCACCGGCGAGCCCTGGTAAAAAACCGGGTCCACCAGTACCTTCTTTCCAGATAAATTAAGCAGGTACGAGGAATGTCCGAACCACACAATCCAATCGCGGTCCTGCGGTAGCGACTTCAGGTCCGTCTTGATGACGTTCAATGCGGTATCGGGAACGGTCTGACTCTTGTCACCGAACAGGAAATCCTTCCACACGGCAAACACGCTCCTGTCTCCCGTCATGGTGACGGTCTCGACCTCGTTCACGAACTGCTTGCCATCGTAATTCGGCGACTGCTTGATACGTTCAAGGCGTTTGCCTTGCGGAATATGGCCGAAGCTCGCCTGCGATAAGAACAACACGCCCACGTCTCCCAAAATAAAAAGTACAGATAAGATAATCGCCGTAATCATGAGTTTCTTGTTCTTTGCAAAACGCAAGCGCATCGTTCCCATTCTAGCGGATAAAGTTCGTGAAGATTTTCTTTTCGGCAATAGGCTGCACGACACCCGCCTTCTTGCCCGCTTCGATGCTCTTCAGGATCCACGCCATGTTGCGGCCCAGTTCCTTCATCACCTGCACGCCTTCTTCGTCCTTCAGCACATCTTCGGGACTAGAACCGTGGACCATGTTCCAGTAGCGCGACGCCACCATGGGCTGCTGCGCAAATGCCGGATACTTGTTCAGCGCATCAAGCGTTGCGCTAGTCCCTGCGCGGCGGGCAGAAGCAACTGTTGCGGCGGGCTTAAAGAGCAGTTCCGCTTCGGCAATGCCGTAAAGCCTGTCCAGGAACATCAGCATCTCACCGCTGGGGGATGCGTAGTACACCGGAGAGCCGTAAACGACGGCGTCGGCCGTTTTAAGGATTTCCTTGGCTTCGTGAACCACGGCATCGGTTTCGCCCTTCAGCACGCGACCACCCACAAAGAAGATTTCCGTCTCGATGCCTGCGGCCTTGAGTTCGCCAGCCACGAGGCTCAGTGCCGTATAAGTGCAGCCCTTTTCGCGACGACTACCGTTGAATAAAACGACCTTCATGATAAATTCCTTTGTCTTTTGCCTAAAATATACAAAGAAATTATGTTATATTTCTAGGAAAAGGCAGGTAAAATATGTCCCTTGGAATTCCAGAAATAATCCTGATTGTGGTCGTGGTGCTCCTTTTGTTCGGGGCAAAGCGCATTCCTGAACTCGCACGTTCTTTGGGCAAGGCCCAGAACGAGTACAAGAAGGCGAAAGACGCCCTGAAGGAAGAAGCCGAAGACCTGCAGAAGACGGTGGAAAAAGCCGCCGAGGCAGAAGAAAAGAAAGGCTGATGACCTCCAAACAGGATCAAGAGGCTACGCTGATTTCGCATTTGGAAGCGCTCCGTCGGGCGCTTTTGCGTTCTATTATCGCCCTTGCCATCGGCATCGTGCCCCTGTTCCTTGTTTCACCCTACGTTCTGGACTGGTTCTGTGAACAAATTGCCCTGCAGGGCGGAGTCACGCTCCACTACTTTTCCCCGATGGAAGTGTTCCTGCTGCAGCTCAAGATTTCTGCACTGTTGGACTGCGTGCTGTTTTCGCCCTACATCGCCTGGAACATGTGGCAGTTCGTGCTCCCCGCCCTATACGACAACGAAAAGCGCTTCATCCGCTCCATCGTGGCCATGACCAGCGGGCTCTTTATCGCGGGCGTCGCCTTCTGCCTTGTCGTCTGCTTCCCGCTGATTGTGCAGTTCGGCATGAGCTTTGCAAGCACGACCCTGCAACCCGTATTCGGCGTTTCTAACCTGGTAACACTCGCACTCTGGCTTTCGCTTGCGTTCGGATGCATGTTCCAGTTCCCGCTGGTGACCTACGCCCTTATCCGCGCGGGCATCGTGAATTACGAGACCGTCTGCGGCAAGCGCCCCTACGTGGTGGTGGCAATCCTTGTGCTGGCGGCCCTCCTCACTCCCCCCGATGTTGTTAGCCAGCTACTACTCGGAGTCCCGACGTACCTGCTCTTCGAAGCGGGTCTCCTTGCGGCCAGGCATTACAAGGGGCGCGCCTTGAAAGAAGTCCATCCCGAAAACGCCCCGAACATCGCGCCGCAAGATTCAACCGCAACCGCGACGGAATCAGAGACTGCGCAGACCACAGCGACGAACGACTCCGCGAAAGACCTCGCAGAAACCGACTCCCCCGCAGCCGACGACATTGATTTCGCGGCCCCTTCTTCCAAGTTCCAGGTCGGTGCCGAAAAGGACGCCGACAAGTGGAAACCTTATTAGGCTCGGTTCTGTTCGTCCCCTATGCCTATGGGACTTTCTCGCTCATCGATATAAACTTTATTTGCAACCGAGCCTTATGGAACATGTAATGTCGGAGTCGCAGCCGTCGTTTCGATTTCATCGTAATCAATGCTTATTTCGTTCCATTTTTTTGTAACCCTGTAAACAGCGTATTCGTCTTCCTTTATGTAGCGAACAAGCAACATCGAATCATTCAACCAGTTTACGTCAATACTGTCGCAACATCTTACCGCAATAACCGTCCTATCGCTTCTGTAAACGGATTCGTCTAGAGAGTCGCTTGAATTCAATACCGCAACGGAATGGGACTTTCCGCCAGCACCGCCACCCCATGCCGCCGTGAAAACTACAGCCTTGTGGACTCCATCTGGCGACAAAATTTCTACTTCCGGTTTGATCGTAATTGAATCATCATAAGTGTAAACAACATAACCGGTAATGATAACAGTGAATACACCTAGTGCCGCAAATGGTGCAGTTATTACAAAAAACAGAATTTTTAAATCCCTTTTACTCATACCTTCATCACCGCAACAGAGATCCCGATTATGACTAGAACGATGTACACCAAGAGTGCGCACCACTTCAGCATTTTTTTGAAAATAAACGTGAACTTATTTTTCATAGCAGGCGTCAAAATAGTCCATTCCCAGTTTTATCTGTTCTTGATCCTTAGGATCATCACCAAAAGATGATGAAAAGAAGGAGCCATACTCTGATTTGTGAGTTCCATCTTTATATTGAGCCAGACCAGCTCCGGCCTGGAGTATCATCCTTGGGATTCCCGCAGCACGTCCTGTAGCACCATAGTTCACATTTCCAAAATCTTCAAATGGGACTTGATTCTTGTAGTCCCATCGGTGATGTGTATTTACGGCATCGACAAATGGGATAATCGGCAAATGCCAATTACGCGCTTCTGCAATATTATTATCTAAAGTAGCAGGAGTTGGCCCGTATGGCAAGAAATTTTTATAAAAGTTGCAGGACTCCACATTGGGTAGGGCCACCCATGTTTTGTCTTGCAGTACAGCTTTATCGCCCTTTTTAGCAACCATTTCGGTATACTCATCTAGTGTCATAATGACCTTTAACCTTTCCAGGCTCCGCTCTGGATAAAGAATGTTTGTGATTTTGTCCGCCCGTTCGGACCATTCTGGGAATCGGAACAACCAACGTACACAATTATTCCGCTCTTGCTGCCCGTCATAAACAAACCTAACTTACGACAGGGCTTTATCAATGGCAAGGTCATTTACTGCTGTAAAATATATATTTTTCTTTCACTCAAAGCAAGTATTTCTGCAAAAAAATCACTTACAGTAAATCGGGCTGTTGACTTTTTTGACCTTTTTCATTCCATTCTTGCTCATGCAATAGCCCTCGTGATTATTGGTGGGCGACATCTTCTTATTAGTAGTGCTTTTGGGGTGTATTCGGACCGCAATTTTGCATAAAAATAAATTAACACACCTTTCGCCCAAAAGACTTGCTTCTGAGGTAAATAATATCTATACTCCTAATGAAAAGTCTATGCATTTCTCTTTTCACCGGACGATTTGGCAGGTCAGGTCAGGAGCTCTGAGGAACCGCAAACGTTACGAGGCATAGGCGAGACTCCCGTAAATAGAATAAAGTCTTTATCACAAGGAGGCTCGTATGCCTGAGTTGAATGATTTCCATTTACCGGAAAATGTGTTGCCGTTCGGATGTGCTTTGAACGAAGCGTGCAAGAAACGAAATCTTCCGCTGCCTTATCCTGAACTGGAGATTTCACAGAACGTTTTGACGAACAACAGTGCGAAATTGATGTGGGATGAACTTATTCCATTTGGTGAACAATTTCAGAAGATTACATCATCGCCGACTATAAAAAAGCGACTTCCTGAACGACTCTCTGGTTTACTGCGTGACTATACAGATAGACTATCTAAAAAATTTAATGAAGGAATGAATTTCGCTAGACAGGCCTGGTGCATGACTGGTCTTCCGCTTACTGCAATAGATGTGCCGTATTCCGTAGGAATAAAAGGCTTGCCGCCAGATAGCAGTTCTACAAACAGAGCTTATGCTTTTTCCGAAGCGGGCAATATTCTTTCCACGGAATATGGCGATGATGGGTCTGAACGGGGGGCTTTCCGACATATTTTATGGCAGTCGGATATAACATCTAGATATGACGAAAATGTCGCTGAAATAATTGGTGATTGTCATGAATTTGGAAAAACTTTTGATCCGAACCAAAAGGCTTTTGACTCGCTAATTGATGCTGATTCAGCCATAGATCGGCTCAACAATATCATTGGCAGAAAAGTCGGAGCGAAATACAGCCACCTTACAACCAGACTGCGTGCGCTAAAGGTTCTAGAACAAATGCATCAGGATGGCTACTACAAGGCCATTCGTCGTAAAAACGGCTATATTGTAGAGAAGGTCAAAATGTCTGATGATTCGTACAACAAAATGTATGATGAAATATTAAATCGAAGGGATGAAAATGGAAAACAAATCAAGTGATAGGTCAAGAAGTGAAAATGTCATTTATGTCGTGGGAACTTTTGTTCCCATAATATTTCTAATTGTTCCATTCTTTTATAATTTTCTTGACAAACTTCCTTTCCCTTTATCTAGTTATTCCATTGCTTTTTGTCTTTTTTTTGCTGTATTTTGGAATGCCGCTCATTATATTGAAATGCTGGTCGAAATAATTCAAAAGAAAATACAGGTTTTGAATATTTTGAAAAAAATGCTATTGCCAGTGGTTGTGTGGTTTGTTGTTTGCGTACTATTTGTTTGGCATCAATGTGCAACGGCAACACCTGTTGCAAGTTACCTTATTGAAGAAGAAACTGACGGTGTTTTTGAAGCTTTTCTTGTGACGGCAATAATTGAAATGTTGCTGACAATTCATCTTTTCCCGTTTGCCATATCGCGCTTCAAGAAAAATTCAATAAAATTTGAGGGGATTGCCGCATTAGCTAGTGTCGCTTTGTCTATTGTTGTTATTTTAATACATCGTTAGGGACGGCAAAATACATGGTGCACAAAGCCAATATTCAAAAAATGCTACACAAAAACCAAACTTTTATCCCCAAAGCGCTTGACCTAGAGCAAACTCTAATGAGTATATTTAAGGTATGAAAGCCGACCATTTTTGCAAAAATTATGAAGACCTCGGTTTTGCCAAGCTGGACGTGAGTCGAGAATCGCGCACCGGCACCAGCGAGGCCGTTTATTGTGCTGGCAAGACATCGGAACAACTCCTGAAAATTCTTAGAAAGTTCCGGGACAAAGGCTGTCGCGTGCTCGGGACAAAGTGCAGCAAGGAACAAGCGGAATTCATCGCACATGCAGGTGAGAAAATCTGCTACGATGAACTTTCCCGGACGATTTCGCTGGCAGATGAAATGCCGGCCAGGCAGAATCGCGGGCATTCTGGCGGCAAGGCATCGCAAACGGTTGCAAAACTCGGGCCCGTGGCCGTATGTTGCGCAGGAACGGCGGACCTGCCTATCGCTGAAGAAGCCGCCAAGACGCTGGAATTTAACGGCGTGAAGGTCTTGCGCCAATACGATGTAGGCATTGCGGGGCTGCACCGCCTGCTTTCGAAGGTGGAGGACATCCGCAAGGCCTCGGTGGTTATCGCCGTTGCCGGAATGGAAGGCGCGCTCCCCGGTGTGATTGCCGGACTCGTGAAAGCGCCCGTGATTGCCGTGCCTACATCGGTCGGGTACGGGGCATCCTTCGGCGGGATCAGCGCGCTGCTCACCATGCTCAACACCTGCGCCGAGGGTGTGACGGTGGTAAATATCGATAACGATTTCGGGGCGGCCATCGCCGCCTTCCGCATGCTACAAATTAAATAATCGAGTTTTTACCCATCGTCCCTTATCACTAACGCCCTTCGCACCCAACCACTAACCACCAACCACTAATCACTATTTTTATGAAATATCTCTTTCTCGACGGCTCTTGCGGTATCAGCGGCGATATGACGGTTGCCGCACTTCTTGGACTTGGCGCATCACGCGAAAAACTGGACGCGGCGATTGCGGGGCTCGGCCTAGAAGGCGTCCATGTCCATGTGGAGAATTCAAAGAGTTACAGCATCGCGGGGCTTTCTTTTGCAGTGCATGTTCACGGTCACGACGCAGACCACGTGCATTCTCACGAAGAAGGGTATGTAGAGCATCATCATCACGAACATCGGCACTTGTCCGAAGTTTACGAGATTCTGGACCGCGCCGCAAATGCAGGGGCAGTCACTTCCCGCGCCCTTGAAACCGCAAAGAAGATTTTCCGCATCATCGCCGAAGCCGAGGCAAAGGCTCACGGCGTGCCCGTAGAAGAAGTCCATTTCCACGAAGTGGGTGCCGTCGATTCCATCGTAGATATCTTGGCGGTCGCCGTCCTTGCAGATGACCTTGGTATAGAGAACTGCATCGTTACAGGGCTCAACGAAGGCTCTGGCTTTGTGGAAACGCAACATGGCCAGTTGCCGATTCCCGTTCCGGCGGTAGCGCACAGTGCAGAAACCGCGGGCAGCGCGCTTCACATCACCGAACCGAAGGGGGAAATGGTTACACCCACGGGAGCCGGCATCGTCGCAGCACTGCGGACACAAGAAACGCTCCCTGCAAGTTACAAGATTTTAAAATCGGGCGTGGGTCTCGGCAAGCGCGATTTCGGGCGTGCGAATTTCTTGAGGGCACAAATCATCGAAGACTGCGCAAACGACAACGGCGGCGACGCAACATCCAGTTCCACAGTCTGCACCCCCGCGGATTGCAATGTTTTCCAGCTCGAAGCG
>JAGAHT010000063.1:0-18715 GCA_017626945.1 Fibrobacter sp.
AATGTCTATCGCAGATTTGTCTTTGAGCCAGTCAAAACCAAGACCGGCAATTGCCGGAGCAGCAGCGGTTCCGCCCGCAGCGGACATGGTCACTTGAAGACCGACATCTTTAACAAGGTTTCCGTTGGGGATGATATCGCCCTCTTCATCGGTCATAATCAACTTATATGTACCGTCATCGTTTTTCGTAATGGGTTCAAACGATGCCGTCTGGCCGTTCTCGCTGTCGCCGGCATAGGCGTACCACCAGCCTCCTATATTCGGATCTACACACGCTATCGAACCGTCTTCATTTTCCCAAGCACACGGGAGTGTTTGGGGAATTTGAACCTGGTAAGCGTCGACATCCATATTCCAGAGACTGCCCGCAGCCATGGCGAAACCCGCTGCAGAAAGCACTACGGCGGGAAGAATAAATTTTGTCTGTTTCATAATCACTCCTTTACCTCAAGGGCAACAATCCAAATATACCTTATTTTATACATAAAACAACAAGAAATCTTTTTTTTTGAAAAAAATCACACACAAAAAAAACCTCTGCATCATAGCAGAGGCTTTTCGCATCATTTCCTTATTCAGGAAACTAGAGAATTACCCTTCTTCGAGAGCTTCCTTGTATTCGTCGACCGTCGCGATGTATTCGTCGATCATGTCGTCCTTGGAATCCAGGTAAGAAAGAATCTGTTCCAGGTGTTCCTTCTTGAACACGGCCTTGAGCTGACGGCTGGCATGTCCGCGGTAGCCCCATTCCTTGAGGATTTCGTCGGTCACCACGAAAGCATCGTTCATGGACACAAAACGCATCGGACCATAGACAGCCCAGTTGTGTTCCATCTGCATGCATTCCGGTTCTTCAAGTTCCGGGTTGGCCATGTAGCGCTGGATGTGGCGGGTACGCACGTCCTTGATTTTGTCGATGCGCATATAACCCATAATCAAGTACTTGTTGCGGAGTTCGGAATCGCTCAGGCCTTCGTAACGGGTGCCGAACAGAATGTAACGGCTCTTAGCCTTGAGGATTGCATTGATCGCCTTCACGTTATAGCAGCTCATCAGGCCATAGGTGCTGGTTTCGTAGTTGGGTTCGTAAAGAAAACCCTTGCCGTTTTCGTTGAGCTGGTCGCGGACCGGCATTTCGGACTGGTGGCTGGTTTCGACGTAGAGCAGGCTACCGGCAGCGTTGCCGCGATAATCCTGCCAACCTTCGAGATTGATCTGTGTTTTAGGCATTTGTCATCCACTCTAGTTAGGTTAAACTTTGGGAACCCCGAATTTTTGGTCCGGGGTCCCCTTTTTACATAAATCTTACAAGCGGACTACTTGTGGTAGTCCGTTGCTTATTCCAATACGCAAGATACAAAAAAATAAGCTAGAAGGTAATCGATTCCGCCGAAAAACCCGTCATTCCAAAGAGCGAGGCCCCTTTTTCGAAGAATTTCGCGGTATCGGTGGTCAAAAACCGGGTTTTTCCATTTTTTGTAAGACGATTTTCCATTTCTGGATGCCGTCTCAGGTAGTCCACCGTCTTTTCAGCCACGATATCCCCCTGGAAAACCAGACGTACCTTCTCGGGCAAAGCAGCACGGATTGCCCCTTCCAGAAGCGGGTAATGCGTACACGCCAACAGGAGCGTATCGATTTCGGGATCCTCGGCAAGCAGGGCATCAATATCCTTCTTCACAAAGAACTTCGCCCCCTCGGACTCCCTTTCACCGTATTCGACCAGCGGCACCCACATGGGGCAGGCATGCTGCGTCACCTGCAGCTCCGGGTAGAAATGCTTGATTTCAATCAGGTAACTGCCCGAAGAAACCGTTCCCACTGTTCCGAAAATGCCAATGTGCCCCGACCGGCTGAACCTGCCGATTTCTTCGGCGGTGGGTCGCACAATGCCAAGTACGCGCTTGTCGGGGAATTCGTAAGGGAGTACATCCTGCTGGATGCTCCGGAGCGCCTTGGCAGACGCCGTATTGCAGGCGAGAATCACCAACGGACAGCCGCGGCTGAACAGCTCGCGCACCGCCTGCAGCGTATAACGGAAAATCGTCTCGAAACTGCGGGAGCCATAAGGGGCGCGAGCATTATCGCCCAGGTAAAGATAGTCGTACTGCGGAAGCGCCTTCTGCAAATTCCGGAGAATCGTGAGGCCCCCAAAACCCGAATCGAACACGCCGATCACAGGGCATCCTCCATCATCTTGTGGACCATGGGGAGCATGTGAACCTTGGGGTCAAACTTCTCGTTTTCCCTACGGCATTCCAGGACATCGACCGGAGCAAGAATCTTCACGTTCACCTTGCGGCGGCCCCAATCCTTGCGGCGTTCCCACACGGGGCCGGAGCCCTTGATAACAAGCGGCAACAGGATAGCATCGTTTTCACAAGCGAAACGGAACACGCCACTCTTGAAAGTGCCGAGCGCACCTGTCTTGCTGCGAGTCCCTTCCGGGAAAATAAACACGCGTACCGCATTTCCCCTTTCGGCAATCGCCTCGCGCACCGCCTTGGCGGCACCGCCCTTTTCACGATTCACCAAAATGCAACCAATCTTATGCATCCAGAAATGCAGAAACGGAATACGACCGAGAGACTTTTTCGCGACAAAGCCCACCGTCTTCTGAATGGCCAGGAACACGATCGGGATATCGGCAAAGGAATTATGGTTCCCTACAATAAACACGGGACGGGTCCAATCCACCTTACCGAGCTGCGCCTGGTCTTCGATCGTCAAGTCCACCCGCAGGCGCCTCATGCAAAATCTTGAAAAGTCCTGAATCTTATGGTCCAGCCACGCCCCGAAATTCTTACCGTAGTAAGGCTTGGTAAACGGCAGAGTCAGTATATACATCAGCATATACCCAAGCACCGTCGCGGCTACATAAATCTTAAACAAAATAACAGGCATCTTGAATTTTGAATCCCGATCCCGGGCTTTTTCCGATACGACAGGCCACCCTTTTGCAGGGAAAGCTGGGGAAGTCATACCGCGAGGCAAAAAACGCGACCGTCTGAATCGACGAAGTTTGCCTTTCCAGAATCTACATTTGCAATATAACAAAAATAGGCAAGCCTCGGCACGGGTCACCCCCACATAATAAAGCCTCCGTTCCTCATCGAGTTGTTTCTTTCGCGCCTTACGGTCACCGGTACATTCGCCGGGAGTCAGTTTTTCGCAGAGTCCCGCATAATACACCACCGCATACTGGAGGCCCTTGGATGCATGCACCGTTTCAATGTGCACCCCGTCTTCAACAGTCACTTCAGGCGCTGTCTCCCCATTTTCCGTCTCGCCCGCATCCGCCACGACATCACCTGCAATAGGAATCCCGTAGTCGCGGAGGGCCTGTTCGTAATAAAGCCGCTGCCGGTTGTAGCGCACAAGGATTGCAAAATTTTTCCACAGCAGGTCATAACCCAGCCGGAGTTCCCTGATCGATTCCACAATCTTCTGGATTTCCTCGACAGGATTGTCGGACACCCAGACTTCGGGCTTGCGGTTCTCCTTGTAAAGCGGATTGCCGCCGGAGCCGTTCAGGTTTCCCGCACGCAGCATCTTGCGCAAGTGAATCGGCTTATTCTTGAAGATATCGTTCGCTAGGTAAAGCACATTCGGAACCGAACGGTAATTCCACTCTAGACGAATCTGCGTACTTTCCTTGAAGTCCTCGCAGAAGCGCTCGATGTTTCCGATGTCGGCCCCGCGAAAACCGTAAATCGCCTGGTCGTCATCGCCTACGACAAACAGTTGCTTGCGGTCGCCGAGCAGACCTTTCACCAATCGGTACTGCGACGGGTTGATATCCTGGTACTCGTCCACCAGAATTTCTTTCCACTGTTCACGAAAATATTTCCGCGCCGCCTCGTTGGTTTCGAGCAACTGAATCGCAGAATAAATCAGGTCCTCGAACACAACCTGCCCCGATTCAAGTACCGCCTCGCGAAGCGGCTGCAGCTTTGTCGACACCGCCGCACCGTAGCAATCCGAAAACAAGTTTTCCCGCGATACCTTGACTTTCAACTTGAGCTTCGAAAGCGCCTGCGAAAATTCCCGCTCCGAGAATTCCGTCGGCACGGGCATCTTCTTAAAGCCAAGGAGCTCGTAAGCCGGGCGCTCGACGCCCGCACCACCCTCGCACGGAATCTTGCACTTAAGCATATGCAGCGCAAGCGAATGGAACGTACACAGCCGCACGCCCGCATCCGGGAAAAGTTTCTGCACGCGTTCCCGCATCTCGGCGGCGGCCTTTGCGGTGAAGGTCAGCGCCAGAATCTTTTCAGGTTCTACACCGCAAAGAATCCTGTACTGGATTCGCTTGGTCAAGACGGAAGTCTTGCCCGAGCCGGCCCCCGCCAGAATCAAAAGTTGCGCACCTTTTTCATGATCGTGCAGCACAGCCGCACGCTGATCAGAATTTAATCCCTTCAGGATTTCTTCGGCGTCCATAACGCCTCTTATGGAATGGGGCGAAGTACATGTACAGCGCCACCGCTATCTAATAACCGTCGCACGCCCAGGGATTTTCCAAGGCCTGCGCCGTTGAATTATTTCGGCTCGTCGTTCACCTTCGCCGGCGTATTTGCAACAGGGCTTCCGCCGAGCAAAAAGACAAATGCACCGAACAGGCTCAGCACCAGGCTCACAAAGTAAGCGAGCAACTGAATCACCACCGATTCAAGCCCCGGCACCCCGGCACGTGCAAACAGCGACTGCGCCAAAAGTTCACGCGGCCCAAAACCGCCAATCGAAATCGGGAGCGCGCTCACAATCGCGACCAGCGGGATGTAGTAAAAGTACCACGAAATCGAGAGGTCCACGCCGACAGCGATTCCGCAAAAATAGTGGACAAAAATGCGCAGCGACTGCGTCACCGCCGAAAGGCCGCTAATAAGCATCCAGAGTTTTGCCGAACGGAACTGCTGGAACCGTTCGAACATGTGAATCAGGCGTTCGTTAACCTTTTTCGGAAAAACCTTCGTAAGCACCTTGCACAACAAGCGTCCGAGTCTCCGGCTGCAAAGGGCTGCAAACAGCGCGCAGAATCCAATAAAAATCCACACCGAAGGCCACATGAACGATCGTTGCGCTTCGTCGTGCATAAAGAACATCAGTCCCATCGCAAGTGCAAACAACGTAATAAAGAAAAGTCCGAACAGGCGATCAAAGAAAGTCGCCGTAAGCCCTGCGCCCACGGTATCCTGACCACCCTGCATGCGGATGTCGTAAACCTTCTTGGCATCGCCACCCACATTGCCCGGCATAAAGTTGTTAAAAAACAGGCCTACGTAATAAAGCTTGAGCAAATGCCCATAACCCATTTTCACGTTCTGTTTCTCAAGCAACAGCTTCCACTGCAGGCACGCCGTAAAATTCGAAAGTCCAAGGCATAAAAGCGCAAAGAACAGGGGCCAAGCACTATGCGCACTGAACAACGTGTACAAGTCATCGATGCTCCAGTCCGGAGCCATCACGATGTTTCGGTACACAAAGTAGGCGGGAACCGCGGTCACCACCAGTTTCAAGCAAAAGACCAGCACCGATTTCAGTCGGCCATTCACTTTACTCATTTCCTCCCCCCACCTGTCGCTCTATAACAGCGTCCTGCAAAAGATCGAGAGTCTTCTCGGCTGCGATGTCCCAGCGGAACTCGCCCGCATAACTCTTGGCCGCAGCAGAAAGCCTCGTACGCAAATCGTCGTCGCTATAAAGTCTGTCCATTTCGGACGCGCAAGTATGAAAATCCCCCACCGGGAACAGGAGTCCCGTTTCACCGTTCCTGACGCTGTCGCGGAGTCCCGGCACATCGCTTGCAATCGTCGTTGTCCCAAGCCTTGCAGCTTCTACAACAGTAAGCCCCCAGCCTTCCTTGTAGCTTGTCTGCAACAGCGCCACCGCATCTCGCAGCAGGGCACGTTTCTTTGCAGGCGACACAAATCCCAAAAGTTCAACGCGCTCCGTAAGGCCGCGCTCCTTGAGCCACGCCGGAATCTTTTTCAGAAGCGGACCGTCGCCCGCCACCATAAGCTTTACATCCGGATGGTTTTCGGCAAATTCCTCGAACGCCTCAAGCGCCGTCCAAATTCCCTTGTAGCGGTGCACACGCGAAAGCCACAAGAAGTACGGCGTACTCGGCACCTCTTCGGTCGTCACGACCTGCGACGGATCTACATCGTCCGATCCAGGCTCCATTTGTATCGGGTCTACTTCATCGGAGCCGTTATAGATTACAGAGATGCGGTCTTCGGCAATTCCAATTTCTTCTAGTTCGTACTTGGTGCTCGGGCTCACCACCACAAACGGTTGCTTGCGGTAGAACCAAGGAATAACGCGTTCAAACGCCCACACCATGAAAGCTATCGGGAACGCCGCCTCGTGGAAAATCGAACCCCGCCACAAATGATGCATCTGCACCACCACAGGCTTCTTGGTCAGGAATGGCGTAAACAGCGGAAGCTTGTTCAGGTCCTCGACCACCACATCGAAATTGAATTCTCGGTCCAGCTTGCGGACATTCATCGCCGCCGTCAGCTGGAACAGCAAATCGCCCCCCTTGCGAACCACCTCGATTCCGTCGACAGTCTCGCGCGGTTTACAGCCAGCAAAAGCCGTCGTGAGGAGCACAACCTTATGCCCCGCCTCTACAATCTGCGAAAAAATACGGTGAAGGTGCTTTTCGGCGCCCCCTGCGGCGGGGTGCATCCGATCGCGATAATTGACTACAAGGATGTTCATCGGCTAGGGCTTTCTGCCCAAGACTCCAATGCACAACTGCGTGTAGTGCATAAGCGAATTGTTTTCGAGCGCATCCAGAATTGCATCCTTTGCCTTCTGGTAAGCCGTACCCTGCAGCGGATACTTCGGTAGTTCCACGCCCACCTTGAAGCCCACTTCGCGCACAATGCGGTAGAACAGGTTCGGACGCATCCAGTCGCCATAATCATAAACGCATTCAAAGCCCGCATCGGTCATGAGCTTCTTAAGCTGCGGCATGGTGAACTGCTTTTCCCAGCCGGCAAACCACTTGTCCATCGCAATCAGGATGTGCTTGATGACGGTGTACGGGTGAACGGTCTGCGGCACGTCGCAAAGGCAATGACCGCCATGTTTTAGAATGCGGTAATTTTCCTTGATCAACGGGAGCGAATCCTTAAAATGTTCGGCCAGGCCCTGATGGAACACCAAGTCAAAAGTGCAATCCGGGAACGGAGCCTTGAACGCATCGCCACGCACGAGTTTCAGGTTATCGTAAAGATTATCCTTCGCGCGAATGGCGTCCACAATTTTCAAACTGTTTTCAGCGTAATCGAGCACATAGACGTCAGCACCCAGGCGGGCCAGTTCAGCACTGTCGCGACCAGTACCGGCACCCACTTCCAAAACCTTGAGGCCCTCGAGCTTAAAATTTTTCTTAATCGTATTCAGGACCGACGGGGACGAAGGGTAAACCTTGTCCATATCGTTCTTCTGTTGCCAAAATCGGTTCCACACCGACTGATCAGGTTCTTTAATAGACATAGCGTGGTAAATATACGAAATTTTTACCGTGAGTCGAAAGCGACTCGTATAAACGAGTCGTGACGGCGAGAGTGAGGCGATATCACATTTTTTTGTAGAAAATGAGCCGAACGGTCTGTAAAGGGGTAGGTTTCCCCCTAAATACGGCCTCGACTCAGTCTGCTCCGCACGCGAACAAATTACGGCCTTCGGCCTCTACTGTTCGCTTAGCGGCCAGGCTTTCGCCGAGTCCTCCTTTACCCCCTCGCCTAAGGGCTCTGCCCTTAAAAACCCTATTCTACTTGAAAGTCATCCTGGAGCGACCGCAGGGAGCGATAGGATCCAGGAAGCAGAGCCGTCCGTTTGTCACAAATTTACGACAATAGTTGAATTTCAAAGACACATTTTCTATATTTTTAGACAAAATTCACAAAATTGTGACAATTTTTGTTAAATCTGATACAGTTTGCAAATTTTTTACACTTTTGGCACGCATCTTGCTTAAAAAAATACGATATTAAGGGCATAAGGTTATAAAATGCATATTGACTCCACAGATACTACACTAAAAAGATACCTCGAAGACATCAGACGTACCGCTCCCCTCTCCCGTGAAGAAGAGCAAGTCCTTTTCCAGAAAGCTAAAGAAGGCGACAAGATCGCCCGTAAGAAGCTCATTTCTGCCAATATGCGCTTCGTGCTCAAGGTTGCCATCCAGTACCGCGGCTGCCCGATTCCGCTGCCGGACCTGGTGAGCGAAGGCGCCATGGGACTCGTCCGCGCCATTGAATCTTTCGAACACACCCGCGGTCTTAAGTTCATCAGCTACGGCGTTTGGTGGATCAAGGCTTACATTACCCGCGCCATCAACGAACAGGGCAACCTGATCCGCCTTCCGGCGAACCAGCACCTGCGCGTGCGTAAGGCTTTGCACGAACAGAGCCGCGGTAAGGAAATCAACGAAGAAATCCGCGAACTTATCCAGATCGGTCAGCGCGGCGTTTCTTTCGATAGCCCGCTGAAGGCGGACTCCAAGGCAACTTACGCCGAAGTGCTCCCCGACGGCACCGCAACGAACCCGGAAAACGAATCTGAAATCCAGAGCGTCGAGGCTCTCGCACGCGACCTTATGGAACAGCTCCCGGAACGCGAAGCCAAAGTGATTACCGGCATCTTCGGCATCAACCAGGAAGCTCCGCAGACGCTCCGTGAAGTGGGTGAATCCATGAACATTTCCCACGAACGTGTCCGTCAGTTGCGCGACCAGGCTCTCCGCCGTATCCGCAAGTACAACAGCAAGGAATTCCTGCAGGACAAGAAGGAAGCTTTCCTAGCAGCGATTAACAAATAACAGGTATGAGCTACGAGCTCGCTCCCTTCGGGAGCTTTGGGCTTTGAGACAAAAAAAACATTCAGCAATAGCTGAATGTTTTTTCATATTCTACCCATAGGGTGCTTTGCACCCGGGCTCACACCTCAAAGGGCGAAGCCCGTGCTCAATGCTATTTCTTGTGCTTCTTGCGGCGGACGCCCCACTTGTCCTTGATCTGTTCCTCGATTTTACGATTTTCGTAACGGACGATCATCTTGAACTGAACATTGTAAATGCCGGTTCCCACGAAGCGCCCCTTGTGATCCTTGAAGTTCCAGTTCACAAAGACCTTCTTGTCGGTTTCCAAGCAGTTACCGCCGAACTTCGGGCTGTTACACGGAACAGTAATCACCGTATCGTTCACGTACTGGCCCAGGTGATCGAAGTAGTTCACGATGAAGGAGATGTACACATCTTCGGGCTTCAGGGAATCAAGCACCGACGGGTCATAGGAACCGTCCGCAGAAACCTGGGCACGGTCAAGGAGCTGCGGCACGAAGCGTTCGCCCAGCTGCACGAGCTGTCCCAGCGCTCCTTCCTTCTCCATATCTTCCTTCGTCGTGGTTCCAGGCACATAGCGCAGGTTCACGGAGCTTACCGTCTGCAGGGTGTAGGTCTTGTTGCTGTCTTCATCTACGATGCGGTCATCGTTCACATCGAAGCTACCCATCTTGGTCGCCTCGACCAGGTGATTCAGCAGACCACCGATAATGACCGACTGCGGATTTTCACCAGCAATGTTGCCGTAGTTATCCTTGATAGCATCCTTGAGTCCCTTATGCACCACAAGCGAGTCGCCCGGCATAATGGTTCCCTGGCTACCATTGAACACCAGCTTCGCGGACAGACCATCCGGAGACCAGTCGATACGCGTCGGGTTGAGTTCAATCGTTTCTTCACCATGGATGTAAGAGAAGTAGTCGTTACTCTTGAGGTCCTTATGGTTGATCGGTTCAGAGAACACCACCAACAAGGTATCCGCCTTCTTGCCGTAATTCAGCGTAGCGCTTGCAACGACAGGAGACATCTTGTCGACCAGAGCAGCAGTCTCCTCATTCACGAACGTCTCGTCAAAGACCTTGTAGTAGGTATAGATGTTCGCTTCAGGCAGTTTGTCGCTGATGCTCGTGACACCTTCAGCCAAGCGAGTCGGAGACGCTACTTCCCAAATCACACGAGTGGAATCGTTCGGGTCGATTTTCAAGTCAGCGGGTTGCGCCTGCAGCTGGATCATCATTCCGCGATAGCTATACCACGGGAACGACATATAGAGCGTACTGTCAATATCTGCCTGAGTCAGCTTTCTGTCGAACACGGCCACGATCTTATCCAGGACACCGTTTCCATCGGTATCCCAGTATTCCACGTTCTTGGAAGACGGGAAGCGATCCACCACCTTGACAGGCACTTCGCGTTCGTATTCGTCGGAGGTGATATACGGCAAGCTTTCAAAGGTTACGGTCGGATAGAGCGACACACTATCCTTGTAGGAGCCCTTGAGCTTGAAGGTCTTACCGACCAGGATTACAATATCCTTCGCGGGCATATAGACCTTAAGCACTTCGTCGAGTCCATATCTCGCCCCTTCCTGCTTGAGCATCACGAGCATGTCGGGCGAACCGACATCAACCGGCATCAGGTCGATATTGAACTGCAGGAACAGGGAATCAAGACCGTTCGAGCTGCGGATTGCATAAGCATCCTTAATCACGTTGCTACCCATTTCCACCACAGGAGCCTCACGTTGGTAAGTCGCTCCCGAGCCTTCCTTGTCACCGTAGGTAATCAGCGCCTTGGCATCCTTCGGGAATTCGCCCACGCCCGGCAGATTCAGGCCACTCACATCCACCTGGATTCGGTCTCCCTTGATTGTCGGATTGACACAGTCATAGGTCTTTCCGCCAACCACAAGCTTGACACCTTCCAAGTAATAGCTTTCGGGCAAAGTATCCTTCAAGAGGATTTCCAGGTAGTCGAACGCCATGTCGTTATCGGAATCCTTGATGTAACCCATGCGGCTATCCGGAATCGGATCGTAGAAGTTGACGTTGTCGATAACAACCATCTCTCCACCGCCGTACACCTTGATAGTACCGCCCTTGACCACCTGATCGGCAGTCACAAAGAACGTAACACTACCATCGGCGTTCACGACCAGCTTATCGGTCTTTTCGCCATTGCTCGGGTCAATCAACTTTACATTCTGGCTCGGCAACAGCGTCAGGGAATCTGCAGAGCCGAAATATTCCTTCACCTTATCCGGGTCCAGCGTAATCGCAACGATGTCTCCGACCTTGGCAGAATCCAATCCCGCGTCAAAGCGCAGATCCATCGGAATACCCTTCGGATCGTCCGTCAGCAGGTAGCTGTTGCCCGCAATGACAACAATCTTCGGATTCTTCGGATCAGGATCAGTGGGTTCCAAAATCACAGTCTTCTTGACCAGGGAATCACCCTTCTCGAAGTCATCAGCAGACGGGTAGTTGTCCAGGCCAGAATCATCGTCATAATCAACATCATCTGCGCCATAGTACATTCTCGAAGAACTGGACTTCGTATCTACATCGTCGCCCGAACCATAGTAGCGGCTCGAAGAAGACGGATTATCGATATCTTCGCCACTACCGTTACCCTTCGAGGAACTGCTGCCACCGTCTTCGCTATCGGAGCTGTTGCCGGTGCTACCGCTACTGCCGCCATCTTCGCTGCCGGAGCTGTTGCCGGTGCTACCACTGCTGCCGCCGTCTTCGCTGCCAGAGCTATTGCCCGTGCTATTGCTGCTGCCATTGTTTTCGCTACCGGAGCTATTGCCGGTGCTATTGCTGCTACCGGCGCTGCTGCTGGACTTCGCGCTGCTTGACGATTCCTGGTATTCCACCAAGGACGAGCTACTCTGCGAAGCGCTAGAAATGTCGTCATCACCCGTATGGCCACCTTCACGAACGATGCCTACACCCGAAAGCGGAGCCAAGTCATCCAGGTAGTTATCAATCCACTGCATGTGAACAAGCACATTGTCGTTGATCAGCTTTTTCGGGTTTGCCGCATAGTCCACAAAAATCATGTGACCCGTATTGGCTGCCACGAACAAATGACCATATCCGTCAGTCGTACCCTGGTCCAGACGCCAACCTACGCCGGGCGTTCTCGGGCCAGTCATGTTTTCCTTAGATTCGGTAAAGAAGAATTCGCGGAGGTCAATCGTCGCCACCACTTTCGCACGCTGATTTCCCGCCACATCCTTATAAGGCTGAATCTGCACGATGCGGGAACCACCGAACACGAAGATGGTCTTGGAGTAGGTATCGTAGGCACCACCGTGAGCACCTTCAAGGGAGTCAATCAAGATTTCCGTTCCAACCGACGTAATGACCGATTCACCAATTTCACCACCAACGGTCGCCTGGTTTTCGCGAGTCACCGTGGTCCAGGTCGTATCGGTAAACCTACCGAAATAGGCATTCGCCGAGCTCGCCTTACGCTGTTCCGGAGTACAGGTCGAATAGCCACCGCCCGCTTCGCATCCACCACCCGCATAATCGGAATAGGTAAAGTAAGCGTTTCCATCGCCATCCCAAATCACGGTCGACAGCTTGTCATCCTTACGGCGGTTCGTAGATTTCGGACGAAGGGTCACCTTGTAACCGTTCGACGCAAAGTTGCCCACAGCAGGGTCTGTTTTGGTTGAATAACGGAACAGGTACCCCGGAATACCCGCGGCCCACAACCATTTCTGGTTCGGATCCATCATAAGGTGCCAGAAACCGTTTGTACTCTGCTTCGGATACGACGTCTTGACCAGGCACTGTTTACTGGAATCCTTCGCCGTCTTGCTCACCTTATGAATTTCCCTATTCTGGCCAGCAACAAGGAGGTCTCCATCGGGATGGTGCACAATACCGTCTGCACCGACAAGTCCGTCAGTCATCGTACAAAGAGTCTTCTTGTCCGACGGTTTCATGAGCAGGTAGCCCGCACCATCGTACTGGTAGCTGATACTCTTCACGCGGTCGTCCTTCTCGTACTTGGTATAGTACAAGGTCGCCTTCGTCGCTGCGTGCGGCACGATATCACCCACCTGCTGAATCCAAATACCCGTCGCCGGGTTTTCGGGAGGCGGCATCGAAGCCGACTGGGCCGCTGCTGCAGCGGCCATCGCGAGCAACATTGTCGATAAGTATTTCACAGTCTTCATCATGTTCGTACCCTCGGAAAGATTCCCCAGCTAGTGCTTCCTGGAAGAAATGCCCCATCTAAAGATTCTTTCAACTTTAAAATCATCCTTGGCGCCATAGACCTTAATCTTGAACTTCGCCAAATAAATTCCTGCGCCGACCCTGCGGCCGTTATCGGAGCGCATATTCCAGCGCACATAAAGCTTGTCCGGATTTTCGAGGCAGTTGCCATCGAAGAACGGATCATCGCAATCAATCTTGCCCGAGGCGCCACCCACATAGGCGCCCAAGTTCGTGTAGACATACAGTTCCCAGGTCAGGCCGATCTTATCCATATTCGGAACGGACATTCCAACAGAATCATCCTTGGTCATGATGGTCGAGAAACCGACATCCATCAGCACTCCGAGCGAAGACTGGTCAGACGCTTCCTTGGCATTCTTCACATGCTCAATCGTAAACGGCTTTGCACGTTCGCTCAATTCCGCAGCCTTGTTCAAGTCCGCAAACGAGTTCGTCTTCATAATCACGCGCGGGTCACCTTCCACCATCACGGTCGGCGAGATTTCCGAGACCTTGTTTCCCTTGGTATCTGCAAGGCCACTCGTAAAGTTATCAAAGCGCACCGAATCCGCCGGGTTCATACGGGAGGCTAGATCTTCGCCCGCTTCCATAAACAGTGTCACCGTACGGCCATTGTCGCTCCACTCCGCAGAGCTCAAGTTGTAATGCACCCATTCGCCATCGACATAGAACGCGAGGCAGTCATCCGTCAGCGTCGAGTTCTTGTAGTCCATCGCCTCGGAGAAAGTCACCTTGAACTTGTCCGGTTCCATCTCCTGGAACGATTCCGGATACAGGAACGTCGAAGAAATCACAGGCGGCATATAGTCGCGCATATTGTAATCCGCCGATTCCGTCGTATCCTTGCCATTGACAGAGAGCTTGTTCGAAATCGTCGCATAACCGTATTCAATTTTTCCGCCCTTGGAATAGGACTTGTCAATGCCCGTCAACATTTCCTTGACATCGTATTTTTCTGGATCGAGCGCATAGCCCAGCACGTGACCATCCGACGAAATCGTGAGGTCAGAGAGGTTCGGCTTGATTGCAAGCAACTCGCCATCGCCATCGAGCCAGTAGAACGTGATATCCATGTTCTTCAGGTCTTCTTCGGTAATCGGAGTTTCAAAGCCGACCGAGGCACTATCCATCCGGCCATCGCCATTGCGGTCATAGAAGCCGTTATTGTCGTTGTCGACCAGGACGCGACCCGCATTCTGCACCGGGACTTCCTGGTTGTTCTTGCTAGTCGGAACTCCGTCGGCGGCAGTCAAGATTCCATCCGGGCATTCGGAACCACACACCGTCTCGATTTTGAGCATATCGCCCACATGTACGATGCCCGTATCCACGACAAACGCCCACAGGTTACCGTCCTTTGAGAACGCCGTCACGTCAATCGGGGTTCCGTTCAGCTTCAATCCACGACCGGTCGTCCACGATGTATCCATATCCTTGTTGAAACGAACGAGCAGAGTATCGGTTGCGCTTCCCGTATTTCCCTTAATCAAGGTTGCTTCTTGAATAGCGGCTCCAATGCTATCGGCGAGAGCCGTCTGCAGTGTTTCGCAACGGTTTCCGACCGTTGTGCAGACAAAGGCCTTGACCGCACCCGTCGCAGAATCTTTCTGCAATTCAACCTTCACGTCGGGGAGCCCGTACATGTCTTTTTTCTGCTTGACGTCACCGCTATACTTTTCAAAGGAATCATCGTTCGGCCAGCTGTAGTAGAACGAATCCACCGAAACCGAGTCCATCTTGCCGCCAAACCAGGTGGCAATGCTATCGCCAATACCATCGCCGTCGGTATCATAAATCGCGGCGCTATCCAAAGTCGGCATGTCAGGATTGGTGAACTGGTATTCGCCGGGGAACGGATTTTTCAAGATGAACTCGTTATTGTTCAGGCTGTCCGGGAAGGCGTTCATCGTGAAGGTCGAACCGTCACTGATGGCCTTGGTAGACACAACCATAAACTTGCCCTTACCATCCTTGATATCCAGACGGATCGTTTCATCGGGCTGCTTCAGGTTCTTGCCGCCTTCGCTCAAGAACACCATCGATTCGCTCTGACCTTCCGCCGTAATGTAGAAGGTCCTCTGAAGCGCCGAGTCCACGCGACCCTTCGAACGACCGATCGGGATAATGGCCTCGACATCGACATGCATCGTGTCGCCCACCTCGTAGGACATCTGCGACTTGCTGGTAATTTCCTTGCCCTCGACATAGTACTTCAGGTACGGGACATAGAAGCTGTAGACCAAGCTTACAATCGGATCCGAGCCAGCCGCGTCATCCGACGTGCCCAGCGGAAAATTGGTCATTTCGTAGCGGCTGCCGATTCGGACATTCACAAGGCCTTCTTCATCAGCCGTCACAGCCGTCAGGTTCTTGATAATGGCCTCTTCCTTGGAGATTTTCGAATCGTTCAGCTGAAGGGTCAATGAATCGCGACTTAGGCCTTCTTCTTTCGGGGCATACACGTAGAACGTCGCCCCCTTGATAGCCGCCGACTTGTTATAGGGATTTTCTCCGGGAGGAACCACCCACAACTGGGCGCCGCGGTCATCCCAAATACGGTAATACATGCACAGGCCCTTTTCTTCATCGGGAACCGATTCGTAGTCACTACAGTCAGGATAATCCAACGCAAAAACACCTGTCGAAAAACTCAATAGCGACAGCAGAATCAGCGAAAGAACATTTGTCTTGACTTGCAACATTACGACCTCGGAAAATAACTAAACCACGCAAAAAAATATTTGCATAGCATCCATTCCAAAGATATGATTTTTTTTTAGAAAACGAACAACAAAATTTATAGTTGTGACACGTATCTCACCCGCATTCCAAAGCGGATTATTCCAAGTTGGAATATACGTTCGCAAGATCTGTGACGATTTCATCCATAAAAATCCAACCGCGCCCTTTCAGGCGGAGAATTCCATCTTTATTTATTACAAAATTCTTACGGATCCATTTGTCCACACAAGCGGCAGAACGCGATTCGGGATTATCGATTCCCAAGGCACGGAGATCCTCGAAACGGAGCCCCTTCGACTGCCGAAGCGAAAGCCAAATCAGCTCCATCAGCTCGTCATCGCGATTCAGACGGTCAACCGTAAGCGCGTCGCTAGGACAGCCTGCAGCGACATAATCACTCCAGCGCGGGTAAATTTCGGGAGCATAAAAACGGGTCCCGCCAATGTAGCTGTGCGCCCCAGGACCAAAGCCCGCATATTCGCCCCGGTCCCAATAATTCTGGTTATGGGCACTTTCGAATCCCGGCTTCGCAAAGTTCGACACCTCGTAGCGTCCAAAGCCCTTTCGGCCAAGGATTTCGACTCCCCCCAGATACATTGGCTCGTACAGGTCCTCGTTCACGGAAAGCTCCCCCCGAGAAACCCTGTGTCCAAGTCTAGAACGCGGAGAGACATTCAGCCCGTAAAAACTGATATGGTTCAACGGAAAATCCGAAAGGCGATCGACATCGGCGAGAAAGCCCTCTACGGTTTGCCCCGGAAGGTCAAACATCAGGTCGGCATTCACCTGCAAGTCCGGCACAGATGTCAACAGGCGCAAGGCCTCCAGCCCCGACTCCACCGAATGGGAACGCCCCACCAGCTTAAGCAGGTCCGCATCAAAAGTCTGCAGGCCCAAACTGATGCGGTTCACCCCCAATGACAGCGCCGATTCCACCGTACATTCGTTCGTCGATTCCGGATTGAATTCCATCGAGACCTCGCGCAATCGGAGCGCATCAACGCCAACTGAAGCGAGGCATTCAAAAATTCGGCGCAGGTAGGCAGGGGGCAAAGCCGACGGAGTACCTCCTCCCAGGTAAAGAGTTTCAGCAGTCTTCAACAGTCCCGGATGCTCACTCTCAAAACATACAATTTGCTTACAAACCGTATCCACGAAATCATCATAGAGCTTCGGCTGGGCAGGCATCACCCGAAAATCGCAATAGTCGCAAACCTTTTTGCAAAACGGAATGTGAAGATAAACACAAAACATCTCTTTACAACATAATTTTTTAATACGATGGAAACTTTTACCAAAATTTAGATTATATAAGAAGTATGCGCAACGAAGAAAACCTCACCTGGAAACAAAAACTGAAGAAGCGGCTCCCGCTCCTGATTTTTTTGACGATTTCCACCACAATTTTCTTCCTCGCATCGGCCCTACTCCTTGACGAATCGTATAAAGATATTATTATTATCGCCATGATCTGGGCTCTCCCCCTATTTATCCACTGAAGGTGCCATGGCCATTACTCGACTGACGCAACGTAAATGTAAGGCCGTATGCTTCTATATCCTTAGCTGGGTTATCGCAACCCTGTGTACATCCCTTTTGTTCCAATATGGTTCCGGCAACGGCATAGACTCCAGCCGAATGCTGTTCATGCTGCAGCTGTCCCTGTTTTGCGGACTTTCCCACGCCATCTACGACGTGATGATCCTGCAAGACGAGATGGACCAGCGCCCCGTCGCCACCGCCCTGCTGATCCGTTCCTGGTTCTTTTTGGCAAGCATCTGCGCAAACCTCACCCTCTGCATCCTCATCTGGAAAATCGACAAAAGCGAAGGGCTGATCAACGAGGCTTCGTTAAAACAGGTCATCCAGTTTTTCAAGGACCCCAGCAGCCACATCCTGATCCTGTCGCTGTTCCTGCTCGGCCATCTAATTACCTTTATCCGCTCGGTCCACAAGAAGTTCGGGACGCGCGTCTTTATGAACACGCTGCTCGGCAAGTACCAGGATCCCAAGGAAGAGGACCTGATTTTCATGTTCATCGACATGAAGCATTCCACCGAAATCGCCGAGGAACTGGGACACGTCACCTACAGCAACTTTATCCGCGACTACTACAAGCTCCTGTCGAACTGCTGCGAAGAAAACCACGGTGAAATCTACCAGATTGCAGGCGACGGCGTGTTCCTGACCTGGAAGACGAAAGACTGCCGTCGCAGGGCCCGTCCGCTGGAATGCTTCCATGACTTTGCCGAATGTCTAGACAGAACAAAGGGGAAATTCCTCAAGCGCTACGGTATCTGCCCTGCATTCAAGGCCGCCGCCCACTGCGGGAAGGTCATCTCGACCGAGGTCGGAAACTTCGGCAGCGAAATGGCGTACCACGGCGACGTGCTGAACACCACGTCCCGAATCCAGACCCTCTGCTCCAAACTCGGACAGGATTTCTTGATTTCGGAAGACCTCTTCGCCAAGCTTCCGCTACCGCTCCCCCATGGATTTTTGTGCGTAAAAGCGGGATTTTTCGAACTTCGGGGCAAAAAAAACGGAATTTTGATTTTTTCTTTGCACCAACCCTTGACATAGCCGCCCAATTATTCTATAATTGGGCTACCCCGCGGGAATAGCTCAGTTGGTAGAGCACGACCTTGCCAAGGTCGGGGTCGAGGGTCCGAGTCCCTTTTCCCGCTCTAAAAAAAGAAAAGCCACCTATTGATGTGAACCCCGAAAGTTGGACACAACTTTCGGGGTTTTCATGTACCAGAAACACACAAAAGAAGAATGGGCCAAGGCCTATGAACTCCACAAGGATGGTTACGACTCTCCGTCAATCTCCAGATTGACGGGCCTGGAA
>JAGAHT010000064.1:0-123414 GCA_017626945.1 Fibrobacter sp.
ATTCCAAGAAATCTCTTGGACCCGTCACTAAGCACATCTCCGATTCCTTCAATCTTCCCGGCGGCCTCGCGGGCCTCCGTCTCGCTTCTCGTTTGGGCTTCAGCCCTCTCGTTCGCGGGTGAGGCCAATTATAGAACTTTCCGTGACCGTTGTCAAGGGTTTTGGGCGAAAAATCTCAACTTTTTTCACTTTTTTTTGAGATAACGGGATTCCTCCTGCTTTCACTACAATCTATCAACATTTTAGGCACAACTATTTTCGAAAGCCCCTTCAAGCAAGCCGCGTTTTACGATTAAACGGCCCATGTTTCTCCCTTGAAACGACCAACGTTTCTTTTTGCATAGCCTCAATCAAAGAAATTAGCTCTGTTTTCTCCAACTGCGCGCAAAAACAGGCCCCAAAGCACACGAAAAGCCCTTATCACAACGATTCTTCGCAACTTGGCACGCCTTTTGCTACTAGGGGTGCGAAGACAAAAACAGGGCTCCAAGCCGAGGCAAACCGCCAAAGATTGGACCCACATCCAAAGAGGTTAAAATTATGACACAGTTTATTCCGAGCACTTTCTACGGTATCCAGAACTTCCTTGACAACTTGAACGCCTGCAACGCCCAGAACGAATGCAGCTACACGCCCAAGGCCGACTACTATGAAGTCGAGAACGGCTTCATGCTTGAAGTGGAACTCCCGGGCGTTAAAAAAGAAGACTTGGACATCCAGGTCGAAAAGAACATCATCACCGTCAAGGCAACGCGTAACCGCAAGGAAAGCAAGTTCACCTACGAACGCAGCTTCCGCCTGGCTGACGACATTGACACCGAAAATATCAAGGTCTCTCTTGAAAACGGCGTCTTGTCATTTGCCCTATCGAAAAAGCAGGCTGCAGCAGCCCGCAAGCTGACGATCGACTAGCCTAAAAAAACGGCAAAAGCACACAGAAACCGCCCCAAAAGGCAGTCAAAGTGTGTAAAAATTTCCTCCAATCATAGTACTCCAACCCAGAAAGAGCCCAATTTAGGGCTCTTTTCTGTGTAAATAAAATCTTATGGATTAATTGTCAACGGCTTGATTTATTTTTTAGAGCCATTTACATACCTAGAATATATTTTGGGATTAGTATATAGGGTACTAAAGGAGTAAGTATGGGCAAACCATTTTCTACGCTGTTCACAACAGCAATGATTGCCGCTATGTGCGGCACAGCTTCAGCATTTACATTGAGCGGAACCGTCTACGACGATACAGACAACCCGATCCAGGGTGCAGATGTCAAACTCATGAAACGGAACATGGAGACCGAAACGGATGCGAAGGGCTTTTTCACCTTCACCGGTAAAGACATCTCGGGTATCCAGGAATCCCGCAAGGTTGGTTCTTTCAGCCTGAACAACGGCATCCTGAATTTCTCCCAGGGTTCCAATGCCCCGGTTAACGTCAAGGTCTTTGACTTGGTCGGCAACCAGGTCTACAACAAGACCCTGCAGGGTTCCGGTTCCATGGATCTTTCCGCATCCATCGAAGCGCAAGGAACTTACCTCGCAAAGATTTCTCTCGGCAACACGCAGCAGACCGTCCGCTTTAACGCCTACGGCAACTACGCAGGTTTTATCGAAGCCCGCAGCACGAGCTCGCTGCAAAAGACAAACGGTGGCCCCGCCGAAGTTCTCCGCGTCGTTGCAGAAGGATTCGATACATTAACGATGGACCTGACTAATCTTGACACGACACTCACCATCAAGATGAGCAAGATTTTCACCTCCGGCGAACAGACCTATGCATTCGGCTACGCATTGAAGAACGCACCGCGCAAGAGTAAAGGGTGCGGCAAGAATTCATCCCTCAATTCAACCGGTAGCGTCGAAAACGGCAAGAAGTACAACTTGAATGTCGGCGGCAAAAACCGTACATTCTTCATTACTTTGCCGAATAACTACGACAACACCAAGCCGCACAAGCTCCTCATTGCAAACCACTGCATGGGTTCCAAGGCCGAAGACTTCGTGCACCATACTCCGGACTATGACCATCCGACTCCGTACTACGGCCAGCAGAAACTGGACAAGAACGGTGACTACATCTTCGTAGCACCCCAGGGCAACGACAACGGTACCTGGAACGGCAAGGAAGACCACCAGTTCGTAGATGAGATGATTACCACGATGTTCGACAACTACTGCATCGACACCACCCGTGTGTTCGCTACGGGCTTTAGCTTCGGCGCCATGTTCACGAACTCTCTCGCTCAGGACTTGCAAGAAAGACTCCGCGCTGTAGCCGTCTACGCAACTGCAGACTACAACATTTGGCTTCCGTCTGCAGGAACAGGTCGTTATGACGCCAAGGACCTGCCGATTGCCTGGATGGGCGTGCACGGCAAGAGAGACGGCGTGTGCAACTACGACCGCGCCAAGACCAGCGCCCTCCCGAGAATCCTCAAGCGTAACGGCAAGGCAGACGCCGACGGCAACTTCACCGACGCAAGCTCCGAAAAGCCTCAAGAATTCAACGGCACTGCAGGCCACCTCTGCTATGATTTCAAGAATGTCGACGAACGTTTCCCGGTCAAGTGGTGCAGCTGGAATGGAGAACACCAATGGACAGCACACGACGGCTCCAACACGGGCACCGGACAGGGCTGGCAGAATACCTGGGTTCCTGAAGAAGTCCACAAGTTCTTCGAACAGTTCTAAGTTTCCTACACACCTCCAACAACAGAAAGGTCCGCCTCAAAGGCGGACCTTTTTAAACGCGATATTGCTAAAAAATGCAATAGAGCCGGGCGGTCTCATCGTGAGCCTCAAACGATTCGTATTAACGTATCGTGGAGGCGAGAGCGAGGCGATATCGTATTTTTACAGATACAATAGAGCCGAGCGGTCTTATGCGAGCCATAAACGCCTCGTATTAACGAGGCGTATTGGCGAGAGCGAGCGCTCGGGGGACGTACTTAGTATGATTGGGCGCGAGCGGTCTTATCTTATATAAGTTTTTCGACTTTAGTGCAGAGGGCTTCGGCCTCTTCAGCAGTCGGCGCTTCGGCAATCACGCGAATAACCGGTTCCGTATTGCTGGCGCGCACATGCACCCAGGACTTTTCGTGACCAAGCCACAGGCCATCGCGTTCGTCCATTTCCCAGCCGGCAAATTCGGCCTTGACTTTCGGCAAGATGTCAGCCACCTTCTTGTCGCCGAGTTCAAACTTTTTCTTGGGCATTGCGTAAGACGGATTTTCTGCAACGAACTTTTCCGGGCCTCCGTCGTGATGAGCCATCCAGCTGAGCACGAGTGCTGCAGCCACGAGACTATCGCGGCCATAGTGGAGTGCCGGCAGAATCACGCCGCCGTTGCCTTCGCCACCGATTACGCAGCCGTTCTCGATCATCTGCAGGCTTACGTTGATTTCGCCGACTTTTGCACGGCTGAATTCGCAACCATACTTTTCGGCAACATCCTGGTTCATGCGGCTCGTAGACAAATTAACGCAAACGCTACCCTTCTTCTGGCTAAGAACTTCTTCGGTCGCAATGGCGAGCGTATATTCTTCGCCGATGCTCTGACCAAGGCCATCGACCAGGGCGCAGCGGTCCGCATCGGGGTCCACGGCGAACCCGACCGCACACCCGTTGTCCTTGACGGCCTTGCGGAGATCGCCCAGGTTTTCAGGAATCGGTTCCGCTCCGCGCGGGAAGGTTCCGTCGGGTTCGCAATGCACACGCACCACTTCGCAGCCGAGCTGCTCCAGAAGGCGCGGCACGATGAAGCTGCCCGCACCGTTCACTGCATCCACAGCCACCTTGAACTTCTTTGCACGAATGGCCTCGACATCTACGAACGGAATCTTGAGGGTTCCATCCACGTGAACGCCGTCGGCATCCTTCATGAACTCGTACTTGCCCATGCCGCGGTAATCGGGATACTGGAAGTTGTCGGCATCGGCCAGCTCAAAGAGCTGCTTCACATCGGCGGGGCCGAGGAAAAGGCCCTTGTTGTTCAGGAACTTGAGGGCGTTCCATTCGAGCGGGTTGTGGCTTGCGGTAATGATGATACCCGCATCAGCCTTGAGTTCGGTCGTGAGGATTTCCACCGAAGGAGTCGTCGAAAGACCGACTTCCACCACGTCCACACCAGAAAGGCGGCAGATGCCAGCGACAAACTGACTGATGGCGTCACCCGTCGGACGGCTATCGCGGCCAATCACCACGCGTTTTGCCTTGGTAATCTGCAAAAAGGCGCTCACATGGCTCTTAAGGACCTGGGGGGTAAGGGTATCGCCCACGATTCCGCGGATACCCGAAATAGAACGCATTAATTTAGACATAAAAAATCTCCGTTTTTATAATAAAATACAAAAATATTATGTATAATTATCGCAAGAAGATAGGAGAAACTACGCCAGTTCCCCCAGATTTGGTCCGGGGCGGATGTGGGCGACAGAAATTGGATTTAAGGCAATGAATCCCTTATTTAATTTGGAAAGCATCTATGTTGCCAATATCATCGGCATCGTACTGATCGTCGTCTTGATTATCTGTAATCTTTGGCGTCTGCAGAGCAAGACTTCTGCCAACAAGAACCTGGTCTTGATGATGTTCTTCGCGCTTACCAGTTGCATTGCCGACCCCCTCTCGTACACCATGAAGGGTATCCCGGGCCTAATGCCCAAAATTGCGGTCTATGCGACTAGCACCTGGCTCTTTGCAGCAAACATGCTCGCCGTCCTTTGCTGGGTCCGCTTTTTAGGCTACTACCTGAACGGCTCCATTACCAGAAGGCACAAGATTGCCCTGAACGCCATCATCGTGGCGGGAGTTGCGGTTCTTATAGTCAACCTATTCCACCCCATAGTCTTCTCTATCGACGAAAACAACCTTTACAAGCGAAAGTCCTTCTACTTTTTCTTTACGGCCATAGACTACCTGCTTGTCATCAACAGCCTGTTCACCTATTACAGGAGCAAGCAAAGAGGCGGCGTACTCAAGTTTTTCCCGATATGGGTGTACATCGTCCCGATCATTATTGGCGGAATCATACAGTCGCTGTTTTACGGCATTTCCGTCATTCCCACAAGCATCGCCATTTCGATTGCAGGCATCCTTGCGAGCCTCCAAAACGAGATGATTTACCGCGATGCGCTGACAGGCGTCTTTAATCGGACCTACCTGGACTACCAGCTCAAGAAATTTGCCAAGCGCCCCAAATTGAAGATTACGGGAATCATGCTCGACCTGAACGATTTCAAGCGCATCAATGACGAACTTGGCCACACGGTCGGTGACGAAGCCCTTGTCGCGACCACCCGTATCCTGCAAAAGGCAATCGGGAGTCTCGGAAGCGTCATCCGCTACGCCGGAGACGAATTCATCGTACTAATCAACACCCAGGATGACGCGCAAATTAACGACCGAATCGAGAGAATCCAGCAGCTTTTTGACAAATTCAACGCAGGCAACGAAAAGAAATACACCCTATCCGCCTCTATCGGTTTCCACAAACTAGACCCGAAAAACGAAAGCGTCGACACATTTATCAATACCATTGACTCCCGCATGTACGAGAGCAAGAAGGCATTTTATGCGACCCACAAGGTACTGGACCGCAGAAAACGCTAAAATCCGTGATATATCACACAAAAAAGATAATTTATATAAAAAATTTCTTTTTTTGCAAAAAGTGATTATATTATGGATAGGGATTGATTATGGAAAGTACATTTGAGCTGACAACTGTTTATGTGAGCAACATATTCGGCATCGTTTTGATCGGTGTCCTGTTGGCAGGTAATATTTGGAGATTCCGCGAGAAAGGTGCGGAAAACGCTTTCCTGCAGTTAATCCTCTTTTTCGCATTTTGCGGATGCATTTTTGACCCCATCGCCTACACCGCCGACGGAAAGCCGGGTGCCATGGCCAGGGTCATCGTTTACGGGAGCAACGCACTCCTGTACCTGGCCGACATGTTCGGTACATTCTTCTGGCTGCTGTTCCTGGCGGAGCACCTGAACGCAAAGTTCTCCATCGTCCACCGATACATCCTGGGGGCGGCACTCATCACGGGAACGACCATGATCATCCTGAACAACTTCGTTCCCTTCATTTTCGACGTTTCCTACAGCAACGTCTACGAGCGCAGATTCGGTTACTGGTTCTACCTGGCAATCGACTACGGTTTCCTCGTCGACAGCCTGATTCTCTACTTTATATGCAAGCGGAAGGGAGGCATATTCAAGTCCTTCCCCGTCTGGGTCTACTTTATACCGCTCCTTATCGGCACGGCCATCCAGTCCCTCTTTTACGGGATTTCCGCCATTTCGGCAAGTATCGCCGTTTCCATCGCAGGCGTTTTCGCCACCCTACAGAGCGAGCGCGTTTTCAGGGACAAGCTGACGGGAGTCTTCAACTACACCTACCTAGACTACCTTGGCCGCGAATACGCCAAGAAGAAGGACCTGCAAGTGACCGGAATCCTCGTGGACATCAACTCGTTCAAGACCATCAACCAGAACTACGGGCACGCCACGGGCAACAAGGTCTTGATCAAGATGGCAAAGGTCCTGAACCGCTCCATCGGGGAACTCGGCGTCATTGTCCGCTATTCCGGCGACGAATACATCGCATTCGTCAACACTCAGAACGAAATGGCCATCAGCATGTGCATCACGCGCATCAGGTCCGGGTTGTCGGAAGCGAACAACTTCAACAGTTCGTACAAGCTATCCGTCTGCATCTGTAGCCAAAGCTACGACACGAGCAAGCCGATGAACGAATTCATCGACAGCATTTCTCGATCCATGATGGAAGAAAAGACGAACTTCTATGCGCAATCGCAACTCAACAAACGACTGCAACAATAAGGCGGGGAGCCGAGGCTCATTCAGGAGCGTGCAAGCACGCTCCACCACTCTCCACTTACACGTTCCTGGAGGACGGTCAGGCCGATTTCTTCGAACCAGCGGAGAACGTAGTCCTTTTCCGTTTCAAGCTGGCCGCTGATGACAAGTTCGCCACCCTTGGCAAGCAGGTCCTCGATGTCGTCACGCAGGGGCCACAGTTCGCTCCTGATCATGTTGCAGAGGATCACATCGAACTTCGCTCCGTCCCTGAACGCATCCAGGAATCCCAGTACGCAGTCGCTTTCACCGAAGCCGTTACGTTCAAAGTTTTCTGCAATGCAGGGAATCGTCAGCGGGTCAATTTCTGTACCCACCGCAAGGCGTGCCCCCAGACGGCGGGCATACATCGCCAGGATTCCCGTACCCGTACCGATGTCAAGCACAGTCTTCCCCTTGAAATCTACCGACTCCATCAGGGTCGCGCAGCTGCTCGTGGTATCGTGTTCACCTGTACCGAAAGCCGTTTTCGCCTCGAGCTCAAGGACGACCGCGGCTGGGTCGTCAGGAGTAAATTCTACCCAAGGGGGACGAACCCAAAGATGCGGAGACACGGAAACAGGCTGGGCACGGTCGCGCCACCACTTGTCCCAATCCTTCGCGGGCTCGTCGCTGAGCACAAAATGATACTGCGGGAACTCGCCCACGATGCGGTCTCTTTCGGCCTTGTCACCCGTATAGAAGCAGAAATCCGTTCGGCCTTCCGCTTTCGGGTCCAGTTCTTCGAGTGTCGCCACGCCCGCCTCAAAAAGCAGGTAGCTTGCGAGTTCATATTCTTCGGCGGGGCAATATCCCTCGGCCTTGTACCAAGTATCTATTTTCTGCATGGTCAAAATTTAAAAAGAAAGAGGCCCGGCGCTCCAAACCGGACCTCTTTTTTACCAAGCGCAAACACCTCAAATCGCTTGGTTTTCCTAACCATACCCTAGCATTTTTTCCTTCTTGTAAATTAAGATATACAAGAAAAAGTGAAAAAGCTCACTTTTTTTTCAAATCCATAGTCCAAAGTGGAACATTACGAATTGGAAAAAGCCACAAAAGGGCTCTTTCTACGTATATTTTGCGTAAAATGACCGTTTTTCGCCCTTTGTTCATACATCAATACCCCGACTGGACCCGATTCCGGTACAATTCCCAGAGTGTCATGGATGCCCTCGGACAGACGCGCCTGCAGGAAGGGCGACTCATTGGAGTCGCGAACTTGGTCAACGACAACGACGAGGAAATGCAAATGCTCGCCCAGGACATCGTGGCAAGCTACGCCCTAGACGACAAGATTCTCAACCCTCAAAAGGTCAAGGCCGAAATCGCCAAAAAGAATAACGCGAGCGACGACATCCGAAACATGGTCGGTGCCCAGCAAAACGCCAAGCAGCCATTGACTGCAGAAAGGCTCTTTGCGTGGCACGCCGCCATTGGCCAGAACAAAGTAAAGAAATTTAGGACAAAGGAAAGTGCCGTCGGTTCCTTTACGGGAATAAGTGCCGAGCGCATTCCGCTAGAAATGGAACGATTTATCGACTGGTTCGAAAGCTCAACGACGGACGGAGCCATCAAGGCCGCCGTCGCCCATTTCTGGTTCCTGACCATCCGCCCCTTCGAAGACGGCAACGGACGCATAGCACGCGCCCTCACGACCATGCTCCTCGCCCGCAGCGAAAACACGGGCCATTGCCTATTCGCGCTATGCCCCCAAATTCTAGAAGTGCGTGATGAATACTTCAACCAACTGCTCCGGGCACAGTCCGGAAACGGCGACCTGACCGAATGGATTCTGTGGTTCCTGCAAATCATGAGGCGTTCCATCGAAGCGCGCGAAAAAGATATCGCAGACGCTCTCAAGAAAATCCAGTTCAACCAGAAAAATAAGGACGTCGCCTTGAGCGAGCGCGAACGTAAAATTGTAAACGCCGCCTGGGAAGGAACGCTACCCGCCACGTTCTCGGTTAAAGAAGCGGCAGCCCTTACGGGAACAAGCCACGACTCCGCCCTTCGCGATATCCAGTCGCTGATCCAGAAGGGAATCGTCCGTGCAGAAAGCAAGGGCGGACGTAGCCAAAAATACAGCCTCGCCTAGAGTTAAAAAGCAACCCACCAACAGGCGGCTTAAATGAAACGCCCCGGCCGAAGCCGGGACGTTCATTGCATGGGGTGTGGAGTTTCTTCTAGATCCCCGCCTTCGCGGGGATGACAATAATTACTAGCGCACGTTGATGCGGAAAGTCTTGCCGGACTTGGAACGCACCAGGTAGGTGCCGGAGCGGTTCACCGCGGCGGATGTTTTCGCCTGCAAGTCCTCGATGCCTACGGTCGTAAACCTGGCCACGAGGCGGCCCTGCATATCGAACACGTTGTAGCTGCGCGGTGCATACGAATCCGGAGTCCTGAAGACGAGCGGCTTTACCGCATCAGTACCATTAGGATCCTTGTCCGCCGTTTCTGCAACATCCTTTTCGGGCTGGTTCTCGTAAATCTTATCGCCCGGGTATGCCGCAGGCGCCAAGTCGTTCCAGCCAAAGTTCCTGAAGCCGAGCAAGGAGTATTCGGTCGGGTCGTTCAGCTGCTTACGAATCGGGGCGATGCGGAACTTATGGGAGTATTCGCGGTTTGCATTCAGGCGGTAGGCATCAAGCGGTTCAGCACCCCAAGAGTTGATGCCACCGAGGCCCATCTGGTGCAAATCCACGCGGAGCGTAATATCCTTGTCGCGCTTGAGTTCCCACGGGAGCTTTACGTTGGTAAGCTGTTCGGGGGTGTAATGCTGGGCGTTGAATTCCAGGCGCGGGTTCCCCACGATCATGAGTCCCTTGCCGTCGTTGTTGGTGAGGGTCGCCCACTTGACGTCGGTGCGCTGACCGGTTTCGCCGATTTCCATATACATGACCGTCATCGAATCCACGAGCGTCGAGTAGATGCCCATAAAGCTTCCGCGGTTACGGCCCATGTAGTTTTCGTCGGGGCCGCGTCCAAACCAGCGGACTTTTTCATACCCCTGCGGCACCGTAAAGAGCGTACCCACGTTCGGAATATAGCTCTTGGAGCCGTCCGGATTGAAGGTGTATTCCACCACGATATCGCCGCTGCCGTACACATAGTAAGTCAGCTTCATCTTGGAGCTACCCACATCGGGGAAGCTGAAATTGAAGGTCACCTGGGTTTCGTTAGCGGAAACTTCCTTGACTTCGGAGGACACGTTGCGTTTCTGGCTCGCCTTGCGCCATTCGCCGTGCCCCTTTTCCATATTGAAGCCCTTGTCGTTATCGGTCGGGGCACGCCAGAAGTTCGGGATACCGCCGTTCTTGATGATGGTATCGCCATCGAGCACGTAGCTTGCAAGCGTTCCCGCATTTTCGTCGAAGCGAATCTTGAAATCCTTGCCTTCGAGCGTGAGTTCGCCGCTCCCCTTAATCACCCTGTGGGTCCCCACGGTGCTGATATCTACTTCGGTGGACCAGAGCTGGCCCAAGTTGATACCGAACTGTTCGTGACCAACGCTATGGCCCGCCTTAGCCCAGAGTTCGTCGTTCTTCAAGCGGAAATCGATATCCAGGAAGTATTCGGCACCGATCATGGTTTCGATTTTCGGCATCTCGATAGTCACTTCCTTTTTCTGGTTCGGGCCGATGTTCATCTGCGAACCGTTCAGCTTGCCTCCGTTGATGACCTTGCCGTCTTCCCTGATTTGCCAGTAGGCATCGAGGAAGTCGCCCAGGTTCTTGAAAAGGTAGCGGTTTTCAATTTCAATCTTGCCCTTTGCCGCATCTACGTTCTTCACGCGCAGCTGGCTGTACTGGTACTTGATTTCCCACATTTCGGGCTGAATCTTTCTATCTGGGAACACGAGGCCGTTCGCGCAGAAATTGTCGTCGTTCTGCCAGTCGCCCCACATGCCGCCGAATTCCCAATACGGGGTTCCCTTGTGGTGCAGGCCCTGGTCGATAAAGTCCCAAATGAAGCCGCCGAAAGCGCGCGGGTTGCCGTAGAAGGCGTCCATGTATTCCTGCAGGTCGCCCACGGAGTTACCCATGGCGTGTTCGTATTCGCAGAGCATCACGGGCTTGTTCGCATCCTTGTAACCAGCGATGTAGTCGTAGCCCCAGTACATCTGGCTTGTCACATCGGCATTGTTGTTGTCGCCTTCGTAATGCACGTAACGGGTAGAGTCAATCTGGTGGGCACGTTCGCGTTCCGAGGCGAACACGTTGCCGTTACCGGCTTCGTTCCCCAAAGACCACAAGATAATGCAGGGGTGGTTCTTGTCGCGCTGCACCATGGTATTCAAGCGGTCTACCACCGGGGCGCGCCAATCGTCGCTATTTTTAGGAAGTTCACTGTTGGCGCCGTGGCTTTCCACGTTCGCCTCGTCAATCACGTAGATACCGTACTTGTCGCAAAGGTCGTACATCACCGGATTGTTCGGGTAATGCGACATACGGAGCGCGTTGATGTTGAAACGCTTCATCAAGATGATGTCCTGTTCCATTCGCTCGTAGGTCACAGCGCGGCCGTTATCCGGGTCGAGTTCGTGGCGGTTCACACCGTGGAATTTTACCGGCATGCCGTTTACAAACAGGCGCGGAGCCCCGTTGTCCTTCTTGATTTCAATTTTTCTAAAGCCGATTTTATTGCTCTCGACCTGAATGATCTTGCCGCTACCATCTTTAATGGTAAGCACTGCGGTATAAAGGTTCGGAGTTTCGGCAGACCAACGGTCCGGTTTTGTAATCGGCAATTCAAAATGGACACTCTTTTCGCCTTTCGAGCCGATACCAGAAACCTTCTGTGCCGACGGAGAAATGACTTCGGTTCCCTTGTCGTTGTACAGGGAAAGTTCCACGGTATAATCGCCCGAGGCAGAGCCCGTAGAGTTATAAATCCACGCCGTCGTTTTCAGCAAACCGTCGGTATAATTGTTGGTAAGAGTCGCATCGATCTGGAAATCCTGTATGTGCACTTCGGGCACGGCGTAAATGTACACATCGCGCATGATACCCGAAAGGCGGATAAAGTCCTGGTCTTCGAGCCAGGAACCGTCGCACCAGCGGAAAACCTGCACCGAGATGTTGTTCTGCCCGCTGCGCAGGTACTTGTTGATATCGAATTCGTGACCGGTAAACGAGTCTTCGGCGTAACCCACATAGTTGCCGTTCACCCACACATAGTAAGCGGATTCAACACCTTCGAAATGCAGGCGGATACGCTTGCCCGCCCATTTTTCGGGAACGGTGAAGTTACGGCGGTAATGGCCCACCGGGTTAAAGTCTGTCGGGGCGTACGGTGCAGACACACGGTTGTTCTGCGACCACGGGTAAATCACGTTCGTGTAAATCGGATGGTCGTAACCGAGTAACTGCCAAGAAGACGGCACCGGAATTTCGTCCCAGCCGGAGACATCGTAGTTGTCCTTGTAGAAGTCGTTATTGCGCTGGGCAGGCTTGTCGACGTGGTAGAATTTCCACTTGCCCGAAAGCGTCTGGTACCATTCAGAAGCGTGGCGGTCTCCCTTGACGGCCTCTTCGACCGTAGTGTAGGGCATGGAAGTCACGTGCGGAGTCAACGCATTCACGGCGAAAACGCGCGGTTTCCCGTTCCATTCGTCATTGGGTTGCGCACTTGCGGAAGTCGCAAAAACGGCAAATAACGCTGCGCACGAAACAGCAGACGAAACCAAGAAGTTCTTCATAATAACCTCACATCGTTTTTCCACACCATTAAAAATTTACCCCTTTTTTCGAGCTATTTACACACTATTTGCACAAGTTCCGTGGATATATTGTCAAGATTGCTATATTAAAAAATGGAAATTTCAACCTGTTCGACCTGATTTACGATGAAAAAAAGAGCTTTCGCCATCTATCTTGCCATTACCGCAGCCTTTTCGATGACGGCCTGCGTCGGAAGCGCACCCGCACCTGAAACAGACCCTCAAACGGAACCGTCTGCCTCCGCGACAACGAACGCGGCCGAAAACAAGACGGAACCATCTAAAGAAAAAACGCGCACGAGCAAGGCAACTAGCGCAGAGCAAGCCGAAAACGAAGTCTACTTCAATTCGCAGGCCCTGGACAGCCATCGACTGAACACACCCCAAAATATCCCGACCGCGGAAACCACCACGGTCCCGGCACCTACCACCCATACGACAAAGGCTGCCGACCCTTACACGGAGATTCCCGCCCTGATCCAGAGTATCTTTGACTATGCGGACACCCTGTACAAGGCTGGCTATACCGATTCCGCCTCCGCCTACCTGGAACGTTTTCGCGTTATCAAGCCCCTGTGGGCCCAATGGGAATCCAAGGCAGACTCCATGCTGAATGAATTCGGCAAGACCCGCGCCGAAAAGGCAAAAGCCTACGAGCCGATGGTTTTCCAGATCCAGAACATGAACCGCGCCAATGCCAACTACGATCTCGTTTCCGAAACCGCCGACAGTCTCATCGCGCTTGCACCGGGCGATTCGCTGACCCAGTGGGCCAAAGCGCAAAAGGCGCTCGCCTACAGCAACACACTTGCCAAGGCCAAAAAGGAATACGCCACAGTAAAGGCTCTCGCCGACAACCAGGCTCAATTTGCCGAGGCCGAAAAGCAGGCAACCACCCTGCAGATGCGCTACCGCGACTTTGAAGATACACTCCACATTCAGGCGCTCATCGACCACATCCGTGAACTCGCCCAGGCAAACGATGCCGAAGCCGCCAAATACTGGGAATCGCACGACCCCGCCCAGGCACTCGCCAAGGCTGACACGCTCCTGCAAAAAGAAAAATTCGCCGATGCCAAGGCTCTCCTAAACAAGCTCAAGGCCAGCAAGTTCCGCAAGGAGGCCAACGAACTTTATCTGAAACTAGCCGACACCTACTGCACCAAGCAACGCAAATCCACTAGTCAAATATTTGCGAAAGCCCAAAAGCAGAAGGACGCCGCCAAGAAGAAAAAGCTGCTGCAAGACGCAATCGCTCCGCTCGACAAGTGCCTGACGGAATATCCGGACAATCCGCAAAAGCAGAAAGTCATCGAAAACAAGCAGTTCCTAGAAAACGAATTAAGGAAGTGAGCAGCGAGCAACACTTCCTTGTAATGAAGAATTAAAATCGAACTTTTAATTCTTCTTTTTTTAAATCTCGATCAGGATTCCCGCCTGCACGTAGGCGTAACCATAACCATCATGATCCAAGAACTGGTAGCCGCCCATCAACATGATGGACGAATAGTCGCCGTTCTTGATATCGAACCCGCCACCGGCTCGCCAGAACATCTGGTGCCTTGAACCGAAAAGATAGCCCCAGTCACCCGTCGCTACGGGGAGCGTACGACTTCCGATAGGCAAGCGGATCCAGACACTGCCCGAAACAGGGACGAGGCTGACGTTGTCAATTTCCTGATAGCCCGTGCCGATGCCGAAAAAGAGCATCTGGTCAATCGGATACCACAGGTGACCATACACGTTCAGGTTGAAATTCTTGATTTCACTGACATGGTTGACGACACCGCCCTGAACATCCATGGTGAAGGCATTCGCCGGAATGACGGCAAACGCTAACGCAAACAGGAAGGCAGAGAAAAATCGTTTCATTCGTCGCTCCTTGCTTCGCGGGCCCAGCCGCCACTCTTTTCGCGCTTGAACGCCATGAAGAATCCCTTGAGCATCGCGTAGTTCATCGAAAGGAAATAGTAGCCGCTCGGCACAATCTTGAATAGCGCCACCAGCAGCACTAGCGTCATCGCGCCAAAGAAAATCTGATAGAAGAGGCCACTCGTCAGCAACAGGGCGTTAGCCACAAAAAGCAGAACCAGGATATGCGGCGAGAACCAGCGCAGAATCTTGTGCGAGAAGAACAGGTACGCAAGCATCGGGCGGAACGGATTCAGCAACGGCAAGTAAGAGAACAGGAAGTTGAAATTCGCGCGGCCGATACGCACCTTGCGGCGGAATTCGCCGCTCGATTCCTTCGAGGTCTGCTCGGTGCCGATAGCGCTTGTCACGAAGGTACAATAGAAGCCTTTTTCGAGGACCTTGGTCGTCACGAAGAAGTCGTCCATCACGCTCTTCTTGACCGGCAGTTCCGTATAGAGTTCACGGCGAATGGCGTAGAGGGCGCCGTTGCCGCCAATCAGCATATCGAGCACGCCCTCGAACTTCTTGATTTCGGATTCCAGGTCCCAGTAGGAACTTTCGCCACGACCCAGGGTGGATCCGCTCTTATCGGAAAGAATCAGGTGACCGCAGGCGCAACCGATTTTCTTGTCCTGGAACGGGATGACAAGCTTACGCACCACGTTCGGGAAGAACATCGTATTCGCATCGCAAAAAAGCAGGATGTCGTTTTTCGCAATCTTGTGCAGACGGTTGAGCATCGCGGCCTTTCCCGCATTCTGCGGCGCCTTCACCAGCGTAATTCCCTTGTCAGCATAACGGGCGACAATCTCGGCAGTCTTGTCCGCCGAACCATCGTCACCGATAAGCACCTCCAGCTTTTCGCGGGGGTAATCCAGCTCAAGGATGTTCTGGATCTTGCGTTCGATAACCGCCTCTTCGTTGTAGGCAGAAATCAGGATCGAGACAGTCGGAAGTTCAACATCGCCCTTTTCGGGAGACTTGCGGCGCTTAAAAATTTCGCTCACGAACGGGAGTGTCAGCGGGAACAGCAAGTAGCAATGCACCAGCAGAAAGAGCATCACCCAAAAAACAACCTGGACGTAAAACAAGAACTGTTCGCTCATCGGGACATCCACTCCTTTTCTTTTTCAAGGAACTGGTACAACATATACTGCAACTCCTGCGGCGTCATGGAATCGGTCACCGTCAGGATACTCATCCCCTTCGGGGCAACAAGCACAAACGCAGGGAGCGCGTTCAATTCCCACACATCAAAATAACAACGTTGCACCGTCTTCTTCTGCCCGTCGCAAACGATGGAATCCTGCGAATCGGCGTCGAGCTTGACGGCGTAGAAACGGGAATTCAAAAGCGAGGCAACAGTCGGGTTGCTATAGACATTCGCATCCATAATGCGGCATGGCACGCACCAGTCCGCATACAGGTCCACAAAAATCAGACGCGGAGCACTCTTCGCCTTTTCTAGCGCCTCGGCATAACCCATCCAGTGGACGAGCTGCTTTTGCGAATCCTTCGCAGCGGCATCCTTTTTAGACGGAGCGGCAAACGCAGCAGACACGCAAACTGCGAAAAGAACGATCAGACGGAAAATCAACGGACACCCCCCTTGTGAGCGGGCATCTGGGGAGTAGGCTTAGAGACCTTCGGCGCCACCTTTTGCGGGCCGTTACCAGTTTTAGCAGAAGAATCCTTAGGGGCCGCGGCACTTGCCGCAGGAGGAGCCAACAGCGAATCGATGCGCGCCGTCACCGCTTTCTGGAACGGAATCCACTGGCGCTCGTCACTCAAGATTTCATCCGCCTTGGCAAGGAAGGATTCGCGGGTATACCCCGCAGCCTTGAGCGCATCCTGACGCACCAGGCGCGTCGTCGGGGAAGTCTTGCCGTAGGTCATTTCGGCAATGCGCAATTCCACATACAAGTTCACGAACTCCTGGTCCACCGAAACTTCGCCATTACAGCCACCCATGCCGAAGGTCACGCAAAGGAACAAGGACGCCACAAGGAGATGCCGAACCAAGCCCGGCATGGCACGCAGGCTTGATAAAGATTTTCCGACATCCCTCAACATATCTACAACACTCGATTACGAATCGCGTTCTTCCAGGGCGTTCTCGAAAAGGCCTTCCACGTATTCGGCCTTGCTGAAGGGTACCAGCTGGTCGATTCGTTCGCCCATGCCAATCCAGCGGATAGGAATCTGGAGCGAACTTGCAATCGAGAGCACAGCACCGCCACGGGCCGTGCCGTCGAGCTTGGTGACCACGAGGCCGGTGAGCGGGAAACTCTGGTTGAAGATTTTCGTCTGGTTGATTGTGTTCTGTCCGGTGTTGCCGTCGATGACAAGCCACATATCGTGCGGCATCGCCGGATCCACCTTCTTGATAACGCGGACAATCTTCTTGAGTTCTTCCATCAAGTAGTCTTTGTTGTGCAGACGGCCGGCGGTATCAATCAGAACCACGTCGCAGCCGCGGGCCACCGCCGCATTGCAGGCGTCAAAAGCCACGGCCGCAGGGTCGGAACCTTCCTGGTGCTTCACGAATTCGGCTCCGCTGCGTTCCGCCCAGGTTTCAAGCTGGTCGATGGCAGCCGCACGGAACGTATCGCAGGCAGCGATCATCACCTTCTTGCCCTCGTCCTTGAGGCGGGCGGCGAGCTTGCCGATCGTGGTCGTCTTTCCGGCACCGTTCACGCCGATCACCAGCACCACGTGCGGCTTACCTTTAAGTTCAAACGGCGGAGGATCCTTCAAGAGGCGCTCCGCTTCGCTACGCATAATGTCAAGCACCTGTTCAGTCGTGAGCGACTTTCCGAGAGCCTGTTCACGAAGCGCATCGGTCAAGAGGAACGCGGCTTCGACACCGACATCCGCCTTGATCAGGTGTTCCTCGAGTTCCTCGAGCGTTTCGTCCGTAATCTTTCCGGCACCGACAATTCCCTTGAGTTCGCCCATCAAGGCGTCGCGGGTCTTGGCAAGGCCACTCTTAATGGCAGAAAAAAATCCCATTATAAAATCCTACTTGGCAGGAGCAACCGTTAGACCAGGCTTTCAACCTTGTCGACCAGGCCGTAGGCCTTGGCTTCTTCGGCGCTCATGAAGTTGTCGCGTTCTGTGTCGCGGTCAATTTCCTCGATGCTGTGTCCCGAGGTTTCCGCAAGAATCCTGCCCGTAATGCCGCGGATACGGAGCATTTCTTCGGCCTGGATCTGGATGTCGCTTGCAGGCGCCACGATTTCGCCGTGAATCAGCGGCTGGTGAATCATGATGCGGGCATTCGGCCAAGCCACGCGCTTGCCCTTCGCTCCCGAAGTCAGGAGAACGGCTCCCATCGAGGCCGCCTGGCCGCAGCAAACCGTGACCACGTCGCTCTGGATGGCGTTCATGCAGTCGTAAATGGCAAGACCGGAAGAAATCACGCCACCCGGGCTGTTGATAAAGAAGTAGATGTCGTCATGGCTCAGAGAATCCAGGTACAAGAGTTCCTTGACGATACGTTCGGCACTTTCGTCATCCACGCCGCCCCACAGGAAAATCTTACGCTTGGAAGCAAGGTATTCTTCGGCCTTCTTCATGATCTCGGAAGGAGCCTTCTCGTTCTTTTCGTTGCAATCAGACACAATTTTAGTTTGAGCCATAGTTGTTCCTTTTTGTTCAGCTATAATTTAGAAATTTCAATATATTATCGTCTTTCCGGCGCAATCTGTAAAAGGTTTTTTCGGCGCTTACGGCATACCACTCATCATTTTTTATATTTGCGCCATGATTTCCGATTCTCCCAAATACCTAGTCGGCCTGATCGGCCCCGAAGTCCTCGAAGCCGCCGAGAAGGACCTGTTCCACCCGGTACGTCTCGACCTCGGCGCCTGTAGCGCCATCGAAATCCGCTACGATTTTTTCAAGGAATCCGATTGGGTTAATTTGTCCGAAAGAATCCGAAACATCGTCCCCGACAAACTCCAGATAGGCACCGTCCGCCTCAAGCGCGACGGAGGAAAGTTCCCCGACACCCGCTCCGTGGAAAGAATCGCCCTTTGGGAAAAAGTCCTCGGTGCAAGGCAGGTGCCAGAGTGGCTGGACCTGGAACGCGACTGCCTCTCGGACTTCAAGGCGCTCAACGACATGGCACGCCCCAAGGGAACCAGCATCCTCGTCTCGGAACACAACTTCGTCCGCATCCCAAACGAAATGGAACTCGAGGCTTTCGCCGCCGATGTCAAACGAATCGGAGCCCAGGGGCTCAAGATTGCCGCCATGAGCAATTCCGACAGCGACTGCGACCGCCTATACAAGTTCGCAAAGAAATTCGCGAAAAAGTTCCAGATGTTCGCCGCATTCGGCATGGGAGAAACGGGCAAAGTGAGCCGCCTCTGGTCGCTCAAGGAAGGGGCGAACCTCACCTACGGGTCCATCGGCCGCTCCGAGGCCCCCGGTCAAATCGATGTTTCGGTCATGGAAAAAGCCCTGGACCAGTTCGACAGCCTGAACTCCCAAATGGAAATATTGGCGTTTTTGAACCAATTTTAAGGTTTTTTGCTATTTTTTCGTTCCATTGGGGCTTTTTTCGTCCAAACGGACATATATTTTGCTAAATATCTGTATAGTTATTTGCAAAAGGAAGTTTCAACATGCGTCTTTCCGAAAGGTTTGTCGACAATTGCATTCTGATCAACTCCAAGAGCTCGACCAAGGAAGCAATCCTGAACGAGCTGGTGGACACGCTCTGCAGTGCCTACAAATTGGAACATCGCAACGAAATCTTTGATGCCGTATGGACCCGCGAACAGAGCCGTTCTACCGGTATCGGTTGCGGACTCGCCGTCCCGCACGCCAAGATTGACTGTGTAGACCGTATGTGCATGGCCGCCGCCACGATCGAAGGTGGACTCGACTTCGCCTCGTTCGACGGGGAGCCCGTCTACCTGATTATCCTGATCGTGAGCCCGGGCAATACCGTAGGCCCGCACCTCAAGGCCCTTTCGTCCGTGAGCCGTCTCCTGGCCGACGGGGGTGTCCGCAAGGACCTCATCGCCTCCAAGGACCCGGCCGAGTTCCTGACCATCCTCCGCGCCGCCGAAGATAAATACCTTTAATTCCCCCTTGACAGCGGGCAAACTCTTTACTATATTTGCCTGCACCTCGGACGGTTAGCTCAGTTGGTTTAGAGCGCTGCTTTCACACGGCAGAGGTCACTGGTTCAAATCCAGTACCGTCCACTTGAAAAAGACTTCCTACCCCGGAGGTCTTTTTGTTTACCCAGCCCTTTTTTGTTATCTTGTCTGTGCAATTCCGCAAAATGCAACGAACCGGCGTCCCCACGCATCTAAAGGGCATGATCAAAAGAGTTTCACATACAGGAATCCTTGCCGCCATCCTGCTCACGGCATTCTCGACCGTTAGCCTCGCCGAAAGCACCTGGACACTGGAGGACTGCCTCAAGCAAGCCAAGAAGGCGAGCCTGAAGCTGGAATCCGCCAAGCTCCGCGAACAGGCGGCCGACATTTCGGTCAAGCAGGCCAAGTCGGGCAATTCCCCGACCGTAAGCGCAAGCATCCAGAATACACTCTTCGACCATCCCTTTATCGACAACGAGGACCATTACCGCCTAAACCTCGGCATTTCCGGTTCCTACACCCTCTGGGACGGGGGAGCCACGAGCCTGAACGTGGAATCCAAGACCCTCACCAAGGAAGCGACCGCATTCGCCACGCAGCAGACGGAACGCAGCGTGCAAGAAAGCGTGCTCAACGCCTACATGAGCCTACTTGCCGCAAGCGAGAACCTGCGCACCGCAGACGCCTCCGTGGAACTCGCCCAAGCGGAATTCGAACATTACGGCAAGCTTTTCGAAGCAGGCTCCATCACCAAGAAGGACCTGACGCAGTCGCAATCGAACGTGCTGCAGAAGCAGACCTCGCAGCTTAGCGCACAGCTTTCGGTTAGCACCGCCAAGACCACCTTGCGTCAGCTGCTGGAACTTGACGATTCCGCCGAATTCCAGATTGCAGCCCCCGAAACAGACATCGAAAGCCCCGACTCGCTCCCCCCGCTCCCCGCCTACGAACAACTTAAGGCCGACGCCCAGAAAGCCAATCCGGGGCTCAAGTCCGACAGCATCTCCGTACGCGCCGCGCAGAAAAACACCCAGGTCGCAAGCAAGGGAAGTTCCATCACCGTCACGCTAGGCGCCAATTCCAGCACCGGCCTGCAGGCATGGGAATCCGGAGACTACAAGGGTCAGCTCAAGTACGGCTGGCAGAACTCCATCTCGCTCGGCATCAACATCCCGATTATCGATGGCGGCGCCACGGAAAACAAGGTGCTACAGGCCCAGGTGAGCGAGACCGAATCGCAGGTAAGCCTGAAAGAAAATCTCAAGACTCTCGAGAACAACATCGAAAAGCTTTACCTGAATGCCGTCAGCGCCGATATGCAGTGGAAAGCGGCCATCCTCCAGGTCGAAGCGGAATCCGAAGCGCTCGCGGTCGCCGAAGAACAGCGGGGCGCCGGAGCACTCACCTACACCGATTTCCTTACCCAGAAAAACAACCTGGAAAAAGCCCGCATCACGCTCACGAACGCGAAATACACGAGTCTGCTCTCCCGCAAGCTCCTGGAACTCTACCAGGGAAAACTGGATTAAATCTTTTTATTGTCGCAGGATTCGCGGCGCTTGTCACGCCAGGCGAAAATGTTAGCCAGCACCGTTCCGCTGATGGAATGGTAGGCGCAGCTCAAGGCGCAGGGCACCATGCAAAGAACCGCGGCAGGATTCTTCGCCACATTTTCTGGATTCGCAAAGAATGCCATGGCAAGCACGGTCGCCATGCCGGCATTCTGCACGCCGACCTCAATCGCAATGGTACGCTTCTTGGCGGTATTGAACTTGAAAAGCCTACCCACGCTGTAACCAAGCACATAGCCCAGCGCATTGTGGCAGAACACCACCGCAAGCACCAGGAAAATCAGGCCGAGGCCGTTTGCGAACAACTGCGGACGCACCGTCACGACGACACCGCCCACGATCATCATCAGGCCAATCACGCTGACGGCAGGCATGTTCGACTGGATTTCTTTAAATACGGCGCGCTTGCCCAGGAAATAGTTGCAAAGGAACCCGATGGTAATCGGCGCAATCGTCACATACAGAATATTCAGGAACATGCCCTTCGCATTCACGTCGATGCTAGTGTCGGCAAGCCACAACACTAAGAGCGGAGTCATAATCGGCGCAAGGAGCGTGCTCACCATGGTCATGCTCACGGAATACGTGACATCGCCATGGGCCAAGAAGCTCATGACGTTGCTCGAAACGCCGCCCGGGCAGCATCCTACCAGAATGATACCCACGGCAAGGTACGGATCCAGCCCGAACACCTTCGTAAGCCCGAAGGCCACAAACGGCATGATCGTATACTGAGCAACCGCACCGAGCAAAATGTGGAACGGCTGTTTTAACAGATTGCGCACATCGTCTGTCGAAATGGTAAGGCCCATACTCAACATGATGACGCCGAGAATAACGGAAGATACATTCCCGTGAACCCAGCCAAAAGCGACCGGGACGAAGAATGCGACTATTGCGCTTGCGATGACAAAGGGTGAAGCGTAGTTAGAAAGCAGACGGCAAAATGCCTTGATTACCTTAAACATACCACACAATATAGGAAAAGCGGTCCTCCGTTGCAATCATGCTCGACCGCAACGTAAAGGAAGTTCTACATGACTCCGGTATCCAGCCCCTTCACGGGGATATAGCGGACAGATCCATCGGCCGAAATGATCATGGCGACACCGGCCATGTAATTCACCCATTTCCACTTTTCATAATAACGGACATTCGCGTGTCCATCCGTCGTGTAGGCTAGCAGGGGCACCACCAAAAAGTCGTGTGTACACAGGACATTGACGCGTTTCATGGTCGCAAGATTTGCAACGACATTGTCCCGGAGCAATTCCTCGCTACGCGCTTCCAGATCGTAGAAGGCGTCCGGATACGCCCCGGTAAACGCATACTTGGAATAGACGACCCAGCCGCCGCCATCCGAGTTCATGTATTGCTCGACCTTGGCAGCATCCTTCACGAACCAGTTTCCATCCATATAGGTCAAAACATCCAACGAATAATTCGACTGTCCCTTGCCCAGCGCAATATTCTCGCAGGTTTCCTTGGTACGCGTGTAGCCCGAATAGCCGTAATAGAAATCTTCCTTGGCAACTGCGGCCAGACGCATTCCCAAATTGCGGGCATACTGTTTTCCGTTCTCGGTCAAGTGACCCGTCGGGCCTGTGTCATCGGTGCGTTCGCTATGACGAATAATGAATACCGCCTTGTCGTCGGCCTTCAGACTCGCATAGACTTCCACCAGATCGGTAAAACCGTCGGCTTCCTGCGGGGTCGCCACACGCCAGGCACCCGCATCGTAGATGTAATAGTTATCGTGAATGACGCGGCCTTCGCGGACCTCCCTATCGTATTCGCCCGGGCCAAAGCCTACCGTATCCTTTTCTATCGGTTGGGCGATGCGCCATTCCTTGTTATTCACGTCGCAAATAAAGCGCACCGCCGAATGGTCCGATGTTTCGTAGTCATTTGCAAATAAGGCGCTCTGTCCCTGATTCACGAAAGTGACCGTTCCTGCATTCGCATCGGTACAAGGTTCAAAGGCATAAGCCAGCGGAATAAAGGCGCGCATGAACCGTTCGAAGTTCGGCACATTCCCGCCATAAGCCGACACCGCGTTGTTGCGGATATCGTTGTACTTCCATACGGAATCGATACCCACGGTCCAGTCGGCAATCTGAATTTTCAGGTTAGGATCATTCCAGGCACCGTCGCCCTTCAGGTCCTCCCCCACATTGCGGATAAAATTTTCCGTTTCTTCCTTGCTGGCTCGGTTCTGGATCAAGGCCGAAATAGCGAGCACGACCGCATCGTATTCCGCGGCCAGCGGGACGGAGTCTATTCCGAAGGCGGCCGCCACTTCTCTTTTCGCCTGCACCACCGCCGAATCCATAGGAACATGGTTCATCAGGAGTTGCTCCACCCGGGGGCGAGACAGCAATGTCACGATGTCTGCTCCTGACGGCTCAAGGGCCACCCGCACAGAATCGAGAGTATCACCAGCGCCATCGACAGACGAATATTCCTTCAGAATTTCGTAGACATACAAAGGCGCGCGCACGGTATCGACAACGACAGGCGCCGATGAACCGTGATGGTTTTCCGGCGAATCGCTTCCTGCGACGCCACCGGTAGAATTTTCACCAGAACATGCCGACAGCATAACAAAAGCTAGCGGCACAACACACAACTGAATTATTCTAACCAAATCCATTTTCCAAGACATCCCATTTTTGCGCGGTCACCCACCACGCAAGGCATACACTACATCGTCATCGTACCGGACTCAAGTCCCTTCACAGGGACATAGCGCATCTTGCCGCTCGCATCCATGATAATCGCGACTCCAGCAAGGTAATTGATCCACTGCTTGGTATCAAAGTAACGCAGGTTTACCTTCTTGTCGGTACAATAGGCGGTAAAGGGGACCACGAACGTATCGTGCGAAATCCAGACGCCGACCTTTTTCACTTTCGCAAAGTGCGGCTTGACGATTTCCTGCAAGAATTCCTCGCTGCGGTCTTCGAAATCGTAGAACGCTTCCGGACAAATTCCCTTGTAGGCATAAGCTGAATTTGTGCCCCAGCCGCCACCATTAGCGCTCTTGCAACTTTCGTACTGCGAATTGTCCTTCACATACCATTCGCCGTCCAGGTCATCGATTGTGTTTTCCGAATAGCTCGTCCCGGCACCCGCTGCAATGTTCTCGCAGGTTTCTATGCTTCTCGTATAAGTCGAATTGGCGAAATAGATGCTTTCGCCCTTCAGCTTTGCTCCGACATTCTTGGATTGCGCTTTTCCGCCGTCTGTCAAGTTTCCCTTTTTCCCCGTATCGTTCGTCCTTTCGGCATGACGCAGCAGGAAAATAACCTTCTCGCCGGACTTGAGATTCTTGTACACATCGCCCAGGTCCTCGAAATCCTGGACATCATCGCTGGTCGCCGCGCGCCACTTGTTCTGTTCATAGACATAGTACTTGTCGGTATTGATGCGGCCTACCTTGAGCTGCCCCTCGTATTCGCCCACGAATCCGTAGGTATCCTTTTCCAGATCGGTCGCCGCACGCCACTCGTGCGTTTCGGCATCACAGATAAAGCGAACCTTCGGCCCCTGCAAATCGTAACCCGAGACAAAGAAGGCGCTCAGGCTGTTACTGATAAATTTCACGGAATCGGCATTAGAAGCATTGCACTCGCCAAAGTTATAGACGGTCGTCCAGAAGTGCTTCAGATGCTTTTCGAAATCGGGAACATCACCCAAATGCCACGAGGCAATGTTGTTACGTATCGTCGCGTAGGATCCACTCGTATCAAGCGTCATGAGCCAGTCGGCCAAATCCGCCTTCGCGTTGTTGTCGTCCCAGTTTCCGTTACCCTTGATACGGTCCGCAATACCCGCGGTATACTGCATCATGTCGTTGCCAGAGCCCTTACGCTGCATCATGATCGAGATGGCAAGCAGGGCGCCGCTGTATTCGTCACCATCGAAGAGACCGATATCCTCGGCAAACCGTCCATCTGTCGTGAGCGTCTGTTGCTGTTGTCCAAAGTTTCCCCAGCCGAAACCACCCCCATTTCCACCGGTGCTGGAAGATCCCAACTGGATTTCGAAGGATGCCAGAATGTCGCGCAGAGCCTGCGCCTTGACCGCACGAATCGGCTGGTTGTTGCCGCTATTCTCCACCAGTTTCAGCACGCGGGGCGCTTCCATGTGGGTCAGCATATTCACGTTTACGGAATCCTTCTCCGTCACGTCGACCACAGCTTCCAGCGTGACGACCGACGACGACAATCCACCAGTCAGCTCGTTCCTGAAATATCCATTCGCCTGGACACGCAGGTAGGGCGAAACAAAATCGACACTGTCAAAGCTGTAGTTGCCTTCCGCATTCAATATGCAGGTCTTGTGGGTACGCTTGGAATCGGCCAGATGTTGCGTGCTATCCAGTTCGATCAGCTTCACCGAGGTTCCATAGCGGAAAGGCCCCTTCTCGACAACACCCAAAAGATGCGCTCCCACCATGCGGGGTTCCGCCGTATCGACTGCGGCCGTATTGACAGTATTGCTACCAAAGTTCCCCCATGGGGAAGTATTTCCTCCGGAACTCTCCGAAGCATCTTCCTCGGAATCATCCCCCACCGTCAGCACACCGTTGCGGCAACCGACCTGGGAAACCTGAGCCACCATTTCCGCTTCGACCCAGTCACCGCCCAGACAGAAATACAGAATGTTTTCGCTCTGCACCAGGAAGGACTCACCTTCAATCTCGGCAGAACAGTCCGGCAAGGCGTTTACATCCGTCACGACCGTCGTGTCCGTAATGACCGTATCCTCGATTCCGATAACCGGACCCACCGACGAACTCGAAAGCCCTGTCGAAGAACCTCCCTGGCCCGCACCGGAACTGGACAGCGGGCGTCCCAAGGAATCGCGAGCGACAACTCCGCTCGAATTCTTGTCCGACCTAGGATCCGAAGAGGATTCAGAACTATCTTCCGCAGGATTTTCCTCCGGAGACGACGAAGAAGAATCATTGCTCGAACACGCCACCAGAGCACAAGTGGCAAAAGTAAGGACAACAGTCCCCATTAGGCGATTGATTCGTCGTTTCAGCATCATTGAAGCAATATAAAAAGTTTTTCCGTTAAATAAAATAAACCCCCGTCTTGCGGGGGTAATAGGGGGATTTTACAGCATCTTTCCCGTTTCGAGGAACCGGCGGTGCATCTCGAAAGCCCTTTCCAGGGCAATCGGCATGTGGATTCCCTTGGCATGCTTCAGGCTATATTCCAAAAAGTCCGTCAGCGGTTCGCGGAAATCGGGATGGGCACAATTCTTAATGATCAGACGCGCACGTTCCTCGGCGGGAAGCCCACGCAAATCGGCAAGGCCTTGCTCCGTCACAAAAATCATCGTGTCGTGATCCGTCTGGTCCACATGACTCACGTAAGGCACAATCGAACTGATGGCGCCATTTTTCGCGACCGAGGGCGTCAGGAAAAATCCGAGGGCACAGTTCCTTGCAAAATCCGCAGCACCGCCGATTCCGTTCATCATCGAGGAGCCCGAAACCAGGCTACTGTTCACGTTGCCGAAGATATCGGCTTCGAGCGCAGTGTTCATCGAGATGACTCCCACGCGACGGATTACATCGGGGCTGTTGCTCACTTCCTGCTGGCGAAGCACCAGGTGCTTTTTCCATTCGGCGCTGTTCTCTACAAATTCCTTCTGCGCATTTTCAGACAAAGTAAGAGCCGTACCCGAAGCGACACCGAGCTTTCCCTTTTTCAGCAGCAGGAATACAGCTTCCTGAATGACTTCGGTGTAAAGGTCAATGGTTCCGAGGCGGCTATCGTCGGACATGGCGCTCAATACGGCATTTGCGACCTTGCCCACACCGCTCTGGAATGCAAGCCCCTTGGGGAGCCTGCCCTTGCTCTCTTCGAAACAGATAAAGTCTAGAATGCGTTCGCCGATATTCCTGGAGACTTCGTCGGGTTCCACAAACGGATTCACCTCGTCAAGACGGGAAGTCTCAACGACGGCAATTACTTTATTCGTATCAATCTTGACAAATTCACCACCGACACGATCGCCTGCGCTATAGATGGGGAGCGGTTTGGCATGCGGAGGGAGTTCCGGGAGAGCTGTATCGTGGATTCCCATAAAGGAATCTCCGAGACGCGTATTCAACTCCAGGATAATCTTCGGTGCCATCTCTAGGTAAGTCACCGAGTTTCCGCCCGAAGTCGAAAGGCACACGCGACCGTCGCCCAGTATCGCAGAAACTTCAATGATGGCGACCGTCGGCGCAGGCACCGCACCGGTACGCACCAGGTAACCCATCTTGCCCAGGTGCGCGTCGATGTACTTGATTTCGCCCGCGTTGATCGCCTTGCGAAGACTCGGATTGCTCTGGTAAGGCATCCTGAGGCTCACCGCACCGGCACGCGCCAGGGCACCGTCGCAGCTGTCCCCCGTAGAGGCACCCGAAAAAAGCGTAATCTTGAAGGGTTTCCCTTCGGCGTGAAGTTTCTCGGCACGCGCGGCCAAAGCCGTGGGCACTTCCTTGGGGTAGCCCGCCAAGGTAAAGCCAGAAACTCCCAGCACATCGCCATCGTTAATCATTGCCGCGGCATCGGCCGCACTACACTTTTTCGAATCGAACCAGCTCATAGTGGCGTAAAAAATAATTTTTTAGATTTTTCCGCGTGAAGCATTTCATCAAATACAACTTGATCGGCGTCATGAACACGCTCATTACCTTGGCCTCGGTTTGGGTGATGCACCAGTTGCTCGACTGGAACCTGGAACTTTCCAATTTCCTCGGGTTTATCTTCGGCGCCATCAACAGCTACCTGATGAACCGCCTCTGGAATTTCAAGAGCAAGAACCGCAAGCGCACCGAAGTCATCCGATTCGTCATCGTCTTCGTCGCCGCCTACCTGCTCAACCTCGCCACCCTCGAAGCGACCGTCTACGCCCTCGACACCACCTGGTGCAAAAGCTTCACCGACTTTATTTCTCAGTACATGAAGCCCAGCTTCTTCGCAAACATCGTCGCGAACGGCGTGTACGTCATCGCAAGCTTCACCCTCTACAAGAAATGGGTATTTAAATAAATGCCGAGCGAAGGCAATAGAGCAACCTCTTTTCGTTAATCGCATAAACAAAAAACGCTCGCCTTTGGCGAGCGTCTTTTTCAACTTATGTCAGTCGAAGATTAGAGCTGGAACGGAACCAGTTCTACGCGACGGTTCTGAGCACGACCCTTCTTGGTCTTGTTGTCAGCAATCGGCTTGTCCGGACCGAAACCAACGGCGCGGACGCGGTCTTCTTCGATACCCTTCTGCAGGAAGTAATCCACCACAGCCTGGGCACGAGCCTGAGACAGCTTCTTGTTGGTTTCAGCAGAACCAGTGTTATCGGTATGGCCCTGGACTTCGAGGTGAGCAACCTTGATCTTCTTCATCAGGGCGATGATATCGTCCAAGGTCTTGTAGCTCGCCTTCGTGAGCTTTGCGGAACCGGTCTGGAACTGGATACCCTTCTTCAACTGTTCAAGGTCTTCCTTCTTGTTGATCGGGCAACCCTTCTTGTCGATTTCGACACCCGGGAGAGTGTTCGGGCACTTGTCCTGATAGTCAGGCACGCCATCGGCGTCAGTGTCGAGCGGGCAACCCACGGTATCCACCGGAGCACCTGCCGGAGTCTTCGGGCACTTGTCAAGAACATCAGGTACGCCATCCTTATCTTCGTCGGCGCTGCAACCCGTAGAGTCAACAGGCACGCCAGCCGGAGTGTTCGGGCACTGGTCAATACCGTCAGGTACGCCATCCTTGTCGAAGTCAAGCGGGCAGCCGTTGTTATCCACATTCAATCCTTCCGGAGTATTCGGGCACTGGTCGGCACCATCAGGTACGCCGTCCTTATCGGTATCAGCCGGGCAACCCGTAGAGTCAACAACCATACCCTGCTTGGTGTTCGGGCACTGGTCGAGAGCATCAGGTACACCGTCGCCGTCGAAGTCGCCTTCGCAGCCTTCAGCGTTCACCTGGGCACCTTCGCGAGTTTCCGGGCACTTGTCAATACCGTCATAGACGCCATCCTTGTCAGTATCCATCGGGCAACCGACAGAGTCAACCTTCACGCCAGCCGGAGTGTTCGGGCACTTGTCGAGAGCATCAGGTACGCCGTCCTTGTCGAAGTCCGGTTCGCAACCGACAGAATCAACAGCGGCACCTTCGCGAGTTTCCGGGCACTTGTCAAGACCGTCATAGATGCCGTCCTTGTCGCTGTCCATCGGGCAACCGACCGTATCAATTTCGACACCTTCCGGAGTGTTCGGGCACTGGTCAAGACCATCGATCATGCCATCCTTGTCGGAGTCGATCGGGCAACCCACGGAGTCAACCGTAGCGACTTCCGGAGTATGAGCGCACTGGTCCTTGCTATCAATCACGCCGTCCTTGTCTTCGTCCTTATCCTTGTTTGCCATGCGCCAGATGAGGGCAGCAGTACCTGCAATCGTCGGGGTCGGAGCGTAACCGTAGGTAAACTTGGTGTCGTGATCGTTTTCGTAGTAAACGAGGTGAGACTCGTTGCTATGCATTTCGTCCTTGTAGTCGTAACCGAGGTTCGCAAGGGTGCGGATTGCGATATCGACGCCCATAGCGAAGTCGATGTTCCACGGCAGGTGGAAACGGAGACCCGGAGTGAGTCGCATCGGGTCGTCCATCGGGTCACGACGGTACTTACCGGTTTCAACACGCATTTCGCCGGAGAATTCCACGAAGGCTTCCAACCAGTCGGTAGCGATGTAGTTCACGCCGGTACCATAGACCAGGGTGCTCTGTCCGTCGCCGGCATATACAAATCCAGCATGGGTGTTCCACACGACCGGCACCCCAAGTGCGCCGAAGTTCAATGTGAAGATCAAAGTTCCACCGACGTTCACTTCACCAGAAGTATACGGATCGGTCACTTCACCGTCTTCGCTCAAATACCAGGCATGACGGGGACGCACACCGCGTGCTTCCGTACCGGTCGGGAGATAGACGTCAACCATGGCAGCCATAGCAAACAGGCTTGCTTCGTTACCAACGACATTGGCCTTCAACCAGATGTCGAGGTCGCCCGGCCTAAATGCCCAGATACCGCTTTCGCCACCACCATGCAGGTTAGCATGGTCGTAGTTCATCGGGAGCGATGCACCGAGGTCTAAGAAGTCCAAGAGACCGACTGCGGCATGGAAATTACCCGCGAAAGTGCCTGACCATTCATGGAATGTATCACGCTTTCCATCCTTACGGACTTCGCCACCACGGGAAAGGGACCAGGAGTCGAAGGAGACGTCTCCACCGGTACCGATTTCGACACCCCATTGTCCTAGCGTGTAGGCATTGTGTTGATGAATACCGGAGGTACCGCCCATAAGCCCGGACTGGGCAAAGGCGAGGCCTCCCGCGACTAGTGATAATCCAATGATTTTTTTCATTGTATCCCTCTTTGAAAAAAAGGCAACTTCAACAAAAACACATCGATTTAATTCAAATACGTCTTTGTTACATTTTACTTCCAATGTAGTATTTTTGACAGATTCAAACCACCTGTGAGCCAAATCACGCCCAAAAAATCGTGCAAAAAACTGTAAAATTGCAACCAAAAGTCATTGATAGTCATCAAATTAGTGATTATGAACCCGATTTTATCTATCCAGAACATCCGTCGTGACTTCAAAATGGGTGACGAGACCGTCCACGCCCTGCGTGGGGTGTCCTTCGACATATACCCCGGTGAGTTCGTGACCATCATGGGAACCTCCGGTTCGGGCAAGTCGACCATGCTGAACATTTTGGGCTGCATGGACAAGCCGACCTCCGGCGAATATATCCTAGACGGTCAGCATACCGAAAAGCTGAAACGCGACGCCCTCGCCAAGATCCGCAGCAAGAAACTCGGGTTCGTTTTCCAAAGTTACAACTTGCTCAGCCGTACCACGGCTATCGAAAACGTGGAGCTTCCCCTATTATATAATTCTAGTGTGTCTGCCGCGGAACGACACCGCCGCGCTATCGAAGCGTTAAAAATGGTCGGGCTCGAAGGCCGCATGAACCATTTGCCGAACCAGCTTTCGGGCGGACAGCAACAGCGAGTCGCCATCGCGCGCGCCCTGGTGAACGATCCGGTGATTATCCTCGCCGACGAAGCGACTGGCAACCTGGACACAAGGACCAGCTATGAGATCATGATGATTTTCCAGGAGCTGAACCGTCAAGGAAAGACCATCGCCTTCGTGACGCACGAACCTGACATCGCGACCTTTAGCGGACGCACCATTACGCTGCGCGACGGACTCCTGAAAAAGGACGTGAAGAACGAGAACGTACAGGACGCCAAGGCCGCCTTCGAAGCACTCCCTCCGCCAGAGAACTTTGAGGAATAGCATTTATTAAAGTCATTCTCGACCAAGCGAAGCGCGGGAGGGAATCCAGAACTTTAGAACTGGATCCCGTCGCCTGACGGCTCCAGGATGACACTTCTAGGAATTAGCTTATGTCTCCACTTACTTTAATAAAAATTGCACTCAAGGCGCTGCTCCGTAACCGCATGCGCACTTTCCTTTCGGTGCTTGGCATCGTGATCGGTGTTGCGGCTGTGATTGCTATGGTCGCCATGGGCGAAGGTTCCCGAATCTCCATCAAGGAACAGATGACCGCGATGGGTTCTAACGCCATTATCATCATGCCGAACCGCGACCGCCGCGGGGGTGTGCAGCAGGAATCTACCAGCGAACTCCTCGAAGAAGCGGACATCATCGCCATCCGCGAAAACGCCACCTACATTGACGGAGTCTCGCCGATGATGACCGTAGGCGGGCAGGCGATTGTCGGCAACAACAACTCCCCCACGACCTTGAGCGGAATTTCCGCAGACTACCTGAAGATCCGTAATTACGAAATCGAGGACGGCGTAATGTTCGACGATGTTACGGACCGCATGTCCAAGGTCTGCGTCATCGGGCAGACCGTCGTCAAGAACCTGTTCCCCGAAGGCGATCCCATCGGCAAGACCATCCGCTACAGGAACATTCCCCTGAAGGTCATCGGCACATTGAAGGCAAAAGGCTCCGGCGATTTTGGACAAGATAACGACGACGTCATTTTCACGCCTTACCAGACGGTGATGAAGCGCTTCTCGGCGACTACGAATATCCGCCAGATTTTCGCGAACTCTATCGGCGAAGGCTATGCCGAAAAGGCGACCGAAGAAATCATGGGAATCCTGAAGGAACGCCGCAGCTGGACAAAACCCACCGACCCGTTCCGCGTGTTTACTCAAGAAGAAATGATTCAGACCATCACGAGTACCTCCGACATGATCTCCTTGGTACTCACGATTATCGCAGGAATTAGTTTGTTTGTAGGCGGTATCGGAATCATGAACATCATGTACGTATCCGTCACAGAGCGTACTAAAGAAATCGGCCTCCGCATGGCTATCGGTGCCCGCGGCAAGGACATTATGTTCCAGTTTCTGTTTGAATCGGTGATCATCAGCCTGCTCGGAGGCGTTATCGGAATCGCGCTCGGCATAGCCGCTTCCGAAATCGTGAAGATCGTCTTCAACATGCCCATGAGTGTCTCGGTGACCAGCGTAATCGTGAGCTTTGCCGTGTGCTTTGCCACCGGAGTCTTTTTCGGATGGTACCCGGCACGCAAGGCAAGCCGCCTTGACCCCATTGAAGCTCTAAGATTTGAGTAAAATCAAGGGTTAGACTCATTTACGATACTTTCAATTTCTGCTTTCGGATTTTTAAAAGAAGGTTTCCCTGGTATCAGGCTTTCGCCAGACCATGACGAGATGAAGTATTTGACGACGATACCCATATTTTCTATCCTATGGACCAAGGGGGCAAATGATTCCATTTTCATAGAAAAATTTACTGCATCTTCGTCAGGTTCTGCAACAAAATAAATTTCATTTGAATCGGGTTTTATTATATGCTGACGGATACTCTTTATATCTTCAATAATCTCGTCAAATAGATCCGTATTTTCTTTTTGACGCAAAACATAGCGAAATCCATTTTGGTCTAGCTTTTTTTTGAAATAGATATTTGGAAGAAAACCTCCGTTCGCACCGATATTTATATAGTCTTCCATAATCCCTATACTTAAATCCAACATTTGTCCTGTCGCATAAGAACAAACGGTTCCGGCAAGAAAAAGCGCAAAGAAAATGTATTTTTTTATGGATATAGACATAGCCTTCTGCACGCCGATTATTTGAGGAAGTCTTTTATATTGCCGACATAAACTTGCGCAGATGTCACCATTTTTGTTTATTGCAAAAACTTTTTTATCTGCTTCGTAAGAATGAACGATATCTCCTTCGGATGAGTAATTATTTAATGACAACGCTGTTCCATCTGGGTGCGTATGGAAAATGGTATTTTCTCCACCTGAATAGTCTGATTTTAAAGATAGGACATTTTTTCCTTCGATAGGTCGAAGGTCTTTTTTTGTATTGCGATGAATTTTCCCATCGTGATAACCAACAAAACCATATTCTCTTGACGGATCGATGTCGTTTTTCTTTTTTATTTCAGCAAGCATAGCGATGGTTTTAGGGTCACTCAAAATATCTTTTCCTTCTTTGAGAGCCAACTTCATTATTGCTTCATGATCTGCTCTATAGTCATAAGATGGTAAGTTTGTTTTAAATTCATATAAAGGACTAGTTGTATCCCCCTTTGTGTGGATTGTATACTGTCTTTTCGTCCAATTTTTCATTTCCTCAATTTGACATTCATCAAATTGAAAACGATCAGCCTGTTTTTCTGGTTGCGGTATGGTATATGAATTTACATATATGGAGCAACGCTTAATCAATTTCAGCAACAAATTCTTTTCTAAAGGAGTGAAAATAGGGGCCTGCGACATTAAATAGAGCTGAATACAAAATGAGTATACAAAATAAGGTGCAGGCTCCGCTTTCCTTTGCAATAATCGATCCACATAATGCGACACCAAGAAGGAAACATTGGCATCAGATCCAGGAACATGACGTGTAAACCCAATCAAAACCTTGTCTGCTAATTTTTTTGCAAGATCTAACTCGAAATTGTCAAGAAAATCGATGCGTTTTTTCTGAATGTCTTCGTCAAGATTTTTGCTATACCATTGTTCCAATACTGCGTCCATGCTTTTATCCTTTTAGATTTTGTTTCTTTTCACAATTTACAATATTTTTGATATATGCGAGTTCAGTTCGCCCCTACTTGTTGCTTTTTCTCCGGTTGCAATCCCTGCAGAGCATTTGGCAGTTCGTGTCTATGGTCGGGCCGCCTTCGCACCAGGGCGTTATGTGGTCAGCTTCCATTTGCGAAAGTTCAAAATGTTGTTTGCAGATGGGGCAGGTTCCCTGTTGGCGTTCGTAAGCCTTGATTTTCTGGTTGTCGGTAAACGCTCGGATTGATAAGTTTCGTTCGTCGCGGGTCAGTAAATACGGATAAATTCCCTTCTTGTTGGTCACGTCGTCGTCCTTGATGAGACGGGCGACTTCGTTGTCGAGCATCTTGAAGTCGTAAATTTCATCCTTGAACTTGTCATAGAGCGGTCCCCATTCCACACCCTTCATAATTTTCTTGCGTTCCTTGGTGGGCTTGAAGGTAGATTCCACCCACTCAATGACAGAGCGGAAATAGAGCCACAGGGCGTTCGCGTTTTCGTCGTGCTGATGGGCAGCCATATAGGAGTCAATGGAATTACGCGAAATCCAGCGGATTGCCGTTTCGAGATATTCCTGACGGTTTACGGCACCGTCCAAATAGTCCGCACCTATTTTCTGCGCAGCACAACCATTCTTGCTAAAATAACGTTTGGCATCGGCGAGCCACGGCCCGAAATACACGGCGTTGCGGAGTTCCTGCTTGGTCAGTTTTTCACCGGCGATGTTAATGGTTTCGAACCACTTGAGTTTTTCGGAATCGCTCCCTTCGCAAACATAGACCATCAGTTCGTAATCCAGAATTTGTTCCTGTTCGTCTTTCTGCAAGTTGTGGAAATGCTTGAACAGGTAACTGAAATCACCAGCGACATATTGACAAATGGAGATAGTGCGTTGCTGACCGTCAATCACTTCAAACGAGCCATCTTCGCGAACAGCCCAATACATCACGTTCAACGGGAAACCCTGCCGCACGGTTTCTATAACAGCATCGCGTTGTTTCTCCTTGTAGATAAATTCGCGTTGGTAAGGCGGACGAATGTCTAGTTTTCCGCCAAAAGCGACCACACGACCTGTTTCGTCATCGTTGCTATAGCCTTCTACGAGGTCACGAATTTTGATTTGCTTGAGTTCGATTTTCATAATTTCAGTGGCTAGTGGTTAGTGTTTGTTGGTTAGGTTTCTTGTTGACGGCGGCGAATAAGAATGCGGGCATAAGTTGGTTTTCCATTAATAGCACCTTCTTTGTCCTTTATTAAACCATGTTCCTTAAAAGGGACCATTTCAGAAACCCTGTAATCATTTGCATTTAAAATTTCAAACTGTTCAGGATTATATTTGCTTAAAAATGTTACGGGAACACCTATTGCACCATCATAATCTTCGGGAATATCATCCGTTTTGTTCACGTTGATAGCATTATAATTATCGTAATTAGGATATTCATCAGCCGAGTATTTCCTGTAAAGTATTAATTCTTCGTGACGCTTGGGTAAATCCAAATTTGTGAACCAGCACGCATTGCCAAGACTTCTCCATTTTTGACCAGTTTCGTCAATCCAAAAACGAGTTTCTCGCGGTTCGTAATAATCAGGAACCTTGAATTGCATATCGCCCGAATGATTGCCTAACCATATCTTATTTTCCTTCATCAAAGGAAATATTTCTTTATACGTAATAGCATTCTGATTTCCAACAATCAAAAAATTTTTCTCATACTCCATCAACTGTGCCACATACTCCCTGAACAAACTAAAGGGCGGGTTCGTCACCACGATGTCCGCCTGCTTCAGGAGTTCAATGCATTCCGCACTGCGGAAATCGCCATCGCCATTGAAGTAGTGGATACCGATTTCTTCGGGGTCGGGCACGCGGTTGCCGTTCTTGTCGCCAAAGTATTCCAGCCAGATTGCCCGCTCGGAATCGTTCTGGCTGAACAGGTCGCGTTCCTGGTTCTTGTAACAGGTGGTTATCAGCCTTTTCAAGCCCAGGTGTTCAAAGTTGTAGGCGAAGTAGTGGAAGAAGTTCGACACGCGGGGGTCGTCGCAGTTGCAAAGGACAGTCTTTCCCTTGAAGTGCTTCTTGTAATGTTTCAACTCGTTCTCGATATCCGAGAGTTGGGTGTAGAATTCGTCTTTCTTGGCGTTCTTTGCGTTATTCAACTGGCTGTTTTTCGCCATCGGGCTTGCTCCTTGGAGCATTGCCCTGGTTTGGCACAATCAGCATTCACAAATAAAAAAGGTGTAAGGCGAGCGTCGCGACAGAATGCTTGCATCCTGGCAGGACCGAGCCGAAACCTTTTCTATAAAAAAGGCGTGAAGTTGAATGCACTTGTCCGCTCTGAGGCTCGGCAAAGCCAAAAGGAAACAAGCACAAACAACTCACGCCCCAAAACGGGCGACAGACAAGCCGAAAACAACCGACACCATGCCCCCTATCGCGCGGCCCTTTGCTTCGGCTTGCTCAGCACAAGCTTGGCTCAGGGACCTTGCTCCAGGATGACAGCGTGGTTATTCAGCAACTGCCGAAATACACCTAAACGCACTGTATATGTACAGCACGCCCTGGCATATTCACGTGAGCGTCTGCCTCATTCTCTCCTTTATTGAAATTTTGCCGATTTCAGAGCGGAGAACGAGAGCAAATACTCTTCAAAAATGTCTATGGGAAAGATAGTTTTTTTCAAGTTAAACATGATATGTCCGCTTTCGCCCGTAAGGCCAACCGACTCGATCCGATTTAAGCGCTGAGATTTGAGTAACGAGCGAAGCGTGGTGGAAACAATCCATAGTATGTGATTCAAACTACAAAATCTTACAATTTACTTGCAAATCGGGGGGGGTAAACTATATTTTCTCCGTATAAACGGAGGATGATATGCATCTAAAAAAACATACGGGGGTTATAGCTTCTACCCTGGCAGCACTTTCTGCTTCTACAGCATTTGCCGCCACCACACCTTACGATTTGATTCGCCCGACCTGGCCCTTGAGCTGGGACGCGAAGGTCTTTGAAAATTTCGACACGACCGTGACCAAGATGCACGGCGTCTTGAATATTCCCGCCACGCCCGAAAGCTTTAAGGCGGGGGCACTCATGCCCGACACCTTGGACCAAGCCTACCTCGACGCCATCAACACCAAGATTTCGCCCATCCGCGTGAACCAGGCGGGCTACCTCAAGAGCGATACGGAACGCCAGTTCTACTTTGTGGGTTCCAAGGCCACTGAATTCGAAATCGTAGATGCCGACGGCAAGTCGCTCAAGACCAAAGTGACCGGAACACTTACGGCAACCGAAGTCGAAACCAAGAGTGACTGGACCATTATCGCCGGCACAAACGCAGCATCTGCCGACCCGTATCGTTACAAGGTCGAAATTACCGGACCCACCGGAAACATCTTTATCGGTAAAATTCCGCAGAGCGTACCCACCGACACACGCCTCCGCATCAAGGTCGGTGACGAAATTTCGAGCACCTTTATTGTGAGCGAAGACGTTTACACCATGGCAAAGGACGCCGCACTCAAGTTCTTCGGCATCCAGCGCAGCGGCGATTCCAAGTCTTGGTTCCATGGCCCGAGCCACGTGAAAGACGGTGCTGGCAATGTGGTAGTTACCGAAAGTTACAAGCCCATAGCTGCTGAAGGTTATACATCGAAAGAAGGCGCTTTGCAAGGCGGATGGTACGATGCCGGCGACCACCTGAAGGAATCGCAGACGCAAGCATTTGCCTTTGCGGCACTCGCCGTGATGTCCGCCACTAACCCATCTAAGGACGTAGACCACTACGCCTACAACCAGGCTGATTTTGTAAAGACCGACGGCATTCCCGATGTTCTGCGCGAAGCCAAGCACGGCGCGGACTTCTTCTTGAGGGCTTACGAATTTGCCAAGGGCGTCGTTGACGATATGCCTGTTTCTGTCGGCGACTATGGCGCAGACCACGGCTGGTGGGGACGCCCTGAAATACAAGATTACGTGACCGTTTCGCGTCGCGGAGGTCCTACCGAACGCGACGTGCGACTCGGAGAACTCGGCGCCAACATTTCTGCCGAAATTGTCGCAGGCCTTGCAATTCTCTCCAAGGATTACGCCAAGTACGACAAGAAATTTGCGGACAGTTGCTTGGTTGTCGCCGAAAAGATGTATGCCTTCGCCAAAGACTTGGCACAAGGCAAGACTTTCAAGAACAACAAAAAGGCCGCGGGCTGGGGTTCTGCCGCCTACATTGGCAACAACGAATTCGCCGATGACCTTGCTCTCGCCTCGGTCGCCCTCCTTTACGCCACCGGCAAAAAAGATTATGCTGACGACATGATTCGTTCCAAGGACCTTTACGATGGTCAGGCATTTGGCGACGGAGCAGGTTTCTTTGAAGGCGGTTGGTTCACCACCCCTGACAAAGGCTTTATGAAAAACCCAAAGAACACCAGCTGGGCAAATTCCTACGCTTACGCCACTTATGCTCTGTACAAGCTAATCCTTGCCGACAAGGCCAAGGCTGTAGATGAATATGGCCTTACTGAAGACGAGCGCCTTGCCGCCATCGAAGATTGTCTCGCCAGCATGATTATCAACCTGGGCGACGTTGGCAGCAACGGTACCGGCTCCATCGTTCTCCCGACAAACGATGTCAGCTACAAGCGCAACACGGTTAAATACGACCCCACCTGGTACACCATGATGACGGACCAAGAATGGTTATTCAATGGTTATCAGGCCGGCAACATCTTCGAAGTATTGGCTTATGCAGATGTTGCTGCCGATATTGAAAAACAGGGTATCAAACTTCCGTCTATGGCCAGCACCGGCCTTAAGGCTAGCGATATGCGCCAGCTCGGCATTAACCAGCTGAACTACCTGTTCGGCGTGAACCCGTGGGACATTTCGTTTGTGTATGGCGTTGGCGACAAGAACGATGCCCACCCCTTCCACAGGGCAGCAAACCCCGAAGGCAAGAATATGCCGGGACTCGTTTATAAATACAACGCTCCTGTCGGAGCCCTGGTTGGGTGGCAAGACCCCGCCACAACTTCAATGAATCCTGATAGATTGAGTTGGGAAAACTACTTCACCTCAGAGCCCACTCTTAATGCAGCAACGCTTTTGACATCCGCACTCACCCTGGTAAGCAACGGCGGCAACGACTACTACGAAAAGAAGTGCGAAAGCTGCAATACTGAAGAACCTACGCCCTTCGCCAGCAACACCCCCTATGTTACGGCATATCATTATGATATAAGCGGCATGGACTTTTTCAATCTTCATTTCTATAACGAGACCCTAGAAGATCTCGACAGTGTAATCGCATACGTTTATTTCGACGCAACCGAAGAGGACGTCGAATCGTGCGGAGTCATATTCGATAGCGATATTTGCCAAGCTTATGATATTGCTGGTTTCGGCAAGGTCTGCGACAACGACAGAGAGCTTAGAAACCTTATGAGAAAAACCCGTCCCGAAAAAATTGAAGACACTTACAACAAGGACAAAAAGACCTATACCTGGCAACAAGCGATTTACGTGGGCACTATCGGCCTTGGTTCCTCCATGCGATTTGATATAAGCATATCTTCTGGCATCAACTCTAATGGTACTTGCGAAACCACTAGAGAGCCCGCCAAGATCAAGGTTACCGACGGATGGAGCTTTATCGCCCACACCGAAAGCGATGACGGCCCTGCTTATGACGGCACACTCGACACAGACAAGGACTACGGCGACGTTCAGCAAGTGCCCCAGGACCCCTACATCGTCATTCGCAGCAAGGGCAAACTGCTGTGGGGTTACGGTCCGGGTGAAACCACCAGCGACCGCGTCGGTTTCGTGAAGTCCATCGCAATTGCGAAGGCTCGCATGCAGGTTGCCAAGAACAAGCTCTATGTGCTAGCAAGCGCACAGGGCACCAAGACCGTGAAGATCTTTGATATGCTCGGCAACCAGCTGATGGCTCAGGACTTCTACGGAACCCGCACCGAAGTGAACCTCACAAAACTTCCGCACCGCGGCGCCCTGATTGCAAGAGTCGTGCAAAACGGCAAGACACTTGCAACACAGAGCATTAAGATCAAATAAGAACTTTACATTTTTTGTACTTTCGTCATGCCCGCCATCAAGCGGGCATTTCCTTTATAAAAATTTTGTTTTAGTAGAAACGGAGATTCCCGCCTTCGCGGGAATGACAGACTCAGCGCATACAAGTAAAGTCAACTTTTTTATTTTTCACAGAACACTTTCGAAAATTTTTCATATATATTTAGGGCATGAATCTGCTTGAATTTTTACAACCGATGCCGGTCGTGGGCATTCTCCGCGACATTCCCCAGGGCGCCGAAGAATCTTGCGTCAAGACCGCCGTTGAATGCGGCCTCAAGGCGATCGAAGTCACCATGAACACCGCTAATGCCGAAGCAATCATCGCCGACCTCAAGGCCGCCGCGAAGCCTTACGGTATTGCCGTAGGTGCAGGTACGGTCCGCCACGGGAGCGACCTCGACAAGGCCATTGCCGCAGGCGCCGAATTTATCGTGACGCCCAATACGCGCAACGAAATCATTCGCCTTTCGGCCACGGCACGTATCCCGATTATTCCGGGAGCACTCACACCGACCGAAGTGCAAAAGGCTTTCGATCTGGGCGCCACCGCCGTAAAGATTTTCCCGGTGAACTGCGTGGGCGGGCCCGAATATATCAAGGCTCTCCGCGGCCCCTTCCGCGACATCCCGCTCATGGCATGCGGCGGCGTGAACCCGGAGAACGCCGCAAGCTACTTGAAGGCCGGCGCAAACCTGCTTTCGTTCGGCGCAAGCATTTACGACCCGAAACTCATGGCCGCTGGCGACTGGAAGACGATTGCAGATAAGTTAAAGAACCTGCTCGCTGCAATTAAGTAGCAAGGTCACTTCTGGATTATAAAACAAAAATTCCTGCCGAATGGCAGGATTTTTTTGTTTCTGGATCCCGTTCGCCACTTCGTGGCTCCAGGATGACAAGCTTCTATTCCATTCCTGGATGACGTGAGGGGGGGGGACGGAGACCTTTTGCTGCAGGGATGGCCTCCTGGATGACGTACACAACAGAGTCTTCCTCGACCAACGGGAGGGGATCCATGGATATGCCTATCTAAAACTCATTGCGGTTCCTGGACGACTTATGAAAAAATTCTGCCGAACGGCAGGATTTTCTAGTTCCTGGATCCCGTTCGCCACTTCGTGGCTCCAGGATGACTTAAAGACACCCGCCGGGTTTACTTTTCCATTTCCTGCTTCATCTTGTACATGGAAACGTCGGCGCTATGCAGCATGTCGTCCATTTCCTTGTAGTCTTCGGCGGAATAGGCGATGCCGTACGCAAAGGAGGCGCGCTTGTCCACAATCGTAATTTCGGACACGGCCTTCTGCATGCGTTCGGCGCAGACCATGGCACCCTTCTTGTCGGTTTCAGGACAAATGACCAGGAACTCGTCACCGCCCATTCTAAAGAGCTGGTCGGTTTCACGCAGGATTCCCTTGATTGCCGAGGAGACCGAACGCAGGAGCAGGTCACCCGCCTGGTGACCATACTGGTCGTTCGTCGCCTTAAGACCGTTCAAGTCAAAATAGATAATGGCGAACTGCGTGCCGTAACGCTTGGAACGCGAGAACCATTCGCGCAGCGAGTACATTCCGTGACGGCGGTTGAAGCAACCCGTCATGTCGTCGGTCAGGGAAATATCGCGCAAGTTCCTAAGCGAGCGGGAAAGACGGATATGCACGTTCACGCGAGCAAGCAGGATTTCGGAAATGGCGCTCTTGCTCACAAAGTCAGACGCACCCGCCTGGAATCCCTTGGTCACGCTGTCGCTATCTTCACGGCTCGTGAGGAAAATAATCGGAAGGTCGTCCAGCGGATGGCGCTGGCGAATACGGAGGCAGACATCGAAGCCGTTCATGTTCGGCATATTGATATCCAGAAGAACGAGATCCACGGTATTGTCCTTCAGGAACTCAAGAGCATCCTTGCCCGAATTGCAACTGGTAACATCGTAGCCCACCTCGGTCAAGAGGTGTTTCGTTTTCTCGATAACTTCCTTGTTGTCATCGACTATCAAAATTTTTTCTTCGACCATAAACCTCCCCCAGATAAAAGGGTTACAACACTAAAATAACAAAAATTCTAACGGAGGCGCCTCGCGGATCAGCCCAAGTCCCGCCGCATGCTCGAAAAACAGCGAAAGCGATCGCTTGCGTTCTTCGGTAAAGCGGTAATCCAGCGCCGAATAATAGTTTTCGACCACCGAACGGGGAAGCTGCACCGGGTAACGTTCAAGCCAGCGATCCAGGGCCCGCGAAGGATTTGTCCGAAAACTTTCGATACTTTCACGCGTCGCCTGCAAATACATTTTGAGAGTATCCCGCAATTCCGGCTGCAAGGCCGACTTTGAAACAATCCACGCTCCAAAGACAAACGGCACGCCCTGCCAATCCTGCCAAAGGGAACCGAGGTCATAGTCGAACGCAAAGCGGTGACGTTCATTTTCTTCGAGCGCCTGGTCGCCAATCAAGAGGCAGGCATCGTCAGAAGGCTCGTAGGCTCCCACCCCATAGACAGGCTCCACGTCAAACCGTTCACGCATCAGGATTTTTAACAAATTCACTGATGTCATGCTCTGTCCCGTCAATCGGACCTTCCGTCCATTCAAATCCTTGATCGGGTATTTTGCATACAACTTAACCGAACGAACTTCAAACGAGCAGGAGGTGCATATATCGGGTGCAAGTACGAAGGCGCCCGGCTTTTGCGCAAAAGTGATGGAAGACGCCGGAGACAGATGGATCGAACCGTCCTTGAGACCCGCACAATGCGCACTCGGAGGGCCATCCACAAATTCTACATCGCTAAATTCGGACTCTCGCCCAAGGAAGTCATGAAAAAACGGCGCACAGACCAAAAAAGGAATTCGTCCAACTCGTAAAGTCATGTAAAAAAGTTAATTTTTCGCCACGACCTGCAACAGGGTCAAAAATCAAATAACAGAAGAATAACCGAAAAATGGCTAAGGTATAATGGCTGTATTTCATGTGAAGAAGACCTCGCTCGGCGACGACCAGACTTCCCTGGTGTTCAAGGGCAAGATTGTTGAAGGGCCCATCAGCAAGGGCATGACCGTAGAAATCCCCGTCACTCAAGAGGCGGTGGTCAAGATGAAGATTTTCGATGTCGTCCTGTTCGAAAAGCAGAAGGACGAATCCAAGAAGGTTGGACTGGTAGTCGATTTCAAGGACTTGCCCGATGACATGGAAGTCATCATGAGCCTGAACATCGCCGAAGAAGACCTAACGATCGTGAACGAATAAGGCAATTCCGCCTTTTCAAAATAACGGATGATACAATGATTAAAGAAAGACTGCGGGGAGTGAATTTGGGTGGCTGGTTCAGTCAAGTAGACTGCATCCAGGAAAAAGATCCCGTAGGTTTTCCAGGGATCATTGAACATATCAAGACATTTCTAGGCGACGCGGATTTCAAGCGCATCCGCGGTGCGGGGTTCAACCACGTGCGTCTGCCGGTGGACTACTTCAACCTGTTCGAAGAAGGAAGCCTCAAGCCGAAGGACGACGTATTCGCCCTTCTGGATAAGGCCATCAAGGACATCCAGGCAAATGACCTCGACGTGATTCTCGACCTGCACAAGTGCCCGGGACACGACTTCCATCTGGGTTCATACCAGGAACAGCCTTTCTTCGTGAGCGCCGACGCCCGCAAGGATACCGCCAAGGTATGGTCCTTCATGGCCGAACGCTACAGCAGCGAGTCGCGCGTGATGATGGAACTCCTGAACGAGCCCGCCGCCGCCGATTCCCTGGTTTGGGACAAAGTAAAGGACGAAATTTTCTGGGCAATCCGTAAGCACGCCCCGAAGAACACCATCGTGGTTGGTGCAAACAAGTGGAACAGCGCCCGCGAATTCAAGTACCTGACCCCGCTGGACGACGATAACGCCATCTACAGTTTCCACACCTACACCCCGGTCACATTTACACACCAGGGTGCCGCCTGGATCCGCGACCCGTTCTTCAAGATTGAACGCCCGTGGCCGGGCGACTATGCCGCCCCCGAGCAGGGCGGTACGACGCGCCTCGACGTGGAATACGGCAAGTGGGACAAGGCCCGTCTCCAGGAAAGCATCCAGAACGCCCTTGACTTCCGCGCAAAGTACGACCTGCCGGTCGCCTGCAACGAGTTCGGCGTATACGTGCAGGTGCCGCGAAAGTACCAGCTCGCATGGATGAACGACTTCATGGAAATTCTCCGCGACGCCGATGTCGGCTACAGCTACTGGAACTACAAGAACCTCGACTTCGGCCTTGTATCCAAGGGCGAATCGCTGCACCAGAGCCTCAAGCAGTACGACAATCCGGACAGGCTCGACAGCGAACTGATGGAACTCTTGGCAAAAGGCTAACAGGCCATAAGCTGCAAACATTAAAGGCGCCTCGCGAATGCGAGGCGCTTTTCTATACCCCCTTAAAAAAGGAGACCCCCGACCAAGTCGGGGGTGACAAGTTGAATGGTTTAGACGACTTCGGCGAAGCCGTAACTACTTTCCGGCAGCCTTCTTCTGCATTTCGCGGCGCTGGGCTTCGGCGAGCATACGGGCCATTTCGAGGCGGCTGTCTTCCTTTTCCTTGCGCTTGGTTTCTTCCTTGCAGTTCACGCACTTGGTTGCAGTCGGAACCGCAATCAGGCGGGCCTTCGGAATGAGTTCGCCGCACACCTTGCAGACACCGAAGGTGCCCTTCTTGATGCGCTTGAGCGCCTCTTCCAGGTACACCAGGTACTTGCCTTCGCGGGCAGCCAGGGAGAAGTTCGTTTCCAGGGCGTTGTAGTCGGTCGCAAGGTCGGCACTGTTGGATTCACCACCTTCGCCTGCCTGCGCCTGGTTCTTGAAAGTTTCCGTCTTGTCAAAATCGGTCTGCGCCGTCACAATCTGGCGACGTTTTTCAATCAACATATCTTCAAAGAACTTCAGGTCCTCATCACTCATCTTGACGGGTTTCTTTTCAGCAGTTTTCTTCTCAGCCATGGTATTCTCCTTGGTTGCAATTACGCGTTTGTTCCGATAGAATGATAAATAACTTATTTTTTCGAAAAAGGGTAAACTTTTTTTAGAAAATATCAATATTAATGTCGAGACCGTTCTTTTTAATGTCGTTCAGCAGGGAATCGACGTCCAAAAGCAGCTTGTCAAGCGCCTTATTGATAGGAGAATCCTGCTGGAGCAGGAGCCCGGCGGAATTATCCCCCTTGGCAAGCTTTGCCATAATTTTCTCGGACTGGGACTTCAGAACATCTACCCTCGACAACAGTTCCCGCGTACGGTCCAACAGATTATCGACTTCATCAAGCTTGTTTCCTGCACGGGACGAAACACCGTTCAAAGCCTCCTGCGCATTTTCCAGGGAGCGGTCGCACTTATCGAGCAGGGACTGAACCTCGCTCTTCCAGTTGCCGACATTCCCCTTGGTCAGCCGCGCGAGCCTGTCCGCCTTGCCGGAAACGCGGTCAATCTGCTTGCCCGTCGCCCCTTCGGAAATGGAATCCATAAGGGCGGAGAGTGTATCGCGGATTTCCCCGGCACCGTCCAAAATCGCCGTAAGTTTCTGCCCAACGCCCGTCATGCCCTCATCAAAGACACCGAACAACGTATCGCCGTTCGAAATAAGCCGCGGGCTGTCTCCTGAAAGAACATTCATTTCGCGTTCGCCCATGAGTCCCGAATTGATCAGCCTGAATTCCGAATTGTCGGGAATCTTCGAAGTCGCGAGAACTTCCGCCGTCACGTAGACAGCATCGTCGGTCAGCTCCACCTTGGTAATCTGGCCGCACTTGATTCCCCGAATGCTGACAGCATTGCCCGGAGAAAGAGTTCCCACCTTCTGGAAGGAAACGACAAAGACATACCTTTCATGATAAGGACTGGAAGGATGGAAAAAGAACCATGCCCCGCAACAGAGCACGACAATGATCACAAAAACGACAAACGGTAGCAGGTTCTCTTTGATGAGCCTTGTGAATCTATTCATAGTAGGACCAATTCTGATTGTCGAAATCTAACAAATCATCGACATACTCACCCTTGGCCTTGGCCTTAATCTTTTGCATTAAGGCCTCATTGAAGTCCTGAGCCACGTTCTGGCCGCTATATTTCATCAAGGTATTCATGGCGATTACCTCGGAAATCACCGTAAGGTTCTTGCCGGGCGCCACGGGAATCACCACCTTCGGAATCTTGACCCCCATAATTTCTTCTTCCTGCTCGTTGAGCCCCGTGCGGTCGTAGCCGCCGTCGCGCTGCCACTGCTGCAGTTCCACGATGGTTTCGATCTTTTTCACCTTGCGGATCGCGTGGATACCAAACATGGAGCGGATATCGAGGATTCCCACGCCGCGGATTTCCATGTGGTGCTTGATCAGGGGATCGGGTCGGCCGATAATGGCTCGACCGACGTTACTGATGTGGACCACGTCGTCGGCCACCATACGGTGCCCGCTTTCCACGAGGTCCAGCACGCATTCGGACTTACCCACGTTACTGTCGCCGATATAGAGCATGCCCACGCCATAGACGTCCACGAGGCTACCGTGAATCACGGCATGGGGCGCAAAGAATTCTTCCAGGATTCGCTGGGCAATCTTGTTAAACTCGTAAGTGTGGAGCGTCGTCGAAAACAGCGGGATATTCAGACGGTCACACATCGCCCGAAGTTCCGGGTGCGGCATCTGCGAATGCGTCACCACCCACATGGGCGCCTTGTATACAGACAAATTCTCAAAGACCCTGGCGCGAGCCTCGGGCCCGATTGATTCCAGATAGTTCCATTCGGTATGTCCCACCACCTGAATCTGCTGGGAACTGTAAACCTTGGTAAAGCCCGCCATCGCAAGGCCCGGCCTATGAATGCCGCTCTCGGCAATAGGCGCCTCTAGACTCGATTCGTCGGAATGGCAGGCCATCTGGAGGTCCTTGCCATAATGCAAAAAAAAGTCCCGCACCAGGAGACGTTCCCGGTGCAGGATCTTGATGTCTTTTAATCTAGACTCAGCCACGATTCTTTACCGGTTATACAACTTCGGAAACGGGCTGGGCACGGTGATCGTTCTGCTTATCGTTCGCCTTCTTGAGCTGAACCTTGATACGTTCGAGCGTCACGTCGACGGCCTTGCCCATGTTTTCTTCGTCAGCGGAAGCAACCACCTGGGAGCCGGTAATGTTCACGGTAATTTCGCAATGACGCTGATGTTCTACTTCGTGGTCAAGAATAACGGAGGCACTGGTGATATTCGGGTAGAAACGGGCCAATTTGTCCATTTCTTCTTGAATGCGATCCTGAAGTCCGGCAGAAGCGTTGAAATGACGAGCAGAGAACTGAATATCCATATTAATAACCTCCATAGAAAGGGTTCTTATTGTATTGGTGGAACTTTTGCTCCACGTCTAGAGTATATACATCTTTTTTTGTACAAAAACAAAGTTTTTTTGAAAAAAATTCAAAAAAATTATTCCAAGTTGGAATAATGCCGCCTAAAAGGAGCCTAAATCAGCTTTTTTCGCTGACTTGCCGGCAGAATCCGCAGTTCCTTTTCGCGGTACTTGGCGACCGTACGGCGCGCCACCTGGATTCCCTGCTCGGCCAGCTTGTCCGAAATGGCCTGGTCAGAAAGGGGCTTTTTCTTGTCTTCGGCATCCACGAGCTTCTTGATGGCGTCCAGAATGGTCGCCGAGCTAAGTTCCTCGCCGCTTGCGCCGGGGAGACTATCCTGCTTGACACCCGAAGTGAAGAAACGCTTGAGTTCGTAGACTCCGTAAGGGGTATCCACATACTTGCCGTTGATGGAACGGTTCACGGTACTCACGTCGCGCTTGATATCGTCGGCGATGTCCTGCTGCACCATGGGCTTCAAGAAGGCGGGACCCTTGGTGAAGAAATCCTTCTGGCGCTTGAATATCGCGCGCATCACGAGTTCCATGGTCGAGTAGCGATTGTCAAGCGCCTTGATGAATTCTACGGCCTTAAAGAGGTGCGTGCGCACATATTCCTTGTCGGACTTGGAGGCGCCCTTGTCGTCCAGAATCGCCTTGTAGGTCTGGTTGACGCGGAGGCGTTTCTGCATCGAGGAGCGGACCGATTCCACTTCCATGCGGCCATGCTTCTCGACGACCTTCAGGTCGGCAGCCACGGTCTGGATGCGGGCATTCGACAGCTGGAAGCCAGGATGCGGATTGAGCCTTGCAAAGCTGGCCACGGCCTGCTGCACCTCTTCGGAGGAAACACCGAGCGCCTTGGCAATTTTCGCATAACGTAACGAAAGGAGATCCTCGTAGCAGTTCTCGAGAATCCTGATGCCGAGCGGCGGAAAATTCGGGATGGCGTAAGCCTGGATCATAAAGCATTCGCGCTGGTCACGGGCTCCGATACCGCGCGGAGTAAAGCCCTGCAGCACGTGGAGCGCCTCACGCACGGGGAGCGAACACTCTTCGAGGGACTTCTCGCCGCGGAGCATCGTCTCGATTTCGTTGACCAGCGGGTCCTGCGATTCGCGGATCAGCGACACCTCCGAGGACACTCCCTGCAGGAAACCGTTCTCGTCGAGGGAATCGATCAGGTATTCCACCAGCTGGCGGAATCGCTTTTCGGAGCAGCCTTCCTTGGAGAGCTGTTCCAATTGCTCCTTCGTGCCGGACCACAGCAGCAACTGGTCGCGCAACTTGTCCTGAAGACTCTTCCCGTAATCCTTGATGGGGCGGTCCCATTCGTCGTCCGCATCGTTCGAGGGGGCATTCAGATCCTTGAACGGGGCGTCCTCGTTCATGGAGCCGTCCTTCAGGTACTGCTCATAGTTGATATCGCCGCTGTCGGAACCGTCCAAAAGCTGGCTATCGCCCACGGCGCTGTCCTCGAGCGAGGAATAGTCCGCAGAATCGTAATCGTCGAAATCGTCGGGACGGTCGTCCTTGAGTTCCGCCCCAGAATCCGGAAGTTCGTCATCGTGGACTTCGCGCTCATCCATCGGCGCGGAATCGTCCAGTTCCAGAAGCGGGTTGCTTTCCAGTTCTTCCTTGATCGCCGTGTCGAGCTCCAGGGAATTTTTCTGCAGGATGGTTACGAACTGCCGTAACTGCGGCGAGAGCGTCTGCTCCAGTCGTTGAGAAGTTCCAAGTTGCAATCCGAAATCCATAGGCGATAAGTAGTAGAAAGTGATTAGAAGCAAGTCATCCTGGAGCGTAGCGACGGGATCCAGCACTGGATTTTCCCCGTCCGGGGACCATGCGCACTAAGGTTACAAGTAACCAAGTGCTGTCCGGCCTCCCTTCGGTCGAGAATGACTGTCAATCTTGTTGAAGTTTGTCTATCCCAGGCTGAAGCTGTCTCCTAGGTAAATGCGGCGGGCTTCAGGGTCGTTCGCGAGATATTCCGAGGACCCTTCCGTAAGCACCTGGCTCTTGTACATGATATAGGCACGGTCGGTAATCGAGAGCGTCTCGCGCACGTTGTGGTCGGTAATGAGCACCCCCATGCCGCGTTCCTTGAGGCCCGAGATAATGGACTGGATATCGGCCACGGCAATCGGGTCGATACCCGCAAAAGGTTCATCGAGCAAAAGGAAGGACGGGTCGCTCGCGAGGGCGCGCGCAATTTCCAAACGGCGGCGTTCACCGCCCGAGCAGCTCATGGACTTGGTCTTGCGGATGTGCGTAATCTTGAATTCCTCGAGCAGTTCCTCAAGACGGCGCTTACGTTCGGAACGCTTCATGCCCTGCGTCTCGAGAATCGCCATGATGTTATCCTCGACGGAAAGCTTGCGGAAGATGGAAGCTTCCTGCGGCAGGTAACCGATACCGAGGCGCGCACGCTTGTACATCGGCTTGTCCGTCATCTCGATGTCATCGAGGAAGATGTGTCCCGATTCTGGACGAACCATGCCCACGATCATATAGAACGACGTCGTCTTGCCCGCACCGTTCGGCCCGAGCAGCCCGACGATTTCACCCTGCGACACGCGGATGGACACGTCGCTCACGACCTGACGACCGCCATAGACCTTTCTCAGGTGTTCCGTGCGAATGGTACTCACTAAGTTTTTCATGGTTCCTTCCTGCTACTGGAAGAATTTACTAAATCCGACGATTCTGCATTCTTTTTATCGATCTTTTTCTTCATTTTGTCAAGAAATCCGCGTTTTTTTGCCGTCTGCACCAGCGCAGAATCGTTCGCGGCGGTCGACTTGTGAAGCGAATCGCTTGCAGCCTTCGCCCTTTCCAGGGAATCCTTCAGCGATTCCTTGCGGAGGCGTTCCGTCTTTTCCATGTCGATATAGCGGCCGCTCGCCATGTTGCCGCCACCGAGAAGCCGTAGCGACTTGACCGCGTTCTTCTGCGCATCGAACAGGATGTGGATCGTATCGCCCGTCGCCTCGTTCTTGCCAGCGACCGAGCGATCCTTCTTCACGTAGAAATAGGTACTCTGCGCCTTGCCCGATACGACCGCCTTGTCCATCTTGCCCTGGTTGAAATACAGGTCGAGACGGTCGCCATCCATCAGGTTGCGGTAATCCTTGAGGTCATCCTCGTAAAAGAATCCGCGGGCATTCAGGTTCACATAAAGACGTTCAATCTTATCGTTGCTGAATTTCGCATACAACGTATCGCCAAAGGCCTCGGTCACATGTCCCGGTGCGTTTTTCTTGGCCTCTTCCTGCTGCACGCCATGGGCATTCCTGATTACGAGGGCGGACCGAAGCGACTTCCCTGTCGAATCGAGTTCAAGGAAAATGGAATCACCCGTCAGGTGGTAATTCTTCATGTCGCAGGTCGGACTACCTTTCAGCGAGAACCAGTTGTTCTTATGGTCAAAGAAGCCCGAATCGCAAGTGACGACCATGTCGTTCTGGACCAAACGCACATGCGTCATCGAAAGCCAGTCATTCAGGCGGTCGAAATACCCCGTATCGCCCGTAATGATCATATCCTTCTTGGCGATGCGCACGTTTTCATAGGCTTCGGCAAATGAATTCTTCTTGTTGTAGACAATGCGCTTCGCCGAAATCGTCATCGTATCGACCGTTCCGTCTTTCAGCTTCTCGTACTGGTAAAGCATCGGCTTTTGCGGCATCGTGAGGATTTCTTTTTCGCGATCGTATTCCAGGTACTCGCCCGTGAACAGGTACGTTTTTGCGGAATCGCCCGCATGCACGTCGCCCGACGCGGTCGCAATTCCCTTTTTCTTCTGGTAAAAGCCGTTGTGCGCGTCGATGGATCCGGACGGATGCGTAAAGAGGAATCCTCCGCTGCACTGCACCGACTCGGCATCCTTATTCCAGAAGGCGCGCTGCGTGCGGAACTGCACGCTGTCGTGTACAAAGTGTACACGACCCTGCAAGAGCAGGGTACCGCGCTTGCGGGCGACAGCAAGGCTGTCGGCGTGCCTCATAATCAGTGGCGATGACTGGGCGGCGGCGCTTGTCGCGAGGAGCGCGACAAGCAGCAGCGGCAAAAGCCTACGCAGCATATTACAGATCGGGGCGCCCACTAGTCCACCATCACCTTCGCCTTCGGGCGTTCGCCGCTCTTGGCGGGGCGCTTCGGCAGATTCGGACGGGCTTTTGCCGATGCAGAGTCCGGGACGGACTTCGCCGCCTTCGGTGCTCCGGCATCTTTTTCCGGCTTCGCAGGTTCAGCCTTCGCCTGCGGTTTCTGCGGCGGGTTTTGCTGCGTATTCTGTTGAGAATTTTGTGGCGAAGCTTGCTGCGGATTTTTCGTCGGGGCAGCAGAGGCAGAACTTGCGGGAGTACTTGCGGGTGTCGCCGCCTGCGCACTGTCGCGCGTCTCGATTTCCTTCGCCTGTTTCTTGTCCTCGTCCTTCAGGCGCCGGGCGGCATCCTGGAAAATTCCCGTCACATTCGAAAGGATACGCCAGTTGTCCATGTGGGCGTCGCTCACGAAACCCTGCCCCTGCAGCACGTCGCCTTCTTCGCTCACCACGCGTACGTAGCTCTGCGTCGTCACCAGGTTGTCCTTCTTGTTCCAAATGAGCGAATCGGAACGCACCGAGGCGCCCTTGGGAGTAAGCGCATACACGTGTCCATAAGCATAAACGTAGGTGAACTTCAAGTCCATGCGTCCAGAATCCGCACGCAGGAAGGCGGTACGTTCGCCGAGCGAATCGTAGATATCCACCAGCACCGGACGCACGAACACGACCTCCTTGTCGCTCCAGCGTTCCAGATAGGCGGTCTTCAGCTTCCAGGCGAGAACGCCCTTGTCGTAGCTGTCCATCAGGGTGGTATCGGTAAAGAGCATTTCCGGGCGTTCCACCTGGAGCCACGGCTTTTCCTCTTCGATTTCTTCGCAGGCCGAAAGCAGGATACATAGCCCAAAGAGGACCGATGCAAGCACCAGTCCTTCAATCATTCGTCTATGCAAAAAACGTGCCACGAAGAGCAATTTAGAAAACACACGACAGGGCGGCGATGCCTTTTTAGCCCTGATTCGCTTCGAGCTTGCTGATTTCGCCCGCCTGCTTGTCGCAGATGTTCTTCAGATTCTCGATTTCGGCGTCCTTCTTGGCCACCTGGTCCTTGAGGTCTTCGCACTGGGCGGCGTACGTCTGCTTGGCCTCGGTCTGGGTCTTGAGGTCATTCAAAAGGCTGTCGGCGGAATTGCGGAGGCTCTGCACCGTATCTTCGGCATCCTTGAGGGCGGCGTCGCTTTCGCAGGATTCGTCTTCGTCGGCGCAAAGGTCCTTGATTTTCTTGGAAACAGCAATAGCGGCAGCGGCACCTACGGCAAGACCAGCAATAAAACTAGAGGCTTTCATTTTAAACTCCTTGGGATTATTTTCCCTAATAATATATAATTTGAAATTAGCAAAAACGCAAAAAAAAAGAACTTACTTGGTAGAATTTAGAGCTTAGGGAAGTATTTTTTCGAAGCAAAAGACCCCCAGGATTGCTCCTAGGGGTCTTTGCAGCGGGAAGAGCGAGATTCGAACTCGCGATAGGATTAAGTCCTATACGTCCTTAGCAGGGACGCGCCTTCGGCCAGCTCGGCCATCTTCCCATCTCGGGGACACAAATTTTAGATAAAATTCGGCAATTTTTCAAGGGTAAAGAAGCAAAAACCCTAAATTTCGCCCCAAAAACGCACATTTTTTTACAATTAGCGAAGTACAAAACCAAAATTTCTAAATTTTTAGTATGCATCTCCTTAAAAAATTGCTCAAAATCGTGGCCGCATTCGCCCTGGTCGGCCTGATTTGCTGTATTCCCGCCTATATCGTCGTCTTCAAGATCCTGCCGACCCAGGATCCGGACAACCAGTTCAACCGCGCGACCATCCTGCAAGTTCTTTCGGGCGAAACCCGCGTCTACTATAACGACGGAGAACAGCTCCTGGGCGCCTTTTTCGATGCAAACCACCGCGTGTACGTGCCCTACGGCGACATCCCGGCAAACATCGTGAACGCCCTGATCGCCGCCGAAGACGCCGGCTACTGGAACCACGACGGTTTCAGCATCTACGGCTTTACCCGCGCCATGGTCTCGAACCTGAAAAGCGGCCACATGCGCCAGGGCGGATCCACGCTCACCCAACAGACCGTCAAGAACATTTTCGGACGCGAAGAAAGGAGCATCAAGGAGAAGGGCAAGGAGCTCATCAACGCGCTCCGCATGGAAAACCATTTCAGCAAGGAAGAAATCCTGGAATTCTACCTGAACCAGTTCCACGTTTCGGGTACCGGGAAGGGCGTCGCCATCGCCGCACAGTATTTTTTCAACAAGGACCTCAAGGACCTGACTCTTGCCGAATGTGCCTTTATCGCCGGTTCCGTAAAGGGGCCCTTCAACTACGACCCGTTTATCCAGCGTAACGCCGAACGCCGCGAGAAGGCTCTTGCCCGAGGCAAGGAACGCCTGGAATATGTGCTCGGCCGCATGGTCGAGGAAAACTACATCTCGCAAGAGGACATGGACGCCGCACTCGCGAAACCGCTCGAATTCAACCACGGCAATTTCCGTTTCAGCGTCAGCACGATGCTCGACCGCATCGAAGAAAAGCTGGACGGCGAATTCTTCCAGAAGAAATTCGAGGCCGAAGGAATCGAGGACTGGCGTAAGGCGCAGCTCTCGATTACGACGACCGTGGACGCCAGGAGCCAGGACGCCGCGAAGACCGCGCTGCAGGCAAACATCAGCGGACTCCAGATGCAGCTGGGCGGTTTCGTGCTCCCGAAGGCGCAGTTCGCGAACCGCGCCCAGACGGCACGCAAGGGCGACTACCTATACGGCACCATCGACAGCATCACGGTCGACGAAAAGGGAAGCCTCAAGTCGTTGACGCTGGGATTCGGCCAGCTCAAGGGAATGGTCTCCGAGGCGGCCGTCAAGGACTTCGCGAAAAAAGCCGGCGGTGACGTGAACAAGATTCTGGCACCGCAGCTCAAGAAAGGCGCTATCTTGCTGGTGAGCGTCATGGACGACAAACTGATAGACGGATTCGCACAGTGCCAGATCGAAACGGAACCCGTGCTACAGGGCGGACTTTTCGCCATCCAGAACGGAAACGTGATTGCAAGCCAGGGCGGTTTCCACAATACCGGATTCGACCGCAGCTTCAAGGCGGTGCGACAGCTCGGTTCCAGCTGGAAGCCGATTCTTTACGCCCTTGCACTCAAGTACCACTGGCATTACCTCGACATGCTCGAGAACGACTTCAACGTTTTCCAGTTCGTGAACCAGTTCTATTTCCCGCGGCCCGACCACAAGAACAAGGGTGATGTCGTGAGCATCGCCTGGGCCACGACGCGATCCGAAAATATCGCGAGCATCTGGCTCCTGGAACACCTGCTCGACAAGGTTCCGCTCGAAGAATTCAACGAAGTGGCCGCCGCAAATGGCTACGCCCGCAACGAAGGCGAAGACACCAAGAAATACTTCGAGCGCCTACGCGATAAGTTCGGGCTGATCCTGAAAGAAGATGTCAAGCGCGAAATCGAATTCACCAAGGCCCGCGACGCCCTTGCCGAACGCTACAGGAACGAAGGCAAGGACGACAAGGCCCGCGACGTGATGAACCTGCGCTACGGGACCTTCAACGACATCGCTATCAAGCAGGCGAAGAAGGATTCGAAGATTATCGCCTTCATCAACCACAACTACAAGCGCTATGCGGAAATCCTGCGCGAACGCCAGGCCCAGGAGCTGGATCCGACCGCCGTGCTAACGCCGCTCGATTCGGTGGTGCTGTATGACCACTTTACACTCGCCGACATGAAGCGACTCTCGACGATGATCGAACCGGTCGACGGAGAGGCGGACTACCTTGACGCAGAACATATCCGCTACTGGCCCGACTTCCGGCGTTCACTTTCGTTCGCGGAATACGCGCGGTTCGCAAAAGAAATCGGCATCCACCAGAAACTGCAGAAAGTGTTCAGCATGCCGCTCGGCGTAAACGACATCACGCTCGCCGAGATTTCCACCGCCTACCAGACGATGCTCACGGGCAAGGTCTTCAAGTGCCTGGACGGCGACTGGACCGATCCCTGTTTCATCAAGGAAATCAAGAACCGGGACGGCAAGGTGATTTTCAGGAACAAGACAGAAAGCAAGGTCGTGCTCGGCGATACGATTACCTCGCAGATGGCGGTGATGTTACATTCCGTATTTGTGAACGGGACGGCCCGAAGCCAGTACAGCAGCATGACGGTGACTTCCCCGGACAGCGCCATTACGCTGCGCTACCCGGCACTCGGAAAGACCGGAACCACCAACGATTACCGTAACGTGGCCTTCATGGGAGCACTCCCCACTTACGTGAACGAGAAGAACGGCATCTCGACGGATTCCGTGGTCGCTATCGGAAGCTACGTGGGCTTCGACGACAACAAGCCGCTGAAATCTGGACGCACGCGTATCGCAGGTGCAAGCGGCGGCCTTCCGCAGTGGGCCGATTTCGCGAAGAAGGAAATCGAGATCCTCGGCATTCCCGAAAAGATTGACTTCCTCGACATCTCGATGCTCGCCGCAGGCGAAGTTCCGCTGGTGCTCCCCAACGAACGCGGCCAGCTGACGGTGGACCCGATGACCGGAAACATCATGGCAGGCGCAGATGCAGCCCAGGGACGACCACTCCCGTGGATCGACGTCCCAGGATTCACCCCGCCGCAAGTGCAGAACGCGGCCGCAGAAACTGCCGCCGAAAACGGAATCATGGTAAGCCTCCCGATGCCTGCGACAGAACAGGCCGCCACGGCAGAACCGCCAGCACCATCGGAAAACACCGAAGCCGCACCGCAGACAGCCTCGGGCGAAAATGCAACGACAGCGGCACCGCAGGCTGCTGAAAACACGGTCGCAACGGAACCGGCTACCCCGAACGCCGCTCCGGCGAGCGCTCCTGCCGAAAACGCAGCCGCCACGCAACCCGCACAGCCTGCCCAGCCGAAGGCAGCCGCCATGCCCAAGGACGACGACTGGGACCTGCCCGCAGGATTCGACAGCAAGAACGCCTTTGTGCCTATCGAAGCGGAATAACCAATTTCTTCCTGCTCCAACATTTTTACACTCTTACAAAAAAAGACCGTGGCTTCAAAATTCGCCACGGCCTTTTTACGTTGTATAAGTTGGATATCGAATCACTTCACCGTCACGCGCATCGCCTTGGAGTGGCCGATACCGCGCACGATGTAGGCGCCGCTTGCATAGCCCGCCTGCTTGAGAGTCGCAGAGAGGTTCGTACCGATGTTATCGATGCGGCCGAGGAACTTGCCTGTCGCACCGAACACGTTGTAGGAGGCATTCTGCTGCGGGGCAAGGCGAATTTCTTGAGCAAGCTTCAACGGATTGTTCGGATCTTCGAACTTAATCCAGTCCACATTCAGATATTCACCCGTAATGAGGAGCTTGAGTACATGTTCACCCTTCTTGAGTTCCACGGAACCGAGTTCCGTTTCCTTGTAGACGTCGAACTTTTCTTCGTCGGTCTTTAAGCCGGTAAGCGATTCCGTAACGGGTTCACCATCGACAAACAGCTGGAGGCCCGCCGTCTCAAAGGGAGTCGCCAGATTCGCCGTGATATCGTACTTGGCATCGGCAGCGACATTGACCGTATATTCGAGCCATTCATCCGCCTGCGTGTAGCCAATCGCATAGCCTTCGCAATCCTTGGTATTGCTTTCATCGGTGCAACCAAAGCCAACGACATCGACTTCGTCTTCGCGGTAGGCCTTGCCCTGGTTTTCGCGGTCGGCATCGTAGAAGGCCTTGTTGTGTCCGCCTTCGTCATAATTTTCAGCCTCGATGACTCCCGGAACCGTCGCCGCGACACCCTTGTACGGAGTCTGCGGAACGGCGGTCTTTTCGCTTTCCATGTACCAGTAGTCAAAATCGAAACCGCCCTGTTTCACTACAAAGTAAAGGTCGTCGACACCAGCAGCGTTTTCTACATCAAAGGAATTTTCTTCCCACTTGGAACTTGCAGGCACATTGATGGCGGCAAGCAAGGCGCCCGTCTCGGAGCCCGCATGGACTTCAAGTTTGCCGCCGTTGCCCTTGGTGCAAAGGATAATGCGGTCGGCACCGTCACCCATATCGACAGAACGCACCTTGGTATAGAAACCAGTACTCATTCCGGTCAGGTAGACATTACCCGATTCCACCGCCACATGGTTGATGATGGTATAGTTGCCGCCATCGGGATCACGCGGCTTGTCGACAGTCATGCCGCCTACCCATGCCTTGGTTTCAGCTTCGACGCGCTCGAACGGGTCCAGGTTCTTGATGGGCTTTTTCACGCCGTCGTTGGTGGACTTGATGGTCGGAATAGAACCGTCGGCATTCCAAGTAAATTCCTCGATAGCAGTAGAGCGGCTGTAACCGCCACCGTTCACGTTCTTCTGGTTATGGTAGAAGAAGAAACTGCGCCCCTTGAAGTCGATAAGGCCGGAATGGTTGGTGAACGCCGTATTGTTGCCCTGGTCCATGATGACACCGCCCCAGGTCCACGGGCCCGTCGGGGAATCACTCGTGGAGTACGAAATCTTTTCGGGCACGCCATGGGAGGCATAAATCATGTAATACTTCTTGCCGCGCTTGTGAATCCACGGACCTTCGGTGTACTTGGAATCCTCTCCGTTCGGAGCGAAACCACGGCTCATATCGGTCACCTTGATATCGCCATCGAACGAAATCATGTCTTCCTTGAGTTTGGCATAATAAAGCTTCGGGTTGCCCCAATAGAGGTAAGCCTGTCCGTCGTCGTCAATCCATACGGTCGGATCGATGTAGTCCCAGTTCGGACCCGCAAGGTGCTTGCCGTTCAACGCATCCTTGAACGGGCCTTCGGGCCTGTCGGCCACGGCCACGTTGATGGCGCGTCCGCCCCGGGTCGATTCCACGGTCACGTAGTAGTAGTACTTGCCGTTACGGCGCACCACCTGCGCCGCCCAGTCACCGTTCTTCTTGGCATTTCCGCCAAAGTCCTCGTTCGAAAGGATGAGTGCGCCACGATCGGTCCAGTTCACCATATCGGTGGTGCAGGAGACGCGCCAACCGTGCATGGTAAAGAAGTGGCCGCCTTCATCGTTACCCGTGTACACGCAGACCGTATCACCGAACACGACCGGAGCCGGGTCCGGCGAATAATAGGTCTGGATAATCGGATTTTCTGCCATGGCCGAGGTGCAGAGCCCGAAACCAATGAGGGCGACGGCCGTCCTGACGCTCTTCGCAAACTTCATATTTTATCCCTTTTCGCCTCAAAAAAGCGACTTTCATAACTCACCGGTATAAAGTTACCCCTAAAAACGATGAAAAATCCACGCAAAAGGCATCTTTGCGTGGACAAGTTATCAATAAATGGCGATTTTTAGCCGAATTTAGCCGTTTTTCACCTATTTGGGCGCGAACGGTCCTGCAATCTAGCGGCTTCTTCGCGCATGCGCTTGCGGGCGCGTGAACCGGGGCGGTTCCTGCCGATAGTGCGGTGGCCTTCCTGATTCTGAGGGTTACCGCCGTTCGGCTTTTCGCGATTTTGCGGAGCCTGCTTCTGCTGATTTTGCGATTTCAGTTGATTTTGCGGCTTGTCCGGCGCCTTGGAGGCGTTATGCTGCGGGCGCGGGGCGTTCTGCAGGTCGCGAGCATCCCGTTCCTGGTTTTCGCGACGGTCGCGGTTTTCATGACGATTCTGCCCGCCACGATTCTGCTTATTGCCGTGACGGTTGCCTTGGGGGAATCCGCGGCCACGGGCGTTGCGCATTTCGCTTTCGGGAGTCTCCTTTTGCGGGGGCGGGAGCTTCTCGAAAATAGACTTGTCACCTTCGGGAATACTGATGCGGGTCAGTTTCTCGATGGCACGCAGGTCCTGTTCCTCGTCGGGGGCGCAAAATGAAATAGCGATTCCGTCTTTCCCTGCGCGGGCAGTACGACCGATGCGGTGCACGAAAGTTTCGGGAACATCGGGCAGGTCATAGTTGAACACATGCGACACGTCGTCCACATCGATTCCGCGGGCAGCGATATCCGTCGCGACCAGTACGCGAATTTGTTCGCACTTGAAGTTGCCCAAGGCTTCTTGCCTGCGGTTCTGGCTCTTGTTGCCGTGAATCGCTGCGCACTTGATGCCCGCCTTTTCGAGTACTCGCGTTATCTTGTCTGCACCATGCTTGGTGCGGCTGAACACGAGCACCTTTTTCATCTCGGGATGCGCGAGCAGGAGTTCTTTGAGGAGCGCTCCCTTGCGGCGCTTGTCGATACGGTAAAGTTCCTGATGAATGCGTTCGATAGGCGTGCTCTGCGGCGCCACCTCGACCCTCACCGGGTTCGGGCGGAGAATCGTCGCGGCAAGCTTCGTGATATCGTCGGGCATAGTCGCGCTGAAGAACAGGTTCTGCCTATTCTGCGGAAGGAGCGCCACCACCTTGCGGATATCGTGGATAAAACCCATATCAAGCATACGGTCGGCCTCGTCGAGCACGAAGAATTCCAGCGCCTTTAGCGAAACGGCCTTCTGGTTGATGAGGTCCAGGAGACGGCCCGGAGTCGCCACCAACACGTCTACACCGCGGATCAGATTGCGCTTTTGCGAAACATCGCTCACGCCACCGAAAATGCAAGCCGTCGAAAGGGCCGTAAACTGCGCGTACTGCTTAAAGCAATCCTCCACCTGGATCGCGAGTTCACGCGTCGGCAAAAGAATCAGCGCACGGCAAGTTTTCGGAGCACGGAACTTGCCCGAATCCAGCAACAGCTGCAGAATAGGGAGCGCGAAGGCAGCCGTCTTTCCCGTACCCGTCTGCGCAATGCCAAGCAAGTCCTTGCCCTCGAGCAAACTCGGGATGGACTTTTCCTGGATGGGGGTCGGCTGTTCGTAACCTACAGCGCGAACAGCACGCTGCAAAGGATTAGCGAGAGGAAGTTCCGAAAAAAGCATTTTTTTAGACGATTACTTCTGCAAGTTGAGGCTTGCGTTTGCGGCACCGTACAGGCTGATGCTGTAATCCTTGATGATGTACACCGGGATCTTGTTCAGAAGCGGACGGATGTTCGGGTTGTAGTTCTTTTCGAAATACTTCATGAACAAATTGTCGCGTTCAAGCCAGCGGAGATCCTTCTGCACGGTACCACCGGCGAGGTAGAAACCACCCAGCGGGAGGAAGAGCGTCGCGGCATCACTTGCAAAGCGGGCGAGCATCTTCACGAACAGGCGCATCATCTCGGCTGCCACCGGATCGGTGTCGCTTGCGCGGCTGATGTACTTCGGACGATCGTTCGGTTCGGTTTCTTCAATCTTCTTGAAAGCGTCGTTATCAGGAACGCCACGGGTTTCCTTCCACCATTCATACATATTGCGAAGACCCATGCCGGACACGAGCGGTTCTACGCCCGGAACCATGCCGATCTTCTTTTCCATATAGTCGTGGAATTCCTGGGAATCCTTGTCGAACGGGGCGAAAGTGGAATGACCGCCTTCGGAGCAGGCCGGAATGTACTTTTCGCCGTCAAAAGCGAGGAAACCGACGCCCATGCCGGTGCCCGGGCCGACAACCGCCTTGGTCGTCTTCTGCGGGGCGGGCTTGCTGCCGTCGGTGTGAGCCAGCTGATGAATCTGGGCCGGGTCATTCACGTCGAGAGTCGGGATGCCGTAGCTGATGGCCATGAAGTCGTTAATCACGAGCGTAGAGATTCCCGTTGCGGCGGTGATGGCGTCGCCATCGACACTCCACGGGAGGTTCGTCATGACGCACTTGTTAGCAGCCACGGGGCCAGCAGCACTGATGCAGATGTGGGAAGGCTTGAGGTCTGCACGGCTTTCTACGGCAATGCGAAGCGTTTCGCGAATGGGCTCAATCAGTCCGCAGATGTCCTTGGACGGGCAATCCGTTTCAAGGATCAGCGTGAACTTGCCGTCCTTGTAGCCAACCAGGCCAAGGTTCGTGTTGGTGCCACCAATATCGCCTGCCAGGACGAGGCGGTCAAACTTTGCATCGGGATTAAGCCATTTGATTTCCATAGAAAACTCCAATTTTTATACAAGATAGTTAAAGTCCGCATTTCAGGGTCTTGCCGCGAGGCGCCTTGCCGTTATTTTCGGGCGCATTCCGCAAGAACTGATCCAGCTTGACGCTTTCCAGATAGCCACGGATCATAGAATTCAGCTCCTTCCATACGGGGAGCGTCACGCAGATGTCGGCACGTTCGCAAGAGTTCTCGGAATCGTCGAGGCATGCCACGGGAGCAACCGACGTTTCCACCAACGAAAGGATTTGCCAGACACTGCAAGCCGAAGGTTCGCAGTTGAGCCTGTAGCCGCCCGCCTTTCCGCGGGCACCCGAAAGGAGCTTTCCGCGCACCAATGCGCCCAGGATTCCTTCGAGGTACTTCTCGGAAATCTGCTGGCGTTCGGCGAGTTCCTGCAATTTCACGTAATCGTCCCTGCCGTTATTCGCAAGGTCAATCATCACGCGAAGCGCGTAGCGTCCTTTAGTCGAAATTCTCAACCCTATTCTCCTAGATATTCAACAGCGAAAATCAGCGTCGAGCCACCAGGAATCGGGCCTGCACCGCGGGCACCGTAGCCGAGTCCGGGCGGGACCACCAGGATTCTCTTTTCGCCGGGGAGCATCCCCTGCACGCCGAGTTCCCAGCCGCGAATCACGCGACCCGCACCGAGCGTAAAGGCGAAAGCCTGCCCACGATCGCGGGAACTGTCGAACTTGTAACCGTTCGTGAGCCAGCCGGTGTAATGCACCTTCGCCACGCTGCCCTTCTGTGCGGGTTCACCTTCGCCCTGCTTGATTACCGCATAGCGGAGTCCTTCGGGGCCATTTTCAAACGTGAGCGCCGTTGTATCGGGGAAGAAATCCATATTCGCGACAACAGCCTCGTCCACTTCGGAACTCACCAGTTCCACGCGGAAAACCAGGGTGGAATTCGAGGGAATCATCGAGTAGGCCGTCGCGCCGTAACCCATGGCAGGCGATACGCGGAACCAGCGGACTCCGCCTTCGCGCATGCCCTCGAGACCGACTTCCCAGCCCTTGATCATCTTGCCTGCGCCCATCACGACCTGGAGCGGCTTACCGATATCCTTGGAAGAACCGAACTTGCGGCCGGAAAGGAGCCAACCCGTGTAATGCGTCTTGAGCACGGAACCCACCACAGCGGGTTTTCCGCCACCGACCTTCTCGTCGTAAATCTTGAGACCCTTGGCCGCTTCGCGCCACTTGAGGCCCTCGACATTCTTGGGGAACACGTCAGGTTCCATCGGCGGATCGGCACTCACCAGTTCAACGATAAAGAACAGGTCGGAATATTCGGGAACGCCCTCGAGCGAGTTTTCGCCGTAGCCCATCTGGTAGGGCACATAGAGCTTGCGGATTTCGCCGGGTTTCATACCCACAAGGCCCTTTTCCCAGCCCTGGATCACAAGCCCCACGCCGAGCGTAAATTCAAGAGGTTCGCCACCGGGATAAGACTCCGAGAACAAACGGAAACGGGAATCTGTCGGAAGGGGCGCAATGGAATCGACAAAGGTCAACGGGGCTGCGGCAGAATCCAAGGTCGGATCGGCAACCGGCACCACCTGGGCAACAGTATCGACAGCGGCCTTGGAATCCTTCTTCGACTTGGACTTCTTCTTGTTCTTCGCCGACTTGTCAACAAGCGCAGTCGTGTCAACTTTTGTCACACCAGCAACCTGGTCGGAATTAAAGTCGTTCGCAAGGCGGAGGGAATCGGCGATTCGCAGGGAATCCGCCAGGCGGACCTTTTCGGCCATAATCTTTGCACTGTCCAGATACACGTAACTCTTGTAATGCACCCTGATGAGCTGTCCTGCCCGAATGGAGTCCCCGGAGCCTTCCTTGACCGTCTCGACCTTGAAAGGAATGGCAAAACAGGCACTGCACATCAGCAACACAAGAAAAATCTTCAATTTCGACATAATATCTCCTGCCCCACAATTTAGAAAATTGCTAGTTTTGAAGGGTAACGAATAATGGAATAAAATATGCTATCAGTCATTATCGTCATCGTGATCATTGTATTATCCGTGATACTCGCCGCTATCGGCGCGTATGTGATTATCCATAGCTCCGACGAAAAGGACGAACCGAAGCGAGTCATCGATGTTTCAGGCCAGTACGCCGTTGTCGTACGCCCCGCCCGCGAATCGCTTGCTGCAGTAAAGCCCTCCGAGGCATCGCTCAGGTCCTGGCTCGACACGCAGAACCTGCCGCCCGAAAAGAAAGAGGAACTCATCGCCCAATGGAACGCCTCGATGGAAGCCACCATCCGCACCATCGACGAAGGCGACAAGAACGGCACCGCCACCTACCGCATCGAACTCGGCCCCAAGGGCAAGGAATACGTGAAGTTCGTGAGCGACGAAAACTTTATTACCCGCGAGCAGATCCGCAACCATGCGGAAATCCTGCCGCCCTATGTACTCGGCTGCGATTGCAGACTTCTCCCCAAGCAACCCTGGGAAAACCCGAGCAAGTCCGGCTGGAAAGCAGTCGTCCCTTCGCACGGCAACCACTACGACGTCCCCGACTGGAGGCACCTTGCGTAAATCGTTACTTTCTGCACTTCTTTTAGCGCCCGCGCTGTCCTTTGCAGCAGGCTCCGCCATCATCACGCTCGAAATGCCCGTCGGCGCACGCCAGCTGGGCATGGGCGAAGCAGGTGCCGCCCTCGCCGACGACCCGACTGCCATGTACTACAACCCTGCCGGTCTCGCCTTCGGCCCCCTGGCCGACGAATGGCGCATGAGCTACCCTGTCGAATCCAAGAACGCCCCCTTCTTCACGAGCATGGCGGCACGTTCCAAGGACGGTTTCTTCAGCAAGAGCGAACTTTGGGCAGGTACCGCCAACGGTATCCAGAAATTTGACGGCGAACAGTGGGTTGACTACCACTCCATCACGCTGCAGGGCAACGCCAAGGTCCGCGACGCAGTCAAGGTCTACGTAGGCACTGAACACGGACTTGACGAATATGTTCGCCAGGTAAAGAAATTCAATGATATCAAGACGGCCGACGACGAAAAACACGTAGTCGAAGTCAAGATGCCCTGGAACCTGATCGTGAAGGACACCATCACGGCGGTTCTCTACGAAAGCCGTACCGAGAAGCTCTGGGTAGGTACTCCCAAGTCGCTGTACCGCTTTGACGGCAAGGCCTGGAAAAACTACGACAGCGAACTCGGCAAGCACCGCATTACCGCACTCGAAAGCCAGGGTGCCTCGATCTGGATCGGAACCGAAGACGGCCTGTTCGTCTACCGCAACGGCCAATTCGAACAGAAAGGTAAAGTGCTCCCCAGCCAAAAGATCCGCGCACTGGTCTGGTCCGAAAACCGCAAGGAACTTTACGTGGCAGTCGAGGGCGCGGGCATCGCAAGGCTCATTCCCAAGAAGAGCGTGAACGACAAGGACCGCTGGAGCCTGTTCAATCAGGAAGACGGCATCATGGACCTTTCCCCGACCGCACTCGCCGTAGACAGCTCGGGACACGTATGGGCGGCCCATAACGGAGGCCTCTCGCACTTTACGCTGCGCAAGTGGGAACAGGTGCAGTTCGCCGACAACAGGGTGAACGACATTTCTGTGGACCAGCGCGGCGGCATCTGGATCGCAACCGACAAGGGCGTATGGCGCCACCTGCCGGACTACGCCACTGCAAGCGGCCGCAAGGCGGAACTTGAACGCAGCTCCGCCGAAGAAGAAGGTTCCACCAAGAGCGAAGACGAATGGATCCACTACCACAGCGGCAACGGCCTTTCCACCAACAAGGTGTGGGCAGTACTCCCGCAAGGCAACGACGTCTGGTTCAGCACAGCAAACGGCATGGAACAGTTCAAGGACGCCGATTACCAGATCATGGCCTTCTACGAAAAGCTCCTCCCGATCCTGAACATCCCCGACCTGTACCACCTTTATGCAGGCATGACCATTCCGCTGAACGACTGGGGTACACTCGGATTCTTCGTGAACTTCGTGAGCTTCGGTTCTACGGTCGCCTCGGGTGACGTGGATGCCGATGACCTCGTGGCCTACAACAGCTCCGAAATCGTGGGAGGTTTCAGCTACGGCACGCGCTTCCCGAACGACTGGGGCCTCGGCCTTTCCATCAAGTTCTTCTACTCCGACTTGAGCTCCGGCGCCGCCGCTGGACAGGAAGAAGCGACCACCTTCGGTTACGCCTTCGACATCGGCATCCTGAAGAAGAACCTGCTTGTAGACAAATTAAACTTTGCCCTCGTGCTTGCAAACATCGGTCCGAGCGTCTACTATGTGGACAAGACGATCGAAGACCCGATTCCCCTGACATGGCGCCTCGGACTTTCCTACGAACTGTTGAGCCTCGCCGACTACAAGTGGACTATCGTCGCCGACTATAACCGCGAAGTCGTATATGACGACGACAAGGGCAATCCCGAGCCGTTCTACATTTCTTGCTGGAAATCCCTCGCCAACCCGGAACGCGGCGGCGACGGATTCGGAGCAGTCAAGAATTCCTTGCTGCAGGGCGTATTCAACCTGGGTACTGAATTCGTTTACGCGAACACGATCGCACTCCGCGCCGGTTACCTGTACGACCAAACCGGTAAGCGCAACGAAGTGGACCTCGGTTTCGGCTTCATGCTCTCCGACGTGCTACAGTTCGACTTCTCGACCATCAAGGACGTAGGCGACAACGACGGCGTTCGCGACGGCCAGATGCGCTTCGGCATGCTGTTCAAGTTCTAACACAACGGGCTACGCCCTACACGACAGATTCAAAAAGAGTCTAGAAAACAAAATGAAAGTCAGGCGAAAGGCCTGACTTTTTTTGATGAAAATATTTTCACGGAAAATGAACTATTCCACGCGAGAACTACTCTACGCGTTCGAGGATAATCAGGGCTCGTTCCTGCGTACTGTTCGGAATCGTGTAGAAATGCTTCCCTACGAACTTGTAGCCGAAATCTTCCGGATGGAAGGTCTTGAGCTCGTCGGCAACGGCAGGGCCCTTCATGAAGAATACGCGACCGCCCACCTTGAGTGAATTGGCTATTCGCGGGAGAGTCTTTTCCATGAGTTCGAAGGCGCGGCTGATGACACCGTCTACGGGGATGGTCATGCTGCGGCTCGTCACCTTGTGACCGAACACGTCGATTCCCTTGAGGCCCATCTTCTCGATGACCATGTTGAGGAAGTTGATGCGATTCGGGCGCGGTTCGCAGAGCGTAAGGCGGATGGACGGATTCACGATCTTGAGCGGAATTCCCGGGAAACCGGCACCACTGCCGACGTCGATCATGCGGGCAGGCCACTTGGGCACATAGGCGTTAATCAACGTGCAGTCGGCGTAATGGCGCTCCACCATCGTCTCAAAAGCATTCAGGCGCGTCAAGTCCTGGTCGTCGTTGTTGGCGCGCAGCAACTGATGAAATTCCCAAATCTGCTGGAGCGTTTCGGGCTGCAGTTCCACACCGTAGTAATGCAGCAACTTGTCGAGGCCCGCAAGCGAGGGCGTGACGCGTTTGCCGTTAAACAGCGGGAAGTCGGTACGGGGCGCCTTGAGGTGCGGCACGAAATCGCGACCTGCAGCGGACGCATTGCGGGAAGGTTGCCGGGAACCAACATTTCGAGAAGATTGCCGTTGAGATCCGTCGCGAGACTGCACGGATTCCCTTGAAAACGGTTTCTTGGACCAGTTACTTGCCATAACCACAAAAGTAGAAATAAAAAGGAGCCCAAAGGGATAATTTTCAGGAATCGTGCGTGTATAGTATAGAGGAACTCCTGAAATGAGAAATCTATACTGCGCTAAAATTTTATTCGTTGCGCTTGTCTGGGCAAAAATCGCTGCGGCCATCAACGACAACGCACCTGTCGGAGAGCACCCTGCCGAAGCCCCCGTTACGGCAAACGCTACCGACTTGTCACTTGACGAAGCCCAGGTTTTCGAATGGTGGGACAGCGGAATTATCGATGGCGACGAGGCCCGCGAAATCCTCGACCTCCTTGAAGAAGGCAATACGCCAGAAGCGTGTATGCTCGCCGAAGTGTACGCCCTGGAAGGTTGCGCAACCGAAAAACAGCTTGAGAAACAACACCGCAAGGCTTCGGCCAAAAAAAATTTAGGGAAGGAAACCGCTCGCACCGAGGACACGCACACCTCAAAAGAGAAAGTCACACGCGCTCAAAAAAAGGATGCCCGGCCGAGCGTGATTCCACACGGATATATCGAATGGCGAGGCCGGACAGATTCACTTGGGCACCTGGAGAGCGAGCGCACGGAACTACGGCTCCATTTTTACCGTTATTCGTTGCGGCTCGGCACCCAGTCGCTTCTGACTTATAAAAATGCAGGTAGCGAGGCACACCTAGGGCAGATTTCGACCAAGGAACTTCACAGCAACATTCCGCTCGACACCTTATGGGGCACGGCAGCATTTTATCCTATCTGGAAATTCAGGCTAGGGGCATTCCTGGACACGGCCAAGACAACGCGAGCAAGCCTCGGGTTCGTTCACGGCAGCGGAGAGCTGGAACTTGCATACTGGCGGCATCAGCACACGGGTACGGGCGACTCCTCGGAAACGCTGCATACCGAAAGGCATTCCGTCTCGGCGATGGCCAAGGGTAATTGGGGAAACTTTGCCGCCTGGTGGATTCCTGAGCGGGACATTCCCCTGTTCAAGATACAGTTACACTACCGGGAAAAAACGGATGTCGCAACCGTCGCATGGAAGGCGAACGCCTATCTGCATGGAAATTCGTTACCGAAGGAGGCACACCTGAGTTCAACGATTGCAGATAGCCGCTTCTGGGGAAGCCAGACATTTGCAGTGACCGCAGCGGAATCGTGGAGGAGCAAGTTCGGCGTAAACGCCCGCACAATCATTCCACTCGAGGGCGATTCCAGCAGGACGCGGTTGAAGGCATCGGCGGAAACGGGGCCTGGCGCTTTGAGGGGAACGGCAAGCGCAACTTGTCTTTCGGCAGAAGAGCGTTGCCGACAAAATGACTTTGATTTAAGGATTAAGTCTTCATGGAATGTCGACCGCGAACAGCTGGCCTTTTCAGGAAAAATTCGTACAAGGCACACGCGAGATGAAGGCTTTGGCACGCCCCTTTACGAAGCCGGAGTCGCTTACGCGCAAGACGCATTCAACAACGCAAGCGTCACCTTCACAATCCCGAAGGGGACTCCTTCGCGAGAAATCCGGCTACGCAGTAGCACTGAAATCGGGAATGATTTTTTACAGCTGTCGCTCGCGGTCACGTTCCGGCGTACCGCCGAAACCCCGCTCCACCCGCTACATGCGGCATTCTTCGCCAGATTTATTTTTTAAGTGCGGCTCCACAAGGCGCAATAAGTCTGCGTTCTCGCCGAAAGGCGTTCGTCCTTGAGAATTTCGCGAATCTGTTTCTTGTCGAACCACTCCGCCTGAATTTCCTCGAGTTCCGAATCACTCGGACGGATTTCACCGCCGGCAACGCCTACGACAACCACATTTCTCTCGTTAGAAAATCCGACCGCCGAATAGCTGGGTTTCCACACTTCGTCAATACGCATCAACGAAAGCCCCGTCTCTTCACGGAGTTCGCGGGCGGCCGCCTCTTCGTAGGATTCTCCGGGGTCAATGAGACCTGCCGGGAAATTGTAGATGCTTTCGCCTACTGCCATGCGATATTCCTTGCAAAGCAAAAGCTTTTGACCGGTACAGTCATGCATGATCATCACGACGGCGTGCGGCTTTTTTTCAAGCATATCCTTGAGACCCGTAATATCCGGATTGCGGCTGATCATCTCGTAAGTTTTGGGCTTGCCGCTGACCGTCTTGTAATGGATATCGTAACGGGTAATGAACTTTCCCTGATGAATCTTTTCAATCGATTCGAATTCCATAATCACACCCCTTGAATGGTCTCGTAATAAATGCAGTCATGAGCACATTCGCCCTTGAATGCGCCTTCGCAAATGGGCATCTTGTAGAGCATCTGCGCCTCGTCCTCGTTGCGCGAAATTCGCTTGCGCACATAGCCGATATCCTGGAAATTAGCCTCTTTCCCCTTGATAAGCGCCGCGCAGGTATTAATCCAAACCACGTTGCAGTCTTCATGGGCGCAAAGGTCAAACGAACGGCGGAAATCGTAGGAACCTGTCGAAAACGAGGGCACGATAATCAGCGTGAGCTTGAAGCAGCGCATGAGTTGCCGCATATACTCGGTTTCCAAGAAATCTCGGCAGACCATAATCGCAATGCGTCCAATACCTTCAAAATGTAGAATGTTCACCACGAGATTCGAATTGATCTGTTCCAGATAACCGACTCCGTCGAATTCCTTGCGGAACGGATTCTGCTTGTTCTGTCTGCAAATCACGTTGCCAAACTTGTCCATGACCGTAACGACATTGCGGTTCTTTTCCCAATACGACGGCAAAATAATCAGCGAAGGAATCTTCTGCGCCTCTTCCGGCTGGAGCGATTTTATTTTATCTGCAACATAATCCGCAGTTTCCGCATTTCCCAAAAGCTCCGGAAAAACGACGATATCGCTTTCGTTTTCGCCAGCGGACCAAATTTTTTCCCAGATGAGTTCGTTATCCGCTTCAAACGAAGGATTTTCGTAGGCAATGTTAAAATACTGGATCTTATCCCTGTCGCTCAACTTGACCTTAAAATTCCGTTCACGCCTTAAAGGAGTCGCCGCAATCTTCACGGCGTTGCGTTCCCTAAACCGCGGGAACAAATCCTTCTGCAAGAAGTAATGTTCGTCAATCAGTTCGCCCAGCACCGAATTTTCAATCAGCAAGATATTGTACAGAAAACTTTCGAGATTATTGTAGCGGTGAACGAGACGATGCTTGCGTTCCCAAATGCATGAGCAGCGAGGCAAGATTCCGACGCCCACCGATTCGCGGTTCGTATTCAGGACAATCGAAAAACTTTCCTGTTCAAATTCAGCAATCGCTCCGTTCAGCAGCTGAACCATGGAATGATCCAGAATCTGCAAAAGTCCAAGCATCGCATAGTAGTCCCCATTTTCCGTAAAACGTCCAATGAGAGCCTGCAAATTTGCATAAAAAGAATCGGTCAAATCAGCCGGAACAAGTTCACGAATCGACTCATCATCAGGAGTCTCAAGATTCCCTTCCGGCTTCGCCAGGAACAAGGTGCCGACACTCGCCTGCACTTCCTTGTAGATACGTTTCTTTTCTGCAGGAGAGACACAACTGTACCTCACAAAGAATTCTTCGGAGCAAGAATTCACGATAGACGCACATAACTCCGCAACAATGTTATAAAGGTTCTGCATAAGTAGTAACTTAAAATTAAAAATAAAAAAAAGAAAAAGGGAAAATAGTGGTGCACTCGACACAAAATTTGCGGGGCCCGCGTGTGAGCAAAATCACACAGACATTCGCCGATGAATAAGGGCTAGCCGATGTATACAAACCTGTTTACTTCGGTAAACGCGATTTTCTCCATGGGCATAGTTTTTCTAGACCTGAAAATCTATTTTATAGGCACCCAAACACTCCCTGACGGCCCTAGGTTACCTCCTTTACCCGGGGCCGTCCTTTTTTTCGGCGGACTAAATTCTATTTTTTCACTAATGATTTTCGCAACCGTCATCGGGGCTATCGCCTTTTTGCCTTCCATCGCGCTGAATATCGCGCTCGCTCTGGGAGCTCCTCTTGGTGCCTACGCCATGAATGCGCGCTACAAGGTGATTCCGCCCGAGGTCCGCAAGGCTTTCATCGTGCCGACCACGATGCAGTTCGTCGCCCTTTTCGTGTTGCTTTCGGCAGGGCACGTTTTGCCCGAGATTATCCCGTTCATGGTGACGCGGATTCTCGCATTCTTCTTTGCGCTGTACTTGACGTTCTATACGGCGACGGTTCTCTTTAGCACCGCCCACAAGGAACGCTCGGTCATGGGGACCTTCGCCGTGATCACGACGATTTGCTACTGGATTACGGCTTTCGGCACTTTAAGCTGGGAGTAATATATGGCCGAAAAGGATCAAACGCACATTGTTCAGCGCGAAAAGGAGATGCCCGACCAAGTCGGGCATGACAAAGGCCATCCCAAGCACAATTACCAGCGCGACTTGGATTATATTATCCGCAGGTTGGAACGCACCGGCGAAGTGCCGACGCTCCTGTTGCACGCCTGTTGCGCACCCTGCAGCAGCTACACCATCGAATACCTGTCGCAATACTTCAAGATTACGCTTTTCTACTACAATCCGAATATCGCGCCCGACGAAGAATACCGCCACCGCGTCGAAGAAATCAAGCGGTTCGTTGCCGAATTCAAGACGAAACATCCGGTCTCGCTGATCGAGGGCGAATACGACCCGAAGAAGTTCTACGATGTCGCACGCGGGCTCGAAAACGAACCCGAAGGCGGCGCGCGCTGCCGCAAGTGCTTTGAGCTTCGCCTCGCTGAATCGGCAAGGCTCGCGAAAGAACTGAACTGCGAATACTTCACCACCACACTCACGATTAGCCCCATGAAGAATGCACAGGTGCTAAACGAGGTGGTGCAGGAACAGTGCGATATCTACGGAATCAAGCGCCTGCCCAGCGACTTCAAGAAGAAGGGCGGCTATAAGCGTTCTATCCAACTTTCGGCGGAATACAATCTTTACCGGCAGAATTACTGCGGATGCGTTTATTCCAAGAGGGACGCGGATAAGCGCGATGTCGAAGCGCATGATGCAGCTAAAGGCAACGCTGCGGCGCAATGAAATGTTCGGCGAAGGACGCCGATGCCGCCGATCAACAACCAAAGATGACTATAGGGCACCTCGATACCGCATGACAAGCCCCGCAATTTACTGGTTTACATATATTTTTCATTTAAATGATTATTCATATGCCTCCTACGCGGGATTTAGAACAAAATAACTTCTTTTTATAGAAAGAAAAAGCATAGGCGGCATATAATTTCGGCAAAATAAAACTTTTATATGCCTTTCCCCTGTCATTTTTTCCCATAACAACAGCGAGGCGCTCTATCAAGGCATATAAAAAGCAGTTCAAAAGCATTTTTATATGCAACACTCCCATTTTTCAGGCTCAATAGAGCCTATGTCAACGATGTTTTTTCAACGGAGACATATAATTATCAAGAAAACACAAAATTATATGCCGTCATCATAAAAAAAAACTATTTAAAGAGCCATTCGGCATGCCTTAACCGTGGTCGGCTTTTCATTTTGCAAACTAGAGTTTGCAAAATGACTCATTTTTGTTTGTATTTTTCCCTACCAAGGAGAATCATATGGACACCGTAAAAAAATACTCCTCAAAAAAAATTGACATGGCAGAAATTGTAGCGGAACGGGACTATTTAAAATCGCTTCTCGGGACAATAAAGTATACAGCGAAACACCCGAAGGAAAGCCTACGGGTTCTTACCAGAAAAAGCAGCTTTCAATATTACATCATAAATGAAAAGGGGGACCATAACGGGACATTTATTCCACGTAAAGACATCCGCAAAGCGCGAACAATCGCCCAGCGCGACTACAATAAGGCGGCATCGAAAACTATCAAGAAGCAACTAGCTATCATCGATGCATTTCTCGCGGCATACCGCCCGAATGTAGTCGACGAATTATTCGCAAAGTTGCATCCCGGACGGCGCACCCTGGTGACGCCCGTGCGCGAAACCGACGACGATTTCGTTGCAAGTTGGTTGCATTTCCCCTATACAGGTAAGCCTTTCGAAATCAATGCCCCCGAGTTCTACACAAGCACGGGCGTGCGCGTCCGCTCAAAATCCGAAGTCATCATCGCGGACGCGCTCAGTCGCGCTGGCATTCCCTTCCGCTATGAATTCCCCACAAGCATCGGGGGGTGGGGAACACTTTACCCAGACTTCACCTGCCTCGACAAGCGTTCCCACACAGAAGTCATCTGGGAACATTTCGGTATGATGAGCAATCACGATTACGCAGATGTTGCCATTCAGAAAATTTTACGGTACAACGAAAATGGCTATGTTCTGGGCAGAAATTTCATCGCGACTTTTGAGACCGCCGAAACGCCACTTAACCTCAAGCAAGTACAAGGGTACATCGAAGGTTGCCTTATTTAGCATAATGTTATCGTCCAAGAATCCCGTCGATACAGGTTTCAAATTCACGAGAATTCTTCCGTTCGTACGTATATGCGCCCGAGTCCGACTTCCATAAGTAAGCCTCATTGTCGACAGAGCATAGTTCAGGCAGGACATCGTCCATTTCGCGGACCGTCCCCACACAACTCACGTCACCCGACTTGAGCGTTACGTGCAAGCTATCACCATAGCGGGCGTAATCTATGCTCAGGTCGAACGTCAAATCGGCATGGGTAAACTTCATCGTGGTATTCGTCTTTTCTAGAATGACGATGCCAGAGCGTTCCTGACCAAATTCCGTACTTGAATAGTAATAGGGAGTTTCGAGCTGGACAGAGCCCCCATTCCCGAGGAAATCGAACAGCTGGTCCACAAAGACAGTCTGCATGTAGTCGTAACCTTCGCGGTCCGCGACACGGACTTCGACCTTGTTGCCGTCCAGTTTTAAATACGTGTCATAACCATCATTGTAGCAATACATTCTGTCTTCCCGATACGCGCACTGAGTCAAAAACCACACGCCATCTAACTCGCCCGACAAGCCACCCACCAGTACGAGAGACTCGTCGTATTCTTCCTGGTCTACCTCGTATGGGTCCGGTATATAGCGGTAAGTCAGCAAAAGGGTATCACCCCTGAAGCTATACGCGAAGGTATGGCTATCCGCATGGTAATAGTCAAAATTGTACGAAAGGGAATTTTCATTTTTGATGCACCCGCCGAAGGTTTCAAGCACGAGGGTCACGGAGTCGCTCTTTTCGTCGACTGCCACAAAGCCCGTCTGGGTCGTCCGAGCCTCGGCATACTTCTTCGCAACGAGCGCACCCAATTCGCCATTCCCGGCGGATTCCCTATCTGCCGTATTCGTGTCTTCGGTAAAGCCCGCGCAACCTGCAAGCAAGGCGGCAAAGGCAAAAGCCGGCATTTTCTTTGCAGTCATCTTATTCCTCCTCATAAACGATGCTCGCGTCCGAAAATCGAATCGATGCACGTTTCAAACTCAATCTCATTATCCCTTTCAACTCTCAACGCGCCCTCATCATCCCCACGCATATATTTTGAATTTCCATCATTGCACAATTCAGGCGTCATGTCATTAAATTCCCGATAACTTGCGATACACTGAATGCTGCCGGAAGTTACCACCACCGAGACACTGTCATGATAACTGACATGTTTCAATTCAACATCAAACGTATGGTTATCGTAGATGAACGTCATCGCGGAATCCGTCTGCGAAGTCACCGTAATGCCATATTCTTCCTTTTCTTTATCCAGATTGGCGTTATAAAAGATGCCGGTTATCATGATAGAGAGCTGATACTCCAGATAATCAAACAAATCATTGATAAAGACTGATTCCATGTAGTTGAAACCAGGCAAATCGCCTGCGCGGAATTCCACCTTGTCTCCGTCGATCTTCATGAATTTTTCGTAGCCGTCATTCACGCATCCATATTGGTCATCGACATACAGGCACGGGAAAAGTTGCCACACGCCATCCAGTTTCCCGTTTTCCCCACCGTAATAAATGAAGGTATCGTATTCACGGGTCGTCCCGGATTCATACAGTTGCGAAAGGTACAGCGAGTCCCCACTGAAGCGGTAGCCGAAAGCTATAGAATCAGCGTGATAATAATCGGGATTCCATACATAGTGTCCGTCCTGTTTTAGGCATCCACCGAAGGTTTCAAGCACGAGGGTCAAGGAGTCGCTCTTTTCGTCGACTGCCACAAAGCCCGTCTGGGTCGTCCGAGCCTCGGCATACTTCTTCGCAACGAGCGCACCCAATTCGCCATTCCCGGCGGATTCCCTATTCGCCGTATTCGTGTCTTCGGTAAAACCTCCGCAGCCAGCGAGCATGGCGGCACAGACAAGGCCCATCGCAATAACGGCAAAATCCATGTCAACAATTTTTTTGACAAACATCTTACTTCTCCTTCTTCCGATTCAACGGAAACAGTTGTAAATTCAGTCGATAGACGCGGTCGTAACCATCGTCTGCAGAAACGATCGCCGCCACCTTGCGACGAAAGGCTTCCAGTTCCAACGCAATGCGTTCATAGGCGCGGTGGCTGATGCCGATCGTAAGCCCCGAAATGTGGCGCTCTTCCAGGGAGCATTCGTCCAGCGCATCGGCGGCAAGCCTCGCAAACTGCTTTTGCATATTCTTGACCGCAACGGACTTCACCTCGCGCGAACTGGAGACGCCCTTATTCACTTGTCTGTAGCGACCATGCTTGTCCTTTTTCAGGAGGCCCAGTTTTTCTTGCAGTTCAAGCGAATAGCGAACATCGGCAGCAGGGACAGGAGGAATCAAGGCCTGCGCAAATTCCAGCGGCCTTGCATTCGGCATAATCGGGGCTAGTTCACGAAGCACGGGGTGAAGCCACGACGAAAAATAGGCGAACGAATTGACATCCAGAACATCCACCTTGTTCTCGGTGGCGACAGACATCATTTGTTCCAAGGCGGCCTGCTTTTCTTCTGTCTTTTTCGCATCGTTAAAAACGACCATCAGCCGAAAATATTCCGCGTGCGAACCGGCAAGTTCCATCGCCGAAGCCACCTGCGGGATTCCTGCGAGACTCAGACGGGTCTTTCCATCGCACACCAGCTTCAGATATCCCGATGACGAAAATCCGGCGAGCTTCGCAAATTCGCGCCACGTAAAAGCGGAGCAACGCTTGCGTTCCTCGTAAAAATCGCGCATATATTCGCGATAGTCACGGTATTCAAAAATCGGTTTCATCATACAGAAAGATAGAATACCCTACGAGCCGTTCAAAGGTTATAATGAAACAAAAATTGCATATTTATGACAATTTCAAGGCATTTTTACTCATTTTTTTAATTTTAATCAATTCTATGAAACAAGATGTTTCTTATAGCAGAAGAGATTCCGTCTCAAAAGCCGGAATGACAAAGCCGAAAGCAGACTGTCTAGGATCGGATTGAACGAATCCGAAACGACAACGACGAAGACAGGAATTACTTCAGCTTCTTGCGAAGGCCCTCAAGACGGTTAAGCGCGTCGTAGAGGGTTTCGTCTTTCTTGGCGAAGTGGAAGCGGATCAGATGATTCACCGGTTCGCGGAAAAAGCTGAAACCCGGCACTGCGGCGACACCCACTTTTTGCGCAAGGTCGATACAGAACTGGTCATCGGACTTGTAGCCGAATTCGCTGATATCCATCATCACGAAGTACGTGCCCTGCGGCTCGGTGAACTTGAAACCTAGATTGCGCAAACCGCCAGTGAAGATTTCCTTCATGTGCGTGTAATGCGCCTGCAGTTCCGCATAGTAATCGTCGCCAAAATTGAGGGCGGTGAGTGCGGTTTCTTGCAGCGGCGAAGCGGCCCCCACCACCGTGAAGTCGTGAATTTTCTTGATGTTGTTCATGATGGGCTCAGCAGCGAGCACATAGCCCAAGCGCCAACCCGTAATGGAATAACTCTTGGAAAGGCTAGAGCATTCGATAGTGCGTTCGCGCATGCCCGGAAGCGTCGCTAAATAGGTATGACGGTGCGGAGCGAACACGATGTGTTCGTAGACTTCGTCGGTGATTACATACAAATCATATTTAATGGCGAGGTCGGCAATAATCTGCAACTCTTCGCGAGTAAAGACTTTTCCGCTCGGGTTCGACGGATTGCAAAGCACAAGCGCCTTCACGCCCGGCTGCTTCATGGCATCTTCGAGAACGTTTGCATCGAAGGTGAAATCGTGCGGATCGAGCGGCACGTAAATCGGAGTCGCTCCACTCAGAATCGTATCGGCGGTGTAGTTCTCGTAGAACGGCGAAAAGATGACCACCTTGTCGCCCGGATTGCAGACGGACATCATCGTGATCATCATGGCTTCGGTACTGCCGCAAGTGATGACCATTTCGGTTTGCGGGTCATAGCGCAGTCCGCTGAAATGTTCCTGCTTTTTGGAAAGCGCCTCGCGGAAATTCTGAGCGCCAATCGTAATCGCGTACTGGTGCGGACCCGTGTGGGCAACTTCGGCCAGGCGGTCTTGCAAGGCCTTGGGCGGATCAAAATCCGGGAAACCCTGCGACAAGTTGATTGCACCGCAAGCGTTCGCGATGCGCGTCATGTGGCGGATAACAGATTCGGTAAAATGTTCCGTACGATTACTTAAAGGCTTCATGGGAGGAAATGTAGAAAGAAAGACAATTGAATTCAGATCTCAGGACTTAGAACTTAGAGCTTAGAACCCTCTCCCATCTATAAGTTTCATTAGTTGCCACCTATCTAAGTTCTACATGCGAAGCGTCTAAGCTCTACCAACTATGCATTTTTTTCTAAATTACCTCTTATGTACGATCCGCGCTTTTTACCCATCTGCAAAGAAGACCTGGAGGAACTCGGCTGGGACTATGTCGATGTGATTATCATTAGCGCGGACGCCTACGTGGACCACCCCTGCTTTGGGCATGCCGTGGTGGGTCGCCTTTTCGAGCACGAAGGCTTGCGCGTGGCAATACTCCCGCAGCCGAACTGGCGCGATGACTTGCGCGACTTTAAGAAGCTGGGCCGCCCGCGAATGTTCTTCGCGATTAGTAGCGGCATGGACAGCATGGTGAACCACTACACCGCGGCAAAGCGCCTCCGCAGCGACGACGCCTTTACTCCCGGCAACAAGGCAGGATTCCGCCCAGATTACGCGACTTACACGTACGCGAAGATTTTAAAGAAACTCTACCCCGACGTTCCGCTGCTGATTGGCGGGCTTGAATCGAGCCTGCGCCGCGTGACGCATTACGACTACTGGAGCGACAGACTCAAGCCGAGCATTCTTTTCGATACGCAAGCCGACATTCTCGTGTACGGCATGGGTGAAAAACCGCTGAAAGAAATCGTGCGACTCTTGAAGAAGGGAGTCCCCTTCTCGAGTCTGCATTCGATTCCGCAGACGGCCTACCTTGCGCCCAAGGGGCAAATCCCGACGACCAAGCAGTGGGAAGACTTGCGCCTCGCAAGCTACGAAGATTGCCTTGCCAATAAGCGCAATCAGATTGACAACTGCCGCAAGGTGGACATCGAATGCAACAAGTGGTTCCAGCGCCGCATTCTGCAGGATGTCGCGGAACAGACCGTAGTGATTAACCCGGCGTACCCGCCGCTGGAATACGGCGAACTCGACGAAAGCTTTGAATACCCCTACGCCCGCGAACCGCACCCGCGTTACAAGAAACGCGGCAACGTGCCTGCGTTCGACATGATCAAGTTCAGCATCAACACGCACCGCGGCTGTTTTGGCGGTTGCAGTTTTTGCGCCATCAACGCACACCAGGGCAAGTTCATTGCGAGCCGTAGCCGCGAAAGCATTCTGCGCGAAGTCGATTTGATTACGAAGATGGACGGATTCGCCGGCACCATCACCGATTTGGGCGGCCCGAGCGCCAATATGTACAACATGCGTGGCCGCGACCCGAGCCGTTGCCAAAAGTGCGCGAGACCTAGCTGTTTGACACCGAAAGTCTGCGACAACATGGACACGCATCACCACGAGCTCCTGGAACTTTACCGCGAAGTGCGCAACCACCCGAAGGTGAAGCACCTGTTCATTGGAAGCGGCGTGCGTTACGACATGCTGCTGCAAGAAACCGACGACAAAGAACTGATCCGCGATCACGAGGAATACGCCCGCGAACTCATCGACTACCATGTGAGCGGGCGCCTGAAGGTGGCCCCGGAACATACCAGCGATGCAGTGCTTAAGCTGATGCGCAAGCCGAGCTTTACCTTGTTCCATAAGTTCAAGGAATTCTTCGACGACGAATGCAGGCGCATCGGAAAGCGCCAGCAGATTATTCCTTACTTTATCAGTAGCCACCCCGGATGCACCGAAGCCGACATGGCAGAACTCGCACTCGAGACAAAGCAGCTCGGGTTCCAGCTGGAGCAGGTGCAGGACTTTACGCCCACTCCGATGACAATCGCTACTGAAATGTTCTACAGCGAAATGACGCCGGACGGAAAGCCACTTTACGTGGCGAAAACGCCGGAACAGAAGCGGAGTCAGCGCCAGTTCTTCTTCTGGTACATTCCCGAAAACCGCCCGCAGATTCGCGCCACGCTCGAGCGCCTGAAACTCGGCAAGATAGGCCGCCTATTGCTGAGCCGCAGCGCGAAGGCCGAAGGCAAGGAATTCTACCCCAGCAAGGAGCGCGAAGAAAACGAAATCTACCGCGAGCGCGAACAGCAGAAACGCGAACAGCGTGCCGTCACTATTGTGCCGCAGAAATCCGGCGACAAGGGCCGCTGGGAAAACTCCGCCCGCAAGGAACGCCGCGCAGCCCAGTTCGGCAACAGCGGAAACAACGGCGGCGAATCTCGTGAAAACCGCGGCAACAACCGCGAAGGCCGCCGCGAAGACAATCGCGAACGCCGCGACTTCCGTGACAACAACCGCAACAGCAATTTCGGAAACGGTGAGCGCAAGAGTTTCCATAGCGATCGCAAATTCAACAACGACCGCGGCGGAAACAAGAATCGCGATTCTCGCAACAACACGCGAAACAACGGCGATAAACGCCAAAACTCCCCGGTGCAATTCAGTTCCATGCGCCGCGGAAAATAAAAAATACACCCCTAAGGGAGTCCCACCACTTGCGTGGCAGAACTCCCCGAGGTGTTTGATGGACTCCTAACCCTCAAAACACTTTTTGCGGATAAAGTTACAATAAAGGGTACCCCTTGACAAGGGGTACCCTTGAATTTATTTTATACAAAAAACTTACACTTTATCCAAAGCCTGCGTAAGGTCAGCGATGATGTCTTCGACGTTTTCGATACCCACGCTGAAGCGGATCAAATCAGGTGCAACTCCTGCTTCAATCAACTGTTCATCAGACAACTGACGGTGAGTATGGCTTGCCGGGTGCAGCACGCAGCTGCGGGCATCGGCCACGTGAGTCACGATGCAAATCATCTTGAGGTTGTCCATGAACTGGATGCTCTTTTCACGACCGCCCTTGATACCGAAGGTGAGAACGCCGCAGGGGAGGCCGCCCTTGAACTGCTTCTTCGCGAGTTCGTGGTACTTGTTGCCCTCGAGGCCCGCGTAATCGACCCAGGCCACCTTCGGGTGGTTCTGCAGGAACTTCGCGCAGGCGAGAGCGTTCTCGAAGTGGCGCGGCATGCGCAGGTGAAGCGTTTCAAGGCCAACGTTCAGGAGGAACGCATTCTGCGGAGCCTGGATGCTGCCGAGGTCGCGCATCAGCTGGGCCGTAGCCTTCGTGATGAAGGCGCCCTTGCCGAAAGCCTTCGTGTAGGCAAGGCCGTGGTAGCTCGGGTCCGGTTCGGTTAAGCCCTTGAACTTGTCGTGATGGGCTTCCCAGTCAAAGTTTCCGCTATCCACAATGCAGCCACCCACGGCCATCGCGTGACCGTCCATGTACTTGGTGGTGGAATGCGTCACGATGTCAACGCCGAATTCAATCGGACGGCAGAGAATCGGAGTCGGGAACGTGTTGTCCACGATCATCGGCACGCCGTGCTTGTGGGCGATGTCCGCGAAGCGCTTGAGGTCGAGAATCTTGCCGGCGGGGTTAGCCACCGTTTCGCCGAAGAAGCACTTGGTGTTCGGGCGGAAGGCCTTCTCGATTTCCTCGTCGCTCGCATCCTGGTCAACGAACGTGCATTCGATGCCGAGCTTCTTCATGGTAACGCTGAAGAGGTTGCTGGTACCACCGTAAATAGCGCTGGTGCTGATGAAGTGGTCGCCCGCCTCGCAGATGTTGAACACGACGAAGAAGTTCGCCGCCTGACCGGAACTCGTGAGCATCGCTGCCACACCGCCTTCCATCGCCGCAATCTTGGACGCCACGGCATCGTTGGTCGGGTTCTGTAGGCGCGTGTAGAAGTAGCCGCTAGCCTTCAGGTCAAACAGGTCAGCCATCGCGTTGCTGGACTCGTACTTGAAAGTGGTGCTCTGGTAGATGGGGAGGACGCGCGGTTCGCCGTTTTTCGGCTGCCAGCCGCCCTGGACGCACAAAGTTTCGATCTTGGACATTTCCTTATCCTTTTTCCTAAAAATTTTTATGGAGTTCAATATAGATAGATCCTATAGCTAGGTCTATAAAAAAGTGATATTTCAAGAAAAAAAATGTAAAAAACAGCCCCGTTATTAGGTCAAACTTATAGGTAGCTATAACAGAAAACTATAGCATCAACAAAAAGCCCCTTTTCGCGCGCGAAACATTCCCATGCAAAAATGCCTACATTCCCGCAAGCGGTTTCTATATTTGCGCACGATGCTCCCCCTAAGTAGAAACTACACCCCGAGAATCCTCCATGGTACAGCGCCATGGCATTTGCTCGCCGTCATCACCATCACATTCTGGGGCACAAGTTTCGTGAGCACCAAGGTCCTTCTGAACCACGGCTTTTCGGCGGTACAGATTTTTGCGCTGCGTTTCGCGGTCACCTACCTGATACTCCTTGCGGCAAGGCACCGCCAGTTCCGTTGCCAAAACTGGAAGGACGAGCTTCTCCTGTTCATTTGCGGCATCACCGGATGCACGCTCTATTTCTGGACAGAAAATACAGCCCTTACGCTTTCGCCCACGAGCAACGTCTCGCTCATCGTCTGTTCCAGCGCACTCCTGACCATGATTTTCGGCGGAATCTTCTACAAGAGCGAACGCCTCGGCAAGCGACAAATTCTAGGATGTCTCCTAACCTTCACCGGCATGGTACTCGTGGTGCTGAACGGAAAGTTCGTCCTGAAGCTCTCTCCCGTCGGAGACTTCATCGCTTTCGGGGGCGCGCTTATGTGGGCGGCCTATTCTCTTGTGGTGCGGCAGCTGAACGACAAGTATTCCACACTGTTCATTACGCGAAAGATGTTCTTTTACGGAAGCATCACCTCGCTGCCCATCATGTTCATCGAGGGGCGCGAGATTCCATGGCAGAATTTCACGGATCCCGTCGTTGCGCTCAACTTCCTCTGCCTCACGGTATTTTCGTCGCTGTTCGGTTACCTCATTTGGAACAAGGTACTAAAGCAGATTGGCACCGTGCTCGCCACCAATTACGCCTACGCGATCCCGCTGATCACCACCATCACCGCGGCAATCACACTCGGCGAGCATATCACGGCCGTCGCCATCGCAGGTGCACTCGCCATTGTCGCAGGGATAGTCCTCGCGCAATTCAAACGGAAATAATCAAGCGGAAATAAAAAAGGAAATGCCCGGCGTTTGAACCGGGCACAACCTTCTAAAGCGTGAAAGAGGAAAGGTTATTCCTTGTCCTTCTTGTCCGAATTTTCGCCGCAGTGGCAGGGACAATGGTAGCAGTCCCCCGTTTCGGCGAAGTCCTTGCCGCTCCAGCAGTAGGTGCAGAGCTGGTCTTCGGGAAGACCGATGGCCGCGATGACATCGTCGATGCGCTGGAAGGCGAGTGTCGTCAGGTTGAGTTTCTGGCGGATGTATTCAACCATTCCCTTGTATTCTTCGCCATCCGGGTTCGTGTACTTTTCGATATCGGCGTTTTCGCCTTCCTTGTCGCGGATGTAGCGGCGCGTAATCAAGTCGTACTCGTTCTTGGAACGGGAGAAGTTGATGAACTTGCAGGGGTAAACCAGCGGCGGACAGGCGATACGCATGTGCGTTTCCTTACAGCCGAGAGAATAGAGCTTCAGGGCCTGCTTTCCGAGCTGCGTGCCACGCACGATGGAGTCGTCGCAGAACACAAGACGACGGTCCTTGATGAGCCCCGGAATCGGGATAAGCTTCATCGAGGCGACGCGTTCGCGCTGCTTCTGGTCCTGCGGCATAAAGGAGCGTGCCCAGGTCGGCGTATACTTGACAAAGGGGCGTGCAAACTTGATGCCGGCCTCGTGCGCATAACCTAATGCGTGAGAGGTGCCGGAATCAGGAATACCGCAGGCGGCATCGGCTTCGGTCGGCGTTCTCTTGGCGAGAGCGGAACCGCAGCGGTAGCGCGTCATTTCGACATTGCGGCCTTCGTAGCTGGAAGCGGGATAACCGTAGTAGACCCAGAGGAAGGAACAGATGGCCATCTTCTTGCCGGGAGCGACGAGCGTCTTGTCGCCATCCGGAGTGAGTTCGGCAATTTCACCGGGGCCCATGTCGCGGACGTATTCGTAACCGAGGTTATGCAGAGCACAGCTTTCCTGAACGGCAATCATCGAGCCGTCCTTCTTGCCGAGAACGATCGGCGTGCGGCCCCACTTGTCGCGGCTTGCGTAGAACTTTCCTTCGCTGTCCATCAGGAGCACCGAGCAGCTGCCCTTTACCTTTTCGTGGACATACTTGAGACCGTCCACAATCGAGTCTCGCGTAGCGATAAGCGCAGACACCACTTCGGTCGGGCCGACCATTCCACTGGTCGTCGAATACTGGAGCTGCATGCAGTTGTTCTTGAAGAGTTCGTTCTTCAGGTCCTCGATATTCGAGATGAGACCGACGGTAACAATGGCAAACGTGCCCAGCTTGGAGGTCATCACGAGCGGTTGCGGATCCGTATCGGAAATGACACCGATACCCACCTTGCCCGAAAATGCGGCGAGGTCGTGTTCGAACTTGCTGCGGAACGGGGTGTTCTGGATATTGTGAATCGAACGATGGAATTTTCCGCTCGGATTCAAGACTGCCATACCGCCACGGTGGGTTCCAAGATGTGAATGGTAGTCGGTTCCAAAAAAGAGATCACTTACACAGTCTTCTTTAGAAACAACACCGCAAAAGCCGCCCATAAAGACTCCTTGTCAAAAAGGGATTCTGTTTCGCTAAAAGTTAGAAATTTTAGGCGCCCTGCAATACACTTTTTTTCATATTTCGGTGAAGCGGTCCACGGTCGAGCCGTCGGGCAGCAGGACTTCGCTTTCAAAATCTTTACGGTCGCGCACCCAGAGCGTCCCCTTCGGGTGGTCGGGAGTCTCGTACTCGCTGCGGTAAACGACCAGCGGCTTCACCGATTCGCAGTCGAGCGCCTCGGCAGACACCACGGTATAGACCATCGTCTCTTTCTTGTAGTGACGGTAACGGTGACCGGCGATTGCCTTCGACATCAGGCATTCTCCTCAAGCCAGCAGTAATCCTTCGGATGCTCCACGAACTTCTCGGGATGCAGCTTGTGCTTCGCGAAGAATTCCTCGCGGGTCATCCACACGAAGCCATCCACTTCGCCCGGTTGCGGCACGAGCGACTTTATCTCGTCGTCGGAAAGCGTGATACGGTAGACGTCGTAGAACTCGTTGTCGAGGTAGGAGCCGCCGTTAAGCACGCTTTCGTGCTTGGCCTCGAATAGATATTCGAGGTCGCGCGAACTCTTGTGCACGCCCAGTTCTTCCCGGAGTTCGCGCACGGCGGCGTTCACGCTGGAATCCCCTGCCGAAATGTGCCCGGCACAGCTCGTATCGAGAAGCCCAGGATTATTTTCCTTGACGCGGCTCCGCAGCTGGAACAGGATACGCCTGTTCGAATCGAACGCCCAGATATGCACCGTCCGGTGCCAAAGGCCCTCGGCATGCACCTTGCTGCGCCCGCAGGAATAACCCGCCGGAGTCCCGTCCGCATTCAATACGTCGATCTGTTCTTCCATCAGAAAAGCTCCTTGAAGATTTGCATCAGCTGGCGATATTTCTGCATCAGTTCGCCATGACGATTACGGACAAAATCATAGTCGCCTTCGTTGCAAGCGAATTCCAGCGTCTTGCTGATACTCGATATTTCCACCGCACCGATATACAGTGCCTTGCTCTTCAGCGAACGCACCAGCAAGCGGTAATTCTCGAAATCTTCCGCCTTGAAGTACGAATTCAAGATAACGTCCGCATGGTCCGACGAGAAGTCCATCAACTTCTTACGGTAAATCGCCTCGTTCATCTGACAACATTCTAGACCAATGAGTACATCGACCAATCCCGTCGTCATCAAATTTTCCAGATCGTCCGGAAGCATCGGAGTTTCCGGAGTTGCCGTCGCAAGGACTTCCGGCCGCTTACGCGGCGGTACCGCAGGAATTTCCATCCGCGGTTCCTCTTCTTCGATACTTTCTTCGGGAGCGGCATCAAACCACTGTACCATATCCTTCGGCAGGAATTTCAGGAGCATCGCAAACAGCGATTCCTCACGGACAGGTTCCGTCAAGAAATCGGCATACCCGATCTTCTTGCAGATTTCCCTTGCGACCGTCTCGCTGCTCGCCGTCAGCATCACGATAGGAGTATCCTTGTTCGGGTGATCCGTGAGGCCACTCATCATCGTGAAAAGGTCCATTCCGTCAATCACGGGCATCGCGTGGTCCAGGAACACGATATCGTAATGTTTACGCTTGAACTTTTCGAGCGCTTCCATACCGTTATCTACGGCATCCATGTGGATTTCCGTTTCCTTGAGCATGCCGCCCATCACGCGCAGGTTCATGAGCATGGCATCGACCGCCAAGACAGACGCAGTCGGCGCGCAGAAGTAACGGGTACTGTTGCGGGACGAAAGTTGCAGCTCATCGTAGCGCCGCTTGAATTCCCCGACAGGTTCATTTCGCGCCACCTGTTGCGGCAGGACTATCATAAAGGCAGGCTTATCGTCCAGCAAGGCATCCAGCCTCAATTCGCCCTGCATCAAGAGCACCAGCCGCCGCGCCAGAGTCAATCCGATTCCCGTCCAGCCGCTTCCCGAATCGGGCACCTTGATAATCAAGTTGATATTGCGGCCATCCCATTCGCCGTCTTCTTCGACGATGCGTTCGTAATCGACGAAAATATCCGCCACCGCCCCCGACGAGAACTTTTCGGCATTGAAGAAGATATTGCCCAGAATCTGCCGGACACGGATTTCGTCTCCAATCAACCGCGACGGTATTCGACTATTGACCTTCAGCTCAAAATTTTTCGTCTTGTTCACGCTATCCGCCGCCGTCAAGCAACCGCTAAGTACCGCGAACAGGTCGTATTCCGCCGACGTTATTTCCAACGAATTCAAGTCAACCTTCGCGATATCTTCCAGGTCATCCGCAAGAGAAAGCAGCCACTGCCCGGCACCAGAAATATTTCGGGTGTAATCCTTCAAGGCAGGGTCCCGATTCTCCTTGGCGATCATCGAGTTCATCGCAAGGATACTCGACAAGGGAGCGCGCATCTCGGTCCCCGCATTGCGCAACAGCGAAAGTTGTTCCTGCTGCAGCTCGTCTATAGGGTCGGCATCCTTGCGCAGCCGGTACCGTTCCCTCCGCTTACGATCTACTACAAAGCAGGCAACAATCCCCATCAGGAAAAGGACCACCAACATTCCGACAACACAGAAGACAAGGAATGGGATCCTATTCAGCCCTGCGCCCACCTTGGCTTTCGGCTCCATCCCAACAAGCGAGAAACCACGGTATCCCAGCTTCGCGCGGTAGAAATAGTAGAGTTCGCCACCCACGTTCTCGCTGACAACCGAAGCTCCCTTCCACTGGTCCCGCAACCTCAAGCGCTCATAGACCTTCGCATAATCAAGCGCACGCCAGCTGGAATCGTTTTTCCAGTTTCCCCTCTTGGATTCAATGACAGGATTATCGCTGCTATCCAGCACCACCGTGTAGCATTTCTCGGAGACGCAGTTTTCATCAAAAAAATCATCCGTCCCCCTTTCGCGATTCAGCCTATAAAGGATGTAGCGGATATTTCGGTTATGGTAGACGGGAACCGCAAAAAGCAGGCCCTTTCCCTTACGATAGCAGAATGTCTTCGTTCCGTGCAGCGCTTCGGCCAAGCAGCCGAATTGCTCAACAGTAACTCCCGCGAGTGTATCCCCCACGAAATATCCGTCACCGAGCGACAGCAGACCGTAATTGAAAGTCCTGATATCGGAATTCAAGCTGGCAAACGTTCCGTCGCCATAGGAACGTCTCTCGATATGCCGAGCCATGGCCTCCAGCGAATTCAGGCGGCCGCGGAAATTCTCGTTCGCCAATTCAGCGACGAGCGTGGACTTCTGCAAGACCTGCCGAGACTCGTACTGGTCCAGGAAACCTTCCAGCTTCACCCTCAACAAGATGCAGACAATGCAGAGGGCGAAAACGACGATGGCCATCCAGACCACCAGCTCGATATTGACCTTAGTACTTCTGGGATTTAGTTCCATCGTATACTCCCTTGACATACCAGTCAAAATGTTCAAGCAAATCTTCGTCGGGAATACATTCGCCCTTTTCTACGCGAACGTTTCCGTAACTATCGACAATCGGCCCCCAGAACACGTCGTAGCGGTTCTGCGCAAGCATTTCCTTTTCATGGGCAACGACCTTCGCAATTTCCTTTCCGACATGCTCCGTCAGCGGAGCGAGATCTACCACGCCGCTTTCGACTCCGAGCCAGTACTTTTCCGGAATAAAGTTGTCGGACATAATGTCGCGAATCCGCGCCTCGTAAAAGTTTTCCCAGCGCCACACGGGAGCGGTCAAGAAATGATTGGGGAAACGCGAGGAGTTATCCATGTTGTATCCCACAATCCAGACGCCCTTCTCATCGGCGATTTCATACGGCGAAAGCGCATCCAGATGAACCGTCAGTACGTCAATGTGATGTTTCTTCAGCAAGCTATGCGTCGCCTCCGCCGTCATCGATTCGTCCGACCAGGAATGGCTCCAGCTCACGAACACTTTTGCCTGCGGATTCACCTTTTGAACGCCGAGCGTAAACGCATCCAACCCGCGGACAACTTCAGGAATCCTGAAAGCCGCCACATAACCGATTTCATTCGTCTTGGTCTTAAGGCCCGCCACGATTCCCGAAAGGTATCGCATCTGGTAGATGCGCCCAAAATAGGTCAACAGGTTCGTTTCCGTCCGCACCCCCGCCGCGTGCAGAAACTTGACTTTCGGATGCTTCTTGGCAACCGACATCGCCGCGGCGCCGAAATCAAACGAATTCGCAATCACGATTTCGGCCCCGTTGGCAACCGCCTTTTCAATGCTGTTGTACGCCGTGGAATCAGCAGGAATATTATCATAAACCGTCACTTCCAAGTTCAGGCGACGAGCCACTTTTTCAAGCGCCTCGTAATGAGCTTCGTTCCAGCTGTGGTCATTACGAACGCCTCTCATAATCATGGCGACACGGGTTTTCTTCCGCACATGTTCGTTACCGGAATCATAGTCATACACAACTATAACCGACACAATAATCGCAGACACTACGATCGATAAAGCAATAAGCCACCTGATCATCCTTCCAACCCCTTCTGGATATTGCGAACCAGTTCCGCGTGCAGGGCCATCACCAGGTCGTGATTTTCACGGACCACGTTCATGCGAGATTCTCGGCAGGCATTTTCAAGATTCTGGAATTTCTCCGCCATGCCAATAGCACCGATTGCCGCCGAGGAATCACAGAGGACATGCATATAGAACTTGTAGTTTTCCCAATCCTCGTTCTTGAAACAAGTTTCCACATTGCGGTGGAGCGGCGAGGCGATGAATTCTTGCAGCATTTCGATATAGATGTCGCTGTCATCGGCGCAATACTCCAAGCCCGCCTTGATATCCAGACAGTCCTTGAAGGGCGCAAGCTTTTCGTAGGGGTTCACCGTCACCTGCATCAGTTCGATATCGTCGTTGAGTGCCGCCTCTTTCACAGCTGGCTTAAGCGCTTCACTCGAAGCCTGGGCTCCGATAGCCTCCTGAATGTCTTCACCCGAAAGAACAAGCTGCTTCGGCAAATACCACTTGAGCGCTCTCTGCAGGTCGCGCTCCTTGATCGGCTTGGGCAGATAATCGGCAAAACCCACCGACAGGAACGACTCGCTGACTTCGGAGGAACCTTCCGAAGTGAGTGCAATGACGGGCGTATCCTTGTTGATGAAGTTTTCCAGGGACTTCATCTTGCGATACGTTTCCACGCCATCCATCACCGGCATCATATGGTCCAGGAAGATCAAGTCATAATGCTTGGACTGAGCAAGCTTCAGGCACTGGGCGCCGCTCACCGCCACGTCCACCTGCACCTTGAATCGCCTCAGGAATCCACGGAGCACCTTAAGGTTCAGTTCAATATCGTCTACAATCAGGATGCGCGCCTCGGGAGCTAGGAAGATTCCGGAGAAGTCACCCCTCTTGCGGCCAAGGCCCTTGTACCTCATGGCGAAATCACCCATCGGCTCGATATTCAGCACCAGCTGCGGAATCCTGACCGTGAAAGAAGAACCCTCTCCCAGGCGGCTGTTCACCGTAATCTGGCCATTGCACTTTTCTACGAGTTCCTTGGTCAGGCACAGGCCGAGTCCAATTCCTTCGGCAGGATCATCCATATCCTGCGACGCGAACTTGTTAAATATATTGCCCAGTTCGTCTTTCTTGATGCCCGTACCCGTATCCTTGACCGTAAACGAGAGCATCACGTATTCGTCGGAATTCAGCGTTCCCACAGGCGGAAGGTTTTCGAAATTCACCAGCAAGGTGACTTCACCCACTTCCGTAAACTTGATTGCATTCGACAACAGGTTGTTGATAATCTGGCGGATGCGGTTCTCGTCGCCCCACAAACTCGACGGAATATCCGGATTGCAGTCCACCGTAAAGCGCAATTTCTTTGCGGAGGCCTTCATTTCATTGGCATTATAACAATCCGCCAGCACCGAGAAGATATCGTACTCCATCGAGACAATACTCATCTTGCCCGATTCAATTCGGCAGACATCCAGGACGTCATTCACGAGCGACAGTATTCCCTGTCCCGTATTCTGGATATTCTTCAGGTAATCCTTGAGGCCGTCATCACGGACTTCCTTCATCACGATGGAATTCATACCGAGCAGTCCCGTTATCGAAGTGCGGATTTCTCGGCTCATATTCGTCAAGAAGCCACTCTTCGCGAGGCTCACACGCATCGCCCTGAAACGGTTCATCAGGCTGAGCGCCATCAGCAACAACATCAGGATATACAACACCACGACAACGGCAACACCCTTGGCTACAGTCCAGTACATTTCGTTCCACAGCGCACCATTTTCCACCAGACGGACCATGATCCACTTATCTTTGATCGGTGTCGTGAAAACTTGATAGCTGGTGCCACCGTAATTAATCTGGAACGGTTTTTCGTCCGCATTCAGGATTCCTTCGGCAAGGCTCTTTTCATCCTTATGCCAGAAATCGTCGGACAGGTAATTAAGGCCCTGGCTCGCCTCGTTGCTATGCGCAACGACAAGACCCTGTTCATCCATAATCATCCAAATATTAGGCTGCGACCAGGAACTGACACATTTACGCAATCCGCTCAACTTTACGTTCAACGCAATGACACTCTTCATATCGGAAAGGCGCTTACTCAAGGCAATCACCTGATCCTTGCCCCTGTAAATCGGCACTAAAGCCACGTCGCCACGGGCAAGCAGTGCCCCCTGGAACCATGGTTCACGAGTGGGATTAACAGAATCCGGCAAGGAATAGTTTGCATAAGGCTTTCCATTGACAAAACCATACAGATCACCCAAACGGGGGGTTTCCGACCTAGTACGACTCTTCAGAGATTGAATCTGCCCCGAAATCGCATTCTGTTCCACCACCACGTCGGCCACGCGACTCGCCATATTCAAAATGGCCTCGTCACGGTTCAAGAAACTCTCTACCGCAAAAGCATCCTTCTTGTTCGAAAACACACATGACTGCAAGGTATTCGCCCTGAACAGATCGGTATAGGTATGTACCAGGTATGACACCGTCGACACGACAACGATCGTCACGACCAGAAGGACGACGCCGTATTCCAGCCAAAGCGTTTTCTCTTTTTCAATCTTTTTGAAAAGCATACCTTCAAAATATAAGATTTAAAAACGGAATGCAAACGACCGCAACCGAATAGGACGGATTTAGTCCCCCAATACGTGCCATTTTAAGGGAATGTTTTGTATTTTAGGGGTATGAAGTTCGACAGAGAAAAATTGGAAGGCCTGCTCAAGACGGCAGAATCCGAAGGAATTTTCAACAAGGCGGTCGCCGGATTCATTCTGCCCGACGGTCATCGCGAAATCATTTCGCTCAATACGCCCGAAAATACGGTGTTCGACATCGCCTCGCTCACGAAGGTTTGCCCGACGTCTACACTCGCCCTGAGTTACATTCTTGAAGGATCGCTATCGGTAGGCACGAAGGTCATCGACTACATTCCCGAACTACAGACAAACTATCGAGAAGACATCCGCGTTTTTCATCTGCTGACCCACAGCCTCGATTACCGCGTGCCCATGAAGACCCTGCGCACGCTCCCTGCCGAAAGAATCCTCGACGCACTTTATACGTACCAGTTCGAAAAGGCTCCCGGCGCAGACTTCAACTACGGCAACCCCGCCAGTGTGCTGCTCGGAATCATCCTGCAGCGGCTCAAGGGCAAGGACTTGCAGCAGCAGGGCCGCGAGCGTTTCTTTATTCCGCTCGGCATGACGCGCTCCGGCTGGGATCCGCCCACACGCGACTGGAATCCGATTCCCAAAAGCGAAATTTCGCCGACGGAAATCTGCAGTTTCAGGGGCCGCGAAATCTGCGGTGAAATCCACGACGAAAGCGCCTGGGTGCTGCGGAAACTTTTCCCTGTCGGTAGCGCAGGCATGTTCAGCTGCGTGCCCGACCTGCTGAACTTTGTACAGATGATCTTGAACGACGGTATTTCTGCAGAATGTCCGCAGGATGCAACGGGCTGCCCGGCTAACGCAACCGACAGCGCAAAAAAAAGCGCGCAAGGTGCAACGGGCTGCGTCAAGAAAGACGCGCGGGTCGCCCCCGCAGGCATCTTGAAGATGGTCAGCGAAAACGCCTTTGCGCTCCCCTCCGCCAGCAAGTATTCCTCCGCAAAGGACGCCTGCACCGCCCTCGGCTGGGAACTGAACAGCGAAAAGTTCATGGGGACGCACGTGTCGCCACGCACCTTCGGCAAAACCGGATTCACCGGCGCAAGCATCGTCGCCGACCCCGACCAGGGCGCCGCCGTTGTGCTTCTCAGCAACTTCACCTACCCGCACCGCGAAGCGAACGCCGACCGCATCCACGCCTTCCGCGCAAAGCTCTCCGACGCATTCTTCGAGTAGCATAAATTTCGCAAGGTCCCCAGATCCATAGTAAAATGTCATCCTGGAGCGTAGCGACGGGATCCATTTTTCTACATTTACAGCTGCAATGGAACTTGATGCCGCACATATCGCCCTTTACGCCGCCTACTTCGTACTAGGCGCGGTCGTAAGCCTCATCAACAGCATCGCGGGCGGTGGCTCTACGTTGAGTCTCCCCATCATGATATTCCTCGGCCTCCCCGCCACCGTCGCAAACGGTACGAACCGCATCGGGCTCATCATCGGAAACTTCAGCAGCGCCTTCAATCTGGCGCGTCACGGCTACCTGAACAAGCGAATCTTTTTGCAGCTGGTCACCCCCACGCTGATCGGCGCCCTTGTCGGAGCCTGTTTCCTGGTGCACATCGGCGACAAGCTTTTCCAGGCGATTCTCGCCGTAGTCATCTGCCTTGTGGTAGTCATGAGCAACCTGCGAAAAGATGTCCTGGGCAAGCCCCCTGCAGCGCCCCCCGAAAAGCTCACACTCAAGGGAGCCCTCGGTTTTTTCGCCATTGCCGTCTACGGTTGCATCGTGCAAGTCGGCGTGGGTTTCGTACAAATTTTCGGCCTCACGCGCTACACGGGCCTTTCGCCGATAGAGATCAACGCACTCAAGAATTCACTCACCAACGTGTTCCTGCTGGTGAGCACCATCGCACTTGGACTTAACGGGAAAATCGACTGGGCGATTGCAGTCTTGATGGCCGGCGGCGCCTGGGTCGGCGGCTATTTCGGCAGCTTCCTGCAGCGCAAGAAGGGCAACAAGTTCATCCAGCGGTTCATCAGCATTTGCAGCATCGGCATGGCCATCGCACTTGTCGTCGATTTGATTGTGAAATAACGCATTCACTTTGCTAAAAATTTTTTCTCGTTAATATCGGCCCCTTTGGGCCCCTAAATCTTCGAAATTCGACCAAAATCGCCATTTTGGGCGCATTTTCGATGTAAATCGATTGGGCTTGACGGGGGAACTGTGCCGAAGATATATTAAAGGCATGGCAAAATTGTCAAACACAAAAATTTACATCTTATACACTTATTATTGATTTTAAATGTATAAGATGTTATATTTAGGAGTATGGAAATCATGCAGAAAATGCGTAAACTTTCCAATAGGGGGTATTTCTCCCTTAAACAGTGCCTGGAGCACGGTGTTTCTAGGTACGACCTGAAGAATCTGGAGGATTCCGGAAAAATAAAGAAGGTCAACTATGGACTGTACGCCTTCGCCAACGTGGTTGAAGACGAATACTACATTCCGCAGGTGTTGAGCGACAAAGTGGTGTATTCCAACGAGACCGCACTTTATTTGACCGGATACAGTGACCTTCTTCCTGAAATTTTTACGGTAACCGTCCCGAAGGGTTACCACTCAAAAAAACTGTGGCAGAACTTCTTGGTGCGTCAGACCCCTGCCGAATTGTTAAACGAAGGCGTTCAAGAAATCCAATCGTTCTACAGCAACCCCCTGAAGGTTTATTGCATCGAACGGACCTTGTGCGAACTGCTCCACAGCCGAAAAGACTTCAACAAGGAAAGATATATTCCCGCCTTGCAAAGGTACATGGCATCAAAGGATCGAAAAATCTGGAAACTGACGGATTACGCTCGAATGTTCAATGTCGAGAATAAAATTCGCCCGTATCTGGAGGTGCTGATTTGAAAACTCGCAACGCGATGCAACTCAAGTCCTTTATCAAGACCCGCGCCATTGAACTGAATCTCCGTCCACAACAAATGTTACATACCTACTATATGGAATGCTTCGTCAACCGCTTAGCACATTCCGATTACGTAGACAATTTCATTCTCAAAGGCGGATACCTGATTTCCAATTTAATCGGTTTTCAGGCAAGGACGACGATGGATGTGGATACGACCGTCAAGAACTTTCCTATCGACGAATCCGCGATGACTGCGGCACTCACGCATGTTTGTCAAGTTCCTGTCGAGGACGATTTCACTTTTGAATTAGACCATCTGGAACGTATTCGCGAAGAAGACGATTACCAAGGCCTCCGTGCATTTTTGAATGTAAGCTATGGCGAAATACGTGGTACACTGACAATGGATATTACTGCGGGAGACAGCATCTATCCCGGTATCCAGCAAATGTTTTTCAAACGAAATTTCGACAATTCGCTCATCAAAGCCTGGTCGTACCCAGTCGAAAACATTCTCGCCGAAAAACTGGAGACAATCATCACAAGGGACGAATTCAACACGCGCCCCCGTGACTACTACGATGTATATATGCTCACGAAACTCGTTGAGTTTGATGTCCCGACCTTAAAGCACGCCCTGCTTGCGACCGCAGAACATCGCAAGTCCACAGATGTGGTGACAAAGGAATATGCCCAGCGATTGAATATTGTCGAACAGAGCAATAATGTTCGACGGCTGTGGAATAGGTATAGTTCAAACTTTAACTATACCAAAGGAATTTCTTTTGAAGCCGTTTTTGAAGCCACCCACAATTTACTAGAAAAAGTGATGGCACCGTAGCCTGTACGCAATCAATTATTCATAATTATATCTCACAGGACCATAAAATCTAGGAATTTCCCTTTCGATCTCTTTCAATTCATCTTTACCTAACACTACCTCTTCACCCTCAAAAGCAAAACGTTCCGTTTTATATTCAGGATTCGCTATGACCTCAGCGTCATCTAGCAAATCCTTAAAACAACCTATATTGCGCCAACCTGAAACATTTCTAAATACAGCTACAATTTTTTTTGTTTGCAACACCAACGACATAATCAGCTTTATTTGCTTTATCAGCATCTAGTCTCCAATACTTGCGGACACACTGGTAATTATCCTCTCTATCTTTTTGACCAAGTAATTTCACGGATCCACTAATACAGACAAACAATATTTTCTTTTTCATTATTTAACTCCTACTTTGATTCATTTCTTCTTTTGCACCCGTTTTTCGCGGCGCTTGCGGGCGCGGCATTCTTCAAGGGTTTCGCCGAGGCCTGCGAGCAGTTCCGCAGCTAGGGTTTCGTCACCAGCGGCGAGCAGTTCTTTTTGCGATCGGGGCAGTTTCTTGATGCGCGCTTCCAGGCGGAGCGCCTCTTCGTGGGAGGCGAGTTCAAATTTTCGCAGAATGCACTCCGGCGGGAAAGCCTTGGTAAACTTCGCTCCCCTGCCAGATTTATGTTGTTCAAAACGTGCTTCGACATCGACCGCATACCCCGTATAGATACGGTCTCCCGCACAACGGAGCATGTAGACGAAATGGGGCATTTTTCTTTCTGGATCCCGTCGGTCGTTTCACTTCCTCCAGGATGACACGTTCGCGGCGCTTTCTACTATTTTGCGTCTGTTTCTGACTCGTGGTGCGCCTTCGACACGAGGCTCATATAAATCGTACCGAGGATCGCCGCACAGAAACTTCCCAGCAGAATGCCGAGCTTCGCGGAATCCTGGCGGTCGCCTACATCGAAGGCGAGGCTTGCCACAAAGAGCGCCATCGTAAATCCGATACCCGCGAGCATGCCGCCGCCCCACAGCACCTTCCAGCTGTAGCTCGGCTTCACCGACACGCCAATCTTCACGGCCAAGAGGCTGAACAGGAAAATGCCAATCGGCTTACCGAAAATCAAGGCGAGCGCCACCGCACCCATCACAGGCACTTCCACGCCACCGAGCTTGATTTCAACACCGGCGTTGCTGAGCGCGAACAGCGGCATAATGAAGAAGTTCACCCACGGCACGAGCGGCTTGAACAGGCGCTCCTGCATCGAGATACTTTCGCGGGCGCCCTGCTTCAACAACGTAAACACCTCGTACTGTTCGTTGCGGTCCTTCGTTTCACCCGAAAGCTTTCCGCCAACGCTTCCCGCAAACTGGGCGAGCTTTCCCTTCGCAAGCACAGGCTTTGCCGGCACCGAGAGTCCGAGCAGCACACCCGCAATGGTCGGATGCACTCCGCTCTTCACGAAGAACGCCCACACGGCAATGCCGATCACTCCATGCAACAGGAGGTTCCTCACGCCAATACGGAACAGCACATTGATCAGCACGAGCAGAGCAAATCCGGCACCCAGCGCAAGGAAGTTGATTCCGTCGCCACTCGGGTAGCCAATCGCAATCACCAGAATCGCACCGATATCGTCAGCAATCGCCAAGGTCAAGATCATCACGCGGAGCGCATGCGGCACCTTCTTTCCGAGAATCGCCATGCAGCCTACCACGAACGCGATATCCGTCGCAGTCGGGATTCCCCAGCCGTGCGCGGCACTGTTTGCCCCGTGCGGGCACAGAGCCAAGTAAATCAGCGCGGGGAAAAGCATACCGCCCGCCGCGGCAATAATCGGCAGACTCGCCGCCTTCGGGTTCCTGAGTTCGCCGTAGGTCATCTCGCCCTTGACTTCAAGGCCGATATTGAAGAAGAAAATCGTCATCATCGCGTCGTTGATGAACCAGTGCAGGTCCGCAGACCCCACCCAGCTACCGATCGTCATCGCGATGGGCAGGTGCCAAAAGTGATGGTAACTTTCAGGAGAAAGGTTCGCCCACAGGAGGGCCGCAATCGTCATGATGATCAGGACGATACCGCCAGTCGTTTCCACCTTCATCAGGCGTTCCACCGGCGTGATAATCTTGCGGATGGATGTTTCCGGGAACAAATCTTCTATCTTGTCGCTGCTCGTAACTTTTGCGGACATAGCTACCTGTTAGTTGGTTGAGTGATTCAGCCTTGCACCTAACAAAATAATCATTTTTTCGAGGTGCGAGAGCATAAATCGATGCAAAACTACGATTTTGGCGATAAAAAGAAAAAAATCGGGGGTGAATATTCCCCATGACCTACAATTCCCCCCCCCTCTTCCGCTCTCTGCTACATACTAAATGACTCGAAAGCGGCTTTTAGTATGTAATTCCATGCAATTTGCAAAAGTGCTTACATACTGAATCCACTTTTTCTGACGCCAAGTATGTAATTTTCAAACAAATTAACCGCATTTTACCCTCTAAAAAGACCGTTCTGCGGTTCAAAATTTGGTTTGAACGGACAAAAACCTCAATTTTTCCCTGTCTTCACTCAAATTTTACATACTGAGCCAGCCTTTTTTTCAATTCAGTATGTAAGCATCGCCCGCAAAGCCACGTTTTTCGCCCCTATATACTTCTATTAACATCCAGCAGCCCGCGGCATCTAGCCGGAGCCAAAAACTCACGAATGCGTCAGGCCATCATTTGACCGGCAAAACACGCCATTTGACAAAATTTGCATTATTTTGTACATTAGCAGCATTCCCAAGCGTTTGGTATGTCATAACAACATATCAGCGCTTTTTTTTAACAAGGAAAAAAAATGGGAATACAATATACACCTCCACAAAACGACTCGCTGGTTCTTGCAGCGATTAGGCAACGCTCGTTACTTCGTGAGCAGCTCGCTAAAATTCCTCCAAAGCCAAGACATGTTCCATTAGGAAACCTTCGCGTTGTAACAAACCACAATCGTCCGCAATATTACATTGTCAACTCAAGCGATGCGCCCAACGGCACCTACCTTCCGCGCAAGGAAATTCGCAAGGCGCAGGCGATTGCCCAGCGCGACTACAACAGGAACGCGGCGGACGCCCTCAAAAAGCAGATCTCGACCATCGACCGGTTTCTTGCCGATTACCGACCAGGAGCGCTTGACGCAACCTACACCGAACTGCATCCGGGCCGCCGCGTCCTTGTTGCGCCCGTGCACGAACCTGACGAAGACTTTATCGCCGCATGGCTACATCATCCCTATACGGGCAAGCCCTTCGAAATCAACGCTCCCGAATTTTACACGGGCACGGGCGTGCGCGTCCGCTCCAAGTCCGAAGTCATCATCGCGGACGCGCTCAGTCGCGCAGGAGTCCCCTTCCGCTACGAATACCCCACGAGCGTCAAGGGCTGGGGCACGCTCTACCCCGACTTTACCTGCCTCGACAAGCGTTCCCGCGAAGAAATCATCTGGGAGCACTTCGGACTCATGAGTGACCCAGACTACGCCGAAAACGCGGTGCAGAAAATCGCACGCTATGCCGCCAGCGGATACATCTTGGGCAAGAACTTCATCGCCACATTTGAAACGGGTACCACGCCGCTCTCCGTGAAGCAAGTGCAAGCCTACATCAAGGCGTTGCCAATGTAAAAAATTGCTCAAAATTATATATTTAGGACGGAGTCCAAAATGAAACCATACGCCTTCGCCAAATTACTTGTCTTGACAGCGCCATTGTTCCTCTGCCAATGCGAGCGTTTTCCTGATCAAGACTATGACGAAGTCCATGTCGGTTTACATATTGAATGCCCGCCAGTTGCAGACTCATTAAAAATAACCGTCCGCAGCGACGAAGATGTCGTACTTCAATATATAGGGACGGGCGAATTGAATCCAGTTTTTGCCGGCAATAGGCTCGAATCCGAATACGAACTTGAAATAGAATTTTTTTGTGATGACCAGTGGCAACGTGGAACCCCCTACCGCATAGAGGTCAAAAGCGGCGTTACGTCCATCCACCTAACGACTCGACCCGACGGCATCAGCCTATTTGATAATTTGTCCACAGGCAAATGTAACGAATTGTCCAACTACAAAATAATAGAGAAAAATAGCTGACAAGTTCCTATGCGTATATTGATTGCCTTACTCCTCTTTTTGCTTAGCTCCTGCAGCGATATTTTTTCATTCTTTTGGCCTGATTTAGAATGCACAACACATATCAATATATATAAACCTAAAGGCGCCGACTCCTTGTATGTTGAAGTGTTCGCGGGCGATTCACTAATCTATTCAAAAAGCGACACAAACAATGTCTACTGGCTCGAAGAGAACCGCGACATTGACAATTTTAACTGGACCGTAAACATGAAATTTTACTGGTCATCAGACTCCACTGAAAACAGGACTATCAATTTCTTTGTCAAGCGTCACAGCAACACAAGTTTATATATACTCAGTCCAGAAAATTCCCTTGAACAATCGCAATTCTTCGAATTGCAATATGACAACTTCTGCGATGATTAAACTATAATTTGACTATGCAAAAACGGCTTGGACACCTTGAAACCAGAGCTAGTAGTAGCAGGAGAAGTAGTAATAAGGCGCATTTACAATTTGAGCGTGATGGTAGACGGCAAAAAGCGCACATTCATGATGACCGTGCCTGAGGCCTACAATACGCAGACTGAGCCCGAAGGAGTAATTTCACTGTACCCCGATGGTACGTCCATGAAAGAACCTAAATCTATACAGGTAATGAACATGCCCGGCTGGAATGTAGGTCCCTGTTGTTCAGACGACAATGACGTGGACTTTACCCGCGAGATGATCGCCGCTGTCGAAGAAATGGTCTGCATCGACAAGAAGCGCGTGTATGCAACGGGTTTCTCGATGGGCGGCGGCATGGCCCACCAGGCAGCCTGTTCCATGTCGGATATCTTTGCCGCCGTGGCTACTGCAGGCATGGACTTGAACAAGACAAATAGTGCCAAATGCGAACCGGAACGCCCCATTCCTGTCATCATGTTCCGTGGAACGGGCGATCCCGTCTGTCGTTATCAGGGCGGCGACAGCGGTTACAATGACGGATTGAACTTCCTCGGTGCCGAAGGGAGCTTCAGATTCTGGGCAGAGAAAGACGGCTGCACCGGCGAACCGACAACAAATTCCGACGATTGCGAAGAATACTCCAACTGCAAGGATGGCACGAAAGCGGTTCTCTGCACCAACAAGGGCACTCCAAACAAAGAGGGCGAAACCAATGGCCACAGTCAAGGCGATGCCACCATCGGCTGGCCATTCCTGAAGCAATTCACGCTGCCCTAAAGGATTCTTCCCGCATAGTAAAGCGGCAAGTTCACTAGTGTATAGGACTTGTGTCCTTTAGGCGTTTCGTTTTTCTCTATGGACTTCGGGCCGCTGTAAAGTTATAAGCATAATCAATTCTGCTTTCTTCAATAAACGAATGGAGCGAGCAAGTGATTTTTTGTGACACATTGGCCATTTCTAACTATATTTAAACTGACATAATTTAGAGTTCGCTCTTGTTCTAGCAATTGAAAAACGACCAAAATTTCATGCATCTAGGAGCAAGGCTTAAAACTCACACCCCATGGTGTGGGTCGTTTGTGCCTACTAGATGATAAGGTTTCTTGGTCGTTACCTCAATTGCTGTAGGTGTTTACGATTCCACACTTTTTTCGTAAACACCGAGGCGGACTCCATAGCACCGGAGTCACAATGAAAAAAATTTGGATAGCCTCGTTCATCTTTGCTGCGGCAACCGCCTTCGCACAGGACACATGCACCGAACTATGCAGTTCCTGCCTCGACAACAACGAATCTGGCCCCTGCGCAAAGGCTGAAAAAATTTGCAAGTGCACCGAGATGATCGCAAATCTCAAGGCCGAACTGCAAGGCGATGCAAACAACAAGACCGCAACAGGATCCGTTTACGAAAGCAACGCGCAAACCGCAACAGCAGAAAATCGGCAAGCACAAGATCAATCTTACGAAAACGCCGTGTTCTGGATGGGGTTCTCCATCGCTTACGAATCCTTTATGGAACAAATGGAAGGCGATGTCAGAGTCGATGAATTTTACCACCATCTAGGAATCAATGCAGGGGCTGTATTACGATGGGATCTTTACCATTGGCTTTCCTTCATCACGGGAATCAATGCAATCTATCATTATGCAGAATACTCGCAAACCTTAGCTTACCATCGTAACGGGGAAAACAACAACATTCTCTACAACAACATCATGGTCGAAATCCCTTTGCAATTTCGATTCGCACTCTCGTTCGAAAAAACTAAAATTCGTCCGTTCATAAGCGCAAGCACGCATATCAGAAAACCGATTTACGTATGGAGCGATACCGAAGTATTTTGGAAAGACTTCGACAACAAAGGCGGGATGTATTCGTTTCTGGATTGGGAATTCATGGAATACCTCGGTCTCGGCATAGAACTGAACCGACATGTCGCAATTCTATGGCAACCTTTACTTTATTCCATTCGCACGAATGCCTACAAGACATCAAATCCTTACGACAATGGGCTTGACACCTGGCGCTTGGGCATGGAATTCACTTGGTAATAGATTGGTTTAAAATTTCTTTTTTTTGTATATTCTAGGCAAATGCTAGATAAAGAAGTTTTGAAGACCGTGAGCCGCATCGAACTTTCCGTTCGCGGCACGCTCGATACCGTGATGACCGGCGCCTACCATAGTTCCTTCAAGGGGAACGGTATGGAGTTCAGCGAGGTCCGCGAATACATGCCGGGCGACGACGTGCGTACCATCGACTGGAACGTGACCGCACGAACGGGCACGCCGTATGTGAAGAAGTTTATCGAAGAACGCGAAATGACCATGCTCCTCATGGTCGACGCATCCAGCAGCTCGGAATTCGGTTCGGGCAAGCAGATGAAGGGCGAAGTCATGGCAACCTTGACCGCGCTTCTCGCGTTCGCCGCCATCAAGAACAATGACAAGGTCGGCCTGTTAATTTATACAGACCAGGTGGAACTCTTCATTCCGCCGGAGAAGGGGCGCAAGCACGTGCTCCGGCTCATCCGCGAAATCCTCTACTTCAAGCCGCAACACCACGGCACGAACACGCAGGTGGCACTGGAATATGCCGGCAAGATTCTGAATCGTCGTGCCGTCGTCGTGGTGATGAGCGACTTTTTGGACGAAGGTTTCGAGAACGCCTTCAAGATTCTCCGTAAGCGCCACGACGTGCTTGCCGTCTCGGTGGTGGACCCGCGCGAAATGGAACTCCCGCCCGCAGGCCTCGTAGAACTCGAGGATCCTGAAACCGGCGAAACGCTCCTGATCGACACCGGCGACGCCGCCTTCCGCGAAGCATTCGCCCGCGAGGCAAAGCGTCAGGGCAAGGCGACCAAGGAGCTGTTCCAGCGCATGTCCATCGACTTCGTGCGCATCGAGACCCACGACGACTTCAAGGAAACGGTCGCTCCGCTTATCGAGCACTTCCGTCGCCGCGCCAAGAAGAACCGTTCGTAATCACGAGCCATAACAACAAAATTATAAAAGCCCTCAATTATTATTGAGGGCTTATTTTGTTCGCCGTCAAATAGCAAGAAACCGTGCAGGCTTTCGCCCACACGGTCCCTTACCACAACACACCGGCATGACGCACGGTATTTTTTAGAGAGGAAGTGTTTTAAACGCGCCGCGTTTAGAAGCCCATGGTACGGCCAGCATGGGAATCCTTCGCCTGCAGCTCCTTGCGGAGTTCCGCCTCGATGCGGCTTGCCGTGCGCACACTTTCGGGCAAGTAACGCAGACGGCCATTCACCGCGTTGAAATCGCCCGGCGTAAGCATCGGGAGGTTCGCGACGGTATCCGGACAGGAGAGCGTCGGGAAGAAAACGTCCCACATGTGACGCACGCCATCGGGCTTCAGGTAGCCGAACCCGAGTTTCAGCGCGAAGCGACGGCGGCTCGCCGCGTCCAGCGAACTGTCGAAGTTCGTCGCCGCGATGAAGATTCCCTTGAAGCTTTCCATACGGGTGAGGATTTCGTTCACCTTCGAGACTTCGTGCCCTTGCATGGCTCCGCTGCGGTCGCGCAGGAAACTGTCGGCTTCGTCGAAGAACAGGATCGACTTAGAGCGTTCGGCCTCTTCAAAGGCGGCGGCAATCTGCGCTTCCGTCTGACCCACGAACATTCCCAGAAGATCGCTCGCCTTGCGCACCACGAGGTTGCGACCCAAAGTGCGCGCAATATGGCGCACGAATTCCGTCTTGCCGGTACCCGGAGGACCGTAGAGCAGGATGTTCAGCGAGTTCGGCGCCGAATTTTCGTCAAGGCCCTTCCACACCGCATCGTAAGCCTGCACGACCCCCATAATTTCGTCGACGGAACCCTCGATATTGAGGCCGCCCAGCGAATACGACGGAGCGTGACATTCCACGTCGCGAAGCGTCCCGTTCTTGATTCCGAGAAGTTGCGTATGCGCCTTCAGGATACGCGCCATGGTCGGGTACGCCTGGGTTGCGGCACCGCAGGCAAGCAGGTCACGCGTGCGCTGCGTCGCGAGCGTAAACCCGCCGGCCATCGCAGGGTATTCCACCACGAGCTTCAGCTTTTCTTCGGGCGTAAGCATCGTTTCGGCAGACTGCGCCTTGAGTACGGAATCGAGCATACTCAGGCGTTCATCCTTGGAAAGCCCCTTGAACGCAATCGAGAAATCGAAGCGGCGGCGGGTGCTCCCTTCCGTAAAGTGCAGGGAATTGGTAATCCAGATGACGGGCGTATGCAGCGTTTCGAAGAAGTGATTCAGGCTCCCCTTCTCGAATCCATTCAGCACCAGGTCCGCCTCGTCGATCATGATGATGCCCGGTTCCTGTTCGCACTGCCAGTTGGCAAGCATCGCCGCACGGACGCGGTAATACATCAGGCTCTGCGTGCGCGATTCCATACGGCGTCCCGGTTCCGCATTGTCGGCATCGATACTCACTTCCCACAGCGGGAGCCCAGCCTCCTTCGCAATCGCCTTCGCAAGTTCGGTCTTGCCGGAACCTTCTACGCCGTAGAACAAGATGTTCAGCGGATGCTTGTAGTCGTGATTCTTGACCATGTCGAGCGCAAGCTGCGCATCGGGATTTCCGCCCTGCAGCTGCGCAAACGGGATCGTCCCCGGTTCGGCAAGACGGAACGCCTTGAGTCCCGTGCTGTCGCCGTAACCGTTCAGGTAGGCCTGCACTTCGGGGGGAATGTCGAGATCGTCGTCGCACAAGTTCAGCATACGGAGCGTGCCGTTCTTGCCCAACAGACTCGAAACATAGTCCTGATCGAGGCCCGTCGCACGGGCAAGCTCGCGGAGCATGCTCTGCGTAATATTCGGCGGGCCGAAATGACGGCGACGGCGGCCAAAGAACTCCCCGTCCGAATCGATCTGCAGTTCCTCGCGGTTGTGCAGCCACATATACACGAGCATTTCGGTCTCGGCGTCGTTCAGGCGGTAGGTCTCCTTGACCTTCTGCACTCGCTTATAGACGCGGTCATTTTCCGAGACCCCTCGCGAGAGCATCTTCAGCGCATACTTCTCGAAGTTCTCGCAGATGACATTCTGTACGCGCTTGTACAGGAACGGCGCCATCGAAGACGGTTCGACATCGGCTATCGTCTTGAGCAGATTCCCGGTCACCTGTTCGCGGGCGCCCAGCTTGATTTCCTTACGGTAGCGGCAAATCTGCCTCAAGAAACGGCTATCGCAATATTCTGTATCCATCACGACATCGCCATCATCGAATGCCTCTTCTTCATCGAGGAGGTCGTCAAAGAGTTCGTCTTCGATTCCATCGCAATCCCGTTCATTGCTGAACTCGACCGGTTGCTTTTTCTTTTTTGCCACCGTGCGTTTCGGCTTGATGTAGCCGCCGAGAGTCTCGATAAACCCTTCCACGATGGCGCTGCGGTAAGGCTCGTTCACCAGGCGGATGGCAATTTCCTTGTTCAGGCTTTCGGGGCTGTCACGGACAATGCGCACCCAGTACTCCAGGATCTTGAGGTCCGCAAAATCCAGCCTGTTCGATCTTGCGTCGGAGCGCTTGTCCGTCTTCTTAAGGTTCTGATAAACCTTCTTAAAATACTGATCGTCTTTCTTCATCATATCCCTCTCTATTATACAGTCTGCGGAATTAAGCCGCCAGGAAGTAGCGGAAGTCCTTGTCGACGCCCTTTTCTACAAGGAGCTTGCGGATGGCCTTCAGGCGGTTATAGACCGTGGCACGGGTACAGTCCAGAGCCTTTGCCGTTTCGGATTCTTCGTAGCGGTCGCAACGCTCGAGAGTCGCAAGGTGCGTCTCGCAGAAGTCCAGCAGTTCCTTGGCACCGCCCAGTGCATCCAACATCGTCGACATCAATTCCTTCAATTCAATTCTATACTCTATATCGTCATTAAGATCGGCATTTGTCAAATCCCCATTTTCGTCGGAGCCGTAGGCACACATCGAGAGGATTTCGTCCTCGCTCATGTCCTCTTCGAACGACATCTTGTCGCAGGACACTTCGCGGTCGGCGCGTTCCGAATTGGTGCACTTTTCGTCGTGGAACCTCCAATAGACCTTGTTGTAGAGGTAAGTGACGAAAGAGGCTTTGTGCGACGGATCATAAAGCATGACCGCGTCGTCGAAGGTCTCGTAGACTTCGCCCATGAGGAAGTCGCGGCGGGCGGCATCGTTCATGCCACGCATGGCGAAATCCGGTTCCATGGTACGAGAAAGACGGACCGCATACTTCATCAGGGACTTTTCGTGAATGTTCCAAAGGCGGCGTACCACCTGGGAACGGTCGGCAGGATTGAGCTGGGCGATTTTGATGAGGGACTGGGCTTCCTGACTGTACATAGTGCTCCTTTTTTTGAAAGACGACAATTCAAAACCCCTTTGGAACTCCCAAAGGATAAACGGTTTATACCAAACAGGCGAAAAGCCCGCTTTAAAAACTATTTTATTTGATACTGGCGACTACTTTTAAATATAGCCAATTTCCAATGACACTTTCTGACAATTTTCTCGAAACAGAAATAAAACTAATCGTCATAATTAATCAATGATAGAAAATTCTCCAAGTTCTGGCAAGTCTAACATTTGTAAATTTTCTTTCATTTTTTTATCGGACGAAAGCGGAAATTACAAAAAGACGCACCACACTTACTTTATCGTCTTTTATTTTCTAATTGTCAAAAGAAAAACAAAAAAATTTGAGGGTACGCTAACGCGAGCCCATTATGCAAGAAAAACGATGCAAGGCAATCACGCGGGCCTGTACCCAAGCAGCTTCATGCTATAGAGGGCAGTCCCCTTGCTAATGCTCCGGACTCCGGTGGCATAGCCGAAGATATTACGCAGCGGGACATCGGCCTTCAAGAAATGCGTCCTGCCGTCGCCCCCGATTTCCTTCACCTTGCCGTCGCGGGACTGGATATCGCCCGTCACGAGCCCCGCAAAGTTCACGGGGCATTCCAGCGAAAGTTCCATGATGGGTTCGTAGAGCTGCACATCGGCTGGCTTGATGAGCTTGACGACCGCATCGGCGCAGGCCTTCTTGATCATGGGCGGCAGCGCCCCTTCGGTCCAGGTGAATTCGTGGACCTCGAAGCGGACGCCGACCAGGGCCCCCTTGCCGAGCACGCCCACTTCGGTCGATTCCAGGAGCGCAGAGCGCACACCCGCCAAAATTTCGCGGGGAGCCGCCTCGAGGAATTCCGCGGAAAGGCGGATGTCGTGGGCGTCGCCCTCGAGCGGTGTCGCCGAAAGCTTGATAGAAATCTTATGGGGGCCGAGCTGGAAGGTATTCTCTACCGGCCCCACCGCATGACAGAGGCGTTCCTGCCAACGCACCTCGGGAGCCCCCGCTCGCACCTCGCAGCCGAACTCGCGCTTGAGGCGGGCCAGCAGCACGTCCAGCTGCACCTCGCCCACCGTATGCAGGTACCAGAAACCACCGTCATCCTTCTGCACGCGGAAACTCGGGTCCATGCGACTAAGCGTATTCAGGCTCTTTTCCACGTGGAGGTAATCCTCGGAACCCAGGCACTCGATACGCGTCTGCAGCAGGGGCTGGTACCTGTCGCGAATCGAGGGGCGCGCCGCATCCGCGGGATCCGCCGCACCATCCGCATCCGGCGACGAGCGCCCCGTCACCGAACCGTCCCTATATATAATCTGTCCAAGCTCCGTCTCGAACGGGGTACGCACGGCGTAAATGTCTCCCGAACGGATCTCGTCGACCGGCTGCAACAAGTTCGCCTTGAGCCGCGAGAACTCGAAACCTGCGGGCCACTCCTTACGCTCCATGTCGGCATGGCTGCGGAAAAGCGAAATTTCGCCCACGCCCTTGAAATGCCGCAAGCGGATCACCTGCCCGAGCTCGCCTTCGGCAAACTCGGGCGCATCCGGCAAGAAGAACGAAAGAGCCGTCACCAGGCTGCGCACGCCGAAGCCCTCCATTGCAGAACCTGCGTAGCAGAGCGCATAATCATCGCTCTTCGCCAGTTCCTTGAGGGCGCGCAGGAGCATCTTCGGAGGAACAGCCTTCCCCTCGAGCGCAAGACCCAGCACCTCGTCGTCAAAGTTGCTCGCGAATTCCACCGCCTCGGCGTAATGCTTGTCGAGCTTCGCGGTCGATCCGCTCACCTCGCCCGCCTGCGGCCAGGAATCGTCCACGACCTCCTCGCCGGACGCAGAATGCACCAGGCGGCTCCTGCTCAGCACATCGAGCACGCCCGTCATCTTGCCGCCGCCGTATTCGGGGAGCGTCATCAGCACCGGGCGCACGCCCAGCACCTCCTCGATATTGATCAGCGTCTCGTCCAGCGAATAGTCGGGATTGTCAAGCTTGTTTACAAACAAAATAGTACGGACGCCCGCCTCGCGCAACTTGCGGAACGCGGCCACCGTCTGCGTCTCCACGCCGCTCGCGGCACTCACCACGAGCACGGCCCCTTCGACCGCCGTAAGCGCGGTATCCACCTCGGCACCGAAATCCACATGCCCCGGCGTATCGATAAAGTTGAACCAGGTATTTTTCCACTCGAAATGGGCGACACCGCTTTCGATAGTGATACCGCGGTCCTTTTCTTCGGGCAGGTAGTCCATCGTCGCGAGCCCTTCCTCGACCTTGCCTGGCCTGCGCACCTCGCCGGCCGCAAAAAGAATCCGCTCGGAAAGCGTCGTCTTTCCGGCATCCACATGGGCAAGAATCGCGATATTTCGAATGGGCTGCAACATCTACATTTCAATGTAGAAAATGTTCGGCCCCTTCGCCTCAAGGGGCGCCACCGAAGCTGCGCCTACCTTTGCTTGTGCGATTCGGTATAGTTCTGGAGATACTCTTCCATTTCACGAATGTAGATACGGCAGATGGTCGAGAGCATAAAGTTCTTCTTGACCACGTAGCCGATTTCCATGGTACGGTCATCTTCGCCCTTCGCGTCCTTGAAGGGGACCGCCACATAGTCCGAACCGTTGATTTCTTCGCTGATGATACCCGAGCAGAGTGTATAGCCGTTCAGGCCCACCATCAGGTTCAGCATAGTCGCACGGTCGTTCGCCTTGATGGTACGGTGATATTCGTTTGTACTCAAAATCTCTTCGGCAAAGTAGTAGCTACCGCTTTCACTCTGTTCAAAAGAAAGGCAGGGGTACTGCGAAAGGTCCATCAGGTTCACCGACTTGCGCGTTGCGAGCGGATGATTTTTCCACATGTAGGCATAAGCCTTACAATCGATCAGGTGGTGGAATTCCAGGTCGCGTTCCTTGAACAGGTAGTTGATGTACTTGCGGTTGAAATTGCTCAGGTACAAAATTCCGATTTCGCTCTTGAGGCCTGCCACGTCGTCGATGACGTCCTTGGTCTTTGTCTCGCGGAGAGCGAATTCGTATTCGTCGATATTGAACTTTTTCACCATCTCCACGAAGGACTTGACCGCGAAGGAATAATGCTGCGTCGAAACGGCGAACTTCTTCTTCTGCTGCACGGCCTTGTCGTAACGGCCACGGAGAGTCTCGTAATGGTGATACAGCTGGTTCGCCTGGGCCACGAATTCCTCGCCGTCCGGCGTAAGCGACACGCCGCGGCTCGTGCGGTTGAAAATCACGATGCCAATCTCTTCTTCGAGGTCGCGGATAGCGGCCGTCAGCGACGGTTGCGAAATAAACAGATTTTCGGCAGCCTTGTTAAAGGAGCCCACCTTGGCGATACCGATTACATAGCGGAGTTGTTGCAGAGTCATGGGTCGTAGCCACCTTCGATTTGAATTTTTAGTTTCCTATTGCTTTTGTAGGGATAAAATATAGACAAAACCTATTAATCAGTCAAGTAAAATAAACAAAATTTATTACGATTCGAACGGGCGAACGCGCAGGGTCACGCCCAGGTCATTACACAACTTGCGGCAAAGTTCGATTTTTTCTTCGGACATCACCTTCTCGACCACCGTCATGACCACGTTCGGCACATGGCGTTTCGCGAGGACCGCAAACTCCTGGAGCGCCTCGAAGGACCCGATTCCAAACTTGGAACGCGTGAGCGCGAGGAATTCCTCGGCATCCGGCGCATTCAGCGAAATGGACACCGTGTCGAAACGGCCCGCGAGCTCCGGCGTAATGTCGCGACCGTGAACAAGGTTCGCAAGGCCGTTCGTATTGACGCGCACTTTCAGGTCCGGGTATTTTGACTTGAGGCGGTCAATCACCTCGCAGACATCGGCGACCCTTTCGAGCGGTTCGCCATAGCCGCAAAAAATCAGTTCGTTGATGACGGAAAGGTCGTACGGAGCAAAAAGATCCATCACCCGGTCGACACTCGGTTCGCCCTCCTTGAGCCAGAGGGAATTGCCCTCCATCATCTTCTTGGTCTGACGCAGGCAAAAGACACAGTTGCAGGGGCAACGGTTCGTCATGTTCACATAGATGTTCTTGCCGGTGAGATCGCCGCTATTCGCGATATCCAGATAGCCGGCCTCTCCCACATGCCCAGTCACTGTATACAAAACCATCGTCAGTCCTCCATCAAGTCGCGAAGGAACATCTCGACACTGAGCCCCCAATGCGTAGGGACGTGCTGTTCTTCGCAATAGGCGACACACTTGGACGCAAATTCGGCCGAACGCCTGACCGAGTCGTAAAAGTCGTGCCCATTCAAGTACATTCCGGCAATCACCGCACTGATGACATCGCCCGTGCCGCTACGGTCGCCACCGATACGGTCCACCATGACCGTTTTCGGCTTTTCGCCCTTGCTGTAGACAAAGTTCATAATCTGTCTGTCTTCGCAATGGATTCCGGTCACCACGATATGTTCGGGCCCCTGGGAGCTCAACTGCTGGCAAAGGTTTTCCAGTTCGGTGTTGTTGAAATTGCCGTCGCGATATTCCGTGCCGGTCAACGCACAGAGTTCCGTCAAGTTCGGGGTCAGGATATCGGCATAACGAACCAGGCCCTTCATCTTTTCGGAAAGCGCGGGCGTATAGGTCTTGTAGAGGAGTCCGTCGTCGCCCATCACCGGGTCGACAAGGGTGAACACGCCGGGTTTCTTGAAGGTCCTGATAAAATCAATAACGATATCTACCTGTTCTTCGGAACCCAAAAAACCGGTCGCAATCGCGTCGAACGACATGTCCAGATTCTTGTAGGTCTGGATATAGTCGCGCATTTTCGGAGTGTAATCGTCAAAATAGTATTCGGGGAACTGCGTATGCGTCGAAAGGATCGCCGTCGGCACCGCAACCGCCTGAATCTTCATCGCCGAAACGACAGGCGCCATGACGGCAATCGAGCAGCGTCCGAACCCCGTGATATCATTGATGAGCGCTATCTTTTTCTGTGGCATGACCATTCAAAAATAGAAATTTGAGAACGCGGGCATAGGCTAGCGCCGCCGAAACAATAACCGCAATCAGTGTCGGGCCGAGGAACACGGAATCCAGGCGTTCCGCCACCTGGTAAACCGCAAAACCCGCAAGCCACGCCAAAAAGTTCCAGAGCCAGGCGCCGAGACTTTCGCTACGGCCCTTCGCAAAGAAGAACGAAACCAGCAACACGGCAGCCATGGGCGCAAATACAGACGCAATCAGGTAAAGGAAACTGATGTAATGATCCATGATTCCCGAAATCGCAAGGACGGCACTCAGAACGCTCACGACAACACCCGCCGCCCTCGGATTCAGCTTGCCGTAAATTGCCTTTGCCGATTCACCGGCCGAGTTCGCCGCCAAGAAGTTGGTCGTCACCGTCGAAAGCACCACAATCACGATTCCCGGGATACCGAGGCCCGCCAAGAGAATCGCCTGCGCGATGTTGTTGCTCGCCCCAATTCCCGCAATCTCGATTCCGATAAAATACATCCAGAGGCTCGCCAGCGAATACGCCACGGCAGAAACCGCCGTTGCCCTGACCGGTTTTTCGGCATCCTTGGTGTAGTCGGAAATCACCGGCAACCACGAAATGGGCATGGCAATCGAAATCTCGAAAACATTCCAAAAACCAAGTACGGCAGCGGCCTTGGCACCAGACGTCGGGGAGATACCGAACAACTTAACAGAAAGCACGGCAAGCAGAATCGCAAGGGCCGCCATCACGACCGTCGCCACGTTCGCCGAACGCTTGAGGCCCACATAGACCCACGCCGCAATCAGCACCGCAAGAATCACGCAAGTCAGCGGGAAAGAAATCGGCAGATTGAGCCCCGAAAGCGCCGACGCACCCTGCGCATTCAACACGGCCACCCACGCGAGCAGCTGGAACACATTCAACGCCGCAAAAAACTTGGAACCGTACTTGCCGAAAGTCGAAGCCGTCGTCTCCATGGCATTTAGGCGCACACGCGCACCGATGAGACCGACAAAGAACAGCATCACGCCACCCAGAAGGTGACCAAGAACCAGGGGAAGCCACAGGGAGTCCCTCGCCGCCGCGGAGCCGATCTCGATACCCGCCTCAATCTCAGAAACGGAAATCGCGACACCAAACCAAATAATTCCATTTGAAAAAACACTAGTACGCATAAGCGGTGCCAAAAATAAAAAAGCGACCCCGCCATCACAAGGGCTACGACTTATACTACTTTTGTATCCTTAATTATAGTTTAAAACTATAACCTAAAGAAACAGCAAATCTAGGCGCCGAATTCCTGATCGTCCAGCGTCAATTCGTTCGCCACGGCATCCTGCTTGCGTTCAGCCGTCGCGTCAAGCGCCTCGGCATGCCCGCGCAACGCCGCGAACGGGTGGAAAATCTTCGCGCGGTCTACCATGCTCATACGCGGGTGCTTCATCATGAAATTCCAGTCGTTCCGCGGATACGGCAAATCAATGATGTCTTTGTAATTATCAATCATAATCTCTCGTCTTTCGTCTGTAGCGAGCGCAGCGAGCGTTCTCTCGTCTAAGCCCTATGTCCTCCGATTTGTCCGTTGCGTTCAATGGTGGTGGCGCCTTCTTGCAAATCCATTCCCTTCACAATCGCGTTCTTGCCGAAGCGTTTCTTGATCAGGAGTTCCGCCTTCAAGCGCTTCTTTTCTTTTTCCTGCTTCTGCACGTCGGTAAACAGGTCGTACTGTTCGTGACTTGCATCCACGATGTCGGCGGCCACCAAGTTCAGGCGGCGCACCGTCAGTTTTGGGTCCACAATGCGGTCAAAAAGCTTCATTACCGCATCGGCCATCACCGACTGCGAGCTGGTATAATAGCCAATGCTCGCCGTACCGTGGGCAGGCTTCGGGAGCAAACGCCCATAAACATCCATCACCGTTTCGCCACGGTAAATTCCCTTGTCCACATTTTCGCGGTCGTAACCCACCGTGAGCACCATCGCGTTTGTCACCAAGTCGTGCGCAATCAAGGTCATCGAAACCGTATCGACCATTTCGCGCACCACGAGACGCGCCTTGTCGAACGGATACGGATCCTGCAGCACCTGGCCTTCGCCCGTACTCCTGTTCCGAGGCTTCGACCTCTTGATGTCCGCAATCGTGCAAGGCTCGTAACCCCAAGCGTGGTCAATCAAAATTTCCGCATTCACGCCAAACAGATTGTACAGCGCTTCGGGATTTTTCACACTCACGCGAGCAATATCGCCCATCGTGTAAATGCCGCGCCCCGCATTCAGCCTGCAATTTTCCAAACGCTCCGCAATGCCGCGCCCCACTTGCCAAAAACTCGTGAGCGGCCTGTGCGACCAAAGCTGCCTGCGGTAACTCATCTCGTCCAGTTCCGCGATGCACACGCCGTCGGCATCCGCTTCCACATGTTTCGCCATCACGTCCATCGCAATCTTGCATAGGTACAAGTTCGTCCCGATTCCGCCCGTGGCCGTTATTCCCGTAGTCGTGAAAACATCCTGGATAATCGTCTTCACCAGTTCGCGGGCCGTCTTCTTATAAAGCTTCAAGTAGCGCGTCAAATCCAAAAAACATTCGTCGATGGAATACGCATGAATGTCTTCGGCACTCACGTACTTTAGGTAGACATTGTACACCTTCGTGGAATATTCCACGTACTTCGCCATCTGCGGTTTCGCAATCGTGAACTCGATCTTTTCGCCGGTACGCCGCAGCACCTCGCGCACCTTCTGGTTCACCTCGAAAAGCCGCGCGCGCCCCGGAATCCCGTAAGCCTTGAGCGCAGGCGTCACCGCGAGGCAAATCGTCTTTTCGGTGCGGCTCTCGTCGGCCACCACGAGCTTCGCCTTCAGCGGGTCAAGCCCCCGGAGGATACATTCCACCGAGGCAAAGAACGACTTTAAGTCAATGGCCGCATAAGTGCGTGAAGGCATAATGGGAAATATAACTAAACAAAATGTCAATTACATGCCAAAACCGCGTTGTTTTTATATACAACGGCAATTGCCCCGTACCTAATGCAATCCAAGACGGCCCTATTTATATTATAGGCGGGTTTTTACTTAGGGAGTATTATATGAAAAAATTATCTACCGCCCTGTTGTTGAGCACCGCCGCCGCATTTGCTGCAGAATCCCAGGTCTACACGGGCAACTTCTTCGATGAAAACGAGGCCTACTACGGTCCGGACTGCGAAAAAGACGGTTCCGCGTTTAACGGCGCCTACTACACCGGCAATTACGAAAGCCCGTTCAAGACTTACCTGGGCAAGACCGACGAAGAGATCCAGGAAAAAATGGATGCGATGTGGGATCACTACTTCAAGGGTGACAACAATTCCAAGGTTTTTTTCGACAATGGTAACGAAGGTTACATCAAGGATATCAACAATAACGACGTTCGCTCCGAAGGCATGTCTTACGGTATGATGATTGCCGTGCAGACCGGCCACAAAGAAGAATTTGACAAGCTCTGGAACTGGGCAAAGAACCACATGTGGCACAAGGGCGGAGACTGGGACGGTTACTTCGCCTGGCAGCGCAGAGATGACGGCTTCGGTGGTGACGACAACTGCGCACCGGACGGCGAAATGTACTTTATGATGTCCCTTTTGTTTGCAGCAAACCGCTGGGATGACAATCAGTACAGAAAGGACGCTCTGTACATTATGGACAAGATGTGGAACAACCCAGGCCACAAGCTCTTTAACCAGGGCAACTACATTATCGTTTTCCAGCCACTTGGCAACGGAAACGATTTCTCCGACCCGTCTTATGACTTGCCTGCCTATTTGGAACTCATCTCCCGCTGGGCAGAAAAGGATACCGACAAGTGGAAAAAGGCTGTGTCCGCTGCACGTGAACACCTTTACAAGTCTTCTAACACGAGCTCCGGTTTGTTCACAGACTACAGCGCCTTCAATGGTCAGCCGCAGCAATACAACGGCAATAATAATTCAACCAAGTACATGTACGACGCCATGCGTAGCGCTATGAACTTTGGTATGGACTATTACCTGTTCGGTGCCGACTCTACCAGAGAAATTGAAATGGCCACAAGAATTATCAATTTCTTTGAAAAGGACGGCTACCAGCACGCACGTTTCAACTGGGATGGCTCCAATCCGCAGGAACAGTACACGCAGGGCGAAGCCGGTGCAAATGCTGTTGCCGCCATCGCTTTGAGAAGCACCCCAGGCTCCGAAGACAAGATCAAGAAGAACCTGCAGAACGCTTGGGACACCAAGTTCATGACCGGTCAGTACCGCTACTACGATGGCCTGGTCCACTACCTCGCCATGCTGCACTTGAGCGGCACCTTCAAGATTTGGAAGCCGAAGCCGGAAGTCTCGGAAAAGGAAGTCACCGCCAACGAATACAACGGCATCAATATTGCCAACGACACGACGTTCTACTCCTTCGAATCTTGCAAGCTCTATAAGGTGAGCGCAAAGCCGGAACCGAAACAGGGCATCAACACCGCAATCAGCCTGAACAACAGTGTCAGAGTCCGCTCTACCAACAACGCGATCGTCATCGACAACGCACCGGCTGGCACCAAGTACACGGTCACCGATATGAACGGCCGCATCTTGAGCGCATCCAGGACAAACTCCGCTAGCGAAGAAATCCACCTCACCAACAAGGGCGCCATGCTCGTGATTGTCGGCAACAAGACCTACAGAGTTTCCAAGTAAGGTTTCACTACCAAAACCTCTCAGGGCGTTCGAACGAGCGCCCTGTTTTTTATTTGCGCACTGTCAGCCAGCTAAACATGAAATCGGGGTATCTGCGATTTGACAATCACCGATTGCCAAATTAAAAGAGATCAAGGAATCTTGAACTGCAGAATTTCTTCGGCAGTCAGCTCGTCAAATTCCTTTCCAACCCGCTCGGCGTACTTACCCAATTCATAGATATTCAATCTGCTTTTCGGGGGATTCTTATACGGATCTGGAGGAGCCAAATACTCTTCCATGGAATCCGCCAGAATAACGGCAGGTTTTCTAATTCCACTCATACGTATAGACCTCCAAGAGTTTTTGAGATGCTTCCGTTTTAACAGCAAATTGATACGGATGCATAGCACCCAAATAAGTTGCTCCTAAAACTTCAATATAGTGATTTAACAGCTCTTTGTTAAGGGCAAATCCATAAATAAATCCATCATATCCCCAGGCAAAAGAACGGTCCGCAGCAATAGCAAAAAGATGACCTCCAACACCAATGTACTTTTGAATTTTTGCAAGGCTCTTGTTATTGTGCGGAGCGGTACAAGCCCAATGAATATAAGCAGCCCGTGCATCCACATCATTTCTCACCCCGACAAGCCCCTGAATTTCATTATTTTCCTTCAACGCAAGAGCAAAAACTTCGACTTCTTTGGGTGTTTTGATCCAATTGATTCCCCATCCGTTCTTTTCGTTGAACTTCTTCAGGAAAGACCTGCTTTCAATCCTGAACACCACAGTTTCCTTGATTTCCCCAGTTTCAGTATCCTTGAGGCAGGGAACAATTTCGTCGAGCAAAATGCCGACACAACCAGCTTTCACGCCATTCTTCATCTTTCCTCCCTCCGCCTACATGCATAAAAAGGCGGAGCTTAACGGTCAGTAGCACAAAGCACTTAAATGCACTTTTGAGCACCAATAAATATAAATTACCAGATCGAGGTTGTCAAGGGATTCGCGATTTTTTTTCTAAACACACATAAATAAAGAGAACGACGCCTCGAATGAAGCGCCGCTCTAAATGTTTTCACAACGGAATAATCCTTATTGTGAATTGCTTTCAGATTTGACAATAATATACATAAAGAAATACAGAAAGTCAACACATTTTTTCTCTTTTTCAAAAAAATCACACAAAAAATTTGAGATGTCATTATATGTCACAATAAGAATCTATATTTAATAATTTATTCTTTCCTGCATTTCCATAAAAATCGCCGATTTTTTCAAAAAAAAGCCATTTTTTCCTTACTTTTTCCCCAAAAATTGATTATTTTGAGTAACGAAATAAAAAGGAAATCAAATGAAAAAGATTCTTGGACTTGATTTGGGAACCAATTCGATTGGTTGGGCAGTGGTGAATGAAGCGGAAAAGGAAGGCGAAAAGTCTTCTATTGTGAAATTAGGCGTAAGAACCATCAGCTTCGACAATTTTGTAAATACAGCATCAAAAAAAGCCTGCATGGATGCTGTAGCAGATTTTAACGGTGGAAAAAGCATTTCCTGCAATGCAGGGCGAACACAAAGCCGTTCTATGCGACGTAATTTACAGCGTTATAAATTACGTAGAGATCATCTAAGAAAACTACTCAAGGAACATGGCTTTATTGACGATTCGACGATTCTTGCCGAAAAAGGAAACGGCACAACATTTGAAACCTATCGATTAAGAGCCAAAGCAGCCTCTGAAGAGATTTCTTTAACAGAATTTGCACGCGTATTGTTGATGATCAACAAAAAAAGAGGTTATAAGAGCAATCGAAAAGCAAAGTCTTCTGACGAGGGTTCCCTGATTGACGGTATGGCTATTGCTGAAAAACTCTATAATGAAAATTTAACTCCTGGTCAACTAGTCCTTTCCTTGTTCAATCAAGGTAAACGCTACGAACCAGAATTCTATCCATCTGATTTGCAAACGGAATTTGATAAAATTTGGAGTTTTCAAAAAACATTCTATCCAGATGTCTTGACCGAATCCTTAAAGCATAATGTAGAAGGGAAAAATAAATCTGCTACATGGGCTATTTGCAAGACTCCGTTCAACATTGTTGGCATTAAACGATCAACAAAGGGATTCGACCAAAAAAAAGAAGACTACGAATGGCGAGTGAATGCTCTTTCTGAAAAGATTGGGCTAGAGGAATTAGCAATTGTTCTTCAAAATATCAATGGTCAAAAAAGTGGAACAAGTAGTTATCTCGGAAATATTGGGGATCGCAGTAAGGAGTTACGAATTAATCATTTGACTGTTGGACAGTTCCAAATGAATGAATTGGCCAAGAATCCTAACTACAGTCTTAAAAATCAGGTCTTCTATCGTCAAGACTATTTAGATGAATTTGAGACGATTTGGGAAACGCAAGTAAAATTTCATCCGGAATTGACTCCCAAACTAAAGCACGAAATTCGCGATATAACTATATTCTATCAGAGGCCTCTTAAATCACAAAAAAAATTAATCAGCATTTGTGAACTGGAAGGTCGCAAAGTTAATAGAACTATTGATGGGCAAACAAAAACTGTTTTATCAGGCCCTAAAGTTATTCCCGCATCGTCTCCAATTTTTCAAGAATTTCGCATATGGCAAGTTCTAAACAATTTGATGCTAACAAGCAAGGAAACTGGCGAGTATTGCGCATTAAAGCAAGACGAAAAAGAGAAATTATTTGCTGAACTGAATGTAAAGGAGCAATTAAGCAAATCAGATGCGTTAAAAGTTCTATTTAACAAGGAATACCGTGAATACGATTTAAACTTCGATAAACTAGAAGGAAACCGGACTCAATCAAAATTATTTGATGCTTATCGTCGTATTATCGAAATGAGTGGTTACGGAGAATTCAACTTCCAAAAGATGCCTGCAAAAGAAATCTTTAATACCGTTCAGAACTCATTCGAAAAATTGAACATCAGAACAGACTTCTTGAGTTACAATTCCTCATTGACAACTCCAGAACTCGAAAATCAGCCTTTATTCAAACTTTGGCACCTATTATATTCATTCCAAGATGACAAGTCTATTACTGGCAACAGAAATCTCATTGCAAAGATTGGAAATCTTTGTAACATGGAAGAAGACTATGCAGCCATTTTAGCAAGCGTTACCTTTGAAGACGCTTATGGAAGTCTTTCGGCAAAGGCAATTAAAAAGATTTTGCCTTTCATGAAACAAGGTCAAATGTATAGCGACGCTTGTACATCCGCAGGATACAAACACTCAAAACGTTCTCTCACTCGCGAAGAATTGGCAAATAAGGTCTATAAAGATCATTTAGACGCACTTCCAATGAACTCGTTAAGGAATCCTGTTGTTGAAAAAATTTTGAACCAAATGGTAAATGTGGTCAATTTAATTATTGACACTTACGGGAAGCCGGATGAAGTTCGAATTGAATTAGCAAGAGAATTGAAGAAGAGCGCCAAAGAACGGGAGGAAATGACAAACGCCATTAAAAAGAGTGCCGCAGATTATGACGATTATAGAAAAATTCTCATAAACGAATTTGGTTTGGAACGTCCCAGCAAAAATGATTTACTTCGTTATAGATTGTATAAGGAACTAGAATCTAACGGATTCAAAACTCTTTATTCAGACACGTATATTCCTCAAGAAAAATTGTTCAGTAAGGAATTTGATATTGAACATATAATTCCCCAGGCAAAGCGTTTCGACGATTCTTTCGCCAACAAAACTCTTGAAAAAAGACAAATCAACATAGAGAAAAGCAACTCTACCGCTTACGATTTTGTCCTTACTAAATATGGAGAAAATGGCGCAGAACAATACAAGTCTCGTATAGACAAAATGTATAACGAAGGAATGATTAGCAAGGCGAAATACAAAAATTTGCTGATGCATGAAGCCGATATTCCTTCTGGATTCATAGAACGTGATTTACGCGATTCTCAATACATTGCGAAGAAAGCTCGCGAGATGCTTGAAGATGTTGTAAAATTTGTGATTCCTACAACAGGAGCAATCACAGACCGTCTCCGTGAAGATTGGCAACTCGTTGATGTTATGCAAGAATTGAATTGGGATAAGTATAACAAACAAGGACTTACAGAAACCTATAAAGACAAAGATGGCAGAACGATTCTTAAGATAATTGACTGGACAAAACGAAATGATCATCGCCATCATGCGATGGACGCTTTAACGATTGCATTTACCAAACGCAGCTATATTCAATATTTGAACAATTTAAATGCTCGTGTACCTAAATCAGAACAGGAATACATAGATTTGGCGGATTATGATTTAAGCAATATAAACCCTGCGGATGTGAAAAGGATTGAAGCTACTATAGAACAAAAAGAACTTTACCGGAACGAAAAGGGGAAACTTTGTTTCATTCCTCCGATTCCGTTGGATGAATTCCGCGCACAGGCAAAAGAGCAATTGGAAAATACCCTTATCTCAATTAAGGCGCGAAATAAGGTTGTAACACGAAATACAAATATCAGTAAGGGTAAAAATGGAAAGTTAAATCAGCAACAAACTTTAACTCCTCGTGGACAGTTGCACAACGAGTCTATTTACGGAAGCTATCAGGCTGAAAATGTAAAATCTGAAAAGATTGATGCAAAATTTACTGCTGAAAAAATAGCAACAGTATGCAATGCCAAATATCGAGATGCTTTGCTCGAAAGGCTAAATGCATTTAATGGTGATGCTAAGAAAGCATTTACGGGGAAAAATGCACTTACAAAATCGCCTATTTATTTGGACGAAATGCACACAACAAAGATTCCGGAAATTGTAACAACGAAATCATACGAAACGACCTATACTATTCGTAAAGCAGTTTCATCACAAAATTTCAAAGATGCTAAATCTATTGAAAAAGTGATTGATGGAAAAATAAAGCAAATATTACTTGATCGTTTAGCTGAGTACGATAACGATGCAAAGAAAGCTTTTGACAATTTAATGGATAACCCTATTTGGCTGAATAAAGAAAAAGGAATTTCTATTAAGAGTGTTACTATTCGTGCTGTAAACAATGCTGTAGCCCTGCGAAAAGGACATGATTTCGTGAATACTGGTAACAATCACCATGTTGCGATTTTCCAGGATGCAGACGGCAATTTGCAAGAACATATCGTTTCGTTCTACGAAGCGACGCAACGAGCCACAAAGGGATTACCAATCATTGACAAAGAATACAACAAAGAGCTAGGATGGCAATTCCTGTTCACAATGAAGCAAAATGAATTCTTTGTATTCCCGAATCAAGAAACCGGTTTTGACCCGCAAAAAATCGATTTACTAGATTCAAAGAATAATGCATTGATTAGTCCAAACTTGTATAGGGTACAAAAATTTACAACCAGAGACTATTTCTTTAGACATCATCAAGAAACGATGCTAAACGACAACAAAAAGCTTTTGGGAAAAACGTGGAAACGTGGTGGTTTAAGTTTATTAAACGGCATTGTAAAGGTTCGTGTAAATCATATTGGTCAAATTGAGTCTGTAGGTGAATACTAAATGGGTATAGCCTATGATTAAACGGACATTATATTTTGGGAATCAGGCATATTTAAGCCTAAAGGACAACCAGCTTGTCATTAAGAAACGCGACGACGAAATCATTACTGCGGCTATTGAAGACATTGCATACATAATCCTTGATTCACCCCAAATTACAGTGACCAACGCTTTACTAGGAGCTTTATTAGAAAACAACTGTGCGATTATCAACTGTGACAAGACCCATTTGCCATCAGGTCTTTTACTCCCTCTTTCAGGAAACACCCTGCAAAGCGAAAGATTCCAAGCACAGATAGAAGCTTCATTGCCCTTAAAAAAGCAGCTATGGCAACAAACGGTCCAACAGAAAATTATGAATCAAGCCGCCATCTTGAAAGCCGCAAGAAAGGCAGAAATCGGTAATATGACGACTTGGGCAAATTCAGTTCGAAGTGGCGATGTGGACAATCGAGAAGCTGTTGCCGCCGCTTATTATTGGAAAGAAATGTTCCCCAATATTCCTGATTTTGTTCGAGATAGGAACGGAGTTCCTCCAAACAATATGTTGAATTATGGTTACGCAATATTGCGAGGAGTTGTAGCAAGGGCTCTAGTTTCTAGCGGTTTGCTGCCGACATTCGGCATTCATCATCATAATCGTTATAATGCCTATTGTTTGGCAGACGATATAATGGAACCGTATCGACCTATTGTAGATAAATTAATAATAGATATTCTAGCCGAGATTAAAGAATATCCCAAGGACCTGTCCACCGACATCAAAGCCAAAATTCTGCAAATTCCTGTTCTTGATTGTTTTATTAATGGGGAGCGGAGTCCCTTAATGAATGCCGTTGCAACAACGACGGCATCGCTCGCCAAATGCTATATGGGAGTCACAAAGAAACTAATCTATCCCGAGGTGTAGGATGGATCGATTCAGCGAGTATCGAATTATGTGGATACTATGTTTCTTTGACCTACCTACAGAAACTAAAATCGAAAGGCAGCGCCATTCGCAGTTTCGAAAAGATCTCTTGAAAGATGGTTTTTCCAGATTTCAATTATCCATTTATGTTCGGCACTGCGCCTCGGTTGAAAACGCCGAGGTTCACATCAATCGTATAAAGAGTTTCATGCCTCCCAAAGGATCCGTCAGTATTCTTTGCATTACAGACAAGCAATTCGGTAAAATACAAGTTTTTTACGGAAAAAAGGAGAAGCCTTTACCCAAGCCCGCTCTCCAACTAGAGCTTTTCTAATCACAAAAAATGCCCTAAAAACGAAAAAATCGGCTTCAAAAAGTCGATTTTTTCTTTAGCACTATTCCGCAACTAACTCATTGACACTTATTCAGTTACAACAAATCAGTTGTTATTGCACTAGTAAAACTAGAAAATCTGAAAGCAATTCACAACTTTTCGGATTGTTAATTGCGAATTGTCATTGTTGTTATTGCACTAGTAAAACTAGAAAATCTGAAAGCAATTCACAACTTTTGTCGTATTTGATAATACGAATATACGTTGTTATTGCACTAGTAAAACTAGAAAATCTGAAAGCAATTCACAACTACCTTTTTCGGATTGTCGCAATATAATTGGTTGTTATTGCACTAGTAAAACTAGAAAATCTGAAAGCAATTCACAACACTAATCACCAAAAAATTTGGGAAATCCGAGTTGTTATTGCACTAGTAAAACTAGAAAATCTGAAAGCAATTCACAAC